>PBLV01000047.1 GCA_002721895.1 Verrucomicrobiales bacterium
CCGGGCAGGAAGTTTGGATCGCGATACGATTTCAAGTCGGCGAAGGAAAAAGTCCCGGCATTCACGGCCGCTTCATTCACGCCTTTGCCGTCCACGGCCAAGGCAGCCACGGCCACCGGCGCAATGTTGCCGGCGGCTTCTACGCGAATGTGCTCGGGCTTTTCACTTTCAAAACCGCGCACCCACGCCAGCACGGTCAGCACGTCATGCACGCGCCGCGCGAAGAGGGTGTGATTGTAGGCGAAACTATAACCGGCAAACTGCCGAGGATTGCGCACCACCCGCGATTGCGCCAGGGGCTTGCCGTCCTTGAGAAATTCGCCCTGCTGAAAGAGATCCACGCCCACTACTGAAGTGCCTGCCGCCAAATGCGCGCGCACGGCGGCTGTTGGTTTTCCGTCTCCGGCAAAAAGACCCACTTTGCCATTATCCGACAGGATCAACACCGCCTTGCCGTTCCAATCCTTGGCGGGATACAGCGAAACAACCGGCAGCGATTCGCCCTGGGCCTTGAGGCGGAGGATGTCGGTGAATTCCAGATAACCATCCCGCTTGACCTTGGTTACTTTCTCACGGGCCACATCCTTGTAGTCCGGCGTTGTGCGCCCGATCAATGCGCCCCACGCCTTTCGCAATTCTGCCACCGTCATTTTTTCGACCAGCTTGGTGTCACGCTCGGCCACCCATTTCGTCAATTTTCGTTCAAAGGCCTCGCCGCCAGAAGGTTCGGGATGTTTCTCATTCCACACCGCATGTTCCTCCTTGGACAACAGCTTGAAATCCGCCTCCACGATGGGCTCCTTGAGCCCCCACTTCACGTGGCGGTTGAACCAGTGATACATGCGTGCGCGCGACACATAATTGTAGTTGTGGCGAAAATGCGTGAGGTCGGCACAAAAGACATTCTCCTTTTTGCCGTAGAGAGCGTAGAGCTTTTGCAGTTCCGGGTAACCGTCACTCATCATTGCCTTGGTCCAATCGTTTGCGGCAGTCATCCCTTGCGGGCGCGGGGCAAACAAGGCTGCTAATTCCACATTACCCGTGCCCACTCGTAACAGGCAGCAGCTTTCACAGGTGCAACCGCCCTGCATCGAAGTGCTCACCATGCCATTCGGGAATGAGGCGATCGGGCGATCATCCAATGCGCCCAACAAAATGGTCTGCGTGCCGCCGCCACTGCCGCCGGTGACGGCCATGCGTTTGGGATCCACATCCGGCAGGCTCGCCAGAAAATCCAGTGCCCGAATGCCGTTCCAAGTTTGCAGGCCCATGATGGACTGCAGCCGCAACTCCGCTTGGGCACTGTACAGGCCCCAGTTCTTTTTGCCCTCCATCGCCGGTCGCTGCGTGCGGAAACGATGGGCCAGCTCGTACGAAAGCTGCGTGCTGTCCGCGTAACCAATCATGTCAAAAAGCAGCACCACATTGCCGAGGCGAGCGAGCGTGGCGGCGCGGGCGACCTTGGGCATGCGGCCGGATTCCTTGTGCTTCTCCGCACCAATCTTAATCTCATTCAGGATCGCCGATTCACTGTGCATCTGCAGGCGGCCGCCATGACCGTGCGGGCACAACACCGCCGGCCATTTGCCTTCGATCTTGGCCGTCGGCCGGAATAGGATGCCCGTCACATAAAAACCCGGGAGACTTTCGAAATACACCTTCTCCGCTGAGAAACCCTCCCGATGCACCTTGCCGTGAATCACCGCATTGAGCGGCGTTTTGGCGGGCATCGGGTACAGACCATTGGCCACCGCCACACGCAATTGCAGCTCCGCCTTGCGCGCCTTCCACGCCTCCAGCGTCTTGGGCACCGCAAACGGAAAATGCCCGTTCAAATCCTTGAGCGGCTTCAGGCGGATATCATCAGGCAGCTGGCCCTGAGGAAAAACACGCGGCGCTTCGGCCGTGACGGTGAAGGCGCCAAATATTGCGCACAGGGGAATGAGAATATGTTTCATGATGGTTATGAGATTTCGTTAAGGACATCCGCCGTTGCTTTCAGGCGGGCGAATTTGGGCTGCCAAATTTTGAAGCAGGCTTCATGCAATTCGGGCCAAGGCGAGGCGCAGGCATCAGTGATGGCGGTGACACGATAATTGCGTTGGGTGGCGGCGATGAGTGTGGAGTTGACGCAAACATCGGTGGTGATGCCGGTTAGGAAAAGGTGCGAAATGTCCTGACTGCGCAAAGCGAGATCCAGCGGTGTGCCGTAAAACTTGTCGTAAGTATGACCGCGGATGATCAACTCTTCGGGGCGCGGCTGCAGCGCCGGAATGGTATCGGCTGATTCCACACCGGTGCCCGCATTATGGCCGATCAGGCAGTTGCTGGATTGGCTGCCAAAACCCGGCGCGCCATCTGCCTCAAGATGTTCAATGCCGAAAGGATCACCGCGCAGGCACGGCACGTTGTCGGCGTACACAAACTCAGTGTAAACCACCGGTGCATTCGCCGCACGAAAAGCGCCGATGAGCTGAACCATGTTCGGAATCAGATCCCGCGCCGCCGCTACCTCGAGCGATGCCCCTTCATCCACAAACCCGTGCTGCATATCAATGATCAATAGCGCAGAACGATCGGGCACATAACGGTGGGTGTCATCAATCACCCGGAGCTTCGCCTCCATAATGGCGTCGTGGTCAGGCATGGGCCCAGCTTACGGGTTGCCTACGGCGGCGAAAGTCAAAAAGCGTTTTCTGCTGGTCACCCCGCGTGTTTGCCGATTGAATCCCCCCGAACTAATTCCCATGAAAGACCAATCCTTTTCCCGACGTAATCTCATCAAACTGGCCGGTGGCGCGGCGGTCACCGCAGCATTCACTGGCGAGGCCGCCAAAAAACGCGGTGTCAAGAAGGGCCGCATTAACCAGTCCGTCGTACACTGGTGCTGGGGCGAGCGTGGTTGGGAGGTGGAAGACACCGCCAAGGCCGCCAAAGATCTGGGCTGCAAAAGCGTGGAGATCATTGGGCCGGAACATTGGCCATTGCTCAAAAAGCACGGGCTGACCTGCGCCATCGCCCCCAACGGCGTCGAGGGCGCGCCGTTTATGCGCGGCATGAACAATCGCGATTATCACGCCATGGTGATCAAGGCCACGAAAGAGACAATTGATGCCTGCGCCAAGCACGGCGTGAAGAGCGTGATTGCCTTTAACGGTTACAAATGGCGCAAGGCGGAGGACCCGAAGAGCGGCGAGATTTCCCTTGAGGAGGGCGCAAAGAATTGCGTCGAAGGCTTCAAGAAAATCATTGGCCACGCAGAAAAGAAGGGCGTGAACATCTGCCTTGAGCACCTGAACACGCGCGACGACACGCACCCGATGAAGGGTCATCCCGGCTACCAGGGGGACAAGGTGGATTACGTGGCCGACATCATCCGGCGCGTGGGCTCGCCCAACATGAAGATGCTCTTCGACATTTATCACGTGCAAATAATGGACGGCGACGTGATCCGGCGCCTCGAGGAAAACAAGGACATCATCGGCCACATCCACACCGCCGGCAATCCCGGCCGCAAGGAACTGGACGACACGCAGGAAATCAATTACCCGCCCATCATGCGCAAGCTGCTGGACATCAAATACAAGGGCTTCGTGGGCCAGGAATTCATTCCCACCGGAGACCCGATGAAGGGGTTGATCAACGCGGTGGAGTTGTGTGACGTGTGAGTACCACGGGTCTGGTGGCCGTCTGGTGGCCAAATCCAAGCTGGATTCATAGGAAGCAGAACCGAGTAGAAGAAACAAGTTTATCGGGCTTTTATTGCGCAAAAAATTTGCGCCCCAAAAAAAACCGCCCGATTCCGGAACCGAAGTCCCCTCGTCGGGCGGTCTACCAAGTCCTTTAAGGTCGCTGGCCGGGTCGCCCCGGTCTGCGTCCCGCCAAGGAAACCTTCATGGGCCGCGGTTGGTACAGCAAGCCGTTCCATCCGCCATCCCTCAAAGGGCTGCCTTTGGTGGAGGCAAATTGGCCACTCAACCCGCCCGAACAAGTCCCAAAAACTCCTTCCCGAAGGATGGAATCCACAGGATGAACCCCGAGGGGTTCGCCCGGGCCGAGACTTTGTCTCCGAAGATCCGCCGCCTCTGGGCTGATGAAAGACCGACCTCAAACGGCCCCGGAGGGCTGTCCTCGGTTGGGCTCGCAACCCCGAAAGGTTGTCTGCCCGGTGGCCTCTCGACCGGTGTTAAGTTCCTCCGAAGATTCGCTCAACCAGATGAAGATAGCATGAAAACGCACAGGCCCAAGGTGGAGTTATTTTTTGATGTTCACTAGTTATTCACAGGCGTGCATAAACCTCCGCCCGTGATCCGAAGTCATTATTGTTTCTTTTTATATTCGTCCATCCAAGCCTTGACCGCGGCTTCTGCCCCGGCCTTCTGCTCGGCCGTGACTTGGGGTTCCCTTAGAAGGGCGGCGGCCCGCGGGGCGAACAGCTTGGCATCCTTGTGTCCCAGCTCGGCGGCGATGGCATACCATTTCCAAGCGGTGGCAAAGTCACGCTTGGGCAGTCCTTTGCCGCTATAATACATCTCGCCCAGGTTGACCTGTGCCTCCGCGTGCCCCTTGTTGGCGGCCTTGGTGTACCATTCCATTGCTTTTTTGTAATCTTTGGTGGCGCCCTGGCCGCGCTCGTAGAGGTAGCCCAAGTTGGCCTCGGCCAGGACATAACCAGCCTCGGCGGCCTGGGTGTAGGCCTTCAGGGCCTCGGCATAGTTGCGGGGTGTGCCCTTGCCGAAATAATGGAGGTCGCCCAGTTCGTAAACGGCGGCGGGGTCGCCCTTGGCGGCCTCGGCTTTCTTGGCTTCGAATTCCTGCTTGGCCTTGAGGACGGCGGGGTTGACGGGTTTATCCTGCGCGCTTGCGACCAGGATCATGGCAAGGATGGCGGTAAAATGTTTCATGGTTGGTTCGGCTTGAGTTTTAAATGTTACTCGATGATGGTTGCGGTGAGGGAAAGGGTTTGGCCGCCGAGGTGGCCGAGGAGGGTAGGCTTTCCGCTGGTGAGGGCGGCGTTGCCCTTGAGGGTAAACTCACCCTTGATTCCCTCGTCGATGTTTTCTTGAGAGAGGATGGCGGAATATTGGACCTTCACCTTGTTGGCGTTGGTGGTGGATTGGACGGAGCCGTTGATCTGGAAGTTGTGCTCGTTGTTGGGGCTGATGTGGGTGCGGGCAATGGTGTATTCGTTGCCGTTGCACAGGATCAGAAAAGTGTCCTTGTTGTTGCCGTCCTGAATTGTGAACTCGAGCCGGACGGTGCAGTTGTCCGGGGAGGTCAGCCAAGTGGGGGCGGATGGGAGGGCGTTCCGTTTCAGGGCGGGCTTTGTTAGGGGCGCGGATTTTTTTTGTTCATCCCAAGCGAACACGGAAAGGGAGGTTGCCAATGCGAGAATAACGACCTTCATGTGGGGCAGTGTAGAGGGCGAGGGCGCGATGGCAATGCGCTATTTTTCACGGGGCTTCGGGGCGTTCCAGATGGCCTCGAAGAAGCCGATAAACATTTCCTCCTCGGACTGAAGGCCGAACCAGACAGTCTGGGTGGGGTCTGGATTGTCTGGATTGCCGGCGCTGTTGTCGTAGGTACCGATGGCGTGGAGGCGGGTGCCGGCGGGGAACCAGCGGGGTTGGGCCAGCTCGTACCGGTGTTGCCAGTCGAAATCAAAGCGGGGGACATGGAGCAGGGGTTCGCGTCGACCGTCAGGTAACTCGGCAACGAATCGGAAGGTGCCGCCTCGGTAATGCATGTGCGGCTGCAGGGAAAGGAGAAGGGTGTCGCGCTGGAACCGGTGGCTGGCGCGGACTTCGTGCGCCTTGGCGTGGGGGGGGATCCTGAAGACGACCGTGGCGGCGGCCCGGGTGTCGATGATTTCCCGTGGCCGTTCCTTGGTGAACCAGAGGCGCAGGCGGGAGGTGGAACGCGCGGCTCGGCCGTTGGGTTGATAATGGAGTTGAAAGATAATGGAGGCGTCAAAAGGCAGAAATTTGGCGCGGCCTTCCGGCAGGACCATGGGGCGATCACCCACAATGCCGGAGAGAAAGTAGCCGTTCAATCCACCGCCCTGGCCAACGAGGAAGTCGCGGAGATGTTGCTGGTTGCGGCGAATCCAGAAACCGCGTTCGCCCGGTCGTGCGCCTTGGAGCACGGAGAGGGGATTGAAGCGCGGTGTCCAGGGGGCATCCGGGTTGGGCTTGCGCCAGCGCGGCTGTTTTAAAAACGCAAGTGTATGGTGCAGCACTTCCGGAGTGTCGGATACGAATTCGGCTGCACGCACCCATTGGTTCTCCTTCAGGTTCAGCTTCACGGGCACGTAACGATAGGGCACGCGCCCCTCGGCGGGGACGTCAAAGGGAGGCAGCGTGATCACCTTGTCGGGCGGACCAATGCCCAGGCCGGTGTCCCATGAGAGGCGTGGTGGTGCTTGTGCGGGATCGCCTTGGGGCGCGCCGGATTTCACCCACTCAGTGATGCGGCGAATCTCGGCTTCCGTCAGGCCACGCGCGTTGCGAAAATGCCCGACCTTGGGATCGGCATTCCACGGGGGCATGCGCTTTTCCGCCACGACTTCGCCAATCATCTTGGCCCAGCCCTTGGTCTGCTTGTAGGTCTCCAGCGCAAAGGGGCCGCCACCGCCGCGATGATGGCATTCCTGGCAGTTTTGCTGGAGCAGCGGCTCGATGTGCCGATGAAAGGTGATCTTTGCGGGGGGGGCAGGTTGACCGGGCTCGGGCAGGTGCAGGGCACAGCCAAAGGGCCGCGTCTCCTTGACGACAATGGGCTTGTCGTCCAGCACGGCCAACAGTGCTTCGCGCAAGTGATGCCGGCGCGGTTCCTGTCGCCGGAAGGCACCCACGTCACCGGGAGCGGTTTCACGAAAACCGTATTGGTCATCCACTGCGCCGCGGTATTTTACCTGGCCTTGGGCGTCGAGCAGGATGGCTTCGGTAGTGCGGCCGACCTTTAGGGTGCGGGCCAGCCGTCCGTCAACGTCTTGGATGATCGGCGTTTGCAGCGGCTTGGCCAGGGCGCGCAGGTCGGCGAGGGTATCCTGAGAGCTGGAACTGATGAGCAATACGCGCACACCGCGCGGCGCAAACTCCCGGGCAAGCCGGTTCAGTCGTGGCCGGTACAGCTTCGACATGGGGCAGCCCGCGCTTGTCCAAGCCAGCACCAGTGCCTTGTCCGCCTTGAGCGGGTGCGGTTGGTCGTGAACATCCCTCACAGTCTTGGGCAACTCTGCGCCCACCGAGAAGGTCGCCGCAGCAATCAGTTGGAGGCCCAAGCGTTTCATGGCAAATGGTACGGCCGCGCAGTGTGAAAAGTTACGCGCGCGGGGTCAACCGTCCCATTCGGTTTCGCCGGTTTGTTGACGCTTGAAAACGACCATGACCCCATAATCATTCAGTTTCGCATCGCCGTCCGTGTAGGAGATGGGATTGACGCTGATGATGTTTGCCTCGCCTGTCTCCGCAAGAAACTTCGACACCTCTCTGTCAAAGTTATCCTGCCCGCCCCCCTGCCAGTCCGAGTGGCGGAAGGTGCGGATGGCCAAGGCGGTGGCTGCGGCGTGACCGTTGGTGTGTTCTTTCTCAGGCTCCTGATCGGCATTTAACATTTCCGCGGCCAGCTCGGCGGGTGTTTTTTCCTGGATAGGCTTGGCCTTGGGCGGTGTGTTTACCTGCTCGGGATCGGGGTGATAGGCCCCCACGGGTGGGGGCACGACGGTCTTGCGCAGTTCGATTTCCTCAAGGGTTGGCAAAACGAGGTCGTGCCCGCATCCCTCGGGCTCGGGACAAGGGAAATGCCCGTCCGGTTTCTGTTCCCAAAACGCCTTCAGCGTGGGCTCGTCGATTTCCGCATCCACCCCACAATGCGGACAATCAAACCGGATGACTTCATCCTCGATTCGGATATTGGTGCATTTCATGGAATCCCCCGCGGCTTCCTGCATCGGGGCAATATACACCCTTTTTCATGGAAAATCCCAGATTAAATTGGTTTTTTGATGTCAAGGATGGCCCAGTCCGTCAGGGCAACTCACGGATGCGCAGCCCCTTGAACTCAATTGGCGCCCCCTCACTCTCAAGGCAGAGATATCCGGTGGCCGGATTGCATTCGGTGCCGCCGCCCACTTCCACGCCGTTCACCCACAGGCGCACCTCGCCATTGATGGCGCGAATGTAATAGTGGTTCCACTCACCCACGCCCTTGGTCAATCGCTGTGTGGGAAAGCTGCGCCTGTTGTTCGGCTTACCAACCACATACTCCGTGCCGTCCTTTTTCTTGTACGTGATTTGCGGGGTGAAAGCCTTCATGCGCGCGTTGCCGGTGGGGAACACGTCGCCATGGCTGGTGAACCAGTCGCTTGGTTTGCCGCGATTCTTTTCCCAATTCGTCTCGTAACCAAGATCCAGCACCTGAACCTCGATGCCAGCCGGTAATCGTCCCTTGCCCGCCTCGAGATTCTTGATGCTCTCCGGCGTGGCCCACAGGAACACGCCGCTGTTGCCCGCATGCTTCAGGTGTCGCCACTGCACCACCAGCTCAAGATTCGTCACCATCTTCTTCGTGCGAATCACCCCCACGGGATTGCCCGTGCACTGGATCAGCCCGTCCTTGCCCCAGCTCCATGTGTCCTCCTTGCAATTCACATTCGTGAAATCCTTCTCCGTCATCGCCCGCCATCCGGGTCCCGTGCCGTTGATAAATGCCTTGGGCTCAGCGCCGAAAAGGAAAAGGGAGGAAGCGAGGAAAAGAAGGATGTGTTTCATAAGGGGCGAATTCTCAAGGCTCAATTTTCAAGTATCAAGGATTATATGAGTGGCGAATAGCGGGTAGTGAACAGTGCCTCCCTTTACCCTCTTTTCGCCACTCACTACCCATCAATATAACTACCCATCAATATATTGCTTGAACATTAAGCCTTGGGAATTGAGAATTCCCTCATGGATCGGCGCACGTTCCTCATGGCCTCAACGGCCGCGGTTGGCGGTTTGAAGTTCGCGCCGGACACCCTGCTGGGTTCACCTTCCACCCCGCTGGGTGGCCGCCGGAATCCGGCCAAGTCGGTCATCCTGTTTTTCCTGTGTGGCGGCTCGTCGCACATTGACATGTGGGACATGAAACCCGAGGCGCCGCTGGCGTATCGCGGGCCGTTCAATCCCATCAAGACCACCGCACCGGGCGTGGACATCTGCGAGCACCTGCCGCTCACCGCCAAGCAGGGCAAACACCTCGCCATCGTGCGGTCTGTTACCGATGGCGGTCAGGCCACCGGCGATCATCACGCCGGTTATTATTACAACCTCACTGGCAACGTGCCGGACATCACTTTTCGCACGCAGGGCAACAATCGCCGCCCTTATCCCACCGATGCGCCGTACATGGGCACCGTCATCGGCCAACGCCGGCCCAAGCACCCCAAGCTGCCTCAGGTCATTACCCTGCCCACCAAGCCCAGCCGCGCACCCTACACGCGGCCGGGACAATTCGCCGGGCGGCTCGGCCTGGAGCATGATCCCTTTTACATCTACGGCCGGCACGAGGCGCCGCTGAAATTCACCGCGCCCTCACTCACGCTCACCGAGGGGCTCGACCGCAGGCGGCTGGCCGAGCGGCGCGTGTTCCTGGATGCCGTCAATAACGCCCGCGCGACCGACGAGCAGGACGCCAACATCGCCAACTACACGGTGCAGCAGAAAAAGGCCTTTGAACTGCTCAATAGTTCCGCGACCGCCGGCGCGTTTGACATCGCCAGTGAGCCAAGGAAAGTCCGCGAACGCTACGGCGAACATCTCAATGGCATGAGCCTGTTGATGGCGCGGCGACTGGTCGAGGCGGGCGTACCCTTCATCACCGTCTTTTGGAAAGTCGATGGCATCAACAGTGCCTTGGCCAAGAAATGCCGCAGCGCGGGAGGGTGGGATACGCATGGCAATAATTTCAACTGCCTTAAGGAAGATCTCCTGCCGCGCTTTGACCGCTGTTACAGCGCGCTGCTGGAAGACCTGCACCAACGCGGCCTGCTTGACTCCACCCTTGTGGTGCTCACCAGCGAGATGGGCCGCAAGCCGAAGATTGGCGATCCGCGTTCCGGGGGCGTGAAAGGCGCCGGTCGCGACCACTGGACCGCCTGTCAAAGCATCGTGCTGGCCGGCGGCGGCATTCGCGGCGGCCAAACTTTTGGCAAGACCGATGCTTTCGCCGAGTATCCCACCGAGAAAGTGATGGGCCCCGAGAACATCGCCCACACCGTTTACCACGCCATGGGCATAGATGACCTCACCGCCACCGACGTTACCGGCCGTCCCTTCAATATCCTCGAAAAAGGCCGCCCGCTGACGGAGCTGTTCTAGCCCGCAACACTTCGCCAGTCACAAATCAACACTAATCCATCCCGGATGGATAACGGTCCTTTCCTGGGGAATTGAGGAGACCAGTGGGATTGAACTGAGGATCCTTTTAGCTTCTCTGAATCAGGATGGTGTGGTGGGAATCTCTCAGCAATGAAAGTACTGATTTCAATTTTGATAGGATTGTTGGTTGTGGGATGTACAACAATTCCTGATAAAGAACTGACAGCGGAAGAGAAGAAAGTAGTTGGGGAATATCAATCCAAATTTAATGGGAATACTCTCAAATATGTCTTTCTGGAAAATGGGTTTGGTGAGTGGTTTCTAGATGGCAAGAAAGAACAAGAATATAAGTGGGCAATAGTAAGTGGGGAAATACATGCTGAAGATGACGATATATACATCTACAGGATCAATGACGATTTAAGTATCACATACATTGGAATAATTAGAGATGGAAAACGGGATGACTCGATAAAATTTGCAGATATCACTTTCAAGAAAATCAAATAACCCTCTTCCCTCTCTTCATTCACATGATCGTCTCAGGTAACTCATCAATCACGATGAGACCCAAGTCTCCCTTTCGCATCCCCATCAGCAGCACCAGCACTTGCCAGCCTAATGCCCGAATGCGGCACTAATCTTCGAGGCAACAAGTGCCTGAAGCATTCTCTCCTCGCTGTCGCCTGTCTGATTAATCTCAGGGGAGTTGAAGGATGGCTCTAGGATCTGGAATTTTTATCTAAAGTAGAGTCAACCAGGTCAACGAACATGAGTGAAATCTCTTTTTGAAATGGTATAAATACAAATATTAGGAAAAGGCTTGCAACAATCATTCCAATACCAGTTGCAATCAATTCATCCTTTCCTTGTGCAACAGCTGCCGCGCCCACAACAATCAAAAACACGCTGGCAATATAAGAAAATATTGTAAGCACTTTAATGACCCGTCGATAAACAGGATAATGGGATGACGACCTGATGTTTTCTAAATAATTTGGAGTACTCATAATTTATAAATATATAATACCGGGGTATTTTGAACGAAAGCCAACAGAGGATCAAGTCCAAAAGCACGAGAGTCAGTGGAGTCGCCGTTGCGGTGAGGATGCGCCAACTTTTCAACTCCATCAGTAGATGTCAAGTATTTTCCAGTTTGATCCATACTTGAACAATCTCACCATTAACTCATTCGACTCACTGTCAAATTTCATTATTAAATTGAGCATTTTAGCGTCATCCGCACCATATACTTTCATCCACGCAATCTCCCATTCTCTGTTATACTTTTTTTCATCATCAGTCCATTCAAGCTCACCAATCTCGTGTTCCAAGCCAGAAAGATCGGGTTTTCTCGTCGGCCCAAATATCTCTTCAAATTCCTGCGCCCGGCGCGCGCGTAACGAGAAGCCAAATTCGGTTTCAGCCACCATGTTCCAAGCAACTTTATCATAAATCTTTTTATACACTATTAAAGCGTATATCAGCTTGGAGTGCCTATATTCCATGTTGCCAATATCATACAATTGAAGATCTAACATTTCCGACGCATACTTTTTAAAATCAAAGTGCGTCACTTGCTCCTTTATCATCAACACTTTTGCCATTGAGGTGATATCTCCGTTCTTTAAGCATTTCACATAATGCTCAACCGCAGATTCGGGAGTAGGAAACTCCCCTTCCTCTGCGCTCGGGATGACATCAAGTATGCGCTGAGTTAAATCGCCCTCTGGTTCGCGCGGGTAGACCTTGGAGGTTTGGTGGGTTTGGCAACCAAGGGCAATGACAAGTGCCAACAATGCTATGAAGTAGGGTTTCATCGCCGCCGACTATACCACTAATGCTGGGCGGGGCAAGTGTGAGAATTAAAAGCTGGATGTTCACTTGAACGTGATGAACTAGAAACAAAAAAAGCCGCCCGATGATCAAGCCGAAGCCTGTTCTTGGGCGGCTACCAATCTTCCTTGAGGCTCCCCGAGGGGTTTCCCAAAAAAGCTTATGCCTTTGGTGGAGACACTCGTTCGAGTGGCTAGTCTTCCTCAATCCCGAAGGCCTGTCTCAGACTCAGAACAACTTCCCCGAGGAGTTGCTGCTCCGGCGGCCTCTCGACCGGTTAAGTTCATCTGTGGATGCCCTCAACGGGGATGAAACTAACACAAAGCCCCGATGAGTGAAGTTGCACTTGTTCTTTAGTGTTCACGGGATGTTCACTTGCCTCAAGCTTGCCGGCCGCTCTCCCGTTGCATAGAGTGGACAAGCTATGACGGAATATACAATCGAGTGGCTTGGAAAGGGTGAGTGTCCAAAACTTCGGAAGCCTGCCCATTGCTGAGTGCTATTGTTCCGTGGTTTTGTCCTCTTTGCCGGTGTCTTTCGAGCCTCTCTCTTGGCTCGCGTCTTCTGAATTATCCTTGGCACTTGTCTTTTCTGTATCCCCCTCTTCGCCAGTATTCTTTGAATCAACTTCTTTGTTGGAATCTTTAGAATCATCCTCTTTATCAGCCAAGCCCGAGCCGCTTTCGCAGTGTTCACAGTGCTCGCATCCACCTTTAGCTTTTTCAAGCCCCCCACCGTTTTCAGGCTTCCCACCGCCTAGGCTGACATATGATTCGCTGCAACCGACAAACAGCGCAAACGTAGCAAGCGTGGCAACCAGTGATTTCATAACGCTAAATTGCATGTGAGAAGGTTGTCAGAAAATCGAGAAAACGCAATAGCTGAGTGCCTGTAGGAAACACGACCTATGCGTGGACAAAATGCGCGGCATACGAGGCTGTTGAGGCAGCAGAGGGCGTTAGGGCGGTTACTTCTTGGGATGTCCCAGAAGAGGCCAAAGAACTTCACCATGTCATTACGACGCACAGCGCTTCCATGGGGCAATGTCATTCTGAACTGGTATGATGCGTCAACTACGGCGCTTTTCCCAGCGAGTACAAACGTGACTGCGTACGCAGATACATGACGCCGTTGGCGACGGCCGGGGTTGCGAATGTCTTTTCACCCAGTTCCATGCGGGCCAATACTTTGAACTTCCGGCTCGCAGCGAGGACCACGATCTGGCCGCGCTTGCTGATGCAATATAAGCGCCCCTCGATCCAAATGGGGGAACTGTAGAACTCGCCTCCGACGCGTTCCCGCCAATGATTGTTTCCAGTTGCTGCATCGACGCAGGTGACGATGCCGCTGTCGGTCCATAGGTAGAGAAGGCCATCCTTGACCACGAAACTGGGAACCAGCGGCACGCTCTTCCTTATGTCGTAGACCAGTTCTCCCTTCCGACTGCCGGGCGTCTCAGGACGGACCGCGACTAGTCGTTGGCCAGACAGACCCTTTCCAAAACTTCCAAAAACCAAGTCGCCGAACAACTGGGGTGAGCTGACGGTGCGGTCGTTCCAAATCTTGTCAATTTCCCAACTGATGCGACCACTCTTCAGATCGACCGCTGTGATGCCATGCGCGGTGCTGGTGAAGACCACCTCCGTCCGGCCGCTCGAACGGCGGATGCAGGGCGTCGCATAGCCCGCCAGCTCCGATCTTCGGTCCACTTTCCATCGCGTCTTGCCCGTCTTCCGGTCGAGCGCGATCAAGAAGCTTTTTCCCGGATCCATGTTCGTACCCTTGGGGAGGTACCAGGCGAAGCGCTTGGGGTCCATCTGGTCGTTGGCCAAGACCACCATTCCGTCGGCGAGGATCGGGGAATTCGAAGAACCGTGCAGTCCCTTGTAGGGGCCCAGTTCTCTCTGCCACATTTTCTCGCCATCCAAACTTAAGGCGGTCACCTGGAGTTGCTCCGGGCTGGACCAGACAAGGATGACACCGTGCTCGTCCACGCACGGAGTGGCTGAAGTGAAATCATTATCCCGATGCAGGCGATGGCGTTTCACCGGATAATCGCGCCGCCAAAGAATCCGGCCGCTGTCTGCGTTGATGCAGAGTACGCTGCGCTGCTGACCGTCGGCATGGTCACCCATGAGATAGAGCCGCTTCCCCCATAAGATGGGTGAACTGCTTCCCATAATCGGCAGGTCGATCTGCCAGTTGTAGTCATCGGCCGTCCATTTGAGGGGAAAATTGGTCGCCGCGCTGATGCCCGAACCATTGGGACCGCGAAAGCGCGTCCATTCCTGGGCCAAGGACTCCACGCATGGAAGAAGCAGGAACAGGATCACAAGGAAGAACGGCGAACGCCTGCCGCCCCAGGGGACCGTTTCGTGATATGCCTCGTGGCCGGAAACCTCGGCGAGGTTCTTCGCCAAGGTGGTCTTGCCCGCGCCGATGACTCCTGCAATTCCTGTGAACACGACCGAAAACCTAGGGACGAAAAGCGGGAGCGGTCAAGCCTCGGCAAGTGGGTCAAATCGATAGCGCCAAGGTTTCACTGCTTCGACGATTGACTTAGCGAGTTGTTGTTCTGCGGGAGTTTTGGGTGGTTTATAACGAGGACGGGACGGAAGAGTCTAGCCGCGCCCACAAGGACGCCTACCAACCGACTTCCCCCAGCCAGCCCTCAATCCCTTGACCCTCGATCAAAGAGGCGCTTGGATCGGGGCATGAACGTCAGGTTATTATTCGCTCTGATGGTTGGGTGCTGGGAACACACTCAGATGGACGCCTTGGGGCGCCTTGAACAATCACTCTAGATTACCCCATTTACCACTGGATCCGCGCAATTTCATGCAAAATACGTTTTGGTTTTTTCACCCATGGACGGTTATCGTCTTGATCGCTCTGTTCGTCAGGCCGCTTGTCGCCGAGGAGAAGGACGACAATGGAACCGTGCCCGCCGGGCATTCCGCTCACGGGGAAGCTTTCCACGAGGGCCCGCGCCAGCGAGCCTACCTCATGAAAGGCATGCCCAAGATAAACTTTCCCGTAACCACCAAGAAGCCCAAGTGCCAAGCTTTCTTCAACCAAGGGCTGGGCCAGCTTCACGGTTTCTGGAACCTGGAGGCCGAGCGTTCCTTCCGTCAGGCCGCCGTCATCGACCCCTCCTGCGCCATGGCCTACTGGGGTATGGCTCGCGCCAATTTGGGGAACGAGAAGCGGGCCAAGGGCTTCATCGCCGAGGCAGTCAAGCGGAAGGGGTCAGCTTCGCCCAGAGAGGTCAAGCACGTCGATGCCCTCGCCAAGTACGTCAACACGCCCAAGGAGAAGAAAACCGAGCGAGCGGAAGCCTACGCCAAGGCCCTCGAGGAGATTCTTTACGAGTTTCCCGACGATGTGGAGACCCGGGCCCTGCTGGCCCGCCAATTCTGGGCCAACACCCGCAACGGTGTGAAGATTCAAAGCCATGAGGCCGTGGATGGACTTCTCCAGCCGATCTTCCAAGCCAACCCCATGCATCCGGCTCATCACTATCGCATTCACCTTTGGGACCACAAACGGGCCGCCCGGGCGCTGGATTCCGCCACCGTCTGCGGGCAAACCGCCCCTGGCATCGCTCACATGTGGCACATGTCCGGCCACGTCTACTCCAAGCTTAAGCGCTACCATCTCGCCACCCGAAGCCAGGAAGCCTCCGCGCGTACCGACCATGCCTACATGAAGAGGGACCGCGTCATGCCCGACCAGATCCACAACTACGCTCATAACAACGAGTGGCTCTGCCGCAACCTCGCCACCATCGGCCGAACTGGCGATGCCGTGGCCCTTGCCCGCAACATGATTTCTCTCCCCCGGCACCCCAAATACAACACCCTCGCCAAGCGGGGCGGAAGCGCTTTCCACGGCCACCGCCGACTTCTCTCCGCCCTCGAGCAATTCGAGATGTGGGAAAAACTCGCCGACCTTTGCGAGTCGGGCGAGCTTGAGGAACTGGAAGATCCAAACGAAAGCCGGCGCAGGCTCCAGCTTCTCGGTGTCGCTCACTTCAAGAACGGCCACCTCAAGAAAGGTGAGGCAGTCATCGCCCGGATACGCCCCATGCTGGAAAGCAAGCTTCCGCCAAAGCCCAAGAACACCAACAACGCCTCGAAGAAGAACTCCGAAGCGTCAAAGGCAAAACCCGACGATCAAAACGCCACGGCCGCTACCGCGAAGAAACCAGACGCCTCGAACGAAAAGAAGAAAAAGCCCGACTCCAAGGAAGCGACCGCCGCCAAAAAGAAGGCCGACGAACGCAAGAAGAAGGAGGCCGAGGAGAAGAAACGCATCACCTACGCCAAGAATGCTCTTGCCGAACTCAAGGTGCACCAACTGCTCGCCCAAGGAAAAAAGGAAGAAGCCAAGGAAGCCATCGCCGCCGCCAAAAGCATGAACAAGGTCCGCCGGGCCCAAGCCTATCTTGCCGTCGGCCAAAAAGAGGAAGCCGCTAAAATAGCAGCCAGTCTGGTGGCCAAACCTCCGCAATCGGTTCTTCCTGCCGCCCAGGCCGCTTACCTTCTTAATTCCTCCGGTAAAACGAAGGAGGCCGACAAGGCCTTCGGCCAACTTCGTGAACTCGGCCAAGCCGTCGACCTCTCCGCCCCCGTATTCGCTCGCCTCGCTCCCATCGCCGAACGTCTGGGTTTGCCCGAGGATTGGCGCCTCAAGGCGGAAGCCCTCGA
>PBLV01000048.1 GCA_002721895.1 Verrucomicrobiales bacterium
CCACACACATCCTCATCCAATGGCCCAACAACAACATTACCTCCTCTCCCATCCCCAATAACTCACCCTACATCCACATCCTCAGTAATGGGGATTTCAAGGGTGCCGACGAATGAGCAAATCCGACCCAATCTGGAACTGGGCACTCCCGGCCGTGCTGTTGGCGGGGTTGATGACTTGGCTCGTCTTACAGCCAGCCCAGCCGCGAAAGGAGAAATCATCCGGACCGGAACCACAATTAAAACTCGCCAGAGACTCGCATGATTTTGGCACCGTGATGGCGGGCCAGAAAGTCACACAGCGTTTTAAGATACGCAATACCGGGGATGCGCCACTGATCCTCGGCAAAATTTCCGCGTCCTGTAGTTGCACCGTGCCACATGTGGAAAGAAAACGCATACAGCCCGATGGCGCCGCCACAATCACCGCTGAACTGACAGTGAAGACGGGCAAGAACACCCAGAGCATCTACATCGAATCGAACGATCCCGGACAAGCGCGATCCATCATTCGCCTACACGCCGAGGGCATCGCCACCGTACTCCTTGATCCGCCTGGTTTTGACTTTGGCGAACTACGGCTTGGCCAAACCTCAACCAATACCATCCGGATGACCGCCGGCGATGGCCGCCCCTTTGCTCTGATGCGCCCAACCCTGCCCGAGCTGCCGGGCATTGAGGCGGCGCTCGAGGCCCGGCCCGTTGAACCCAACACTGAGGGCCGTGCCGCCGGCTGGGACGTTTCCCTCATTGTGACCCCGCGCGAACACCATCAGCCGGAGATCGATTTCTCCCCCGTCATCCACACGGATCATCCCTTGATCCCCGCCCGCGAAATCAACTCCTACCTCGCCCTGCGTCATCCCCTGCAATGGCAGGAAAAGCCCCGGCACTTCCTTGGTGTGGCACATCCTGGAGAAAGCCGACAAACCAGCCTCATCCTCGCCAGCGACAGCAATTCCAGCTTCAAGATCATCGAGGCCGCCGCCGTTCATGGCGACATTTTTAAAGTTGAAACCGAGCCCATCGACGAGGGCCGCCGACACCGGCTGATCCTGACCGCCGCCCTGCCCTCCGACATTCCTCAGGGGTTCCAAGCCACCCGTCTCAACATTCGCACAGACCTCCCCGCCGCGCATACCCTTGAGCCCAGTTTTTCCATCCATGTCATCCCTCGCTGAATCGCCCCGCAACATCATCCTCGGCTCGTTGCTGGCCGGCGCAGGCTTGATCATCCTCTCGCTTTTTCTGCCCCGCGTTACCGGCCTGCACGCCAAGCTGCCCGATCCTCTCAAGCCTCTCTCCCAGGAAATCTCCTATAAACTTGCCGTGGATAATTCATTGGCCGGAACCGGAGTCATCCTTGATCTTCGTTCACGGGACAAGCGCGCCCAAGACCCTGTTCCCGGCGGCGCCATTGTTGTGCCGGAAGAATCCGGTGACCCGGAATGGGACAAGCTCGCTCCCCTCCTTGAAAGCCTAGTGGACACGCCGGTTTACGTCATATTTCCCGCCCGAGGAGAACATCCTGGTTTCTTCAAAATCCGTTCCCGGCCGCTCGACCTCTGGTCGGTAAACATGCCCCATTAGATGGACGCTGAGCCCACACCCATCTCCTCCGCATGGCCGCCTCTGGTCATCCGACTTATTACTGGCAGTCTCCTGCTCTACTCTGGCTGGCTCAAGCTCGGCGACCTCAACAGCTTCGCCAACACTCTCGACACCATGCAGCTTCCCGTACTGCGCGACCATCCCGGCCTGCTCCTGCAGTTTGCCGAATCCCTTCCTTGGTTTGAGCTGGGCTTGGGGGTGCTGCTCGTCAGCACATTTGCCGCCCGCCCCGCCTCACTGGTCGCCGGCATGCTGTTTCTTGCCTTCACGGTACTGCTGACCTCGCTGCGCCTGCAGGGCTTTGAGGGCGAATGCGGCTGCCTCGGCCCACTGCTATCTGCGCGTGTGGGCTGGCTGCACGTGATTCTGGATGCACTGGTGACCGTCGCTTGTTTTGCGGCTGCGTTTGGATGGAGAAATCAGCCGACGATGGACACCACCTCATCCTCTGCCGAAACCCCGGCCACGAGCGAATAAATATCCCGCTGGACGCAATACCTCACGTCCGCCGCCAAATCCGGCAGGCTCAATAAACGGCGGCCATTCCGGGCGTAACGCATGGCCCCCTCAAGATCATCGCCCATGCTTAGGAACAAGTGGCGCGCGAGCTGTGCGGAATCCTCCACCCCAGTTCCGTATAAGTCCCACAGTTCATTCGTGATTGCGCCGGCGGCAAGGACATCCTCCAAGGCCGCCTCCTCGTACGTCCCTCCACAAACAATGATCAGGCAGGCCGGAGAATCAGTCCGAAGATGTTTCAGTGTTGAAGTAAGATTCAAGAAACTGCCCACAAACACTTGCCGCGCGCCTGCACATGCCCTCAAGGCACGCGTCCCATTCGTGGTGGTGGTGATGATCGTTTTGCCCGCCACCGCTTCCGTCGTGTACTCGCGCGGCGAATTGCCGAGATCAAAGTCCGTTCCGCCGGCCTGCGCGGCCGTGATGCGATATCCCTCCCGTTCCCCAGCCAACAACGCGTCCGGCCGCGACTCCTTCGCAGCAAGCGCCTCCTCAATCGTGGCCACCGGCAGAATTCCATCTGCTCCATTGGCCAGTGCGGCAACCATACTGCTCGTGGCACGAAGAATGTCGAGTACGATACAGGTGGTTTCGGACAGGTCCGTTTTGGCCAGCGCCTCAAAATCAGCGGGGGTGTTGGTAACGCGAAGCATAAGTTGCGAGTAGTGAGTGGGGAATAGGAAGTAGTGGAAAGGAGCTTGAGCCTCAAGATTTCCCTCTCAATCCATCCTGCGTGCGCACATGATGAAAAAGGTATTGCTGGGCGTAGCCGTGATGGGGAGCGAAGTGTTTTTGGATAAAGGCTTGCAGGCGCTTGGGCTTGGGGGCGCGGTGGGGAAAGTAGAGCTGACGCAGAGCTTTGAGGACCCAGGTATCAACAGGGAACGCGTCGGGAAAGCCATAGGCGAACAGGAGAATACAGTCGCCAACCTTGGGGCCGATGCCAGGAAGGCGCTGGATTTCTTCACGAGCCTTGGCGTAGGACATGGCGCGGAGAGCCTCGAGTTGAATCTCGCCCCGCCCAATCATTTGGGCGCTGCCCAAAAGGTACTTGGCGCGGTAGCCCATGCGACAGGCGCGCAGTTCGGCCTCGGTGCAGGCGGCGATGCGTTCCGCTGTGGGAAAAGTGTGCCAGCCGACGCGTGCGGGTTTGCCAAAGCGCGTGCAAACTTCGCCGATGATCTGCTCGATCTGCACAATCTGTTTGTTGCTGGAACAGATGAAACCCGCGAGGGTTTCCCAGGGATCCTGCTGCAGTAGGCGCAGGCCATGGCAGGTGCGGCGAGCGGCGGCGAGATGCGGATCAGCAGCGGGGAAACCGCCGTAAATGGTTTGCAGGTCAAGATCGACTTGCAGGTAATCGCGCAACCACTGCCAATCGCGGATGGGGCGCACGACACGGGCGGCGATGGTTTGGCCGTTGGAGGCTAGGCGAACCCAACGACCGGCAAGGACGTTTTCCCATGCGCCATCGACTTCGCGCCAGCGGAAGGCCTGTCCGGAGGTGAGCGTAGCCGCGAGATCATAGTCGCGTACCAGAAACGTGGCGGTGGCTGAGGCCGCCATGCGCTAGTAGGTGATCAGCGAGCTGATCGGAGCACCGTTCATTTTCTCACGGCCATTGAGGAAACCCAACTCGATGAGGAACCCAACCTCCACAATTTCCGCGTCGATCTTCTGGAGCAAATTTGCCGCTGCCGCTGCGGTGCCACCAGTAGCGAGAAGATCATCGAGAAGCAGCACGCGCGCACCGGGCTGGAGAGCATCCTGATGAATGGCGACGGTGGCTTCGCCATACTCCAAGCTATAACTTTCCTCGTGGGTTTTCCATGGCAGCTTGCCCTTTTTGCGAATGGGCACGAAGGCGGCACCGAGCTGCTTGGCAGCTGCGGCAGCAAAGATGAATCCGCGCGCATCGATACCCACACAGGCATCGATACCGGCCCCAGCATGCTTGGCGGTCATAAGGTCGACGGCACCGGCAAAGAGGCGGGCGTTGCCAAGCACCGGGGTGATGTCCTTAAACTGGATTCCCGGCTGCGGAAAGTCGGGTACGTTGCGGATGGCAGCCTCGATCTCGGTGGCGGTAACGGCGCTCATTTAATGATGCTCGTATTTCTCCAGCTTCTCGATCATTCGGCGCATGCGCGCGAGGGCAATGTTCTGCACCTGCCGGACACGCTCGCGGGTGACCCCGAATTGCTCGCCCACTTCCTCCAGCGTTTTCACGTCTCCCCCACCAATTCCAAACCGGTATTTTAATATCTCTGCCTCGCGTTCGCTAAGTGTGTCCAGCAACTGATGCAACATAGCGTTGACGGTTTTTTCCTCCAGTTCCTCGTAGGGATTGTGAACATGGCTGTCCTCCACCAGATCGCCCAGCGTATCAGAATCCGCGTTGTCCCCTACCGGGGCATCAAGAGACGCGGGGCGAATGGCGGCGGTCCGGAGTTGGGCCACGCGCGCGGCGGTCATGTGCATCTCCTCAGCCAATTCATCATCGGTGGGTTCGCGTCCGAGTTCCTCCTGCATGTGCATGGCCACGCGACGCATCTTGGAAATCTTGTCCACCAAGTGCACAGGCAGTCGAATGGTTTTGGACTGGTTGGCAAGGGCCCGCTTGATGGATTGCTTGATCCACCACGAGGCGTATGTGGACAGCTTGCCACCCTTGGCGGGATCAAAGCGGGTGACCGCCTTCATAAGGCCCATGTTGCCCTCGTCGATGAGGTCCAAAAGCGGCAGGCCGAGCCCCTCGTAATCACGGGCGATTTTGACCACCAGGCGAAGGTTGGCCTTGATCATGTGTTGCTCGGCCTCCTCGTCACCTTTCTTGATGCGCGCGGCCAGTTCAATCTCCTCCTGGATGGTGAGCAACGGGGTGCGAGCAATCTCGTTCAGGTAAAGTTTGATGGCCGAGTCACCATCATAAGCTGGCCCAGCGTGATCGGGCTGTTTGGCGTGCGAAATGACCGACACCGGCGGATGCTTGGAAACGCCGTTGGTGCCCTTCTTTTTCCTGACAGCGGGACGCTTCCGCGCCGAGACCTTTTTGCCTGCGGTTTTCTTTTTCACCGTTTTCCCTGATTTAGCCACCATGCGGGGATGAAAAGTACTGATTCGCCCTAAAGTGGCAAGTTTTTAGACGCCTTTTTCGTGTTAAACCTCCAGCACCTTTTCACAGCGGGTCAGGTTGCGCGGGCGCCCCTTGGTCACCAGAATATCATCCTCGAGACGAACCCCACCGACACCAGGATAGTACAACCCCGGCTCCACCGTAAGGATTTGGCCCGGGCGAAATTTGGCCTTGGATCCCGCGCCGATGCGAGGCATCTCGTGAATCTCCAGCCCCAGCCCATGCCCCGTTCCATGAAAAAACCCTTCCATGTGGCCATTTCGACGACCGGAAAACCAACCGCCTGATTCAAAATGATCCACCACCGCCTGATGCGCGCCGACCATCGACACCCCGGCACGAATCTTGGACATCGCCACCTCCTGCGCCTTGAGGACGGCCGCATACATCTCCCGGACGCGCTCGCTAGCGCGACCCCGCACCACCGTGCGAGTGATGTCGCCGAAATAGCCCGTCTTCTCCGCTCGGGGAAAAATGTCGATGATGATGGGTGAATGCGCCTTGAGCGGCCCGTGACCCCGTTCATGCGGATCGGTGCCTTGATTGCCGCAGGCGACAATGGTATTCGCGGCGATGCCGCCGGCCGTTAGCACGGCCGCGCCAATGATGGCCTGCAGTTTCTCGCTGGTTAGCGTGGCGTTACGGTAAATGAGCCGTCCTCCCTTGTCTATACGGCTCCGGCGCAGGGTCTGAATGGCCTCCGACATGCCCACCTCGGTCATTGCCACGGCGGCTTTCACTTTGCGAATTTCATCCGGTGTTTTAAACTCGCGCTGTGGAAAAATCGGCCCGCGACTGGCTTTCACCCGGACGCCCAACTTCTCCAGCTTCACCGCCAATCCATGGGGAAAACTTCCGGGCACAGTAACTGAACGAATTTTGCGCTCCTTTAAAACAACCGCCACGACCTCAACCAGCGGCACCTCTCTGGCGCCATGCCCCTTCGCTTTCTCGGCATATTCGGACAACGACAGGACGCGGCAATGGGGTGCTAGTCTTTTGGCCCGGTCGAACTCCAAGTCGCTCATCACGATGTAATGCCGCCCCCGCAGCCGCAGGTAGATGAACGGATCCGGCACAAACAGGCCGGTGGCATAAAGCATATCGGCATCCTTCTCGCTGTCAGCAATGAGCAACAGATTTTCGGAAGGCATCCGCGAAGGTAGAAAGGTAGCGGACGGTCGAAAAGTTTTTTTTGCCTTTTAACAGCCGAAGCACCGGTCACCCGCATCACCCAACCCAGGCACAATGTAGCCGTTGGAATCCAGATGGCTGTCAATAGCCCCGGTGTAGATTTGAGACTGGGGAAATCGTTTGCGGACTGTACGCAGGCCCTCGGGAGCGGCCAGCACATGGACAAACCGAATCGTTCGCGCACCCCGACGCTCAAGCATTTCCCCCGCCGCCAAGGCGCTGCCTCCCGTAGCCAACATGGGGTCCAGCAGGAAAACCTCATAACGTGCTAAGCGACGCGGCACCTTGTCCAGATACCATTCCGGCTCGAGGGTCTTCTCATTGCGAGCCAGTCCAATGTATCCAACCCGGGCATCTGGCAGCAGTTCATCGAGGCCACTGAGCATCCCAAGTGCCGCCCGGAGAATCGGAACCAACAAAACCTCCCGAGCCAAAGTGACTCCCCCGGTGGCCGCCAGCGGCGTCTTCACCCGGCGTGACCTGGTGGGAAGATCCCGCGCGGCCTCGTAAACGAGCGGGACAGACAGTTCTCGCAAGAGTCGGCGAAATTCGCCGTGCGGCGTGGAGGCATCGCGCAGTCGAGACAGGCGCGATTGCACAAGGGGATGGTCGATGACGGTGACGTTTTTCAAGCTACCTGTAAATCACTGGAGAAAGATAATAGGGCCGACCAGGATCCAGCCGGGGAAACTCCACACCAAGATCCACTTTCAACTCAGGGTTATCGGCCTTGACAAAAAAACGAAGCAGACCGGACAAGTCGAACGGCGCGGCGTAACGCACGAGGCTGGCCGTGCCATCATCCGTGAGGCCAATGATGCGCTCGGCCTCGGCCACGGCGTCATCGAATCCGCCCAGCTTGTCAACGAAGCCGTTCTCGTATGCCACGACGCCCGAGAGGATGCGCCCATCGGCAAGACTCGCCCAGCCGGCGGATAGCGGCCGACCCTTGTCTTTTTTGTCACGGTTGAACTTTTGCGCCGCGCCGCGTCCGTCCTCGATGATTTTCTTGAACCGGCCAAAGTAAAACTGAACCAGTTCATCGAAGAGCTTTTCATCGCCGTCAGCCTCAATCTCATCGGGTGCTTTGAAGATGCTCATGGCATCCTTGTTCTCGCCGCTGGTGATGGTAAACGGCCGGGCTCCAACTTTTTCCATCAGGCCGTGGACGTTTACAGTTTGCATAATCACGCCAATACTTCCGGTGAGGGTCAGTTCATGCGCAACAATGAATTCACACGGAGCCGCAACATAGTAGCCACCGCTCGCGGCGATGCCCGACATGGAACAGATGACGGGGTTGCCTGTGTCCTCGGTATAACCCTCGATCAAGTCGTGGATTTCATCCGAAGCCATTACTTCGCCGCCGGGCGAATCAACCTGCAACAGAACGGCACGCACGGAGGAATCGCGCTTGGCGAGTATGAATTGGTCGCGCACGCGGGTGACCATGTTCTGGCCCGTGCCGTCAAAGCTGTATCGGGAAATAACGCCTTCCACCTTGATCACAGCGATTTTGGCCTGGGTGTCGCCATCGCGCATTTGGATTTCGCGATACTTGTCCAAGCCGGGCGCAGCGGACCGAAAACTGCCGGCCAAGTCTCCCATGGCTTGAATAAAACTAAAGCCCAACACAGCCAGAAAGAAGAGAAGCGCCAACCCAACCAGCCACCAACCGGAGCGCCGGCGAGGCTCATCTCCCCCGGCTGGGGGCATGTTGAGGCGGGGGGGCACACCGTGTTCCGGAGGGT
This sequence comes from Verrucomicrobiales bacterium, assembly GCA_002721895.1. The sequence goes on from PBLV01000048.1 coordinate 8,211, forward strand.
CTTCACTCATGCGGTCAAGCTAGCGCGGGCGGCTTTTTCGGGCAAGTTTTTGCCGCTTGACGCACTTTGGCGCGAGGGCTAGGCTGCCGGCGAGTCAAGTTGTTGCTGGATGGCCAGCATGGCAAGTCGGATTCTTTTCCGGCTTTTTTGTTAGCCAAATTGTCCCCGGCAAACTGGCGGATGTGTTATGAATGCTGAACTTTTGGCTGTCCTAGACCAGTTTGAAAAAGAACGCGGCATCAAGCGCGAGGACCTGATGGCTGCGGTGAACGAGGCGGTGGTGACCGCGGCCAAAAAAGCCGTAGGCCCCGCGCGAGATTTGCGGTGTGAGACGGACCCAAAGACGGGCGAAATCCGCGCGTTTGCGAAATTGATCGTGGTGGACCGGGTGAAATCGGAACACGACGAGATTTCGCGGTTTGACGCAATGCAGATCAAGGATGATGCGAGACCGGGGGACGAGATTGAGAAGGAAGTCACACCCGCCGGTTTTGGCCGCATCGCCGCCCAACATGCCAAGCAGGCCCTGCTGCAACAAATGCGCCGGGCGGAAAAGGCGATGATTTGGGATGAGTTCAAGGACCGTACCGGTGACATTGTCAGCGGCACCGTGCGCGGCTTTGAACGCTCCGACGTGAAGCTGGATTTGGGCAAGTTTGAGGCACTCCTGCCCAACCGCGAACGCGTCCCCATCGAGGAATATCAGGTTGGTGAACGGCTGCGCTGCTTTGTGAAAGCGGTTGAGGATGGGCCGAATGGACCGGAGATTATCCTCTCCCGCGCCGACCCGCAGTTTGTCATCAAGCTGTTCAACAATGAAGTGTCTGAGATCGCCGATGGCACGGTGGAAGTCATTGCCATTGCGCGCGAACCGGGCTTTCGCACCAAGCTAGCGGTACACTCCCGGGACAACCGGGTGGATCCTGTGGGTGCCTGCGTGGGCCTGCGTGGGCAACGCGTCAAGAACATCGTCCGCGAGTTGAATAACGAGAAGGTCGACATCATCAAGTGGGACTCCGACATCCAGACCTACGTGACCAACTGCCTTGCGCCGGCAGTTCTGAAGGATTTTGAAATCGATGAGGCCAACAAGCGGGTGCGCATCCTCGTCTCCGAGGATCAACTCTCGCTGGCCATCGGCAAGCGCGGGCAAAATGCCCGCCTGACCAGCAAGCTCAGCGGCTGGCAAATTGACATCGACGCTGAGGAAGTGGAGACCGTCAGCTTTGACGATCAGGTTGCCCAAGCCATCGCCGCCATCGCCGCGGTGCCGGGCATCTCTGAGGAACAGGCCACTACGCTGGTCAACTGTGGCTTCCACACCTTTGAAGATCTTCGCCAAGCCGAGGTGGATGACCTTGCCGGCATGCCCGGGCTGGAGGAATCCGCCCAAGCCCTCCACGAGGCCGTACAAGCTGAGACGACCCGGCGTGAAAACGGCGAAACTCCCGCCGAGGCAGAACAGGCTGAACCGCAGCCTGATGAAACCCCTGAGTCAGAAGAAGAATCCGCGGAACCCGCTCCCGCGAGTGGAGAGGACGAAGAGGAAGCCACCGAGCAGGCTACCACGCCCGACGAAGAATCCGCGGAAGACAGCAAGGAAAGCATGGGCGAACCCACCCCATCCACCTGATAAGACACCATGCCCGTACGCATTTACGACATCGCCAAGAGCCTCGGCATCAAGAGCAAGGACGTGCTTGAGAAAGCCAAGGACTTAGGCATTCAAAATGCGCGTGTGGCATCCAGTTCGCTGGACAAAATCACGGCTGAATTTCTTGAGACCGAGATCGCCAAATCATTGAAGCCCGCCGAGGCTGAGCCGGAGGAAAAGCCCGCCGAAGTCGAGACTCCCGTGGATAGCGGCCCCATCCTCATTGTCGCCCCCGAGAAGGAACCCGAGCCCGACCCCGAGGAGAAACCCGAAGAAGAACCTCAGGCAGAGACCGAGGACGATGGCGAGGAAGCGGTGCTAGCAGATCAGGAGGATGCCCTAGAAACCGTTGAAGAAGAGGAAACCGTCGAAGCTCCAGAGCCTCCGGCAGCGGCAGCGGAAGCAACCGGCCCCAAAGTCGGCGAAAAAATCGGTTTTATTGATCTTGGAAATTATGTCCGGCGCCCGTCACGCCGTGAGCAACGCGAAAACCGCAAGCGTGACGAAAAGAAATCCGACCGTGGAAAAGGCGAACAAAAATCTGGCGGACCGGCCAAACCAAAGTTTACTGCGCCAGCCGACGCCCCAGTGGTAACTCTCAAGCCACCGATCATCGTCCGTGAGCTGGCCGAACAAATCAATCGCAAGCCTTTCCAACTCATCGCCGACCTCATGAAGCTTGGCGTATTCGCCAATGTCAACCAAGCCATTGACGAACAGACCGCAAGCCAGCTCTGCGCCAAGAATGGGTTTAAATTTGAGGCGCGCAAACGGGAACGCGGCGCGGCCAAGCCTGTGGTCGAGAAGAAGCACCTCGAACTGGACAACGACGATGACCCGAAAGATTTAAAGCCCCGCCCGCCCGTGGTGACCGTCATGGGACATGTTGACCATGGCAAGACCACACTCCTCGACGCCCTCCGCAAGGCCAACGTAGTCGCTGGCGAATCGGGAGGCATCACCCAGCACATCGGCGCCTACACCGTCACTCTCCCTCACCCGGAAAAGAAGAAACAGGATGCGCAAATCACCTTCCTCGACACCCCCGGCCATGCCGCGTTCAGCGCCATGCGTGCTCGCGGGGCAGATGTCACGGACATTGTCATTTTGGTCATTGCCGCCGACGACGGGGTGAAACCCCAAACCATCGAGGCCATCAACCACGCCAAAGAGGCAGGGGCGGAAATTATTGTGGCCGTCAACAAGTGCGACCATCCCAACGCCAACCCACAACAGGCCCGGACCGAATTGCAGGAGCACGGTCTTCAGTGCGAGGAATGGGGAGGCGACACCCAGTTTCGCGACATCTCCGCCCTGAAGAAGCAGGGACTTGACGAGCTGCTGGAGGCGGTGTTGTTGCAGGCGGAAATCATGGAACTCAAGGCCAGCGCCAACCGGCTGGCCGTGGGCAGTGTGGTGGAAAGCGCCATGGAACAAGGCGGCCCCACCGCGACTGTCCTTGTCCGCAAGGGCACCCTGAAGATTGGACAGGTCGTGATTTGTGGCCAGCACTACGGCAAAGTGCGGGCGCTCATCAACGAGGATGGCAAGCGCATGAAGGAAGCCGGGCCGTCCGTAGCTGCCAAACTGCTCGGTCTCAACGGCGCGCCCGAGGCGGGCGATGATTTTCACGCGGTGGAAAACGAGAAGGCTGCGCGCGAGCTGGCCGAAAATCGCGCCGACAAGGCGCATCAGGAATTCCTCGAAGGCCGGGCTGCGGGCGTCACGCTCGAAAACCTGTTCGACACTATCGCAGCCGAACAGGCAAAAATTTTAAAGGTCATTGTCAAGGCCGACACACAAGGCTCAGCCGAGGCCATCGTCGAGGCACTCAACAAGATTGAGTCAGAGAAGGTCAGCATGGAAGTCATCCATTCCGGCGTAGGCACGATTAATGAATCGGACGTCAATCTCGCCGCCTCCTCCACGGGTGTCATCCTAGGATTCCACACCCGGATCGACAAAGCTGTGCCCGATCTCGCCAAGCACCACGGAGTGCAGATCAAGACCTACAAGATCATCTATGAACTGGTTGACGAAGTGATGGACGCCATGGCCGGCCTGCTCGACCCCATTGCCAAGGAGGTCGTCATCGGCAGCGCGGAAGTGCGCGAATTGTTCCCGCTTTCCAAGGGTGGCGTCATCGCCGGTTGTGTGGTCAGCGACGGACGCATCTCACGCGGCAAGGTGCGGGTCATGCGCCGCGGCAAACCGGTACATACCGGCGAAACCGAGTCTCTCCGCCGATTCAAGGAAAATGTCGACGTAGTTCGCACGGGTATGGACTGCGGCATTCGCGTGCACGGCTTTGATGCCTACGAAAAGGGTGACGTCATCGAGAGCTTCAAGCTCGAGCAGGTTGCCCAGGAACTTTAAACCAACTCGGCCATGCCTTCCCTGCGCCATGAACGCGTGCGTGAATTGTTGAAACGCACCCTTGCTGAGATTCTCCGCCGCGAGATCGACAGCAGCGAGTGTGGCCTGTTGAACATCAACGAGGTTGGCGTCGGCAATGATCTCAAATCCGCCATCGTTTACGTCGGCGTGGTTGGATCCAAGGCACAGCGGCGGAAAGCCACCAACACGCTCGAGAAACAGCGAGGCCACCTGCAATCCCTATTGGCCCGGGACGTTGTGTTGCGATACACGCCGCGCATCAAGTTCAAGCTGGATGACTCCATCGAGCAGGGCAACCGCGTGCTGCAGATCCTCGAGGAGTTGGAGGATGGGCAGGCATGAAACGTCGGCTGAAAATCATCGACCGCATCCTCAACGCGCTCAAGGGCTGCCACACCTTTGCCATCGGCGGCCATATGCGACCCGACGGCGACTGCATCGGCTCGCAGCTCGCCTTGGCCTATTCCCTGCGCGAGCGCGGCAAGAAGGTGGTCGTCTGGAACCAGGATCCAATGCCCGAGAAGCTCGCCTTTCTCGACCCCAGAAAACTGCTCGCCACCCCCAAGCCCGGGAAAAAATTCGACGCCGTCATCACCACCGACTGCGCCAACTACGACCGCCTCGGCACCATCTGCCCCTGCATCGAACAACGCAGCTTGCTCATCAACATCGACCACCACGGCAGCAACTCGCGTTACGGCGACATCAATTGGGTGAACGCCCGCTCCGCTTCCACCGGCGAACTCATCCACCAGCTCATCAAGCAGGCCGGTTGGCCCATCACCCCCCTCATCGCCGACAACCTTTTCACCGCCATCAGCACCGACACCGGCAGCTTCCAGTACCCCACTACACGTCCCACCACCTACCACGCTGCCGCCGAACTGGTCACCAAGGGTGCCGACCTCGCCACCATCTGTAACGAAGTCTACCAAAGCTACCCCCTCTCCCGCGTGCGCCTGCTCAAGCACATGTACAACAGCTTCAAGCTCAGCCAGAAAAACCAGATCGCCTACTTCTGGATTCGCCGCCGCGACTACGCGCGTGCCGGTGCCATCCCCGACGAGAGTGAGGGCCTTATCGACCACATCCGCGACATTGAGACCGTCAAGGTCGCCTGCCTCTTTGAGGAGATCGAACCTGAGATCACCCGTATCAGCCTGCGCAGTAAGGCGCCCAGCATTGACGTCTCCGCCATCGCCGGCGCCTTTGGCGGGGGCGGCCACCAATCCGCCGCCGGCGCTCGTATCCCCGGCAACCCCCGTACTGTGCAACGCCAAGTCTTGAAAGCCGCCAAGGACGCCGTCGCCGCTATCAACGGAACTCCGTGATGTCCGAGCCCAGTGAAATTCACGGCGCGCTCCTCATCGACAAGCCCGCCGGCCCCACCAGCCACGACGTCGTCGATGTCGTCCGTGATCTGTACCGACTGAAGAAGGTCGGCCACTGTGGAACGCTTGACCCCGGTGCCACCGGTTTGCTCGTCTGCCTCCTCGGCCGCGCCACCAAGCTTAGCCAGAAACTCATGGCCGAGGACAAGGCCTACGAGGGTGCCATCTCCCTCGGTGCCACCACCGACAGCTACGATGCCGACGGTCAAATCACCGAGACCCGTGATCTGCCCGACCTCACCCTCAATGCTCTCAACGCCGCCGCTGCCACTTTCCACGGCGACCAGCAGCAACTGCCCCCCATGGTGTCTGCCGTCAAGAAGGACGGGGTCGCCCTTTACAAGCTCGCCCGCAAAGGCCGCGAGGTTGAGCGCGAACCCAAGCTCGTCCACATTTATCAATTTGAATTCACCGCCTACGCCCCGCCCGTCGCGCGCTTCCAAGTGCGCTGCACTAAGGGCACCTACGTCCGCAGCCTCGCCCACGAACTGGGCCAGCACCTCGGCTGCGGCGCACATTTAAAACACCTCCACCGCACCCGCTCCGGCACCTTCGACGTCGCCGACGCCATCCGTCTCGAGGCCCTCTGCCATCTACCAGAAGGGGAATTGCCCGGCCGCCTCATGACCCTGATCGACCTCGCCCGCCTGCTGCAGCCGGCATGAAAATCATCCACGACCCCGCCGAGCTCGCCCCGCCCACCGGCCGCGTCTGCGCCGCCATCGGCATGTTCGACGGCGTCCACCTCGGCCACCAACAAGTCATCCGCCAAGCCGTCACCGACGCCCACCAGCACGAGGCTGCCAGCCTCTGCGTCACCTTCGACAGCCACCCCGCCACCATCATTGCCCCTACCCGCGCACCACGTCTCATCCAATCCCTCCCACAGCGCCTCGACGCCATCGCAGCTCTCGGCGTCAATGCCACCCTTCTTTTAAAATTCGACGAGGCCATGAGCCAAGTCCCCGCCGCCGACTTCATCCGCCAGCTCCACAAAGGCTTGAGCGACATAAAGAGCCTCTGCGTCGGCGCCAAGTTCGCCTTCGGCCACAACCGCGCGGGCGACGTCGCCCTGCTCCAGCAACTAGGCAACGAACTCCATTTCACCGTCCACGGCCTTGCCGCGGTTGCCTTGGATGGCCAGACGGTCAGCAGCACCCGCATTCGCCAAGCCATCAGCGAGGGTTTGCTGGACGAGGCCACCCAGATGCTCGGCCGCGAGTACGCCCTGACCGGGCAGGTCATCAGGGGTGACCAGCGTGGCCGCGACCTTGGCCATCCTACCGCCAACCTCGACTGCGCCGGCCGCAGCACTCCGCCCCACGGCGTCTACGCCGCCCACGCCGAGGTCGATGGACAAACTCACCGTGCCGCCGTCAATCTCGGCCACCGCCCCACCGTCACCGACGCCACCCCTTCCTTCCACGTCGAGGCCCATCTCCTCGACTTCGACGCCGACCTTTACGGTAAAACCCTCCAACTCACCTTCGTCCAGAAAATCCGCGACGAACAGAAATTTGATTCCCTCGAAGTTTTGCAGGCGCAGATCACGAAAGATATCGCCACCATTCGGGGGATTTTCGCAGATCGCTGACCCGCCAAGACCATGCTCAAAGTTTACGAATACAAAGGCTGCGGCACCTGTCGCAAGGCGTTGAAATGGCTGGATGCACGCGGCGTGGATTACCAGAAAATCGCCATCCGTGAGCAACCGCCGAACAAGGTGGAGTTGCAGCGGATGCTCCAGGTGTACAACGGCAACCTGCGCAAGCTCTTCAACACCTCCGGCGGCGACTACAAAGCCATGGGCATGAAGGACAAACTGCCGGGAATGACCGCCGCCGAGGCTATCGACCTGCTGACCACCCACGGCAATCTCGTCAAGCGCCCCTTCGTGTTGAAAGGACAGGACGGCGTGGTGGGTTTTAACGAGGCGGACTGGACAAATCTGCTGGATTAAATCCAACAACCCGGCCCTTCCCGAATAAGTTTCCTTTGCGCCTCTTTCAGCGGGCTTTACATTGGCCGCGCATGAAGACTGAGGAAATCGCCGTCATCGACGAAGCGGTGCGAGCCGAAGGAGCGTTTCTCGAGCCCCTGCGCGCGGAGATTGGCAAAGTTATCGTCGGCCAATCCTACTTGGTGGATCGTCTCATCATCGGCCTGCTCGCCAATGGCCATGTGCTCCTGGAGGGTGTGCCTGGCCTGGCCAAGACCCTGGCCGTCAAGACGCTGGCCTCCACCATGGACCTAAACTTTTCGCGCCTTCAATTCACGCCAGACATGCTGCCCGCCGACGTGGTGGGCACGCAAATTTACAACCCGCAGAACGGCGAGTTTTCAACCCACCTTGGCCCCGTCCATGCAAACCTCGTTCTGGCGGATGAAATCAACCGCGCGCCCGCAAAAGTACAGAGCGCGCTCCTTGAGGCCATGCAGGAAAAGCAAGTCACCCTCGGAGACAAAACATTCGGTCTGGAGGAGCCATTCCTTGTTCTCGCTACCGAGAATCCCATTGAACTGGAAGGCACCTATCAACTGCCCGAGGCACAGGTCGACCGGTTTATGCTCAAGCTGAAGATCGAGTACCCCGACCGCTCGGAGGAACGGCAAATTCTCGACCTTATGGCCAAGACCGAGGGATTGCCCGAGGCCAACCGGGTGACTTCCGGCGAGCAGATCCTCAAAGCCCGAAAGTTGCTCGATGAGATTTATGTCGATGATAAGGTCAAGGATTACATCGTCGATCTCGTCTGCGCCACGCGTAAGCCGGACGAGTACAAGATTCCCATCGCACCCTACATCCAACTGGGCGCGTCGCCCCGCGCCACCATTTTCCTCACTCTGGCCGCCAAGGCACACGCCTTCACGCAAGGCCGCGGCTATGTTACTCCGCAGGACGTCAAGGCCATCGCGCTCGATGTCCTCCGGCACCGTGTGATCATCACCTACGAGGCCGAAGCCGAAGAGCTTTCCAGCGAGGACATTGTCCAGAAACTCCTCGACACCCTTCCCGTGCCATAGACCCATTCCGCCATGGTTCCCACAGAACTATTCGCCAAGGTTCGGCAGATTGAAATCAAGACAAATCGTCTGGTCACCGAGCTGCTTTCCAGCCAGTACACCAGCGCATTCAAGGGACATGGAATGGAGTTTGACGAGGTGCGCGAATATCAGCCCGGCGACGATGTACGGTTCATTGACTGGAACGTCACCGCGCGGATGAACACCCCGTTCATCAAGAAATTCGTTGAGGAACGCGAATTGACCGTGATGCTGGCCGTTGACCTCAGTGGATCCGGTCGGTACGGCAGCGGGGAACAGTCCAAGCGCGAACTGGCCGCCGAGATGGCCAGCGTCCTCGCCCTAGCCGCAAATCGAAATCATGATAAGGTCGGCTTGATCCTCTTCACCGAGGAAGTCGAGCTCTTTGTCCCTCCGCGCACCGGCAAGCGCCATTCCCTCCGCGTCGTCCGCGAGGTTCTTCATCACCAGCCCCGCCGGCGAGGCACGGATCTGCACGCCCCACTGGAATTCCTAAGCCGCATCTCAGCCCGAAAAACCGTCGCCATTCTCATCTCGGATTTCCTTGATGCCCTTCCCGAAAAACCCCTGCGACAAGCCAATCGCCGCCACGATGTTGTGGCCATACAGGTTTCCGACCCCGGCGAACACACCCTGCCCCTTGTCGGCCGCGTGGCGCTAGAGGATGCGGAAACGGGCGAAGTGATCGAGCTCTCCACCCGGCAAGCCGACACTTTCGCCGCCAAGCGCGCAGAGGAACAAGCCCTGCTGGAAGAAGATCTCGGACGGCTTGGCATCGACAGCCTCAGCCTCCGGACGGGCGAGGACTATGTGCGACCCCTGTCCCGTTTCTTCGCGGTGCGCGAACGTCGGCGCGCCTTCCGTCGATGAACGCCACCCACCCCAGTGCCGTCCCCGCTAAGCTGCTCGACATTAAGCCGCCCATCGAGAATTCCGACCCGTGGTCATGGCTCCCTTGGGCGTTTGCCTTGGCTGTCCTGCTGGCCTTCCTTGTGGCGGGCTTATTGTGGGTCTACCGCCGCACCGGGGAAACCCCACCCGGCGAACCTCCCCATATCGAAGCCATGCGAAAGCTCTCGGAATGCAAAAAACTCATTGGCGAACCCGCAACGGTCTGCGCACTGTTGTCGGACACCATTCGCGTTTATCTCGCGGAAAAATTCACTCTTCAGGCCTCCGAGCGCACCACCGATGAAATCCTTGATCACCTGAGAACCTGCACCCTGCTCAACAAGGAGGAACTGGGATTGGCCGAGGATTTCCTCAGGGAATGCGACGACGCTAAGTTCGCCGGCACCGATCCTTCAGGAGAAGACATGGCGAAGCTTCATGAGATGGCCGACCGACTGGTTCACGTCACCGCCTTTAAACCCGCCCCGCCAAAGTCCACGTGAGAACCCACGCGACACGCTGGCTGATCATCGCCATGCTCTGGCTGACGCCGGTGTTCATCGGTTGGGCCATTGTGCGCGCGCGCGACATCTCCTTCCGCGACCCTTGGTTCCTATCGCTGCTCATTTTGCTTCCCATTGGCGCGTGGTTGCGAGGCCGCCAAGGAGCCCCCGCCGCCCTGCTTTATTCCTCCGTGGCATTGGTCCGCCAGTTCACACGAGATGCGCCATCACGCGCCGGATTGATCCTGAATTCCCTGCGCTGGCTCGCTCTCGCTCTGTTCATCACCGCCATGGCCCGCCCCCAAACTGAGTTGGGCGAAAGCCGAAAGGAACCCAGTGGCATCGACATCGTGCTCGCTATCGATCTCTCCGACAGCATGTTGGCGGACGACATCAAACCCAGCCGCATCGACCTCTCCAAGGAAGTTCTGGGCGACTTCGTGGGCAACCGGCCCAATGACCGCATTGGACTGATCGCGTTTTCCGGCATCGCCGCCATCGCCTGCCCGCTCACGCTGGATCACAAGTATCTCCAGAGCAACCTCGCCCGGCTTTCCATCGAGACCTTCAACCGTGGCGACGAGGAAGGCACGGCCATTGGCTCGGGCATTATGGGTGCCATCAACCGGCTGGTTGAACTGAAAAAATCCAAGAGCAAGATCATCATCCTCATGACCGATGGCCAAAACAACGCCGGCAAGATCCCTCCCATCCAAGCCGCCGAAGTCGCCCGCACCCTGGGCATCAAGGTCTACACCATCGGCGTGGGCAAGAAAGGCACCAACCGTTTGCCCCGGCCCAGCCCCTTTGCTCCAGGTGGTGTGGTTTACGTTCCCCTGAATGTAGAGATCGACGAGGAGACATTGCAAAAAGTGGCGACGAAAACGGGCGGCAAATATTATCGAGCCCAGAACGCCGACACCCTCAAGCGTGTCTACAACGAAATTGACCAACTCGAAACCACGGAGCGCGACCCCAAGCGCTTCAAGGTTTACCGCGATTTTTTCCAGTCTGTCATCCTGGCCGGACTGCTTGTCCTGATGCTTGAAATTGCGCTGGCTCACACCGTTTTAAGGAGGATCCCGTGAAGAAACCGTGGCAACCCATCGCGCTCTGGCTTGCGCTGCTGACGCCGGCACTCCTGGTACTCACCGCCGACCGCTGGCTGCCCATGTCCTGGCGCGATCCGGGCCAGTTTGCTTGGCTTGGCCTGCTCCCCGTATTGGGGCTCTTTTTCGCGTGGGCATTGCGCCGCCGCGAAAGCGTGATGGAAATGTTCGCACACGCCCGGCTACTTCCCGACCTCGCCTCCGGCATTGCCCCCGGCTGGCAATGGCTGCGCATGGGAATGGTGCTACTTGCCTTCACCGCAGTCGTCATGTCGCTGGCCCGTCCGCGCTGGGGATCGGAAACCATCAAAACCACCCAGAGCAACCTCGACATCATCCTCGCCATCGACACCTCCAAGAGCATGCTCGCCGGCGACCTTCAGCCCAGCCGCTTGGAACGCGTCAAGCTCGCCGCCAAGGAACTGAAAAAATTGATGCCCAGTGACCGGTTCGCCATCATGCCTTTTGCCGGCGCAGCGTTTCTTCAATGCCCGCTCACGAGCGAAGAGGGTATTTTTCGCCAAAACATCGAGGCCATTCGGGTGGGCGCCATTCCCGTGGAAGGCACCAGCCTCGCGCGCGTCATCGATGAGGCTGCCAAGGCGTTCGCCGACGATCCCACCCGCCAAAAGATCATCGTTCTTTTCACCGACGGGGAAGACCACGAAGGCGAGGCCGTGGAAATGGCCAAGCGCGTGAAGGGCGATGGCATCAAGATTTTCACCATTGGTGCCGGCAGTGCCGCGGGCGATGTCATAGCCGTGCGCCGGTGTCCGGCCTGCCACACGCACAACCCCGTGGCTCGCAAACATTGTATCACCTGCAATGCCAACCTCCCTGATGCGGACTATCTGCGGGACGAGAACGGCCAGCTTGTGCAATCCACCGTCAACGAAAAGCTGCTGCGCGAACTGGCGAGTGCCTCCGGGGAATTCTACCTCCCCCTGCGCGGCACACAAACCATGGCCACCCTGCATAAAAATGGACTGGCGCCGCTGGCCATGTCGGACGATACTGGCACTGTGGAGAAGGAAATTGCCCGCGAACAATTTCGCTGGCCGCTGGCTGCGGCGGTGCTGCTCTTGCTTGGTGAATTGTTCATCCCCACCCGTCGGCGACTTGCCGGTGGTCCGGCTGTTCTGCTGGCCATATTGTTCATCCTGCCCATGGAGACGCAGGCCGGGCCATGGGATTGGCTGAGAAAAAAATTTAGCGGCACACCCGCGGAAAAACTGCCTGCCATCGACGATCGATCCTCCGATTCCCATGCCCAGCACTACAACCGTGGCATTCTGTTTTACCGGCAAGCTGGCGAAAAGAAGGACACCCAAGACAAGCGAAATGACCTGAAGGAGGCCATCAACCATTTTGTGGCCGCACTGGACTCCGACGACTTGGTCCTCCAGCAAAAGGCTTTTTACAACTTGGGCAACGCCCACTTCCATCAAGGCCAGGCTCAGATTGCCGGAAAGAAGGATGCGTTCAAGATGCTTGGTGACTCGGCCCGCCAGCCGATCCAAGCCGCGCTGAAGGAGTTGATAGAGAGCAACAAGCTGACCGGGAACCAACTGAAGGAAGCCGAGCAATGGGCCGAATCCAAGACCCTCCTGCTTGCCCAACTCACCGCGGCCGTCCAGTTGATCCTTTCCACCCAGCCTGAAATCCTGAAGACCCGACCGAATGACCCGTGGCTGCTTGAAGAAATCCAATACGATCGAACACAAATGGAAACGGCCTTGTCCCTAGCCCTGTCTTCAGCCCGCCGCGAGGAAATTGCGCGCAACCTTACACAAAAAAAGGCCGCCGGCCGCATCCAGAATATCAAGCGACGCATCGCTCTCTGGGAGGATGCCACGGCACACCTAGCCGCCGCCGCCAAACTGGACCCCACCGATGCCGACGCCGCTGCGAATCTTATATACGTCCGCACTCAGTTGAAGCGGGAGAAAGACAAGCTCGATAACCTCACCACGCGCATTCCCTTGGGCGGCATCAACCGACTCAAGCAACAAGATGCCGTGGCTCTGGCCATATTTCCCCCTTCCAAGGAGAGCATGCCGGAGAAACCCTATTGGCGAATGCTGGTCTTTGATCAGTACGACAATGGAGTTGGCAGCACCAGCTCTTCGTTGCTGTCGGCGAGCACTGCCTTGAAAAATGGCTCGCACATCTCTGATTTTGGCGGCCGAGCTCCGCCTCCCGATGAAAAAATGCCGGGGGAATGGAAATTCCATTTCGAGCCGCTGATCAGCAAGCATCTTCCCCTGCCCGGACCTTTCGAGAAAATCGTTGTGCCCGCCCGCCGAACTTACCGACACAACGACCCCACCCTCTTCACCCGACTGGAGGAACTGCCGGCCAAGCAAGTTCGCTACCGTGTGATGTTCCCCGCCGACACTCGCCGAATCGCCGCCGCGCCCCAAGATCTTCCCTTGGCCAGCGGCACCGCATTGAATGCCAGAACCTATCCCGGCACCACGCTGGCCCTCCACCTCTCTCCCGCGGAACGGCAACAGCTCAATGCCGTCGTCCGTCATCTCTCGGGCGGACAACCGCTTGCGGCAGAAGCCTTCACCGCCGCCGCAACGAAATACCTGCAGGACAATCACGCCTACACACGCGATTCCCGCATCGATCCCAGCTCCCGCAACGGCGATCCCGTTCTGCGATGGATGATCACCAACACTCCCGGCCATTGCGAATTTTTTGCCTATTCCTTCCAGATGCTCGCCCGGGCAGCCGGCCATCCCACCCGCGTGATCGGCGGATTGGCCGGCGCGGAATTCTCGCAAAAGGAAAAGCGCCACATCGCCAAACTCAGCGACCTGCACGCCTGGTGTGAGATTTTTGATGGCGACAAATGGGTGCGCGTAGACCCCACCCCTCCGGAGGAAAACCAAAACCAGGGCGAAGGCCAAGGGGAAGAACCCCAACAGCAGCCCTCTGAAACCAATCCGCAAGGAAACAATTCCCAGCCTAACGGCCAGCAACCTCAACCGCCCGACTCCAACCAGGAACTGGACAACTCCGGTGAGGAAGACCTCACCAATGACGGGGAAAACGGCGAGGAACAGGAAGGCAAGCTCTCCCATTCCGAGGCTTTGGAATTACTGGAAGCCGCGCGCGACCAGGAAAAGCCACTGCTCTTCGCTCCCGGCCGCGAGGAGTTTACGAATGAACGCCGCCCGGAATTCAAGCGGCGCAAGAACTGGTAGCATGATGCTATTAAAGCGCGCCATTCCCGCACTGCTCCTCTTGGCGCACGCTGCCCTGCAAGCCGCGCCCGACGGCATAGTCCAACTCAAAGCCGTGCTCCCCACGCGCCCGGTTTTCCGCGGGGAAATGTTCGCTGTCGACCTGCAGATTCACTTCCTCGCCAATCGTGATCGTCGCATTGACTTCAACGAACTGCGCAACCACCCTCCCCGAGCGCGCACCGAGGGCATCCGCTTTCTCATCAACCGCCCCTACTTTTCGGAATCCCGCGGCTCCATTGGCGGACGGCCCGTTGCCATTTACCACTACAAGCGAGCCGCGGTAGCCACGCGCACCGGTAAATTGGAGTTGGAATTCAACACCGAGTTGCTCGTGCAGGATTTCACCGGCGGCATTCCCAAGAAGATCAAATACGAACTGGCCAGCGGCCCCATCCCACTGGACGTGCGGCCCCTACCAGTCGAGGGACGGCCTGCCCATTTCACGGGCGCGGTTGGACAATTTGAATTGATCGTTCAGGCCGAAAAACAACGCGTCCGAGTAAACAACCCCGTTGAACTGATGGCCACCCTCCAAGGGACCGGCGCCTTGGACACCGTGCCCATGCCCGCGCCGGATAATGGCTGGGAAGGATTTCGCGTGGACCGGCTCACCCCCCGCCTAAGCGTGGGCACCATCGACCTCGAGGCCATGACCGCCCATTCCACCAAGCAGTACCGCGTCAACCTACTCCCGCTTCAGGCGGGCGCATCGGGCATCCCCCCGCTCCTGTTCAGTTTTTTCAACCCCAGCACCCGCCAATATCAGGAACTTACTTCCGCCCGTCTTCCCCTCGTGGTTCATGGCGATGCACCGGTTGAATCCACCGTGCCCGAATCCGCCGTAAACATGACCGCCGAGCCAGAATCGGAACCGGAAAAACCCTACGCACAATGGCCGCATCCCGGACCCTTGGCTGCTCCTGCTCCGCCGCTTTTAACTCAGACTTGGTTCTTGGCCGCCCAGTCCCTGCCCATGGCTGCCTGGCTGATTGCACTCACGTGGCGCAAGCGGCGGGACTACTACGATGCCCGGCCCCGCCTTGTCCGCAGGTTGCGCGTTGAAAAGGTTCTCCGCAAGGCCGCACCTCGACTGGAGAAACTGGCTCAGGGCGACAATGCGGCGGAGTTTTACGCCCAAGCCACGGGCCTGCTACGCGAACGAATCGGCGAACGTCTGGACATTCCAGCCGGAGGCATCACCGAGGCGGTGCTCCGCGATGAATGGTCCGAACGATTGCCGCGTGAAGCCGCCCAAAAACTGGACGCCTTTTTTGCCACGGCCAACGCCGTCCGATTTGGCGCAGGCACACGATCGATCCCCGAAACCGCCCCGACCCAACTGCGCGAAATTCTCTCCGCGCTGGATCAACTGGAAACCCCCGTGGATGATGTTTAAAACGCTGTTTCCAATCCTGCTGGCCACAACCGCTTTGGCCGACAATGAAGAATCCTTCCAGAAAGGCAACCGCGCCTATGCGCTCGGCCAATATGAAAATGCTATTACCCATTACCGCCAACTAATCAAGGTTAACCGCACCTCAGCCGCCCTCCATTACAACCTAGCCAATGCACATCACCAGGTGAGCCGTGACCGCGATCATGGCACTGCCCTCGGGGCCACCCAGTTGGGGCAAGCCATCTATCACTACCGTCTGGCCCGTCGGTTATCGCCCCGATCACGGGTTGTCACCGACCACCTGCAGCAGGCCCGCGAACGCGTTCATGGCCAGCCCCCCCGCGAGCCTGCCAGCCGTGTGCTGCTCGGTTTTTTAACACTCAACGAATGGGCCGCATTGGCGTCCGTGTGCCTGACAGTCTGGCTGAGCTTGATGACCGCAGGCTGCATTCGTCCGGCATGGAGGTCGGCTTGGCGATCCTGGTTGCCGCTGTTGGGTGGTGCGGCCCTTGGATTCTTGCTCCTAGCCGTGTTGGCATGGAGTACCCAATCCGCCGGCAACGAGGCTGTGGCCATTCGGGAAACACCTGTCTATAA
Source organism: Verrucomicrobiales bacterium (assembly GCA_002721895.1). The sequence goes on from PBLV01000048.1 coordinate 24,451, forward strand.
GCGCCCCCTTGAACCCAGTGAAGTTCCGGCGGGCATTGACCACGCCGACCCCGACCCTTTGCGTGATGGTATTGAACTGGATATTCTGGAGCACCGCGAAGATGACTGGCTAAAGGTTGCCTTTGCCGATGGTGTCTTGCAGCGCTCAGGCTGGGTTCGAATGGGACCAGAAAGACGCCCGAATCTCCTGCTGTTCCCCCGTTGATTGATGTTCAAACGCGAATCGTGTCACGCCCGGAATGGCCCCTGAAAATTTTTGATTTGGGTTGACCAAACCCACCTGCCTGCCCAGCATTCCGGATCGCCTATGAAACGGATCGCGCTGCTTCTAGTCTGTGCTTTTTCCCAATCCGTGACCTTTGCTGGTGGCGGGGTTTCCATTGTCCAGGACAAGGGCAAGGTAGTCGTCAAGATAGACGGTAAGCTTTTCACCGAATACCATTATACCAACGTGCCTAAGCCTGTGCTTTATCCGGTACGTTGGATTGATGGAACGGCCATGACCCGGCGATTCCCGATGGAGCCCCCAAAGCCGGGCGAGTCAAACGACCACAAGCATCATCGCAGCCTCTGGTGGGGCCACCGCCACGTGAAAGGTGGGAAATCCGGCGGCGTACATGATTTCTGGGGAGAAAATTCCTCCAGCGGCAAGCAGGTGCAAACGAAGGTCGCCATCAAGGACAACAGCATCCAGTCCTGGAACAAGTGGGTGGGCAACAATGGCGAGACCGTTGCCACCGACAGCCGTACGATCACGTTTCACGCGCGGAAAGCCGACCGCATGCTGGATTACTCCATTACCATCCATGCTTCCGAGGGCGACTTGGAGTTGCAGGACGACAAGGATGCCGGCATGTCCATCCGGGTACCCGACACCATGTGCGTCTCGCCCCATGGAACCTCCAAGGTCAAAGCCAAGGGCCACATGCTGAACAGCGAGGGCGTCAAGGATGCCGCCTGCTGGGGAAAACGCGCCAAGTGGGTCAACTACCATGGCACTGTGGAAGGCAAGACGCTTGGCGTCACCATTTTTGACCACCCAGACAACCCCCGTCATCCTTCCAACTGGCACGCCCGCTCCTATGGCCTCTGCGCGGCAAACGTCTTTGGCAAACGCCATTTTGAACGGTTGCCAGACAAATCCGCGGGTAATATGAAACTGAAGCGCGGTGAAAGAGTTACTTTCAATTACCGGTTCGTTTGGCATGCCGGCCCGCCGGATGCCAAGCAGATTGAAGAACAATGGAAAAAATTCTCTGAAATCAAATTTTAATAAATTAAGATCATGGAAAAAAAATACAAAACCACCATCACCCGGCAGACTCGCCGGTCGTTCCTGAAGACATCACTCTACACGGGCGCGACCGTGAGTTGGACGGCCAAAAGTTGGGCCCAAGTGAAGGGTGCCAATGACACCTTGAACGCGGGAACCATCGGTTTCCGAGGACGCGGCAACAGCCACATCGGCTCCATCCGCAACATGCAAAAGGCCGAGAAAGGCGTCCGGCTCCATTCCCTTTGCGATGTAGACAAGGGCGTGCTTCAAGGCGGCGTGAACAGATATAAGGTCAAAGGCTTCACCGACCTGCGCAAGATGTTGGAAGACAAGGATCTCGACATCGTGACCATAGCCACGCCCAACCACTGGCATGCATTGGCATCCATCTGGGCCATCCAAGCCGGCAAGGATGTCTATGTGGAAAAACCCGTCAGCCACAACGTGTGGGAGGGCCGCCAAATTGTGAATGCCGCGCGCAAATTCAAAAAGATTGTTCAAACCGGCACCCAGGCGCGTTCCAGCAAATGCATTCAGGACGCCGTTGAGTTTGTCCAGTCCGGCGCCTTGGGCAAGATCAAGGTATCGCGCGGCCTTTGCTACAAGCGCCGCCCCAGCATTGGGCTGACCACCGAGGACAATCCCATCCCGGACTCCGTGGAATATGACCTGTGGCTTGGCCCGGCACCGAAAAAGCCATTGAGCCGCAAGCGACTGCATTACGATTGGCACTGGATGTGGGACTACGGCAATGGTGACTTGGGTAACCAAGGCATCCACCAGATGGATATCGCCCGCTGGTTCCTTGGCGACATGGAACTTTCACCACGTGTGTGGAGTGTCGGCGGACGCCTCGGCTACGAGGACGACGGCGAAACGGCAAACACGCAAGTAATTTACCATGACTACAAAACCGCGCCATTGATCTTTGAAGTGCGGGGCCTTGGCGTTGTGAAGGGTTCGGGCCAGCGCCCGACCTACCGCGGTGGCAGCGTGGCGGTGTTTGTTGAGTGCGAAAAGGGCTGGGTAGCCGTCCGCAACTATGGCTCCGTCCAAGTTTACGACAACGACAATAAACAAATCAAAAACTTCGGTGGCGGCGGCGATCACTTCGGCAACTTCATCGAGGCCGTGCGCAGCCGCAAGCCATCGGATCTCAACGCGGAAATCCTGGAGGGCCATCTTTCCAGCGCGCTCTGCCACACCGGCAACATCTCCCACCGCGTCGGCAAGGGAGCCTCGGTGGAGGATATTCGGGAAACCATCAAGGGCGACTTCGCTGCCACTGAGGCCGTGGACCGGATGATTGACCACTTGGCGGCGAAGAACGAGGTGGACCTAAAGGCCACGCCATTGACATTGGGTCCGGCGCTGACCATGGACACCAAGAAGGAAACCTTCCCCGGCAATGCCGCGGCCAACAAGCTGCTCACGCGCGAATACCGCAAGCCATACGTTGTGCCGGACCTAGGCTAGGCACTTGAATCACACCCTCCAAGCGCCGGATAATTCCGGCGCTTTTTTTGTCGGCTAAGACCTGCCTTCATCCGCCTCGATGTAATCCACGAAGCACTGGATATCATCCCGGTCGCCAAGGCCGGCATTCTCCTTGCGCTTTTGAAGCAAGGCACGCAGTTCAGCGTTGGATTCATCGCGCCCGTAAAACTCCATTTTCTCCCGAAACGCCTCCTTGTCGGCATCGGAGGCCCGGGCATTCCTGCTCACCCAATCACACACTTCACCATCAGTCACCGTAGCTTCAACCATCCGTACAAAGGCATCTCCTTCCAGTCCCGCGGCTTCCAACCAAGCCAAGTCGAAGCCCTTGTGGCAAAAATTGGGCTGATAATCCGGGTGCAATTTGCCCGCCGCGTTCAGGCGAATCTTGTCCACAAACCGCGGCAACCAACACCAGCCGGCCATTTGTTCACGTGGACTTCGTGGATAAGTCACATCACTCACAGGCCGATATTCCCCGCAATATTGGGCAAAAGTCAATAGACTCTGGCTCACGAAAAACATTATTGACACGTTGTCCACAATAAGGCCAGAGTGCGCTGTCTCAACCCAAAAATACCCAATCGAGGCCATTAGTAATGTCATCCTCAGAAGAAAAAAACAACCAAACCAATACGGGTGAAGATCAGTCGATGCTGATTCAGGAAATTAACCGACTCACGGCCGAGACACGCATGTGGCGTATTGGCTCAGTGGTCGCCGTCCTCCTGATTATTGCCCTCTTCATCCTGTCCATTGTCAACCATGTCCGCGGTGAATTCCCCACTGATGCGGCGGGTGCCCAAGAGTTTTTCAACAAGCTTCACGAAGATGCAAAAGTCTCCGTGATTCCAGGCGCCAAAAAACTAGTTAAGGATACCTTTGCCGATTCCCAAAAGGAAATCGAAAGACAGCTTAAATTGCTTTGGCAAAACCAAGGCAGTGATGTGGTCAAGATTGCGGCCGAGGAATTGGACCTGCTGGTTAGCACCGTGCCGGACAAGGGCATCGAGACTCTGAACCAGATTCTTTACGAGTCCTTGGGTGAAAAACTGGAGGCTGTCGAAACGCCTCAAGGCACTATCGGCGAGCTTGAGTCCGGCGAGTTGGTTGAGGCCATCCAGAAGGGTGTTTATACCTCCTCCACCAATCGCACGGGGGACATCATAGCCGTGATGTTCAAGCCGCACATTGACGAGTTGTCCTCCATGTCAAATCACCTCAATACAATCTATGACAAGGAATACGGCTCACTGCAAAGCCGGGAACGGGAGTTCACCATTTCCATGGCATTGACCCTGATGGAACGGGTCAACATTCAACTGCGCGAAGCTGAGGAAGCCCTCAAGGCACAACAAGAAGCTGACCAGATCAAACAGAATGAGCAGCAAAACAACTAGCAGGCGTTCCCGACAAAAACCTTTAAACACTTTACTAAAATGAGCGACGAACAACAAAAGCAATCGGGCGCAAACGAAGATCAGGCTGCGTTCATCGAGGAGCTCTACGAAAAGACCAAAAAATCCCATAGCAATTCCATCACGATCTCCGCGGTTCTCTGTGTCGTGGTGCTAGGCTACATGTGGTTTATCACCAGCAAGACCAAGGAACTTGTCACTCAGGACACCATTCGGAGTTACGTCGTGACTTGGGCAGATGAACAGATTCAAACCCGTGGCCCAGAGTTGGCGAAGGGAATCAGGGACGACCTGCCCCGGTACATTCAAGACGAGGTTCCCAAGCTGATTACCTCGACCATCCCCGAGTATCGCCAGGCCTTTCAAGGCCAAGCGGAAGCTCAACTGGATGCCGTTTTGGATGACTTGAAGCCCAAGTTTAAGGACGCCGTTGGCACCATGATCGACGCGCACCAAGCGGAACTAAAAGCCTATATCGACACGGTCAAGGATCTTCAGGCGGTGAAGGATGACGAGCAGGAGAAAGCCCGCCTGAAGGCTAAACTGGAAGGCAGCATTCGGCTCCTGACCGATGCCCTGATTGATGACCTGTACAAAATTGCGGAGAACCGTGAGTTTGGTGATCCCGGCATCGATGAGGTTTACAAGTCCACCTACGAGCGGCTGGAAAGGGTTAACAATGACCTTTCGGAGCTGGCCGTCACCAAGGATGAAAACATGGATTCGGAGGACCTGGACCTGCGCTATGCCATCGCGGTGATGCTCGATAAGTTGGAATGGAGCACCCCGACCCATCAACCCGGGGAACTTCAGAAACCCGCCCCAGCTCCCGAGAAAAACTAAACTCGGGCAAAAATTTATATCAGCGGGCGGCTTGGCCGCCCGTTTTTTTTGCCTGCATCAAATCCTCCTGTTATACTCCCACCCGTGAGCACCCCTGAAGCACTCGGCATCATTGCTGGCAATCGTAACCTTCCGCTACTGCTCGCAAGGGAGGCGCGGGCGGCGGGAGTAAAAAAACTGGTGGCTGTGGCCATGCATGGGGAAACCGAGGAAGCGATTGAAAATCTCGTCGACGAAACCGTCTGGATCAAAGTGGGCCAACTCGGCAAGCTCATCAATGGATTCAAGGAGCATAGTATTTCTGAATGCGTCATGGTCGGCCAAGTTGCCCCCGGCAATCTCTTCAACCTCCGCCCTGACCTGCGAGCGGTAAAACTTCTCATGGGACTGAAAACCAAGAACGCCCATTCCATTTTTGGCGCCATCGCCAAGGAACTCTCCAGTGAAGGCATTAACCTGATTGAAGCCACCCCCTGGCTGCAACCCGCCATGCCCGGCGAAGGATTTACCGTCGGCCCTACTCCCACCTCCGCGCAACAGGCGGATATCAAGTTTGCCCACCAAATGGCTGTCGAGATCGCGCGTCTGGACATCGGCCAAACCGTTGTTGTGAAGGATGGTGCCGTGTTGGCCGTGGAGGGCTGGGAAGGCACAGATGACTGTCTGGCTCGCGGCGGCGAACTGGCCGGCAAAGAGGGAGGCGCCGTGGCCGTGAAGGTCGCCAAGCCCGGGCATGATTTCCGGTTCGATATTCCTTGCCTTGGTCCGAAAACTTTGGAAATCTGCGCCGCCTCCCGTCTGGCAGTGCTGGCCTTTGAAGCCGGCCGCACACTGTTGCTGGAACGTGAGGTCGTGGAAAGAGCCGCCGAGCAACACAAGATCACGGTGGCCGCCACCTGACACACCAACATGCTGGCATCATACGAACTATTCGGGTTTATGTCCCCGGAATTGGCACTCCGCATCATTGAGGACACCGCGGGGGACAACAAGGAGGTCTATCAGGCCACCCTTAACGCCGTGGCTCAAGTGCAGCGGGTTCGCCCCGTATTCCTGAAGAAGCAACCCAAGTCCATGCGGCACAAGATGATCCTCAAGTCGCTCACGCGCCCTGGCTTCAATGAAGCGGCGTCCGGATTGATTCGAGGCTGGCTGCTCAAGAATCAGGTGGAAATGGTGAAGACGTTTCTCGATAAACTCGGCATTCAGCATGAGGATGGCGTAGTGGAGGATTTGCCTCCCTCAATGGAGGATGACAAGTTGAACACGGCCATTGATACTCTCTTGGCCAGCCACGACAAGGAATCCGTCATTCTTTACCTGCACGCCTTCCACACGATGAATGAGGCGAGCTGGGGTAATCTGGAAGAATTGTTGGCCGCTGACGAACGGTTGCAATTTTAATGTAACCTTTCCTTCACGCCGTTTCGTCCTAACCCACAGATTCTGCTTTTATCGCGGGCTTGATTCGGTAATCCTTCGCGCCCCGAGGTGGCTTTTACACATGGAACCCAGAGGTGACATTGCACTGATTGGTCTGGCCGTGATGGGCCGGAATTTGATTTTAAACATGAACGACCACGGCTTCACTGTCGTGGCCTACAATCGAACCGTCTCCAAGGTGGAAAATTTCATGCGCGGTGAAGCAGCCGGCACGAACATCATCGGCGCGCATTCGATTCAGGAAATGGTTGATAACCTCAAGCGACCCCGTCGCGTCATGCTGCTTGTCAAGGCGGGGCAGGCGGTGGATGACTTTATCGACAAGTTAATGCCACATCTTGATCCCGGCGACATCATCATCGATGGCGGCAACTCCCTCTATCAGGACACCGTGCGCCGGACAAAATATGTCGAGGCCCGCGGTTTGTTGTACATTGGCGCGGGAGTGTCTGGCGGGGAGGAGGGTGCGCGCACCGGCCCTTCCATCATGCCCGGCGGTTCCCCCGAGGCTTGGGCGCATATAAAGCCCATCCTGCAGGCAATCTCGGCCAAGGTTGATGACGGATCACCCTGCTGTGATTGGGTAGGGGAAAATGGTGCCGGGCATTTTGTGAAAATGGTTCACAACGGCATCGAGTATGGTGACATGCAACTCATTTGCGAGGCCTACAGTCTCATGAAAAACGGACTCGGTATGACAGCGGATGAAATGCATGAGGTATTCGCGGGATGGAACAACGGTGATCTTGACAGCTACCTTATTGAAATCACTCGCGACATCCTCGCCTTTCGCGACAACGGCGAACCGTTGGTGGAGAAGATTCTCGATACCGCTGGCCAAAAGGGCACCGGCAAGTGGACGGTTATCAGTTCACAGGAGCTGGGCATTCCAGTCACGCTGATTGCGTCGGCTGTCTACGCGCGCTGCGTCAGCGCTTTCAAGGACGAACGCGTCAAGGCCTCAAAAAAACTTCGTGGCCCCAAGCCAGCCATCACGCGCGATCGGAAAAAGTTCGTGGAGGACATTCGATGTGCCCTGTATGCCTCCAAGATTGTCAGCTATGCCCAAGGCTTCATGCTCCTGCGGGCGGCCGCCAAGGAGTTCGGCTGGCGGCTGAATTACGGCAACATTGCCCTCATGTGGCGCGGTGGCTGCATCATACGAAGCCGTTTTCTGGACAAAATCAAGGAGGCCTACGACAAGCACCCCCGCCTGCCCAACCTGATGCTCGACATTTTTTTCAAGGGACAAATCCGCCGCAGCCAGAAAGGTTGGCGCAACGTGGTGGCCGTAGCGGCCAAACGCGGTATTCCCGTCCCGGCCTTCAGCAGCGCCTTGGCCTTTTACGACAGCTACCGCTCCGAGTGCCTTCCAGCAAACCTCCTCCAAGCACAGCGGGACTACTTTGGTGCGCACACGTACGAGCGGATCGATACACCTCGCGGCGAATTCCACCACACCAACTGGACCGGCCGCGGGGGTAGTGTTTCCTCCAGCACTTACAATGCCTGATCCCGCACAAGCGCTGAAGGATTTCGTGCCAGCGAAGTCCTTCTTCATTGGCATTGACTCGGATGGGTGCGTGTTTGATTCCATGGAGATCAAGCACAAGGAGTGTTTTGCCCCCATGTTCATCAAACACTTTGACCTGCAGGCGGCCAGCAAGTACGCGCGTGAAATATGGGAGTTTGTGAATCTGTATTCCAAGACACGCGGCTGCAACCGGTTCCACGCGGTCACCCGTGCCTTGGACTTGATGAACAGCCACCCTGAAGCCAAGTCACGTGGCATCAACGCCCCCGCGTTTCCCGCCCTTGATGACTGGATGAAACGGGAGTCCAAGCTCGGCAATGCGACGTTGTACGCTGAAATTGAATCCGGCAACAGTGCCCTCATTCCAATCCGAGAATGGTCCGATGCGGTAAACACGCAGATTGAGGATATCGTCCGCGGCATTCCCCCCTTTCCCCTTGTTGGCGAATGTCTCGTTAAGATGAACGAACATGCCGACTGTATGGTTATTTCCCAAACACCTTCGGATGCGCTAAAGCGTGAGTGGGCCGACAATAAGATGACGGATCAAGTCCGCCTGATTGCCGGACAGGAGATGGGCACGAAAACCGAGCATCTGAAATTTGCGACTGGGGAAAAATATGAGCCCTCGAAGGTGCTGATGATTGGCGATGCTCCCGGCGATCATCAAGCCGCCAGTGCAAATCAAGCCCTGTTCTTCCCCATCAATCCCGGCCAGGAAGAGGGCAGTTGGAAACGCCTGCACGACGAGGCGCTTGTAAAATTCTTCGACGGCTCCTTTGCCGGGGACTATCAACGGAACCTACTGGATGAATTTGATGCCTGCCTGCCAGAGGCACCGTCGTGGTCTTAACCATCCGCTCCCTCAACTGGCTCGGATTCGCTGCCATTTTCCTTGATCAAGCGCGCCTGTTCCACCTGCAATCGATACGTCTGTTCCACGCGCAGTTCGTAGCTGCCCAACTGAAGATTGTCCCCCACCTTGGGAAACGTCCCCAAACGCCGTGTGATCAGACCACTGACGGTGGACACCCCCTTCTCCTCGCAGGGTTCCCCGGTTAACTCAGTCAATTCATGCAGCGGCATCGTCCCGGCAATATCCCAACAGTTGTCGTTCAGCTTCTTGAACATGGGTTTTTCCTGGTCAAACTCGTCCTGAATCTGGCCAACCAGTTCCTCGATGATATTCTCCAGCGTCACCATGCCCACGGTATCCCCAAACTCGTTCACCACCAGGGCAAAGTGCAGTTTCCGATCAAGGAACATATGCAGCAGCCTTTCCAACCGCGCCACCTCCGGTACATAGACCAAGCAGCGCGCAAAGGGTAACAATTCCTCAGCCGTTTTCGCCGTGTGCCGCTGGGCGTACAGATCCTTGATATGAATGACCCCCTTCGTTTCGTCAATGTTCCCATCCACACACAGCGGAAACCGCGAGTGGCGAGTCTTTTCCGCCAATTCCAGACAGTCCTCAATCGACGCGCCTGTATTGAAACCCACAATCTCACGGCGAGGCCGCATGACTTCCCTCGCTACACGGTTCTTTAAATCGAACGCGTTCAACACAATGTCCCGTCCAAAACCCACTGGTTCCCCTCCCCGACTGGATCCTGCGAGCATAGTTCGCAATTCATCCTCGGAATGGATGTGAGAGTGCTCATCCACCTCCCCCAAGCCGGCCTTACGCAGCAGCCACAAGGCGCAACTGTTCAACGCCCAAATAAAGGGATACATAATCCAATAAAACCACCGCAGAGGATAAGCCACCCACAGACTGGTTGACAGCGAACGCTGGATAGCCAGCCATTTCGGCGCCATTTCACCTACGACAATGTGCAGTACAGTGATAACGCCAAATCCAACGGCATAGGAAATGGTATTCCTCCAATACACACTCTCAAGAAGGTCCCTGCCATCGACTTGAATTTCATAAATTGGCGAAAGCAGCTTGTCAAAAATAGGATGCCCCACATAACCCAAGGCCAAACTGGCGAGGGTGATGCCCAGTTGGCACGCGCTGAGGTACGCATCCAAATTCGAGACCAGATGGCGTGCCATTTTTGCCCGGCGATTGCCCTTGGCGGCCAACGGGCCGAGCTGTGTTTCCCGCACCTTGACGAGCGCGAATTCAGCGGCCACGAAGAATCCATTGAGGAATACCAAAAAACCTACCGCCAAGATCAGGAAAAGAATTGTTAGTATCTCGTTAAAATCCATCAGGCTTGAACCTCGCCAAACACAACCTTCAAGACATCCGGCAAGCTCACCACTCCCACCTCGCGCCGCCGCTTATCAAGAATAATCACCACCCGCTGGCCGCTTCGACGCATGACACGCAGCAGTGCTTCCAGACGAACATCTTCATCAAGATAAAGTGCAGACTCCAGAAATTGCCCAACCGGCCTTTGCATCTCAGACTCAGGCAAAAAAGACAATTGCCGCAAATTCGCCACACCTTCGACACGACGCGTATCGCTCGCACTGCTCCAAACTGGAACCCGGACCTGCGATGGATCATCGCAATGCCGTAGTACCTCAATTACGGTCATATCCGCATGAATTTCATTTTCACCCTGCATGGGCCGGGCCACATCACGCACTGGAATATTTTGCAGGTCGAGAACCTTGTCCACCATCACACGCTCATCAGCGGTCAGCCCCTCGGCACTTTCCCGCATCATCTGCCGTAGTTCTTCACGACTACCAAACATCCGTCGCCGTGCCGCACGACCTCCGGTGATCAAAAGAAGGCCCCGTGACATCCATTGCAAAACCGCGACCAGCGGAGCCAGCAACGCATGAACAACCGCGAAGGGTCGGGAAAACCAAAGACAAAGTTGAACGGGGAATTGCCTGAACAGCATCTTGGGAAGCAGTTCGCAAATCATGTAAAACATCAGCCCACCAAGCCCAAACAAGACCCAAAATTGAACGCTGTTTTCCGGAAGAACCATCAGGTCACGGAGTGACAGGAGTGCCAACAACACCGCTGTAAAGTTGGACATCGTGTTGCCCGCCAGCACCGTCCACAGGCAATCCTCGGGATCATCCAGAAACTGCTGCAATCTCCGTGCCCGAATATTCCCTTCACGCATCATCCTGCGGATACGAAGCCGGCTCAACTCAACGAGACCTGATTCCATTCCCGAAAGAAACGCCGACAACGTCAATGCCCCCCCCATAACCATGAGGACTGGCATTAGCATATCCGTCGTGAAAACTAGCGTTTCTCCAAGCATCATTTACTCGTTTCCACCAAAACACGTTTCACGCGTCGCTCATCCGCGTCTTCCACCGTGAATTTCAACCCACTGAATTCAGTCCGCGCTCCTTTCGGCGGGATTTCATTCAGCTTCATGGCCACCAAGCCACCGATCGTGTCCACACCCGATGTCAATGCCAGCCCCGGAAATTCCCTCCGAAAATCCTGAAGCCAAACGCCGCCGCTCAAACGCCATTTGCCCGGCTCGATTTTCTCCATCAGAAATTCCTCGGCAAGGGTGTCCCGCCTCTGTCCTCCCAGCACGTCCGCCAGGATATCCTCCAGAGTCACCAACCCGGCCGTTCCGCCGTACTCATCCAGTACAATGGCCATGTCTTGGCCCGCCCGGGAAAAATTTTTCAACAAGTCCAGCAGGTTCATTTCCGCGGGAACAAATGACGGAAATTCCACCACCTCCACCAAGTCGATATCCGGATGAGCCACCAGCCGTTGCGTGTTTAAAACACCCACGATCGTGTCCGGAGTCTCATCAAAAATGGGCAGCCGGTGATGACGGTGTTCGCGTGCGGCCGCAATCATTTCTGTCACAGTCAGGTTATCGGCAATGCACGCCATTTGCGAACGGGGCCGCATCACTTCGCCCACCATTCTTTGGTCCAGATGCATGATGTTCAGGATGATCTCCTTTTCCGAAAGGGCCAGCGTTCCCTGCTGGCAGGCCAACTCCAGTAATTCCTGATACTCCTCCTCTGACAAGGGCGGCAACTGAGGCATCACCCGTGGCATTGGCCGCAACAACTGGCCATTGATCCACTGCGCCACACGGCGCACAGGCGTGGACAGCCACATGGCCCACAATACCGGGCGAGCCACCCAAGGCGCCCACAGCTCCGGCCGGCGCACTGCCAAGGTCTTGGGCACCACTTCGCAAAACAACAACAGTGCCACCGCCAGCAATGTCAACGCTAGCCCCGTGCTCCAATCCGCTGACTGGATTCCAATCATCCATGCGGCGGCGATGAAAGCCCCGTGCGCCATGGTGTTGCCCAGGGTGATTGTCGCAAGCATATCGTGCGGTTCAGCCAAAAGTTTGCGAATCAACACCCCACTCTCCGGACTGCGTTCCATCACCTGCCGCAGCCGCCATTTTCCGAGTGTCAACAGGGCGGTCTCGGACAGGGCGAAAAAAAAGCCCGCGCCGGCAAACAGCAGCAGCAGGGTCAGCTCCAACTCTGACATCAGTGGAAGGGTGGCCGAATTTCAATCGGCGAAAAAGTAAAAACTCCAGTGCACGGGACGGGGTTCATTTGAGCACAAGGCTGCGCCGAATAAAGGTGGGCACATCCAGATCCTCCCCTTCATGCAGCGTAGGTTCGCTTTTCTCAAACCGACCCTTTGTAACCGATTGCAACTGCAACTCCTGTTGCTTGGCCTTGCGCTTCTGACCGCGAGGCTTGGCCGGCTTTTTCCTCGGCACGACCGGCTCAATGACGGGAGCCGGCCCTTCCGTCAGTGTCACATCCTCCGACTTGCCCTTTGCGGTGATCACGGTAATGCCAAGTTTATCCTGAAACCCCGGCTCCACTGCAGCGCTCAGGACAATCTCAGCCTTTGGACAATGTGCCCCCAAGTGTTGAGATACACGGTTCACGTCAGCCATTGTCATATCCAGTCCCCCAATCAGGCTAACCAGCAACGCATTCGCTTCCTTCAGTACGCGCCCTTTCTCCATGAATGGGTGGGCACACAACTGGTCAAGCACAGCCCGATGGCGCTTTCGCCCGCTCGCCTCCGCGGCCGCCAGCACGCTTTCCTCCTGGCGGCCATTTAAAACTGCACGCAAATCCGCCAGCCCGGCAGTTAACAATCCATCTGCTCTCAGCAGGCGTCCCAGCCCCATCACGCCTTCCAGAACCAGAGCATTTGCCGCCTCAAAAGTGTCCTGCGCAGACTGGTCTTCTCCGTGCTGCTCAAGAACATGCTGGTTGGGCAGACAAATCACGGCATCCGCAATCTCTCTCAATTTTAAAACTCCTTCCCTCGCCTGATCCATCCGGCGGCGACCCTCGAACTCAAACGGAGTCAGTACAAGGCCCAACACAAGCGCGCCCTGCCCGGAAGCTTGCTTGGCCAGAGCAGCCGCCCCTCCCGTGCCCAAGCCCCCGCCCATTCCCGCCACCAGCAAGACTACATCAGTGCCATCCAGTTGCTTGTCCAATGAGCGCTTGGCAGATTCCACACATTGCCGGCCCAAGTCCATATCACCGCCACACCCCAAGCCGCGCGTGCGCTTGGCGCCAACGGCCGCCTTTCGCGATACCAAGATGTTTTGCAACGCCTGCGCATCAGAGTCAATGACCAGAAACCCGGACGCACCCAGACCCAGGGTCGCCAGCTTATCGACCACATTGCCACCCGCCCCGCCGATCCCGACAACTTGTAAATTCACCGCCAAGGTGGCCTTTGGCTCGCGGGGATGTTGTCCTGGGGCAAAGTTCATTTCTAGTGCCGCGCCAATCTGCGCGCCTTTCCAAATATCCTTCCAAATAATCCGCGCGATTTTCGGGTACCCGCCTGCCGCGCACCACATTTTACCAAACCGATTGCCGCATGAAATTCCGGCCGGCCAAGAATTTCCTGCATTCCACTGTCCGCCAAGTCACGCGCCACCTTGGCGGGCGCCCCAAATACATCGGCCGCCAAATCCGCAATAGCAGTCGTGCGTGAACCGCCACCAGTCAGATACACACCGCCCCGCAATTCGCTCAAGAGACCCGCGTCATTCAGATCGCGCCGGATGATCTGAAAGATTTCCTCCAAGCGGGCATGCATGATCAATTGCAGATGGGCCAGCTTGATGGACTGGTCATCAAAACCCAAGTCGCTGGACAAGTTGAGAGATTCTCCTTTCGCCGCTGAATCCGGAATTGCGCGACCGTTTTCCTTTTTTAGCTGATCCGCCTTGTTAAGTGACAACTTCAGGCCAATCGCCAGATCATTTGTCACGTGGTCTCCCCCCAAGGCCAACACACCGCTGTGACGGGGGGTGCCATTGGAATAAACCACGTATTCCGTCGTACCCGCTCCCAAGTCAATCAACAATGCCCCCAACTCGCACTGGTCCGGAGTCAACACAGCCAACGCCGATGCCCGGCCGTTAAAAACGATCGCATCCACATCCACCTGTAATCCCCCGACGCTTCGAATGGGGTTCTGTAGCCGGTTGCGTTGCCCATAGACAACGTGCACATCTACTTCCAGCCGACTGCCCAGCATTCCCACCGGATTCACCACGCCGTCCTGATGGTCCACGTGAAAGTGCTGGCGCACGGTGTGAATTTTCTCACAGTCTGCCGGCAAATTAATCGAGCTTGCCTGTCGCAAAACATCCTCAACATCCCCCTCGTCAATCTCCCCATCCTCCGCCGTGATGTTCTGTACTCCGCGATTGTTAAACGCGCGGATGTGCGACCCGCTCACACCAAGCATCACGCTCTCGATCTCCACGTCGGCCATCTGTTCCGCTTCCGCCAGTGCCGCGCGAATGTCCTCCTCAGCCTTGTTTGTGTCGACAATCTCGCCCTTGCGCACACCCCGGCTGGGCACGGCCCCGACGCCGATGATGTTTGTGGCACCATCCGACCCAGCTTCCCCCACTACCGCACACACCTTGGCTGTGCCGATTTCCAAGCCCACTATGATCTGGCTGCCGTCAAACATGATGACTACCCGGAGGCTGGAGTGCCATCCGTCTGGACGGCCTGACGTTCCCTTTGCCAGCGCACCGGAAGATTGTTTCGAATGGACAGGTCGATGGATTCGGCCACGCGCCTGTGCTGTTTGCCGTAATCATGGATCAAACGCCAACGCTTCAGTTGCCGCTCCTGCCCGTGCAGGGCCAGTGTCACTTGGCTGCCCTGCCATGTACGCACCTGCAGGGTCTGCGAATCAGACACGTCGATCTGCTGCAGACTCGCCAAGCCCGCCATGGGAGATTGATTGAATCGCCCGATCAATTCCAGCGCCGAACGCACCGCTGCCTGATTGACCGATCGTCCCGGCAACAGTTCGCGGGCATCAAGCCCTATTATGATAGGAAGCCAAGCCCGCCGTTTGCGCGCCTTTTCCCCCGGCAACGATTCTGTCACAAATCCTTCCACATCAAGCTGATACGTCGTGCGCGTGTAGCCTCCATCCGCCTTGCGCCGGTACAGCATGACCTGCGCCACCGGCTTCCTTTCCATTACCCTCAGTCGCAGTGTGTCCGGCAAAACACGGTCCACAGCCGCATACTTGACGTGAGGATTGGCTTCCAGTTCCCGTTTCACCCCCACAAGATTAAGGCTAAGCAAATTCTCACCCTCACGCACACCGGCCCACCGGCGAAGCTGGGCCGGCTCGATAATCCCATCCGTTTTCACGTCCACCTCTTTAACCGAAAACGCCTTGTTGCCATAGAAACCCGCCTGCAACAACCATTCACCGCCGCGCCACGCACCAAAGAAAACCACTCCCAGAGCCAGCACAACACCGGTTATCTTGGAAGCCACCTTCACCTGCGCGCGCCGACGCTTGTCGATGCTGATCTTTACATCCAGCACCCTCTGGCGACGCCGACGCCGGTTGCGCGGTTTGTTCCTGCCAAACATGTTGTTCTGCCGCAGCTTGGTGCGGCACCTCCTTAAAATCAGTTTGCCATGCTCACGTCGCGCGCCATGGCCAGCTCCACGATGCGCCCGCAGAGCCCTTCAAAAGTCATTCCCGAGGCTGCCGCCGCTTTCGGAAACAAGCTGGTCTCTGTCATCCCCGGCAAAGTGTTAACCTCCAAAACAGTCGGTCGCCCCGCCTCGTCCACAATAATATCCACTCGCGCGCAATCACGCACACCCAATGCCCCGCAAGCCGCTAAAGCCACCGCTTGAATTTCCTGCGTGGCCGCTGCATCAAAATCCGCTGGGCAAAAATAATCCGTAGCCCCCGCCGTGTATTTGTTGTGGTAGTCGTAGGTGCCTTTCTTTGGCCTCACCTCCACCATTGGTAAGGGCTTCCCGCCCACGATACCCACCGTCACCTCTCGCCCCATCACGCGGAGTTCAGCCAGAACTCGGTCGTCATACTTCAGAACATCCATAACCGCCTCACCCCACTGGTCGGCACTGTCCACAAACCGTAAACCCACGCTCGACCCTTGGCACACCGGCTTGAGCACGAGCGGCGCTTCCAGATTCAACGGCCTAGCCGTGTTGGGTGAATCCACAACCGCCCATGCCGGCGTAGGCACACCAGCCTCCCGCAGGCATTCCTTGGTCAGCGCCTTGTCAAACGCCACCCGGCTGGCGCTGGAATCGGCACCCGTAAATGGCACGTCCAGCCTCTCCAAGCGCACCTGAACCTGCCCATCCTCGCCATAGGTTCCATGCAAAGTCAGAAAGACCAAGTCTGTGCCTTTCGGCAAATTCCAGTCATCGTCTATGGGGTCGAGATCGGAAACCTGATGGCCAAGCGCCCTCAAGGCACGCGACACAGCAACACCACTGCGCAACGAAACCTCACGCTCCGCGCTCGGCCCGCCGGACATCACCACGATGTGCAGCCGTTCCATCAAACCCTCCTCGCGACCGAATGTAACGGATTGCCGGTTAAAATGGAACTTTTTTCCACTCCATCCACTCAGTTATTCCCCAACCATCTGAACCTCAGTCCGGAGTTCAATACCACGATCATTGAGAACCCGTTCCTTGATTTTCCCAATCAACTCCAGCACTTCCGCCGCTGTGGCATCACCATCGTTGACGATAAAATTCCCATGCACATCCGAAACCACTGCGCCCCCTACCCGGAGTCCTTTCAAGCCCAACTCATCCACCAATTTTCCGGCTGAGCAATCGGCGGGATTTTTGAAAATACAACCCGCACTCTTGGCCCCCGGTTGTGAGGAAAAACGGTGCTCACTGAACTCCCGCATCCGGTCCGCCACATCCGCCTTGCTAGAAGGATTCCCCTGAAAAACGCCCCCCAACGCAATGTTCTCCCGCAGAAGAGGACAACTGCGGTAGGACGATTCCACATCCGCCGCCAACACCTCGTGAATCTCACCCAACGGGGTCATGTATCGAATGGATTCCACCACGTCAAATGTCATCGAGCCCATGGCTCCCGCGTTCATCCTCAACGCTCCGCCGACACTTCCTGGAATTCCCTCCAGAAATTCCAGCCCCGCTAGGCCGCTCTCGCGGGCCGCATGCGCAAGTGCCTTTAAACGCAGCCCGGCACCCGCAAACATTTGTCCGCCGCGTACCTCAAGACGGGCAAACGGCTCCCGAACCAGATTAATCACCACCCCGCGAATTCCACCATCACGCACCAGCAAGTTCGATCCCCGTCCCAGCAGCATCCAGCCTAATTCACGTGCAGCGCAGAAACGCAGCACTTTTGCCAAGTCCACCTCGGAAGCCGGCTCCACGTAAACATCCGCCGGGCCGCCCACTCGCAATGTCGTGCGCCGAGCCATCGGCTCATCAGCACGAATCACAGACTCCGGAGAAAGCAGTGCCATCAACGCTTCCACCGGGGAACCACTCTCAACCGCCAAATCCAATGCCACTTGATGTGCCACTTGAGTAATATCTCCTGCTCCCAGAAAAACTATCACGTCCCCCGGACGCGCCGCCATTCGGACTTGTTCGCGCAGTCTGCACAAGGTCGGTGCGAATGCCGCCAGTGTCCCCTCCTCCGCCACCGCCGCAGCCAAACCCGCCCCGTTAACTTCCGGGATTTCCTCCTCCCCGGCGGAGTAAACATCCGTTACCCAAACTTGGTCGGCCGCCCTGAAACATGTCGCAAATTCATTTATTAGATGCCGTGTCCGCGTGTATCGGTGGGGTTGAAAAGCCGCCAAGACTCTCCCTCCCCCAATCCCGCGCATCGCCCGCAATGTTGCATCGATCTCCCTAGGGTGATGCCCATAGTCGTCAAAAACCCGCACCCCCTCGAGCTCCAGAAGCAATTGCTGCCTGCGACCAACTCCACGGAAATCCGCCATCGCTTCCGCCACCGCCGTCATGTCGAAACCGTTGTGGTCCAAGAAGGCGACCACCGCCGCCGCATTGGAAACATGGTGTGCTCCGAACAACGCCAGCCGAAATTCACCGATGCGTTCCGTGCCTCGCCACAATTCAAACCGAGCCCCCACGCTCTCCGTCGACAACAACTCCACTCGATAATCCGCCGCCGGGCTCATCCCGAACGAAATGGCATTCTCCCATCCAGAAAGAATCTCTACCAAACGCGGGTCATCAGCACAGTAAAACACTGTCCCGCATGCCTGCCTCGCAAACCCCTCAAACTCGTCACAAACCGCATCCAAGTTTGCGAAAAAATCCACGTGCTCCTCATCCACGTTTAACAAAACCACTTGCTCCGGAAAAAACTCGCGCAACGTGCCATCACTTTCATCTGCCTCCACCACGAAAAATCCATCTCCCTCGGGCATTCGCGCCGCCCGCTCCCATTGCGGAACATCCCCTCCCACCGCGAACCCCAGCCCTGTGTCCAGTTCACGCAAGACATGCGCCAATAATCCCGTCGTGGAGGTCTTGCCGTGCATCCCCGCCACACAAACGCCCCGTTGCCGCCTCAACAACGCCGCCAACACCACCGCACGCCTTGCCAACGGCACGCCCAATTGCTCTGCTCGCATCATGGCCGGGTTGTCGCGGCGCATGGCCGACGAATAAACCACCATGGCAGGGTCACTCGCGGACAAATGTTCCGGCAAATGCCCCACCCGAATATCCGCTCCTCGCGCCTGTAGGTCACGTACTGCGCCGCTGGATTTCAAGTCAGAGCCAAACACATTCAGACCGAGATCGAGCAACAGATGCCCCAGCCCACTCATGCCACAGCCGCCCGCGCCAAGCAGATACACCCCAGCGCCCGACGGCGGTGCCGCCAGCCATCGTGCCAGTTCCTCCTGTGTCCAGTTCCTCACGCCACCGCCAAACTTGCGCCCCGACGCGCCGCCACACCGCCTGACAACACCCGCACTGCCACACGGCCCGCTGCGCCGGGTACATCCATCCGTGCCAGCGATTGCCGCACCGAAGCCCTTTTTTTGAACAATTGGCCCACCGCAGCCGCCAATTCCGAAGGTTGCGAATTCTGCTCCAAGACCAATCCTCCACCCGCTCCGGCAAACGCTCGTGCATTGTGCCGCTGATGATCATCCGCTGCGAGCGGATACGGCACCAGAACAACCGGCAGACGAGCCGCCGCCATTTCCGCTAGGGACGATGCTCCAGCTCGGCTCACTGCCACATCCGCCGCCCCGAGTGCTTGAGCCATATCCCCGAGGAAATCATGCACCACGGCATCCACTCCTGCATAAGCACAAGCGGTCCGCGCCTCCTCTGCCCCACCCTCACCGGTCAATTGCAACAACTGCAGCCCGGGCAGCGTTTTCTTAAAATCCGCCAACGCACCGGCCACAAGACCATTGATGCCCAGCGCACCCTGACTTCCCCCCATAGCCAGCAATACTGGTCGATCCGGGTCCAATCCCAGCCTTTCTCGGCACTCTCTCTTCACTTGGCCAACAAACCCTTTCCTAACGGGCGTTCCCGTCACGGTCACCTTTTTATTCAGGAATCTCCCGCGCGCATTCTCCATGCCCACAAAAATCTCCTCTGCCAGGGGCGCCAGCAGCCGGTTCGCCCGGCCCGGGATGGCGTTGGATTCGTGCAGGAAAACTGTTACCCCTCGCAAACGCCCCAAGACGACCGGTGCCAAGCTAGTGAAGCCGCCCATCGCCAGCACCGCAACAGGGGGGGGCTCCTTAAACACAGCCAATGTCGCCTTCAACGCCTTCAGAAAGCCTCCGGCAAATTTCCAAGGCGCACGCGTGGAATACCCCACCGCGGGAATTTCCCGAACAGCCATATTCTCCAAAGTCCGGGCAGACTGTTGGTCAATCTTCTTGGTGGAAATAAGAAGTGTTACTTCCGCTCCCATTTCGCGCAGCACACCCCCCACGGCGGCTCCCGGGAAAAAGTGGCCGCCAGTTCCCCCACAGGCGATCACAATATGCGGAGAAGCCTTGCTCACGGAGCCTCGATGAATGGATTGTCAAAGTCCGGCACCGCCTCACTCTCCTCCTCAGTGGCGGCAACTGGAGCCGGCTCCGCATAGTTTGCTATACTTAAAAGAACCCCCACTGCGGACAACATGAAAACCAGACTGGAGCCGCCATAACTGATAAACGGCAGAGGCAGCCCCTTGTTCGGCAACGCGCTCGTCACCACCCCGATGTTGATGAACGCCTGTAGCCCAATGAGAAAGGTAATCCCCGTTCCCAGTAATTGCCCGAATCGGTCTCCCGATTTCCAAGAGATATACAGACCGCAAACCACAATAACCATGAACGCCAAAACCACTCCCAGAGTGGCCACCACACCAAGCTCCTCACCTATGATTGAGAAAATGAAGTCCGTATGGTGCTCAGGCACGAATCCAAGTTTTTGGCGCCCGTTACCCAGGCCCAAGCCCGTTGCACCACCATTGCCCAAGGCCAGCATGGCTTGGTAGGCCTGATAACCGGTGTCGCTCTGGTGCTCCTCCGGTTTCAGAAAGGCCATGATTCGCTTCATGCGGACGGGGTCATTAAACACAGCCAACGCAAACAACCCCAGCCCCACTCCAGCAGGTGGAATGACGTATTTCCAGTTGGCCCCCGCCACCAGCAGAAGAATGCCACCCACGGCCGCGACCAACAGTGTTGTGCCGAAATCCGGCTCTTTAAAGATCAAGCCCAGCGCCAGCAACAGTACGCCACCGGGAATTAACAGCCCGTGTTTCAGGGTGTGCATTCGATCGTGAAAACGCGCGCCATACGCAGCCAGCCCAATGATGATACCTATCTTGGCCAATTCGCTGGGTTGAAAGTACATCAGGCCCAAGTCAAACCATCGACGCGCGCCATTATTCTTTACCCCAATGCCGGGTATGAGCACCAACAGGAGCAACAACAGCGTCACCACCATGATGGGCAAGGCCAACCGCTTGAGCCAGCGATAATCAATCACTGTCGCAGCCATGCAGGACACCAAGCCGATCCCGCCCCAAGCCAACTGCATGGTCAGGTAACGCGCACCGGTCTGGGCCATGCTCGCGCTGTAAAGCATCACCATACCCAACGCCAGCAATCCGGCAACCGCCGCCACCAGAATGGTTGTGGCCCATTTCATGCGATACGCTTCAATACAAAAAAGCCCCCGCCTATGGCCGGGGGCGAAATGTTCGGCAAGGGATTACTCCGTGCCCGGCGGTGGCACCGGCAGCACCTTGTCCAACGTGGGAACTGCGGCAGGCAGTGTCCCTTCGGGAAGTTTCAGCTTTTGGCCGGCAAGAATCCGGTCCGTCTGCAGACCATTGACTTCACGCAACGCCTTGATCGTGGTGCCATGAAGCTTGGCTATCTTGGTCAGATTGTCACCCCGCTGAATCACGTACTCATCCACAGCGGTCAATGCCGCGCTGCCGGAATTGGTTTCAGGTTCCGCCGACGTTGTGGCAGCCGCCGGGATGTTGATCTTCTGTCCAATCTGCAATTTCCTGGGATCCATCGCGGGATTGGCGTCCTGCACAGCTTTCACACTCACCCCAAACTTCTTGGCGATGAACGTAAAGTTGTCCCCCGGCATAATGGCATACTCCTGACCCGGTGACGGCGGCGTCACTCCCACAGTCGCCCCTTCGCCACCTGTCCCAGCGGGAACAGCAGGCAGGGTATTGTCACCAGGAGCGTCGGGCAATGGCTCAATTCCACCCGCAGTTCCCGTCAACGGATCCACCCCAATAGCGCCGCCCCCTCCCGCAGTCGTGTCACTGAGCGGCAACGGGTTTACCGTGGTGTCGCTCGGTGAAGGAATTGGCGGTGGCGAGGTCGTGCTCGTGATTTTGTTTTCCTCGGGCGGCTTCTTCTTCACCTCCTCGTCCTTCTGGCTGCAGGCGTTAAACAGGATGCCTCCGAACAGAGCAACGTGCACCAGCACGATGACAACCACCGCGATGCGCATGTTTGAGCGGCCGCGGCCCTTGTCCAGATTCATGCCGGGCGGGATGATGGGATTGGGGTTCTTCATGTCTCCTCCTTAAACAACGGTTACGTTTTCTCCTTTAATCTGTCAGTAAAGCTGCCCCCTGCGCTCCTTGAGCGGGCTCTTTCATAACGCCGAATTGAAGTCGGGGTAAAACCCAATGTATGACAACTTATCGACCCGGTGTTGATAGGTTGTTGCCACTCTTCATCCGGCGGATTCTTTCGCGGCCTGCAAAACCAATTGCCGAAAGGCATTGCCGCGGGCTTGGTAGTTCTCAAACATGTCGAAACTTGCACAAGCCGGCGATAACAGAACCACGTCTCCGGGGTTGGCCTTCCTCCTCGCTAACCGTAGGCAGCCTGCCAGCGTTTCAACCGATTGGCAAGCCGTAAAAAGACTCCACGCCGCGCGGATTTTGTCGCGTGCCTCACCAATCAGAAAAGCCTCCTTCACCCGTCTCGACAATTCCGGCCCCGCGTCGTGAAAATGCATTTCCTTGTCTTGGCCGCCCGCAATCAACCAGACATTTTTGTCGCCCTCCGGCCCGGCGGGCATAGCTTCCAACGCTCTTCGCAATGCATCAACATTCGTCCCCTTTGAATCGTTGTAAAATTTGATCCCGTCCACTTCGGTCACGAACTCGCACCTGTGCGGCAGGGGTTCATAAGCCGCCAAGGCTTCGCGCATATCCTCCAAGGCCAGCCCCATCACACGGCCGGCAGCTAAGACCGCCATCAAGTTCTCGGCATTATGCGGACCGGTCAGTCGGCATTCCTCAAGATCCAGCAAGGGGCCCGCCCACTCGGGCAGCCGGCTCACAATCAGGCTGCGGTCAAGGTACAGATCGGCATCAGCGCAACGAGCACTGAAAGTCACCCGCTTGGCGGCCGGTTCCAGCCTCAATTCGCGCAATTGCTCCAGCGCCTCATGTTGGACGATCGCCCAGTCAAACGGTTGCTGGTTTCCAAACAGCCGCGCCTTCGCCCGAAGGTAATCCTCCATGTCCTCATAACGATCCAGATGATCGGGCGTGAGATTAGTCAAAATGCCGACTGTCGGCCGAAACTGATCGACAGTTTCCAACTGGAACGAACTCACCTCCAAGGTCAAAACGTCGAGGTCACGCGTCAATGGAGCCACTTCGCAAACAGGTGTCCCAATGTTTCCCGCCGCCACCGTGGGCCGTTGTGCGTGGTTCAACAGTGCGACCATCAACTCGGTGGTGGTGGTCTTGCCGTTGGTGCCGGTCACCCCAATGCTCAGGCATAGCGAATGCCGCCAGCCCAATTCCAATTCGCCAATAATGGGAATCCCCGCCGCGCGCAGTGTTTGCACAGTCGGATTGGAAGTTGGAACCCCAGGACTGATGACCACCAAATCATATTCGCCAGTCAACTTTCCGCTACCCCCAAGATGCACCGTCGCGCCCTCTTCTTCCAATGATCGCCCTCGAACGCAAAGTGCCTCTGAGTTTGATGCATCCACCGCCGTGACATTCGCGCCCTCAGCCAACAGCAACCGGCAAGCGGCAAACCCGCTCACTCCAAGGCCCATCACCACCACGCGCTTGCCAGCCACCGAGTCCATCAACGAAGTTTCAATGTGGCCAACGCAAGTACGGCAAAGAGTACGCCGAGAATGTAAAAACGGACGACCACCTGGTTTTCATGCCAATGCTTCATCTGGAAATGATGATGCAGCGGCGCCATCAGAAAAATGCGCCGTCCCTCACCTGAACGTAGCCGGGTGTACTTGAACCAACCGCTCTGCAACATCACGGAAAGAGCTTCCAACACGAACACGCCACCCGCTATCAGGAGCACAAACGGTTGATGGATGAGCACTGCAATAATCCCCAGCATCCCTCCCAGCGCCAATGCCCCTGTGTCGCCCATGAAAACTTGGGCGGGATGACAGTTAAACCAAAGAAATCCCAATGATGCCCCAATAAGCGCCGCGCAAAGAATGGACAACTCTCCTGCGCCAAGCACATGTGGCATGTTCAGGTAAGCCGCCAACTCAGTGTGGCTGGCGATGTATGTGAAGGCTAGAAACACGGCCGCAACAATAATCGTGCAGCCGATGGCCAGACCATCGAGGCCATCCGTAAGATTGACCGCGTTGGAACTGCCCACGATCGCCAACATAACCAGCACAAGCCCCAGAATGCCCGACCCCGTCAACACGGGATGCTTGGCAAATGGAAGCATAATCGACGCCACGAGATTGTGCGACACCCACGAACTGTGCCGCACCAATTTCCCCTCCCGATAAATCTGTTCCAACTCCCGCTTTCCGCCTGAAGAGTAGAAAGCCAGACGACCTTCACCCGCCTCCACTCGACCGGATTCAGTTCCGTCAGGTTTAAACGAACGCCCTCTCACCATCAACCCCTCCGCAAAGGCCAACCGATAACGCGTGTTATTGTTGTCAAACTTCGCCTCGATTTCGCCCTCACTGTGCCGCTCGGTAAAATGCCACGCCTTGACTGGAGGATGCTTGGTTGAATCGTTTGTGACGAAAACCTCGCTGTGCATCGGCAACTTCCAGAGATAAACGCCGATGAACGCCGCCAGCGCAAACTGCACGACCAACTTGACTTTCCCGGCGATGCCACTGCTTTCCTGCGCTGAAATCTTGGAGTAGTCGTCGTAAAACCCAAGGAGGCACAGGACAAGAACCGCCAGAAGGGTTAATGTAACCAACGGGTTCCATTGCGCCCAAAGCAACGCAGTGATATCCAACACGCTCACGATCAACAGTCCTCCCATCGTCGGCACGCCCATCTTGGTGACACCGTCCGAAACCATGCCACCCATTTGACGGGCACGATCCTCGTATTCCTGCCGAACGCGCAGGCCGCGAAGCCAGCGAATGACGAATGGCCCCAACCAAAGGCTCAAGAGCAGTGCCGTAACCGCCGCGCCAGCGGCTCGAAAGGTGATGTATTGAAACACCCGAAGCCCCGAGAGCCAATCCGCCCAACCAGCATGCCCCTGGCTGGCAAGGTACTCCGGCAACTGACTCAGGTAATAAAACATCTCCGGCCTCGGACCCGACCGGTCCGCCCTATTTTCTGTCCTTCTTTAAATAATCACCCACTTCCTCCAGGCGCGCCGCACGGGAGCCTTTTAACAAAACCACATCACCCGCCTTGACGCGCAAGCCCAAGACCTCCCCGGCGGAAACATTGTTGTCAAACGCCTCCACCTCGGTCACTCCAGCCGCCAGCGCGGCATCGGCAGTCACCCGCGCATCCGACCCGACCGAAAATAGGACATCAATACCACATCTCGCAGCTTCAGTCCCTGCCTCTTCATGGGCCCGACCTGTGTCATCGCCCAATTCGGCCATGGAGCCAACCACAGCTATGCGCCGACCCTCACAAGGCATATCCGCGAGCACCGACAATGCAGCAGCCACGGAATCGGCGTTGGCATTGTATGAATCGTCGATCACGCATACTCCACCCAATTCCTCCGCCTGCAGCCGCCTGCTCGGTGCCCGGCACTCGGCCAGCCCAGCCAAGATGGCATCTGGGGGCACACCCAACTCCACAGCCACGGCCATGGCTAGCAACGCGTTGGTTGCTTGATGCCTCCCCAGCAAGCTCAAACGCACCTCACCAGAAATACCCCCCTCGGCATGAAACGAGATTCCGGTGGAATGAGTTTCCACATTCTCCGCCCGCCAATCGTTTCCAGCCTCAAAGCCGACGGTACAAACCGGGGCCGCGCTCCTTGCCGCAATGGGTTTACTCCACTCACTGTCGCCGTACAGGAATAGTTTTCCACTACTTGGCAACAATTCCCCCAGCATCCCTTCCTCCTGGGCCACACCTTCAACGTTGCCGAAAAACTCCAAATGTTCCCGACCAATCGAGGTAAGGATGCCATATTGTGGTGCCGCCATCCTCACCAGCCCGGCCAGTTCCCCATGATGATTCGTCCCCAGTTCCAGCACGGCTGCATGATGAAAATTCTCAATTTTCAACAAGGTCAGTGGCACCCCGATATCATTGTTAAAACTAGCCTCGCTCCACACCGCAGCAAAATGCCGGCGCAGGATGGACGCCAACAACTCCTTCGTGGTGGTTTTACCATTTGAGCCGGCCACACCCACAACCGGAAGATGATAATCATGCCGATATCGTGCGCCAAACCGTCCGAGCGCGGATCGGGTGTCATCCACTTCGATCACAGCGCAATCCACATCAACGGGCCGGTCCACCAACACTGCGGCGGCACCCCCTTGAACCACCTGTTCCAAATAATCGTGCCCGTCAAATCTGTCCCCCTGAATAGCCAGAAACAAATCTTCGGGCTGGATCTTTCGTGAGTCTGTGATCAGGCGATGCACAAATGTCCCGCCATCACCGCGCACAAGCCGACCCTTCACAGCCTCGGCGATGTAATGGAGGGGCCGAGCTTCCATTTCACTCCTCGTATCCCAACGCCGCCAAGGTGGCACGCGCATGTTCGCGATCATCAAACGGCATCACCGTCTCCCCAATTTCCTGGCAAGTCTCATGGCCCTTGCCGGCAATCAGCACCGTATCGCCAGGTCGGGCGCGCCGGATGATTTCATCAATGGCCCTCGCCCGGTCGAGTTCAATTTCCATCCCTTTCCCGCGCACCGATTCAAAGCCCGAGCCAACTTGCCGAGCGATCTCCGCGGGATCTTCGCGCCGCGGGTTATCCGTGGTAATGATTACCTCATCTGCCAAAAGCCCAGCCGCCTCCCCCATCAACCGTCGCTTGCCAGCATCACGATTACCCCCGCAGCCAAACGCCACTATTAATCGTCCCTTCGTGTCATCCCGCAGAGCCTTTAACACCGCGCGTAAGGCATCATCCGTATGGGCGTAATCCACCAGAACCACAAAAGGCTGTCCGGCCACAACTGACTCAAGACGGCCAGGCACAGGGGGCATTGATTCTAGGCCCTCGCGAATCACTTTTGATTCCAGCCCCAACTCCAGAGCCACTCCCGCCGCCGCCAGTGCATTGTGGATGTTGTGCCGTCCAATCAACGGCAACCGCACACGGGAAATATCCCCTCGCAAATTCAAGTCAAACAAAGTGCCATCCGTGGCTGGTTGCAACCCAGTCCCGCGAACGGCTGCTCTGTTACTTGTCCCATACAAAAGCGGCTTCCCTGTGAGACGCGGCACTAGGCTGAGAGCGTGATCATCATCAACATTCAGGATGGCAAGCCCGGGAGGTTTACGTCTGTCGACGAATTCAAATAATGATGCCTTTGTTTCAAAGTACGAAACCATGTCCCCGTGATAGTCCAAGTGATCCTGAGTCAAATTGGTGAACACCGCCACATCGAAATCCACTCCATCCACCCGGCATTGCGCAAGGGCATGTGAACTGACTTCCATAACGCACGCCTTGCATCCAGCATCGCGCATTTGCGCAAGCAAGTGTTGCAGTTCAAGCGCCTCTGGTGTTGTGCGCGTGGCAGGAAAAACACGATTGCCCAAGTCGTACTCAACAGTCCCCAACATACCCGTGGAAACCCCCGCTTGCCGCAGGAGATGTCGGACCATATAGGCCACGGTGGTTTTGCCGTTTGTGCCCGTGACCCCGACAACCTTCAGGTTTTTTGAAGGGCCATCGTAATAAACCGAAGCCGCCTGCGCCAAGGCCCGCCGCGCACTTGGAACCAAAATCCATTCGGCGCCAGCAACGGCATCAATCTTCCGTTCTGCGACAATCGCCACGGCACCGCGCTCGATAGCATCCGCTGCAAACTCAAGCCCATCGGTGTTCTCCCCTGGGAGGGCAAAGAACACCTTGCCCGGCGTCACCCGTCGCGAGTCGTAAGCCAGCCCGACACACTCGGGATCCACCGCGCCCCGGGCTTGGATTTCGTCCTGCCCATCCAACAGCCGCGAAAGTCTCATTCAGATCAGCGACGATCTCCCGCAGCCAACTCTTCCGGCTTTTTGTCCGGCGGAATTCCCAAATAGCTGGCGGTTCTTTCGGCAATTTTTTTAAAAACAGGCGCCGCCACCAGCCCTCCGTAGTAGTCGCCTTGCGGCTCGTCAACCGCGACGAGGATACACAACTCGGGCCTGTCCGCCGGTAAAAATCCGACGAAAGAGGCATAATACTTCCCGGGAATATAACCGCCCCGCCCCGCTTTCTGAGCCGTTCCCGTCTTTCCAGCCACCGTATAGTAATCCAATTCCGCGCGCCGCGCCGTGCCCCCGGAAGCCACCACGGTTTTCAGTGCCTTGGTCACTTCATGGGCGACGGCAGGTGAAACCACCTGCCGAATGGATTTGGCCGGGTATTTTAAAACAAGCCTGCCCTGCTCATCCTCCAAGCGATCCGCGATTCTTGGTTTCATCAGCCGGCCTTCATTTGCGATCGCGCTCATCATCATTGTAACCTGCAATGGCGTACCCGCCACCTCATGCCCCATGGGCACGCGTGAGACCGACAACTTGGTCCACTTCTCCAGCGGATGGACGATGCCTCCCACTTCCCCCGGCAGTTGGATGCCCAGCCGTGAGCCAAAACCAAAATCACGAATGTACTGATACAATCTTGGCGCCCCCAATCTCATCCCCAGCTTTGCAGAACCAATATTAGATGATTTAGTAATAATTTTCTCCACTGAAAGAAGCCCGTATGGATGATGGTCGCGCAAAATTTTCCCTGCATACAGAAACCGGCCGTTGCTGCAATGGAAACGGGATTCCAGCGTGACCAACCCTTCATTTAATGCGCCCGCAACTGTTACCGCCTTGAATGTTGAGCCAGGCTCAAAGGTGTCCGTAACCGCACGATTGCGCCGCGCTGCCGCCTCAACATCGCCGGGATGCCGAGGATCGAAAGTCGGAAGGTTGGCCATGGCCAACACATCCCCGCTCCTTGGCCGCACAACAATGGCTGTCACTCCAGCGGCAAGGTGTTTCTCCATAGCCAGTTTCAATTCGCTTTCAACGATGTTCTGCACCCCGGCATCTAGTGTTAGGAAAGCGTTCAGTCCATTCCTCGCAGGCACATCCTGCACCCGGCGCTCGACCTGTTCTCGCTTCTTTGAATCAGTCTCGATCACACGCCAGCCACGGGCACCGGTAAGTTTGGAATCCAGCACCGCCTCCAAACCTTCCTTACCTCGGTGATCATCACCGCCAACAAATCCAAGAACATGAGCCCCCAAGGTGCCCGCTGGATACAGACGCAATTGATCCTCCGCGCGATCAGCGAACACAGCCCGGCGCCGCATATCTCTGACTAACCGTTGCTTTTTTCTGTCCAGCGCAACTGATGGGTCATCAATCGGGAATTCAGCCATCGTCCTCGTAATCTGCTCGAAAACCTCCGGTAGAACCTTTCTTTTCAAACGAACATAACGGTTAGTCTTCACTTGGCCCGAAGGGGTGCGGATCAATCTCGGTTTCAGTTTTGCTTCCAACTCTTTTTCTTCCAACCCTAGCAAGGGCGCCAATGCCCGCGCCACGGCCGGATAATGCGAACCTATCATTACCGGATCCGCACATATCGTTTTCACGAAGCGGCTCGTCGCCAGCTTGTTGCCATTCGCATCAAAAATGTCACCACGTCGCGGATGGACGATTACCGTGCGGGTCGTGTTGCCCCGGGCAGTATCCCGTAATTGATCATGCCGATAGACTTGAAGATCGACCAATCGATATGCCAAGCCCGAGAATGCCAACAGCAGAAACACTGCACACGCCAACAGCCAGCGCCGGCCTTTGGATGTCGCGGATTCCTCCATATCAATTCATCGGCTTGCCGTTCGGGTTGGCCGACTTGAATCATGGTTTGCCCGTGTCGGAGATTTTTCCTCCAAGACAACCACTTGGCTGGGCCTCGGCATCTCTAGTTCCAAGCGCCACTGTTTCACCAGTTGATCCAGCACCTGCGGTGATTTTAACTGTGCCAGCGTGTCGCCCAATTCCTTGTTTTCCTTATTCAAATCTCCCAGCCGCGTTTCTAGCCCCTTAATCTCCTTGCCCAACTGCGCAATCTGTTGCTTTTGCCAAACATAACCCAGGCCGAGCCCGCATGTTACCAAACAGATCGCCGCTGCCTTAACGGCCGGACCAAACCTCGCCAACATTGTGCCGTTGCGACGGGTCATTCCCTTTCCCTCCCCACCAACAACACCCTGTAAAACCGGATATCACCCAGAACATCCACCACAACGAAATCCATCTGCCCCGACCCACGCCGTACATCCCCCATATTCGCCCACGCCATCTCATCAACTGAACCCTGCACCTGATACCAACCACCCTTCACAGTCGTCCAACGCAACCGATATTCCCTCCCTCGTCTGGTAATCTCCGCCCTTGGCTTCGGCAAATCAGCCCCGTCATCCACACGACGAATTCTCAAATGCGGAAGACCGCCCGATATGCTAACCGGCACCGTCAACGGACGGCCCTCACCAATCATTTGCGCCCCGACATTCTTCCAACTCGTTTTGTCGCGTGAAGCCTGAACCTGATACCTAGCCCCTTCCTGTGTTTCCCACTCCACGCGCATCGCGTCACCCTCGCCCAATAGCACCGCCAAAACAGGCCGTTCCGCCGCGCTTGCTGTATGCGCGATAAGCGCAGCCGCTGCCAAAATCTGGATGATTGTTTTATTGAACATGGTTCTCATTGGGTTTTGATAACTCTATAAAAACGATACGAACCACCGGAACCAACCGGCGACTGAACTGCCCTGCCTGTTCCCCGCCTAACCGGCCCTTCGTTCATCCAAGTCTGGCTGTCACGCGATTTTTGCACTTGATAACGCGCCCCCACCTGTGTCCTCCACTGCAACTGATAATTCCCTCTACCCTGCACCAACGAAGCGCTCACCGGCACATTTCGGCGAACAGTCGGCTGCATCGGTGTCCGTTGCGTCATGTTTCGATACCGGTCTGATGCCGATCCCAATCGTTGACTCAACATGCTAGGAAGTTGAGAGCGCACAGTGGCCAAGCCCTGCGTGTTGACCCGGCGGCTAGTCATTGATGAACCGCCCACCAAAGGTCGATGAGGGCTTGCCGTTCGCTGTGTCACCGCCGAGGGACGGGTCAACCGCATCCCCCGTAATGAACGCCCCGGTTGAGCCAACAGTCCCGCCCGGCTCAATCGAGAAGGCAGAGGAGCAGCGTGAGGTGTCCGGTATGAATTTCCAGCCGTTTGCGTTTGCACTGGCCTTGGAAAACTGAAGTTTGTCCTGAGCATGGGCTGCGTTGGAGCCACCCTGGTGCCATGTAGACTGGCTTGTGCAACCGACTCAAGGGCTTCACGCCCCGCTTTAATCGAGGGTGTCTGTGCAAGTGACTGAGCTGGCGCCGCTGCACTTGCAAAACCCATAGGCGTCCGGCGAATTCCCCCGCTTTGGAGAGACAATCCTCCTACCGCAGTCGCCGCTGGAGCCTTGGCCGCCATTTGCTGCAACAAACCACTGGCTTTCACAGCGGCAGCCGCTTGGGCGACTACCGCTGCTTGGCGTGTTTTTTCATCTGCTGAAAATTCAACCGCCAACTGCTGCTCCAACACCTGATTCTCAATTGCAGCGCCCACGGGATCATCCTGTGTTTCAATATGCGCCGTCAGGACCAAAGGTTTTGTCCCCGTCTCCTGATAGCTTACATGTGCTCCTTTCGTTAAATCGCCAACTGATGAAGAACCATACTGGACAGCCGTCAGGATCGCGTTGTTTGATTTCACAAAATCAACCCAAGTCACCAGAAAGCCTCCCTGTCCCAAACTCACAACGGCTGGTTGTTGCTGATGATATTTCACCCGCTCATTAACCCGAAACTCCGCCCCACCAGAAAGCATCCGACCATGAATTTCCCTTCCCAAGGTCGCCCTGACTTCACTTTCCCAAACGAGCAAGCCATCCCCTCCTTGGGTTGCCAATGAAATCCGGCCCTGACGACCAGCCTTGTACGCATTCCATCGGGCCTCCATGCCGGTCGGCAACCCATTCCTCCCAAATGACCGCACAAATATATCCGTTTGGTTCATCATCTCCACCTCATCACGTTTTTCCCAAGCAGCCACAAATCCATCCCCCAATGCCGCAACCACAGGTCTTGAACACAATCCCGACATGCTGTTGATTCGAAACTCTCCCGCAGCCGGCATACCGTTCGCGCCGTAGAATCGGCCCACCAAATGTCCCCGCAAATTTGGCGCGCCCGTCTCATTCTTCCCTTCCATCGATTCACTGATCCACACACCAACAAATCTGCCATCCGAAAGCGGCGCTAATGCCGGCTGCGACTGGTTCATTTCAATATTCTCATTTAACCGAATCTCGCGCCCCATCGCCGCCCCCAGTGCCGTGAATCGTTGCCCAAACACTCCATTACCGCTGTTGTCCTGTCCGTTGCTCACCCACGCCACCATCACGCTGCCATCCCTCAAGGCGGCTAGTGCTGGCTGAAACTGATCTCCTTCAGTGAAAGTATTTGCAGTTTTAACTTCCGAGGTGAACAAGCCGTTCGCCGAAAGAAACCGCAGCCGGACATCCCGATTCGACTTGGGCCCAGATTCCCATGCCACCACAGCCCCTCCATTCAGCAAAAGCGCCACCTGCGGCCGCATTTCCCGCACCCCAAAATCTGATCCACTCAATGGCACAGGCACTCCAATCCCCACTCCACCCTTATTGATTCTCTGGACAACCAACCGCCCCCTCGATCCGGCATGGTTCGCTTGGTGGTGCCAAACCATCACCCCCCCATCCGGTCCCATTGCCACCACAGGCTCCTGCTGGTGCCCACCCAACTCGCCCATAATGGGATACGGCTTTAACTCCACACTCAACGCCCCCATGACACCCAACGAAATGCATCCGGCCCATGCAAGCATAAGCAAACGCCTCCCCATGTTTGTCATTTCACTTCGCATCCTCAAATTTTCTCCAGAATCCTCAGCTGCGCACTGCGACTCCTTGGATTCGCAGCCAACTCCTCCGCATCGGGCTTCAATGATTTTCGGCGCTCCCATCGCAAAACTGGTTTCTCCCTTTTGGCCATCTCGTCACCAAAATCCTTAACCATCTTCGCTTCCAGTCCCTGAAAGGTAATCGTTACCAACCGGCCACCCGGTTTCAACAAGTCAACCATCACCGGCAGTCCCCGCCGCAAGGCACCCATTTCATCATTCACAGCCACCCGAAGCGCCTGAAAAACCCGCGTCGCCGGATGCAGGCGCCCACCTTTCCGCCGCACGACACGCTCGGCAACCGCCGCCAACTGCCCCGTTGTTTCCAGCGGTTCTTTTTCCCGTTCTTCAATCAAAACCCGGGCAATCCGGCGGGACTGTCTTTCACCTCCCATCACCCAAAACAAGTTAGCTAAATCCTTCTCACCCATCGTATTCACCAAGTCAGCAGCCGTCATCTTCTGCCGGGTATCCATTCGCATGTCCAAGGGGCCATCTGCGGCAAAACTGAATCCCCTCTCGGGCCAATCCAACTGCGGCGAACTGACCCCCAAATCCAACAAAACACCGTCAACACTGCCATGCTCGACCCACTCCCCCAAATCCTCAAACGCTCCATGCCGAACCTCCCATCGACCGGGATAACCATCCAGTTTGGCCTTTGCTGCCGCCAATGCCTCTGCATCCCGATCGCATCCTCCCAGCCAACCATCTGGTGAACTTTCTTTTAAAATAACCTGTGCATGTCCTCCCCCTCCCAGAGTACCATCCACAAATCTCCCACCGGGCCGCACCCCCAGCGCCCCTACGACCAGTCCTGCCATGACTGGCACATGTAAAAACTCTTTCAAAACAACTCACCCACTCTCCAAACATTTCGACTATTGCTGAATCATCATATACGCCGTCGATGGCGCCATGGCTGTTCCAAATGGCGTGCGAATCACAACCCGCCTTAACTGGTTGATGTTTGTTCCCGCTTGCGAATCAAACAAAGGATTCGCGTTCATTCCGAACGCAACAGGGGCAATCTGAATCTGATATCCGTCCCTTCCCAAGGGAGGATAATCAGTAATTGTAATCCCCGCCGTCAATGAACTGGGCTCCGCAGCATCACGCAAGCTGATTGGTTGCGGCGGCAAACCCGTAGCCGGATCAGTGGACAGAATCGGGTTCCCATTGCCATCGACAAATTCCACGGACAAAGCCAAGTCCAATCCGGTTCCCCGAATGGTCAACACATCGGCATCGTTGCCCCGAATCCAAGTCCTGTTCGCATCATCCGGAGTGGCGGGTACACCAGGAATTGCCGCCGAGGTAAACACCTCAACAATATTTGGCGTCACCAAAGGATACCCGGAAACAGTACTGTTCCTGTCTCCACCCACTCCCAAATGTGTGTACGCCTGCGATAACGCGCGAGGCGGGCTGATATTCACGTTCGCATTGGGCAACCCATTGTCGTCCGGATTGAAAACCAGCCTGACCTGTCGCGTGAAGGCATCCACGGCAATACTTGTATTATTGCCATCACTGCGTCCCATGACCGTTCCCAGCCCCATAGAACCAAACCCGCTTGTAGTGTACGTATAATTTCCGTCGCTCAAGATATTTGGCGGCAGGTAAATCATCGTGTCGGTCACGACAATGTCCGAATAATTCACCGGCACACCAGTTGTTGACGCAAAC
This sequence comes from Verrucomicrobiales bacterium, assembly GCA_002721895.1. The sequence goes on from PBLV01000048.1 coordinate 59,415, forward strand.
GAAGTGTTTGATGAATTGATATCCAGAATCGCAATCGGGTCCGGAAATGCTCCCGGCGCACTACCCGGCTCCAGATTATAGTTAGAACTGTTACTGTCATCAAAGAACCACAACTGATTAACATCCCCCCCACTCAGCTTGAATCCGCTTCCTTGGAGAATCAGGCTCTTGCTGGTATTCAACGGCAAACCATCAAACTGCGTACTGTTTATTATTGGACGCCCATCCCGAACGACATATAAAAAAGCGGCCTCGCTTTCACCCTTTGAATTAACCAAGACGATCTTCCGATAACCCGTTGTGCCCGTTGATGGACTGACTGATTTATGCCCCAAGGTGCCAGGTGGAATTATAATCTGCTGGTCACTAAGAATGTATGGACGCGCCTCAATTGTTTCCAACGTCACATAATTGCCGTCCACTATCGTGTCATGATCGAGAATTTTTATCGAAGTCACTGAATCTAGCCGTTGTCCATAAATTGTGATTGTATCGCGCGACCTGTCGATGTCAAAGGGGACAGGCTGAAAGTTCAGGCCCAGCGCATCATATACCGTGATGCGGGTCACCTTTGGAGGCGTTCCCGACGGACCAACAATGGATTCCACCTGTGTCTTGTCCGTTTCCGGGAATTTTATATAATCGTTCGGCCCCGTGTTTGTAATCCAACCCCATTGAAATTGGGTAATAAAGTTACCCTCCAGCCCCGGCTCACCAGTCCATATCACCGAATTAAATGGCGCGCGTGTTGTAAAAAAATACCGAATAGGCGTTGCCCCAGGAGGCTCAATCACCCCGGGTCCAAGCATTTGACTGGTAACACCCTGCTGTGAATTATTTGCAATTTGGGAACCGTCCCAATCAATACCCGGCCCAGGAATTTGAATAACGGGCAATGCACCCGCCGCACCCAAACTCAAATCATCTGCAATGAAAACAATGTCCGGAATAGCTCTCGTCCTCCCCACTTTCTGGGCAAAATATGGGGGATCAGCCTGGGGCACATCTGATGGTAAAGTGTTTGTCACAAACACATCCGTCCAGACGGTCGTCTTCGAACGATACAGGGTTCCCAAAAGTGAATCGTAGGGCTGATATGTGAATTGGATTTTATCTATACCCCCACGCAAACCAGACCTCGCAGCAGCAGCCGGAAAAGCCGCGGCCACCGGCTGCGGGCGAAGAACGCCTGCCGGATGAATGGGTGTTATGGCATTTGCGGCACCGCCCGCAAATGTCCGCAGCGCGAAATTATTGAATGGCCAATTAGCGTTGGGAATGCCGCTTTTCTGGGGGTTCATGTTGGGCACCTCAATACGCTGCACCGTGGCATCATATGTTTCCCACACGATATTGTTTGTACGGTAAAGATATCGCAATCCTCCTGCGTCGTCGAACGTCAGCGTATGCCTTGGCTGCGAGCGAACCTGCCTAGTCACGTTTTGCGGAGCGGGCTTGTTCAAAGGATCGTCCGGCGCAAAATACACACCCGGTGTCCGAAAAACTGTTGGCGCAATCATCGGCCAAGGCAATGCATTTGGAAAATTGATTACATCCCGAATGCCGGCCACCGCACTGTATTCATAGTCACTGCTAATCGCATACTCAATGGCATCCACCACAGTCGGGGTGCCAATTACCCCGCTGTATATAAAATAACTATAAGTCACACCGTTAATTACCCTGCTCGGATGATATGTAAAGGGGTCGTAATTTCGTATGGCGATCTGGAAGTTGCCGGTGGAAGCGCCCGGATTATAACTCAGGATATCCCGAATGGTGAAACAGTGACGATGCGGATTGCCCAGCCCCAAGTGATTCACCAGGAGGCCAAGCGTCATGGTCTCCATGTCCACAATATTGTTTACATTGGCGGATGGATTGAATTTCCAGGTTGCATAGTGCTTATCGTATTCCTCAATCAGGTTCAGGGCGCTGACTCCACTATAACTGCCATCCTGTGGCTGAAAAAAATCATTCAATACCTCGAAGGCACTGTGTATGGCCTGCATCCCATTGTGCCCGAAATGATGCACGAAGGTGCTGTCAAAGGCATACGTCAACTCAGGAAAGTTCCACCGATAAAACTGCTTGATTGGGACAGGCCAGCCCATCGGATCAAAATGATTGAGATACCCCTGTTGCTGAGTTCCATTCGGAGGGGTGTTAACACCTGGCGGGAAAACTGTCCCTGGGGGAGGAAATGAATAGTAATTGGCATTATTAATGGCCACCGCAGGCGTGCCAGGGTTTACGGGGCCAATCAGCGAGAACGCGCCGCCCTCAACGCCGCCGCCTAGCAGCAACGCCGCGCACAAGGCCAAAAGCGGCCTCTTTCGCCCGTTCCATTTCATGTCTCCTGGATCCGTCGGGCGTGTCCTTGTACACAGCCCCCCGGGTTTTACCCACAAAGACCGGCCGGCAGCCGCTGCCTTGCACAACGGCTCACCGACCGGCTTTGTTGGTATCATAAGACGCGGCCAACCCACCGAATGGCAGGGCAGCCGCGCACCCCCTTGGCTCTGTCGTAAAAATCCCTTGATGATGTTTCGCAAGCTGCATTTTCTGTCGCTCTCGATTTATTCCATCATCCGAAAAGCCTCCGAAGCCATCATTCGGTCGGATTCAGCCACCGCCTCATAACGGCCCGGCTGCCAAATCTCAAACCGATCCAGCAAACCTACCAGCACCGCTTCCTCCACTATTCCGGCTTTGGCCGCCATTTCCTCGGGGAGGCAAATGCGGCCAGCCTTATCCAAGGCAACCTGCACCGATTCGCTTCCAATAAATCGTTTGAGCAAAACCTTGTTCGGGTCATCATTTCCCATGGCATCAATATCACCCATTAGCTTTGCCATTTGCCCGGGAGGCAACACCCGCAAACAAGTCCCTTGTTTTGATTTCGGCCAAACCATCATGGTGAATTCAAACCCCTTTTCCGTTGGCCGCCACTTCGCAGGCACCTGAACACGCCGCTTCCCGTCCACTCCATGTCGATAGAGTGAATTGTAATACACAGGCGTATTTGTGCCATATTCCGACATCGATCGCGTGCTGCACTATTAACCCACTTCGCCACACAACGCAACACTTTATTTATATTTATTCACATAGGTCAACCACAAAAATGACCATTTAAAGGGGTTTTTTCCAGCTTTATTCACACTATTCACAGAAAACTCGCATTCTGGTTTCTTCCCCCTCTAGAATCCGCCCTGTGGCTCTGCCCCTCCTGAAAACTGCCGATTTTGATTACACCCTCCCCCCCGCCCTGATTGCACAAACCCCGTCAAGACAGCGGGACGCTTCGCAATTACTGTCGCTTGACCGGGTCACGGGAACTGTTTCCCACCACCAATTTCGTGATCTCCCGTCTTTGCTCCATCCCGGGGATGTATTGGTTATGAACGATTCCCGCGTTATTCCTGCCCGGCTCCGCGCCAGAAAACTCACAGGTGCTCGGATCGAATTGCTGTTGCTGGAGGAAAACACCGAGAACGACTGGTGGGCCCTCCTTCGCCCCAGCAAGCGACTGAAAATTGGGATGGAGATCGAAATTTGTGATCACCGACGTAAGTCCACTGGCACCACCGCAATCATCACCGGGAAAAGCGTGGAAGGTCACGCCCGCATTCAGTTCAGCAAAAACATTCATCCAATCTTGGAACAGATTGGCGAGCCTCCTTTGCCTCCCTACATACGACGCCCCTCAGGCAGCCGCCCCGCCGACCTTGCCCGCTACCAAACCGTCTTTGCCCAATCCCCCGGATCCGTTGCCGCTCCCACGGCCGGACTCCACTTTACTCCTGCTCTCCTAAACAAACTACGTCGTAGAGGCGTCATCCCGTGTACACTCACACTTCACGTCGGACTCGGCACCTTTTCCCCCGTCAAAGCCTCGCGCATTCAGGACCATCGAATGCATGAGGAACGCTATACACTTTCTGGCCCCACCGCGGCTATTCTTAACAAGGCACGCCGCGACCACCGCCGCATCATTGCCGTCGGAACCACCTCCCTCCGCGTTCTCGAATCTCTCGCACGCAGCCATGCGACCTTCGGGCCAGCCACGGGTCGGACGAGGATATTCATTTATCCACCCAGCGAGTTTCATGCCGTCGACGCCTTGATCACTAATTTCCACCTTCCCCAGTCGACCCTCCTTATGCTGATAAGTGCCTTCGCCACCCCCGGCCAACTTCACGGCCGCGAAACCATCCTAGCCACCTACGCCACCGCTATCCGCAAAAAATATCGCTTCTTCAGCTACGGCGATGCCATGTTTATACAGTGATCCGCCCCTTCGTCCTCATCAACATGGCCATGACCGCCGATGGTAAAATCGCCTCGGCAAACCGCGCCGTAACCAAGCTGGGCAGCCGCCGAGACTTTGGCCATCTGCTTTCATTGCGCGCCACTGTTGATGCCGTGATGACCGGTGCAGGCACTATAAATGCTCAACCGGATATCACCCTTGGCCCCGGTTCTCGCCAGTATTCTGAAATAAGGGCGGCAAGGGGACTCTCCGACGCCCCCCTGCGAATCTTAGCAAGCGGTTCCGGACGACTAAACCCCAAGGCAAAGATTTTCCGTTCCCCCGGAGCCCCCATCATTGTCCTCACGACCAAACAAATGCATCGGGCGCGCCGACATACTCTCGCCGAAACCGCCGCCGAAGTTTGTGAATTTGGACGCAGCAAAATTGACATGCGCAAGGCTTTGAACTGGTTGCGAGTTGAAAATGGCGTCAAGCGACTCCTTTGTGAAGGCGGCGGTCAATTGAACGGCACCCTGCTAGCTGCGGGATTGGTTGATGAAATTAACCTGACCATTTGCCCCAAGATCATGTCCGGCAAATCAGCCCCGACCATCGCCGACAGCCCGATTGCCGAAAGCCTCATGGACGCCCGACAGTTCAAATTGAAATCAATGCGCCCCGCAAGCGGCGAGGTGTTTTTGGTATATCGTACAGATTAAAGAAGGCTCACCTGTTCGACCTCCGCGGGCTGCCCAAGGAATTGGACTCCCAGTTCAGAAAACTTGGGGACCGCGTCCGTAAAAAAAAGCCGCAGGTTGCCCTGCCCACCCTGTTCGTTAAGCAATCCCAACCGTTCCAGTTCACGTTGAATGAACTGGGCACAGCTTTCGGCGGAATCCACCAGAAAAACAGTCTCGCCAACAGTATCGGCTATGGCCTGTTTCAGGATAGGATAATGTGTGCAACCCAAGACCAGCGTATCGATTTTTTGAGCGAGAAGAGGCGCTAAGTATTCCTTTAAAACCGAACCCGTCACCTCATGTTGCTGCCAGCCCTCCTCGGCCAAAGGAACCAACAGTGGACACGGACGGGCATGAACCTGTGCATCCGGCTTGAGGGCAACGATGGCACGATGATAAGCTTGGCTGCGGATGGTTGCAGCGGTGCCAATCACGCCGATACGGCCCGTGCTCGTCCGCTCGATGGCGGCAATGGCCCCGGGCGAGATCACTCCAAACACAGGCATCGAAAACCGCCTTTCCAACTCAGACAGGGCGGTGGCACTGGCGCTATTGCACGCAACCACCAGAGCCTTGACATTGTGTTTCGCCAAGAATTCAGCGTCCTCGCAGGCAAAGCGCGTGACTGTCTCGGCGGATTTTGTGCCGTACGGCACACGAGCCGTGTCTCCCAGATACACCAGATGTTCGGAGGGCAACAGACGACGGACTTGCCGTACCACAGTAAGGCCGCCAATGCCGGAGTCAAAGATGCCGATGGATTGTGTGGCGTCCGCCATGGGGTGGAATGTGGGAGGAGTGCGGCAGATTCGTCACGCCCAAAAACTTGACTCATGGCCGCGGTATCCCTAGATTGCCCGTCCCTTATCCAATTTTACACAAGGGCAATCGCCATGACTATGAGTGAATCCACCCAACAAATCGACAAAGGCATGGCCGGAGTGGTCGCGGCGAACACGTACCTCAGCGACGTGCGCGGCGACATCGGCGAGCTGATTTACTGCGGCTACAATATCAATGACCTCGCGGAAAACGCGACGTACGAGGAAGTTGTCTATCTGCTTTACCACAAGCGGCTGCCCAACGCCGACGAACTGGCGGCGCTGAAGCAAGACCTCGCCTCGCGGCGCGAAATCCCCGCGGGCGTGGTCGAGCTGATCAAGGGCCTGCCGGCCGACACGCAGCCGATGCACGCACTGCGCACCGCCGTCAGCGCGCTGGGTTGTTACGATGACAATCCCGAGACCGGCGACGACCTTGACGGCGCGCGCACCAAGAGCCTGAATCTCATCGCGCAGGTGCCCGTGCTCATCGCGGCCTTCCACCGCAACCGCCAGGGCAAGGAGATCCTCGCGAGCGATCCCGAGCTGGGCGAGGCGGCCAACTTTCTGTGGCTGATCAATGGCGAGAAGCCCAGCGCCGACATGGAGCGCACCATCGACATCTGCTACATCCTGCACGCCGACCACGGCTTCAATGCCAGCACCTTCAGCAGCCGCGTGACCATCGCGACGCTGAGCGACGTTTACAGCGCCATCACCAGTGCCATCGGCACCCTCAAGGGCCCGTTGCACGGCGGCGCCAACGAGGGCGTCATCAAGATGCTCCACGAGATCGGCGAGGTCGACAAGGTGGACGCCTACGTTGAGGATTGCCTGGCCAACAAACGCCGCATCATGGGCATCGGCCACCGCGTGTACACCACGCTGGACCCGCGCGCACCGCACCTCAAGCGCATGGCGCAAAAGCTCACCAACGAGCTGGGCGAGACCAAGTGGATCGACATGAGCGAGCGCATCGCCGAGTTGATGAAGGAAAAGAAGAACCTCAACGCCAATGTGGACTTCTACTCCGCCACCGTCTACTACAGCCTCGGCATCCCGACCGACCTGTTCACGCCCATCTTCGCCATCGCGCGCACGGCGGGCTGGACGGCGCACATCCTCGAGCACCTCGACGGCAACCGCCTCATCCGCCCCAAGGCCGAGTATGCCGGCGACGAGGGCCTCGAGTGGGTGCCGGTGGAGAATCGTTAAACACCACAAATTACTTGAACGCCCGGTGCCCTTGCCGCATAGCAGGGGCACCGGTTTTTTTATATGAATCTGCACGAATATCAGGCCAAGGAATTGATGCGGCGCCACGGGGTGGCCGTGCCCGCCGGCGAGCCGGCCACTTCGCTGGATGAAGCCAAGGCGGCGATTGAGAAACTCTTTGCCGAGGGCAATAGCCGCGTGGTTGTCAAAAGCCAAATCCACGCCGGCGGCCGGGGGAAAGGGACGTTTAAGGATGGCTTTCAGGGCGGGGTGCATTTGGCGGATTCGGCGGAGGATGCATTTGCCAAGGCGGAGGCGATGTTTGGCAATGTGTTGGTGACGAAGCAAACGGGTGAAGAGGGCAAGCAGGTGAACCGGTTGCTGATCACCTCGGCGCAGGATATTAAAAGCGAATATTATGTGGCGGTGTTGCTGGACCGCGCGCAGGGACGGCCGATCTTGATGGCGAGCGCGGAAGGCGGCGTGAACATCGAGGAGGTGGCGGAGGCGACGCCGGAGAAGATTTTTAAGGAGACGATTGATCCCGATTTGGGCATGCAGTCGTTTCAGGGGCGCAAGATCGCGATTGCCCTCGGATTGCGCGGCAAGCTCATCGGGCAGTGCGCGCGGTTGCTGCAGAATTTGTACCGCACGTGGGCTGAGTGCGATGCCTCGATGGTGGAGGTGAACCCGATGGCGCTCATCGCCAACGACGACGGAACCGAGTCGGTGGTGGCGCTGGATGCGAAAATGTCCATCGACTCCAACGCGATGTTTCGCCACAAGGACATCGCCGAGATGCGCGACCTGTCCGAAGAGGATCCGCTGGAGGTTGAGGCAGGCAAGTTTGACCTCAACTACATCAAGCTCGACGGCAACATCGCCTGCCTTGTCAACGGCGCCGGGCTGGCGATGTCCACGATGGACGCCATCAAGCATTACGGCGGCGAACCAGCCAACTTCCTCGACGTCGGCGGCGGCGCCACGCAGGAACAGGTCAAAGCCGCCTTCGAGATAATCCTCAGCGATCCCGCCGTCGAGGCGATCCTCGTCAACATTTTCGGCGGCATCATGAACTGCAACACCATCGCCGAGGGCGTCGTGGCTGCCGCCCAGGAAACCGACCTCAAGCTCCCGCTCGTCGTTCGTCTCGAGGGCAACAACGTCGACGCCGGACGCGAAACCCTGGCCGAGTCCGGCATCTCCATCATCACCGCCGGCACAATGGCCGAGGCCGCGCAAAAATCAGTCGAAGCCGCCAAGTAACGCCATGTCCATTCTCGTAAAACCTGACACCAAGTTCATCGTCCAAGGCATCACCGGCGGTTTCGGCGGACGCCATGCCCAACTGAGCCTCGACTACGGCTCGCAACTCGTCGCCGGCGTCACTCCCGGCAAGGGCGGGCAAACGTTTGCCGAAACCGTGCCCATCTACGACAGCGTCGCCGAGGCCGTCGCGGAGACGGGGGCGACGGCGACGGCTGTTTTCGTGCCACCGCCCTTTGCCGCCGATGCCATTCTTGAGGGCATCGATGCCGGGCTGGAGCTGGTCGTGGCCATCACCGAGGGCATTCCCGTGCGCGACATGGTGAGCGTGAAAAAAGTTTTGGATGCCAGCGAAACGAAATTGATTGGCCCGAACTGCCCCGGTGTCGTCACGCCCGGCGAGGGCGAAGATTCCAGCGGCGGCTGCCGCATCGGCATTTCGCCCGGCTACATTCACAAGGCGGGCAACATCGGCGTCGTTTCCCGCAGTGGCACGCTCACCTACGAGGCGGTGTGGCAACTCACCAGCGCTGGAGTCGGCCAATCGACCTGCGTGGGCATCGGCGGCGATCCCGTGCCGGGCATGTCGCATCTCGATGTGCTCAAGCTTTTCAATGACGACCCCGACACGCACGGCATCATCATGATCGGCGAGATCGGCGGCACCGCCGAGGAGGAAGCCGCCGCGTGGGCAGCGGTGAACTGCGACAAGCCGATTGCCGGCTTCATCGCCGGCGCCACCGCCCCGCCAGGACGCCGCATGGGCCATGCGGGCGCCATCGTGAGTGGCGGCAAGGGCACGGCGGAGGCGAAGAAAGCCGCCTTCCGCGAGGCGGGCATTGGCGTGGCGGAAACGCCATCAGAAATGGCTGGCACTTTGCTGGAGATGATGTAGCCTTTCGTCCGTCAAGGATGGAGTGGTTGCACCTGATTCTAAACCTCGCGGCGTTGCTGTTGTGGATACACTGGCGGCATACGCCTGCCCATTCATCAGGATCCAAGGCAGGTTTCTTTAAAAGACACGGCACCCGGCTGGCACGCGGCTCGGTTGGGCTCCTGCTTTTGGCGATTTTGCTGGTTGGCCGCGCATGGTTTTATCATCGCATTGCGCCGGAAGTTGACTGGCAGCCCCGGGTCACGTTCATAGCTTTTACGCCGGAATTCTCAGCTGCGTTCTCGCTGCCATTTACTTGGGCGGATTTTGGCAAGCAGCTTGCGTTTTCCGTGATCAGCTTTTCTGGTTGGCTGGTTTTATATAATTTTGTACTGGTATTTGCATCCACCATTAAGCCGGCCACTGAAGATGCCCGCAGGTGGAGATATTTTTTGAGAAGCCAATTGGGTTTTCTGGATATGCTTCCAGCCGTGCTGATTGTTCCACTCGCAATTTTGCTGGGGGCCTCTGTGCATTATGGTTCAGCGTGGTGGCTCATGCAATTGGGCATCCTTCCCGGCCAATCCCCCGAGGCCTTGCTTCATCTGGCTAGCGGCATGGCAGTCTTGAACCTGCGTATTGTGGCATGGATGGCCTTGGGGGTGCTCGGCCTGTATGTACTCAACAGCTACATTTATTTTGGGGAACACAAATTCTGGAAGATCATCGATTCCTCAGGGCAGGCCATGCTCAGTCCTTTACGGTTGTTCCCGTTGCAGTGGGGCAAGGTGGATTTCGCGCCCTTGGCGGCCATGGCAGCGGCTTGGGGTGGCCTGCTCCTTATGCATCCTGAGCGTTTGAGCTGGCTCTACCAGAGGTTGATTGGCTGACCAATCAACGCCTCAATTCAGCCCCTTGAAAAAATCGCGTGCCGTGGCACATGTCTCTCCGCTCAGTTTTTTCAGCGAGCAGCCACGCACCTCCGCGGCAATGGCCGCGATTTCCTTCACATACGCCGGCTCACACCGTTTTCCACGGTAAGGCACGGGCGCAAGAAAGGGGCTGTCGGTTTCCAGCATAAACCGATCCTCAGGAGTAGCCGCCAGTGTCTCTCGCACATCCTTCGCATTTTTGAAGGTCAAAATGCCCGTGAAGCTGATTAGGGAACCAAGCTCCACCACGCGTTGCATGCTCGCAACATCGTCAACGAAACAATGGAATTGTCCACGCACACGACTGGCGTACTGCTCAAAAATTTCTAGGGTCGGTTTCAAGGCAACTCGCTGGTGAATCACAACATTGCGCTTCAATTCAACGGCCAAGTCCAATTGCTGCCTGAATACACGGATCTGCCGTTCCTTCCATACCGCATCATCGACCACAGATCCACCGCGGCTGCTGGGCAGCCGGTAGTGGTCGATCCCGGTCTCACCGATGGCCACAACTTTCTCATGGGCGCACAATTCCCTTAAATCCGGGCACACGTCATCCGGAGCCGACTCCAAGTCATTGGGATGCCATCCGACAACTGCGTAAATCCCCTCATGCTTCTCGGCAAGCGCAACAGCACGCCGACTACTGTCCAGATCAGTGCCAATGGTAACGATACGTGTTATGCCAGCATCAGCGGCGCGGCTGAGAACTTGGTCAATCTCCTCCGCAAAATCCGGAAACGTCAAGTGTGCGTGGGTATCGTAGAACTCGGTCATGTACTATTTAACTGCGGTCAGCTCTTTGTGTGCGTTCTTTACAAGTGCCCGTTTTTCAGGCACGCTATCCCCACAAGGATTGACCACCCCATGAATCCAATCAAGTCCTTGGGTTTGACCCGCCTTTTTTACGTGGTGTTGCCTTGCGTCGGGCTGCTTTTCGGCCCGGTGATGCAGCTCTGTGCCGCGGCAAACCCGCGTGATTTTCAAGGCAAAGGCTTGGCCAAGTTTGCCACGTACAAGTTCACCGTGGATCGCAATCTTGAGTATGCTGTCAATTTCGGCCTGACCAATCTCGTCGTTGCCCATCAGCAGGCTTTTGGTAAACGCATCCCCGCCGGGTTCAAGGTGCAGTACAGAATTTTTGGAGAGTTCAGCGACTACGAGGCCTACTCTCAGAGGGTCTACCGGAAAAAAATCGACCGCCGCATGCTTGGCTACTATAGCCCACGCGGCAAGGAGATCGTCACTTGGCGCCAATCAGAGCCATGGCGCCTGATGCCCACACTGCAACATGAAGGCTGCCACGCGGTAATGGATGCCATGTATGGCAATCTACCGTTCTGGATGATTGAGGGCAGCGCGGATTGGTTCGGCGAGGCACCAGCTTGGCTGCAAAAAAACGACAAGGGCCTGTTGCCCGTTGGGAGAGATCAACGCAACCGCTGGCTTCGGCTCGAGGACATGCGTCGCAAAGGCAGGTTGCCCGACATTCGACAATATTTTTTGACGGACAAATACGAAGACTGGTCCAACATGTTCGACAAGGATATCGGCTTAGGCTACGACATTGGGTGGTCCATCTTCGATTTCTTCATTCGCTCCGGCAGGAGCGCAAAAGTGGTTTGGCCACAACAAGCACTGGCGGAAGCCACCCGGCGTTCACAACAAATGCCAAATCGGCCTCCCGAAATTATCTTCACTCAGGCCGTTGACACTGTTTGGCCCAAAATTCGCCGACCAAACGGACAGCAACTGACCGGCATTGAGACCTTTGAGGTCGGCTGGCAATCGTGGATCGAAATCAATGCCCGCGCGGAATTGATGAAAATTCGCGAGGAAAAAAAGAAAAAAGGCCCCTAATGCCACTTCAGCATAGGTGTATTTTCTAAAACTGGTTGCCTTCCCCAAAAAACTCCGCTATCCCTTCGCCACCCAAATTCAACCCTACAGGTGATTTATGGCGAAACCGATCTACCACAGCAGTATTGAAGGCGCACAACACGGTGGCAAGGGACTTGAAGGTTTTCTCAAGTTCGCCAAGGAAGCCGGTGCGGCTGGCGCGCAGCCGAGCAACTACATGATGGAAGAGGACGGCTCGGACGGCTCCAAGTTCCGCAGTGCCTCGGACATAAAAGACACTTTCGAACAAAACGGCCTCAAGCTCGACGGCGTCAGCGGCCACTGCGCGTTCTGGGTGCACACCAGTGCTTGGACGGGAACCAAGAGCGGCCATGCATTTATCCACGGCCAAAATCAGGACAAGAGCCCGGAGGAACTGGAGCAGTGGTATGAGGATTACCTGCTGCGTCTGATGGATCTGTGCGCCGAATTGGACATCAAAATCCTGCCCATGTTCTGGGGTGCTTCCCACGGCTGGGAACTGGCCACTGGTTACCCGTGGGGTTTCTGGACCTCCCCCGGCGGCGGCGACCTCATCAAGGAAGGCAACGAGCGTTTCGTGAACAAAACCGCCAAGATTCGCGCGCACGCCAAAAGCCTTGGCATTTATCTCGCTCACGAGATTCACCCCGGCACCGCCGCCATGTGTGCGGAGGAATTCGGCACACTCGTGGACATTTGCGACGGCGACGAAACCCTCACCGTCAATGCCGACCCCTCCCACTGTTGGGAAGGTGAGGATTGGGAAACACGTTTCACCCACCCCGCCGTGCGCGATCGCGTGTATGCCTGCCACGTGAAGAACTTCGTCGTCCGCCCCAACGTGCCCCTGCGCAAGATGGACGGAAACTGGCGCAACCGCGCGATGCAGTTCACCGACCTTGGCAGCGGCGACCTCAACATGGTGCGCTACGTCGAAATGCTCATCAACATCGGCTACCCCGCGCGCTACAACAAGATCATGGGCACCGAAACCGCGCCGCTTATCGCTGAGACCGAGAGCAACTACCGCGACCCGGACGCCACCGCCATTGAGGGCATCCAATACGTCCGCGACCAGCTATGTTTCCCGGTTGCCGAAGGGTCCTTTGAAGACGAAATGGGGGCCTAAAAAACGGCCGATAAAGCCATTGAAGAACGGTCGCCATTGGCGGCCGTTTTTTAATGACCAATTTTCAATTTCCAATGACCTATTGGAATCTGGGCATTGGACATTCCTTGGATCTTGGTCATTGGTCCTTGGAAAATACCTTTAGCCCATCCCACGCCAGCCGCACCCCTTCCGGCAACTTCGCCTGATCCACATCGTGATCGTAATAGTGCGTCAGGTGCGTGAAAAAAGTCTGGCCGGCACCAACCTGCTCAGCCACGGCCAACGCCTCACCGGTGCTCATATGCGTCCAATGTTCTTGCGGTCGAAGCGCGTCGAGCACAACCACCTCCACACCACGCACCGCCTCGACCACCTCAGCCGGCACCGCCTTGGCATCGGTGAGATAAGCCAACTTTTTTTTGCCCGCTTGCTCGAAGAGAAATCCTGTCGATCCCATGCTCCCATGCGGCAGGTCGAATGGCGTGATGCGCAAATCGCCAATCTCAAACGGCCCATCGACCACATGCTCCTCCGGCACAAAATAACCACGCGGATGTTCGCCGTCATGAAACGAATGGGCGTGAACCCGCCGCAAGTGCCCCATGGTCTCTGCATTGGCGTAAACCGGCAGCGGCCCTTGGCGGATGTCGCAAAAGCGCCGGCAGTCGTCCATGCCCATGATGTGGTCGGTATGTGCATGGGTAACCAGCACGGCGTCGAGCCAACTGATGTTTTCCCGCAGACACTGCGTGCGGAAATCCGGCGTGGTGTCAACCACCAGCTTGACTTCACTGGTAACCACGTAAATCGAAGAACGCAGCCGATGATTTTTCTGGTTGGCCAGAAACTCCTCCGGATATTCCTTGCCGATGACCGGCACACCCTGCGAGGTGCCCGTGCCTAGGAACGTAAACTCAAACGCCATGCGCCGCATGGGATGCCCGATCGGCACGGTGAACACAATTTTATTTTCCCGCGCGCCCAATCGGTAACAATGCCCCCGCATGCTTGAAACGCTGCGCATCCGAAATCTCGCCTTGGTCACCGACCTCACGCTGGAGCTCGGCCCCGGCTACAACGCCATCAGCGGCGAGACGGGCGCAGGCAAATCCATCCTCATTGGCGCGCTCAATCTCGTGCTGGGCGAACGAGCCGACCGCACGCTCATTCGCGCTGAGGCCGATCAATGCACGGTCGAGGCCACGTTTGACCTCGCCAAGCTCGACGCTCCTCTGCCCACATTCCTCGAGGAACATGGCCTCGAACCCTGTGAGGACAATCAACTCCTTCTCAAACGGACCTTCACCGCCGCCGGCAGCAACCGTCAGTTTGTCAACGGCAGCGCCACCACGCTCGCCGTTCTCAAGCAAATCGGCGAATGGCTCGTCGACATGCACGGTCCCCACGATCATCAATCGCTGCTGCATCCCGCACGCCAGCTCGCCATCCTTGATGCCTTTGGCGGATTGCAGGCATCGCGCGCCGCTTTCACCGAATTGCTCCAGCGCCGCACCGCCATCGAACAGGCCAAGGCCGATCTGGTGGTTGATGAAGCCACCTACGCGCAGCAGCTCGATTTGCTGCGGTTCCAAGTGAAGGAAATCACCGATGCCGCGCTGGATCCGGCTGAAGAGGAAAACCTTGAGGCCGATTACCAACGCTCCAGCAACGCGGCCCGATTGCTCGAGCTTTGCCAGGGCGCCTTGCAGTTGGTCAGTGAAAATGAAGGCTCACTGCTCGACCGCTCCGGCGATCTCGGCCGTGTGTTGGCCGATTTGCAGCAGGTGGATGACAGCGCCACCGAGCTGGTCAACCTCCACGAGGAAGCCCGCACCAACCTGCAGGAACTCCAAAGCGCTCTTACGGCATACGCTGATCGCGTGGACATCGATCCCGCCCAGCTCGCCACACTGGAGGAACGCGTTAACCTCGCCCAATCGCTCAAGCGCAAATACGGCGGCAGCATCGAGGCCGTGAATGCCTTCGGCGACGAGGCCGCCCAAAAACTCGCCACACTCGAGAGTCGCGATGAGGAATTGGCCCGATTGAACGCCGAACTCGATTCACTCGAAACCGAACTCATCGCCGCCGGCCAAAAGCTCACCGCCCAACGCGCCAAGCTCATCCCCAAGCTCACCAAGGCCGTCACCGCGCACCTCAACGACCTCGGCTTTGCCCAAAGCCAGCTCGATGTCGCCCTCACCAGCACCGATCAACCCGCCGAGGCCAAGTCCACCGGCTTGGACACCGTCGAATTTCAATTTGCCCCCAACCCCGGCGAACCCGCCCGCCCCTTGCGCGCCATTGCCTCCTCCGGCGAGCTCGCCCGCGTGATGCTCGCGCTCAAGACCGTCCTCGCCGCCGAGGATTCAATCCCCGTTTTGATTTTTGACGAAGTCGACGCCAATGTCGGCGGCGAGACCGCCCATGCCGTCGGCGAGCGCATGCGCCAGATCGCTGACCAGCGGCAGGTGCTCTGTATCACCCACCTTGCCCCTGTCGCCGCCGCCGCACAGACGCATTACGTCGTCAGCAAAGCCGTCATTGATGGCCGCACAGAATCGAATATTTCCTTGCTCGATGAAAAATCCCGCGTGGAGGAACTGGCCCGAATGCTCGGCGGTAAAGTCGAGGCGGCCACGAAACACGCCGAAGAGTTACTGGGCTAAAGGATCAAGTCCCGGATCACCCGTCCAGGTCGCACAAATTGCGGGCGACCATTGACGTCGTGAAGCATTTGTTCCGCAGGTACGCCGAGTTGATTGTACACCGTGGCGATGAGATCCCGCGGCGCCACGGCATTTTCCGCGGGCTCGCCGGCCACCTTGTCGCTTTTGCCATAGACAAACCCGCCCTTTACGCCGCCGCCTGCGAGCACGGAGCTGAAACAGCGCCCCCAATGGTCGCGCCCATCACGACCGGCTCCGGCATCGCTGCTGCGTTGTCCAACCTTGGGGTTGCGGCCGAATTCGCCGGTCCACAGCACCAGCGTTTCATCGAGCATGCCGCGCTCGCGCAGGTCGTCCAGCAACGCACTGAAGGCTTGATCGGCGGGCGGCATGAGGCGTTGCTTGAGGTCGATGAAATTGCGGCTGTGCGTGTCCCAATACACGCTCACGTTTTTGATGCCGTCATTCGGCCAGAAAACCGTGACGAGCGGCACACCGCGTTCCACGAGCCGGCGTGCCTGCAGGACGGACTGGCCATGCGGATGCAGTCCATACCGCTCGCGCATCTTTGGCGTTTCTTCCGTGAGATCAAAGGCGCCTCGTTGATTGGCGGCGGTGGTCAGCAGGTCGTAGGCGCGTTGATTATTTTTATCCGTGGCAGCAAACGCGGGATTGGCACTGGCCAAGGTGCGGTCGAGTTTTTGCTGCAGCGTCTTGCGCCCTTCCAGCCGTGTCAGTGACAGCTCCGGCTGCAGTGTCATTTCGCCCACCTTGTAATCCTTTTTGCTCGGGTCAGCATCAATCGTCAGCGGATCATGCAATGGCCCGAGCCAGCCGGCGAATTGTCCCTGGCTCTGCTCCACAAATCGCGGCACGTCGCCGGGCAATTCCGGGCGCATGGAAACAAACGGCGGCAAGGCGCCTTTCCCTCGTCCGAGCTTGGAAAGCACCGAGCCCATGTGCGGCCATTGATCGGCTTTGGACTTGGAGATGGGCGGCGGCTCGCCTGTGAGCAGATAATGAGTGGAGGCCGTGTGATCAAAATTGGTGTGGGTCATCGAACGCACGATGCTGAGCTGGTCCGTGCGCTTGGCCAGCTCGGGAAAATGTTCACTGACGTGAATGCCTGGCACCTTCGATCGGATCGGCGAAAACTCTCCGCGAAACTCCGCCGGTGCCTCCGGTTTCATGTCCCAAGTATCCTGTTGCGCCGGCCCGCCCCACATGAAGAGAAGGATGCACGCCTTCGCCTTGCCGAAGCCGTTTTGCTCCCGGGCCGCAAGCAGTTCAGGCAATGACAGGCCCATCAGACCCAAGCTGCCCGCGCGCAACAGTTCTCGCCTATTTAGGTTCATTCAAATCTCGCTCTCGTTATCCCCGAAAAACAACTCGTAAGCGCGATCGTATTCAGCCTCGGGCACGTACACCTCCACAGGGCGGCTGAATTCGTCCTCGCCCTCGGGCATTGGCTCGATCATTTTTTCCACCGCCTTGATGTCGTGATTGCCGAGCATCACCGCGAGCAGTTCCGCGTTATCCACCGGGCAGGTATGAAAGAGTCGCATGCCGTCCATGACAAATTCCTCGACAAAGCATCCGCCAAACGGCCTCATTTCGCGAGATGAAATTTGGTATCTGCAACGAGATTTTTGAGGGGTGGACGATGGAGGACACGATGGAGTACGCGGCCAAGACCGGCTACGACTGCCTGGAGATTGCGCCCTTCACCATTTCCAATCACGTCACCGACATCTCCGCAGCCGAGCGCCAGCGGGTGAAGGATCTGGCGGCCCAGACCGGCATCGAGATTTCCGGCATCCATTGGGTGCTGGTGAAGGCCGAGGGCATGCACATGACGCATACCGACGCGAGCATTCGCGAGAAGACCGCGCGTTACTTCGTGGACCTCGTCGATTGCTGTGCGGATTTCGGCGGCCGCTCAATCATCGTCGGCTCACCGTACCAACGCAACCTAATGGACGGCGTCAGCTACGAGCAGGCGTGGGAATGGGCCACCGACGTATTCAAGGACAGCGTGGCGCACGCCGCCGAACGGGATGTGGTGATCAACTTTGAACCACTGGCGCCCAGCGAAACCAATTTCATCAACACGCACACCGAGGCGATCCAGTTTGTGCAGCAATTGGAGAACCCCCATTTCAAGGTGATCCTCGATGTGAAAGCCATGTGTTCCATGGGAAAACCGATCCCGGACATTATCCGCGAGAGCGCCGGCGAATTCGGCTACTTCCACGCCAACGACGAAAACCTCAAAGGCCCCGGCTTTGGCGACGTGGATTTCAAACCGATCGGCGCCGCCCTCAAGGAAGTGGATTACGACGGCGTCGTGTCCGTGGAAGTGTTCAAGTTCGACGAAGGCCCGGAGGTGATTGCCACGCAGAGCTTGGCCAATCTGAAGGAAGCGTTTGCCGAGTAGGCGCGCCTAAATAATCTCCACGCCAAACTGCCCGAGCAGCACGATAAAGATCACAATCGGGCAAATGATCCTCAGGAAAAACACCCAGATATCCGAGGGTGCCACATTGCCAAAGATCGGTTTCGTGAAGCTGGAGCAGCCTTGCGCCAGTTCCTTGACCATCTTGCTCGAATCCATCATCCAGCCCACGTAAACGCTGACCGACAGCGAGATGATTATCAGGCACAGCGTGCCGAAATATTTGTCCATCACTTCGAAAAAGCTAACTGATTTGGTGGTGAGGCTGAGGGATGCAAACCCGATGGTGGCATTGTTTTCAACCAGCGTAGTGTGCACGGCATTGGTGTGAGCGTGTGGCACGGCGAAGGAAACGTCCGTACGCGCCTTGATGGCTGCGGTGGTGGGGCTGAGCGTCACAGCTGATTCCGGAATGCGAATATCCACCTTGGCCAACGCGCGGCGCAGCTCGGCCACGGCATCTTTGCCGCCATCCACGGAGATCAAAGTGAACTCAACCGAGTCGCCTTTATCGATGGCATCGTGGCTCAGGTGCGTCACTTTCCCAGCTTTTAGTTCGCCAATGATCGCCAAGGTGTTGTTTTGATCATCCATCGGCACGGCAAATTTCATGTCCTCCAATTGCGTGACGGGAAAACTGATGGCGCCCACTTCAGCGTTGGTGCCATCAAGGATTGCCGAAAGACTTTCCGGCGTGGCTTTCGCTGCATCGATGCCGGTGAGTTTCAGGGTCGACTCATCGGTGGTGACAATTTTGCTAAACGCATCCGAACCGCCGAACGACAACGCGGAAGGCAACCCCACCGCGAACGCCACGATGCCAACCAGCACGGCGGCTTTTTTGCGCGTGGCACGTTTGCCATCCACGAAATAGGAGACCGGCACTTCGAGCATGGAGATCGAGGATGTAAGTGCCGCCACCGTCAGCAATAGGAAGAACAAGCCGCCCACTACGATGCCGAAGGGCATTTTTTCGAACACCGCCGGCAGGGTCTCAAATGTCAGCGTTGGGCCGGCGTCCACCGGGAAGCCCAAGGCGAACACTGCGGGAATCACCATCAGACCGCCAAGCAACGCGACGCCGGTGTCCATCAAGGCCACCCAAAAGCCGTTGGACACAATGTTTTGGCTCTTGGGCATGTACGAGCCGTAGGTAATCATCAGGCCCCAGCCGACACTCAGGGAGAAAAACGCCTGTCCCAGCGCAGCCAAAACCACCTTGCCATCAATCACCGAAAAATCCGGTGAGAGATACCACTTGATGCCTTCCGAGGCTCCTTCCAGCGTGAGGCTGCGAATGATCACCACGAACACCAAACCGAGCAGCAGTGGCATGAGGATCTTTGACCATTTCTCGATGCCTCTTTCGATACCGGCTTGAACGATGTAAATCGTGCCGCCAATGAAAACGGCAAACAGCGGGATCACCCAGTTTGGATTCGCGGAGAATGATTTAAACTCCATGCCCGCTTGAGCCACGGTGTTGTAAATAAAGCCGATCGTCCATCCGGCAATCACACCATAATAGCTCAACACGCAAAAACACGCCGCCAAGCAAAGCCAACCCACCGCCGGTGCGCCGTACTTATACAGCCACACATCCTTGGCTTCCCCGGTATCGCGAAAGGCATCGACTGGGTTTTTACCCGTAAGCCGCCCCAGCGTTAATTCAGCCCACATCAGCGGCAGGCCGATAAACAACACGCATGCCAAATAGATGACGACGAATGCCGCGCCACCGTTTTCACCGGTGACATACGGAAAACGCCAAATGTTGCCAAGCCCCACCGCAGAGCCGGCAGCGGCGAGAATGAAACCGATCTTGGAGCCCCATTGGCCGCGGTTTTCGGGAGAAGGTGTAGCACTCATGCAGAAAGCTGCGGCGATGATGGAGGGTTTGGGGAGTTTGGAAAGAGGAAATTATTCGGACTTCACTTCACCCTCACCCAACGCCGTTTCTCGGCGGATTGCTCCACCGCCTCGAGCACCTGTTGGTTTTTTAACCCATCCTCAAAGGTCGGCTGCACCGCGCAGCCCTTGGCGATGGCGTTCACAAAATCTGCGATGGTGTGCACAAAGGTATGCTCGTAGCCGATGATGTGCCCAGGCGGCCACCATTGGCCGACGTAGGGATGCACGCCGTCCTTTTGCGTGACAAGGATGTCGGCAAAGCCCTGACGATCGGCGGAGACGTTGTTGTCGAAAAACTTGAGGCGATTCATGTCCTCGAAATTAAACTCCAGCGAACCCTTGCTCCCGTTGATTTCGAGATGGATGTGGTTTTTGCGACCGGTGGCGTAGCGAGTAGCCTCAAGGTTGGCGAGTGCACCATTCTTGAATCGGCCAATGCACTGAGCGGCATCGTCAACCGTCACGCGCCCCATCTTCTTGGGGTTGTCCGGCAGCGGGCGTTGCTTAATGAAGGTGTGCATTTGGCCGCAGACCTCATCGAACTCGCCCACCAGGAAACGCGCCAGATCAATGATGTGCGCGTGAATGTCGCCATGAGCGCCGCTGCCGGCGTGTTGTTTCTGCAACCGCCACAAGCGCGGCATCTTAGGGTCGACTAACCAGCCCTGCGCGTAACGGGCATAATAATGGCGGATGTCACCAATGGCGCCTTCATCGATCATCTTTTTTGCCTGCGCAATGGCGGGGATGCGGCGGTAATTGTGACAGATCATGTGCACCACCTTGGCACGCTTCACCGCCTGCAGCATTTGTCGGCACTCCTTAACATCCAGCGCGAGCGGTTTTTCACAAAGCACATGCTTGCCGGCCTTGGCGGCGGCGACGGCGATCTCGGCATGCGAATCATTCGGCGTATTGATGTCGATTACGTCGATTTCCGGATTTGCCACCACAGTCCGCCAATCGGTGGCGGCCTGTTCCCAGCCGAACTGCACACGTGCCTTTTCCACCTCAACGGCATTGCGACCGCAAATGGTGTGCAGGTGCACCTCCCGTTTCAGGTCAAAAAATCGCGGCGCCTGCCGCCAGGCATTGCTGTGCGCCTTGCCCATGAAACGGTAGCCGATGAGGCCGATGTTCAGTGTTTTCTTTGGCATCATAAAAAACGCGCGACCGTTTTAGGCCGCGCGTGGGTTTAAACTGGGCGCAACCTTACTTCGCCAGCTTCGTCCAGCGGGCGTTGTTCTTGGAGGATTTCACGACGGCCTCAATGAAAGCCATGCCGCGAATGCCGTCCTTGATCTTCGGATAATCCAGCGCAGGATCATCTTTGGCGAGCTTGCGGCGGTCCTGCTTGGCGCGAATGTGATTGGCGAAGTTCACATAAATGTTCGCAAACGCCTCAAGGTAGCCTTCGGGGTGTGCCGGGGGCGTGCGTGTCGCCGCAGCGGCGGACGCACCGAGGTATCCATTGGCCGTCCGGAAAACTTGCATCGGTTGATCAAGCCATTTGACCAGCATGGTGTTCGGCTCGTTTTGGTGCCACTCAATGCCACCCAGCTCGCCGTAAACGCGGATGTTGATGTTGTTTTCTTCGCCCACGGAAATCTGCGAGCTATGCAGCACGCCTTTGGCGCCGTTGGTGAAGCGCAGCAACACATTGCCGTCGTCATCGAGCTTGCGGCCCTTCACGAAAGTAGTGATGTCGGCGGCGAGTTCCTTGATCTTCAGGCCGGTGATGTATTCGGCAAGATTCTCCGCGTGGGTGCCGATGTCGCCAATGCAGCCGGCCGCGCCGCTGCGCTTGGGGTCGGTACGCCAGTCGGCCTGTTTCTGGCCGCTGGCCTCCAGACGCGTGGCGAGCCAGCCTTGCGGATACTCCACCACCACCTTGCGAATCTTGCCCAGCTTGCCGGCGGCGATCATGTCGCGCGCCTCTTTCACCAGCGGATACCCGGTGTAATTATGCGTCAGGCCGTAGAGGCACTTGGTTTTTTTAACAAGCTTCTCAAGCGTTTTGGCTTCCTTGAGATCGAAAGTAGCCGGCTTGTCGCTGAGCACGTGGAACCCGTTTTCCAGCGCCATCTTGGCGGGAGGAAAGTGCATGTGATTCGGTGTCACAATCGAAATGAAATTCATTCGCTCACTCTCGGGCAGAGCCTTTTCCTTCTCGATCATTTCCTCGAACGTGCCGTAGCAGCGCTTGGCCGGCAGGAAGAGATCCTTGCCGCTGGCCTTGGATTTGCGCGGGTTGGAGGAAAACGCACCGCAGACCAGCTCGATCTGGCCGTCCATGTTCGCGGCGATGCGATGCACCGCGCCAATAAACGCGCCGCGGCCGCCGCCGACCATTCCGTAACGAATTTTTCTGCTCATAATCTTGGATTTAACGTGTCGATTGTCTGAAAGGGGTTTGCCTCAGGGCGAAC
>PBLV01000049.1 GCA_002721895.1 Verrucomicrobiales bacterium
CTCCAGCGCTTGATCGGCCGGTTGCAGGTCGGCTGCCTTGGCAATGCGGCGCAGTATGTTTTGGTCGTGTAACAGGTTTTGCCCGAGCGCCTTAGAGAGGCGCACGGATTCCTCATCGAGCGTGCTGCGCATTTCGCTGGGGTTCATGCCATCACTTTCTGCAGCGCCACCAGCGCGCGCTCGAGTTGTTTTTCCGTAATCGTCAAGGGCGGTGAAAAGGTGATCACGTTGCCGTGCTCGCCCGAAGGCAGCAGAATGTAGCCGCGCTGCAGCATTTCCTTCACGGCGGACATGACGCGCGGGCCTTCGCCTTCATCAAACGCCAGGCCGGCCATCAAACCGCGGCCGATATAACGCGCACCGGGGATGCTGATGCGGTTGCACATGGTTTTGAATTTCTTCCCTAGCCGCCGCGCGTGGGTGATGAGTTTCTTTTCCTTCAACTCCTTGAGTTGCGCCAACGCCATCGCGCAGCCGACGGGGTGGCCGAGGTAGGTGCTGGTGTGGATGGCTTCGCCTTCGCTGGCGGGCCACGCGCGGTCCATCACCGTGGCGCGGCCCACGCAGGCGCTGAGCGGGAAGCCGTTGGTGAGCGCTTTGCCGAGGCAAATGATGTCCGGGTAACCCAGGCTTTGCTCGCAGGCAAACCACTCGCCGGTGCGGCCGAAGCCGGTATAAATTTCATCGGCAATCAACAGCGCATGATGCGATTCGCAAAGGGCCTGCAGGTCACGGAGAAAAGGCTCGGCCGGCACGCGCAAACCGGCACGGCCCTGAATGGGCTCAATGAGCACGGCGCCGATCGGATGTTTTTTGAAAAGTTTTTCAAGGTGCGCCACCGTTTCCTTGCGGGCGGATTCGGTCTCGGGGAAGTGCGCAAAATGGCTGAACTTGCCGAGTTGTTTGCAAAAGGGGCTGCGGAAATGTTCGCGATGGGTGGTGTGCAGTGCGCCGTAGCCCAGCCCGTGATAGGCCCCGTCAAAAGCAATCACGCCGGGCTTGTTAGTGGCGAGCAGGGCGGTTTTGAGCGCGGCCTCCACGGCCTCGAAGCCGGAATTGCAAAAAATGGTTTTGCCGTGGCGTGGCGACATCTCGTGCGGCAGGCAGTGGTAATGCACGTGGCGAAATTCCGTGCGCGCCCAGCGTTCATAGGTGAGCTTGGAGAGTGCCCGCGCCAACTGGCCTTTAAGCGGATGCGGATGCACATCGCCCATCGCGTGCGGCAGCTTGGCGAGTTGGGCCTGCCCGGCCTGGGTGACGCGCGGGTTGGCATGGCCGGTGGCGGCCACGGCAAAGGCGCCGGTGAGGTCGAGATACTTTTTGCCGTCCGTGTCCCACACGTGCACGCCCTTGGCGTGCTCCCAGACAATCGGCCACGAGCCGTCCTTCGCCAAGTGCGTGACGTTGCGGCTTTCGTATTGTTGCAGCAGCTTGAGGTGGGGATTCATCAAACGCCTTTTTGGTCCACGGGCCAAATATGTTTGTGTTGCTGAAGCTGAAAGCGCACGGGCAGGCGGTCGGCGGTGATGGCTTCGGCGAGTTCGCGGCGGGAAAGAGGCGTGTGGTCGGCGGGCACGGGCTTAAGCACGTCGCTGGCCTGATCGCCCGCGAGCGGGTTCACCCATGAAAAGAGGACCTCGCATTTGCCAAAGAGTTGGCGGAGTTGATCCTTGGCCCAGGCGTAATCTTCGCGCGTGCCGATTACGCATTTCATCTCATCGGTGGCGCGGAGGTGGGCGATGTTTTCGGCGAGATTTTTTTCGTGCTCGCCGCTGCTGGGGCACTTGAGGTCCACAATGCGATGCACGCGGGGGTCCACCACGCTGATGTCATGCGCGCCGCTGGTTTCCAGCAGCACGGTGAAGCCGCGATCGCACAGGGCGGTGAGCAGGGCGGGGGTTTCCTTTTGCAGTAAGGGCTCGCCACCGGTCAACTCAACCAGCGGCGGCTCGGGATAACCCTCGGCCAGTGCGTCGGTCTGTTCAAGAATCGCCTCGATGGTGATTGTTTCGCCGCCGGTGAAGGCGTAAGCCGTGTCACAATACGAGCAGCGAAGGTCACAGCCGGTGAGCCGAATAAACACGCACGGCAGACCAGCAAAGGTGCTTTCCCCCTGCAGGCTGAGATAAATTTCATGGACGCGCAGCGTGCTGCTCACCGGGGAGGTATAGGGCGATTTCTTCGTGTCGGCGAGTCCGATGACGCAGCCAAGACTGGCAGAGTTGTCCCGGTTGGGACATACTACGACAGTGAAGCTGTCGGTGAAAAGCGACTATGCGGTTCGAGCCATTTTGGAATTGGCCACGCGGGCCGAGGGAGGGCGGGCGCACCGGGCAGAGGATTTGGCGGCAGCGGTTGGCACTTCGGCTAATTATTTGGTTCAGATTCTCTTGGATTTAAAGGGGGCTGAATTGGTGCAAAGTGTTCGGGGCAAGCAGGGTGGTTATCGGTTGTCGAAGGCGCCCGATGAGATTTCGCTTGGGGCGGTTTTGCGGGCGGTGGAGGGAGAGGTTTTCGATGCACCGGCGTTGTCGGACGCAAATTGTCCACCCGCGTTACGAGAAGCGTGGGGGCAGTTGCGCGATGGGGCCAACGCGGCGGCGGATTCGATACACTTTGCCCGCCTCGCCGAAATCCATGCCCGTGGGCAGGAGATGTATCACATTTGACCGGGCCTCAGTCGATGCTCGTGGTTTTGCCGGAGACGGGCTTGTTCATCCCTTGCTTCGTAGGGTTCTTTTTACATTTCCGTACATGAAACCGGACGTTTGAAATGGGAAAGGATTTTTTGCAGTAAGGGCATTGTTCCTCTCCGCCACTGCAACCGACCCAAACTCCCCCGCTCAGCGGTGCCATGATTCCAGCGATCAGCATGCCTGCTAACAGTTGCTTCTTCATAATCTACCTCCGCCGAAAATATAACACAGTCCGAGGGAGGGGAACAGGGGGAATTGTTAATTGCCGGACTTGGGCTGGATGAGCGGTGAGCCGCCTCCAGCTGGCTTGTTGCGCAAGGTGGCGGTCTTGTCGAGGTGGCCGTGGATTTCCTTGGCAACAGCGGTGGGCAGCTTACATTCCTGCCCGGAACAGATGAACACCACGGGGCTCTCCTTGCCTGGCTTGAGAGTCCGGGCGAATTCCTCAACCGCTCCTGCAGTCCCAAGTACCACCTTGTTGGGTTGGTATATGCGATGCACAGTGCCGGCCAATTTTGCTGTCTGGGCATTGTCCTTCGGTCCCGCCACCACGGCACGCCATGGCTTGTGTCGCCAGAAATCCATCGCTGCCAGCATGTAGGGCAGGGAGTAGGGTTTCTCCTTCAACGTGCCGGCGTAAAAGCGCAGTGTTTTCTCGGCAGCCTTGGTGAAATCTTCGCGGCCGGTGATGGCGCCCAGCTTGAGCAGCGCCAACGTGGCCACGGAGGCTGCGGCTGGCTCTGCGCCATCGCGTTCCTCCTTGAGCCGGAGCAGCAGGTCATCCGAGCCTTCGTCGGTCCAAAAGCCACCGGTCTTTTCATCGTAAAAACGCTTCAGCAAACTCTCGGCCAAGTCGATGGCAAACTGGAGGTGAGCGGGATTGAGGGACGATTCGTACAATTCCACCACGCCGCCCAGTTGAAACCCATAGGCGTGCAACAACTGCACGGAGTCCCGTTCGCCTTCGCGCCAGCGATGGTAGAGAGTCTTAGTCTTGGCGTCCCACAGTTTGGCTTGAATGAACGCGAGGTTACTCTCTGCCGCCTTTAAATAATCCTCCTTGCCCAGCACGGAGTAGGCACGGGCCATGGCACCAAGCATCAGGCCGTTCCAACTGGAGAGCACCTTGTCATCCAGATGAGGGCGAACGCGCTTGTCGCGGTCCTTGTTCATCTTGGCCTTGGCACTGGCCAGCAGCTTTTCCTCGTCCTGGGATAGTTTGGGGTCAACGATGCTTAAAACATTCAGGTTCTTCAGCGGCTCGGGGTGGCTGTGATCCTCAAAATTGCCTTTCGCGGTGATTCCGTAGCGGCGGATGACTAGGGTGGCCTCCTCGGCGGTCAGCAGTTTTTCCAGTTGTTCCTTGGTCCAGCAGTAGAATTTGCCCTCATGACCCTCACTGTCGGCATCCTCGGCGGAGTACCAGCCGCCATCCTTGTGGGTCATGTCGCGGAGCACGTAGCGGATGGTGTCCGCGGCCACGTCGGCGTACTTGGGTTTGCCGCTCACCAGATAGGCGTCGAGATAGAGGTGGATGAGTTGGGCGTTGTCATAGAGCATTTTCTCGAAGTGTGGCACGAGCCATTCGCGGTCGACCGAGTAGCGCGCGAAACCGCCCCCGAGATGGTCGCGGATGCCGCCATCTGCCATCTCGTCGCAGGTTTTCAGGACCATGTCGATGGCCTCACGGTCGTTGTTTTCCACGCCGTATCGCAGCAGCAGCGCCGGTTCGGAAGGCTGGGGAAACTTCGGGGCCCAACGGCCGGGTTGTCCAAAGCCGCCAAACTTTGGATCAAAAGTGCGTTTTACCACGGATGCGGCGGCGTCAAGATAGTCCGCCTTCAACTCGGGATCTTCCGGCGCTTCCATCTTGAGGTGTTCCCGAACGACCTTGGTTATGCGGTTGGCATCTTCGCGGAGACGCTTCTCTGTCGCCTCGTCGGCCCAAAGGTGGGCCACCCGTTGCGACAACTGCATGAACTGCGGCTTGGGAAAATATGTGCCGGCAAAGAAGGGCTTCTTGTCTGGCGTCATGAAAACCGACATTGGCCAGCCGCCGTTGCCCTGCGAGATGGCTACGGTGAAGGCCATGTAAATGCGGTCCACATCGGGCCGCTCCTCGCGGTCGAGTTTCACGCAGATGAAGTGCTTGTTTAAAATCTTGCCCACGTCCTCATCCTCAAAGGATTCGCGTTCCATCACGTGGCACCAATGGCAGGTGGAGTAGCCGATGGACAGGAAGACCGGCTTGTTCTCCTTTTTTGCCTTGGCAAACGCCTCTTCGCCCCACGGATACCAGTCCACGGGATTGTGCTTGTGCTGCTGGAGGTAAGGCGACTTTTCCTTTGCGAGCCGGTTGGTAAACTTGGGCTTGTCCACGGGAGTCTTTTTTTCCTTGGCTGGCAACAAGTTGTAGCCGATCCACGCCATGGAAAAGGCGGCCACACATGCGAATTTGCGCAGGGAAATCATGCCGCAGACTAGCCCGAAGAGAAGCCTTGTTCAAGGCGCAACTGGGCGGGGCCCGGCTGCGAAGAAAGTGCGCTTGCCTTCGGCGCGGGCGGGCGGCAATATGCGGGTGTGGCGTCTTCGGCTCTCATTACCGGCATCACGGGGCAGGACGGCTCCTATCTCGCCGAGTTCCTCCTAGGTAAGGGCTACCAGGTCCATGGCTTGGTGCGTCGGGCATCGACCGACAATTTACAGCGCATTCGTCATTTGCTGGAACATGAAAGGCTGACCCTTCATTACGGGGACTTGACCGATGGCGGCGGGCTCACTCGTCTGGTGGCGGCCCTGAAACCGGCCGAGGTTTATAATCTTGCCGCGCAAAGCCACGTGAAAATCAGTTTTGACACGCCGGACTACACGACTGATGTCACTGCCGTGGGCGCCGTGCGGTTGCTGGAAGCCATTCGTTCGGCGGGCATTGAAACCCGTTATTATCAGGCCTCGTCCAGCGAGATGTTTGGCCAAGTGCGAGAGACACCGCAGACGGAGGCGACGCCATTTCATCCCCGCAGCCCTTATGCCTGTGCCAAGTTGTTTGCTCACTGGATCACGATAAACTTTCGCGAAGCCTATGGTTTGCACGGGTGCAGCGGCATTCTCTTCAACCACGAGTCACCTCGGCGTGGTGAATCTTTTGTGACTCGCAAAGTCTCGCTGGCTGTTGCCCGCATCAAGTTGGGCCTTCAGGAAAAGCTGGCTTTGGGCAATCTGGAGGCCAAGCGCGACTGGGGTTATGCCAAGGAATATGTGGAAGCCATGTGGCTGATGCTGCAGCGGGATGAACCCGGTGATTATGTCATCGCCACTGGCGAAACCCATACCGTGCGCGAGCTGACTGAGGTGGCATTTGATCATGTGGGGCTCGATTGGGAAAAATACACGGAGGTCGATTCCGCCTACTATCGGCCGGCCGAGGTCGACCTGTTGTTGGGCAATCCGGAAAAGGCGCGCCGGGATCTGGGATGGGAGGCAAAGACGAAGTTTGCTGATCTGGTGCGGTTGATGGTTGATGAGGATTTAAAGGCGCTCCAAGGCTGACATGACGCGTGCTTTCATCACGGGTATCACCGGACAGGACGGATCCTATCTGGCGGAACTGTTGTTGGGGCAAGGCTATGAAGTGCATGGCCTGATTCGTTCCGGGACAAAGATTGAGCAAACTCCCTTGGCACCCCACATGGATGTCCTTGGCCTGCACGTTGGAGATTTGGTGGACGGGCCATCCTTGGCGCGAGCGGTTGCCGCCGTGGCGCCTGACGAAATATATCACTTGGGCGGGCAAACCCACGTGGGAGGCAGCTTTGAGGCTGTGGAGGAAACATTGGTTGTCAACGGGTTGGCCACAGTGAGATTGTTGGAGGCTGTACGAGCTGGCTGTCCCAAGGCGCGTTTTTTTAACGCTGCCTCCAGCGAGGTGTTTGGATGCCCCTCCTCCAGCCCTCAGGACGAAGCAGTTCACTTTGCCCCTGTGACTCCCTACGGTTGCGCCAAGGCATTGGGTGCGCAGATGGTTCGCCAATACCGGGAGACTCATGGTCTCTATGCCGTCAACGGCATCCTGTATAACCACGAGTCGCCTCGCAGACGGGAGAGCTTTGTCACCCAAAAGATTTGCCGTGCGGCTGCGGCCATCAAGCTGGGCGGCCAGAAGGAATTGAGACTGGGAGACCTCGCCGCGGAGCGGGATTGGTCGGACGCGCGGGATGTTGTGCGTGGGGTGTGTCTGGCGCTGCGCGAACCTAAGCCGGCGGACTATGTTTTTGCCAGCGGCGAAACGCACTCGGTGCAGGAAGTGGTGGAGATTGCGTTTGAAACGGTGGATGTCGACTGGCGAGATTACGTCAAGCGCGACCAATCCCTCCTGCGCCCCGCTGAGCCAAACCGTTTGGTGGGCGATGCCTCCCGCGCGCGGGAGAAACTGGGCTGGGATCCGGAAACGGATTTTCGCACCCTGATAATCTCCATGACACACGCGGCCCTGCTTGATTTGCGGGATGAATGAGAATTTGCCGCGTGATTTATCGGCAAAAAGTAAAGCAGCCGGCTGGGGAACCGGCTGCTTTGGGGAACCAAGCTGGCTTGCGGGGATCAGGGGACCAGCTTGGCTAAAAACTTCTCACTCGCGTGGAGCGGGGAAAATAGGGAATTACACGGTCGGGTCAACATGTTTTTTGGCGTTGCCGCCACCTGTCTCGCCGGTATGATGCGCCGCGAATCAAAAACACACATGAAAAAGACCTTTTTCCTTTTCCTGAGTACTCTCGTTCTTTCCCTCATTGCCGCCGGGCCCGGTGGCGAAACGGATCCTGCCAAGGCGGGGCCGGAATATCAGGTCCAAGGCGAATATGCCGGCAAGGGCATTGGCGTGCAGGTGATTGCGCTTGGGGACGGCAATTACCGCGCGGTTATCCACAAGGGCGGATTGCCCGGGGACGGCTGGGATAAGTCCGCCAAGGTGGAAATCAACGGCAAAGCCAGCGCGGCTGGCGCAGCCTTTGCCGAGGCCAAGGGTTGGAAGGGTGCCATCGCGGGCAAGATTTTTGAACTCTCCAGCCCGGATGGCGCGAATCGGCTAGAGAAGGTGATGCGCAAGAGTTCTTCGCTGGGCATGAAGCCGCCCAAGGGTGCGGTGGTGTTGTTTGATGGATCGAGCGCGAAAAACTTCAAGCCCGGCAAGATGACCGAGGACGGCCTGTTGATGCAGGGCGCGAACAGCATCCAGCGGTTTGGGGATCATCGTCTGCACATTGAGTTTCGCCTGCCCTTCAAGCCAAAGGCGCGCGGCCAAGGCCGGGGCAACAGCGGCTGCTACTTGCAGGCACGGTATGAGGTGCAGATGCTGGATTCCTTTGGACTCACCGGCCACCACAACGAATGCGGCGGCATCTACAGCATCAAGCCTCCCGACCTGAACATGTGCTACCCACCGCTCTCATGGCAGACCTACGATGTGGAATTCACGGCCGCGAAATTCAAGGATGGCAAGAAGGTGGAAGACGCACGCATCACGGTGTTTCACAACGGCGTGAAAATCCACAATAACGTCAAGCTACCTAAGCGTACCACCGCCAGTCCGCTACCTGAAGGCCCCGGGCCGGGTTTTTTGCACCTGCAAAATCACGGCAACCCCGTCCGCTATCGCAACATCTGGGTGGTGGAAAAGAAGTAGGGGCCGCCAAGTTTTTCCCACCGCGCGGATGGAAACATCCGCGCTTTTTTTGTGCTTATTTTGACAATGCCACAATGTAGCCCTGCAGCCGGTCGGCTTCGCCTTTTTGGTTTTCGTGCTGGTAGATTTGATGGAGGTTGCTGCACATGCGCAGGAGGATGCGGCGGGGACTGGCGGGGATTAAAAATGCCTCGTGGAATTCGTAGCCAGCCTGCTTGAGGTATTTCATGCAGTCGGTCTTGGTGAGAATGCGGCCCTCGTTGAAGGCGTCGATATAGATCTCCTTGCGCGGGTTCTGGAAGCGGCAGAGGAAATGGCCTGGCAGTCCGATACCGGTGATGGGCAGTTGCAGGCGACGGCAGACGGCGAGGTAGACCATGCACATGCTGATGGGGTTGCCGGTGCGGTTGTCGACGACGCGGTTGAGATAGCTGTTGTTAGGGTCGTAGTAGTTTTCCTCATTGCCGACGTAGCCTTGTTCCTTGAACAGGTAGGCGTTGACGCCGGCGATAAGGCCTTCGGGCTCGGCGCCAAAGTCGAGGCGATCGCAGAGGTCGCGGGCGTAGTCGTCGAAGAGGGCGCGGTAGGCGCTGATGTTGATCTCGGGGTGTCGGGTGCGAGAGAGGAGCCAGCAGCCTTCCTCAAGATCTAGGTCCTCTCCGTGGCGGAGACAGAAGGCGCTGAAGTCATGGTCGGCGTTCTGGCGGTCAAAATGGCTGACGATCGCCTTGGCGTGGCGGCGGCGGATGGGATCCTCGTCGAGGGCATGACCGGCAAGCCATTCGCGGACCGTGGGGCCGTGGGAGATGATTTCGCGGCGGATGGCGCGATAGACGGTGTGGTCGTCGTCGGCGAGCAATTCCAGCAGGGCGGCCTTGCGGCTGGGGGAGAGTTCAGCCGTCGCGGAAGCCGTTGCCGGGCTTTTGGCGGGGTCCATCGCGGGAGAATTGTGGCACTCTGCCGCGGGTTTGGCAACGGGGGATTTTCGTTAGGTGGGCTTTTTTGGCTGCTCCTGATTCTGGTCGATATGTTGATGTAGAAAATTGGGCCTTCCCAAAAAAGGGATTGTCCGATTGACTTCCCTGTGTACACTCCCCGGCCCGTTTGGAACCCATGAGTTATCCGAAGGTTGAACAGTCTTTGTACGACGCGCGGTTTGAGCATGACAACTGTGGCGTTGGTTTCGTGGCCAACAGCAATGGCGCGGCTGAGCGTCGCGTGCTGGATTTGGCCTTGGAGGGGCTTTGCAATCTGGCCCACCGCGGTGCTCTTGATGCAGACGCCAAGACGGGTGATGGCGCGGGGGTTTTGATCCAGTTGCCACGAAAGTTTTTTGCCGCTGAGGTGGAAAAATTGGGCGGCAAGCTATCAGACGAGGCGGACGTGGCAGTCGGGTTCGTGTTCCTGCCGACCGATGAGTACAAGGCACACACGTGCCGCCACCTCGTGGAGGAGGCACTGGAACAGTTTGGCATCCACAAGTTCGGCTGGCGGGCGGTACCGCAGAATCCCTCGTGCCTCGGCGACAAGGCGCGCAACACGATGCCGGGCATCGAGCAGGTGCTGCTGGGGCGCGCGGCGGACTGGAGCTCGGAGGAGTATGAGCGGCGGCTGTACCTGGCGCGCAAAGCGGCGGAGAAAAAGGCGGTGGCGCAGGGCATCGCGGAGTTTTACATGCCCTCGTTTTCCTCGCGCACGATCATTTACAAGGGGCTGTTTAACGCGCCGCAACTGGAAAAGTTTTACACAGACCTGCAGTCGCCGTTATTCGAGACGACGCTGTGTGTCTTCCATCAACGCTACTCGACGAACACGTTTCCGAATTGGCAGTTGGCGCAACCGTTCCGGATGGTGGCACATAACGGCGAGATCAATACACTGATCGGCAACAAGAACTGGACGCGCGCGCGCGAATTGGAGCTGAAGAGCGATTTATGGGGCGGCAACATCGAGCACCTGATGCCGGTATTGCAATCCGATGTCTCCGACAGTGCCTGTCTGGATAACGCGCTGGAATTGCTGGAGCTTTCAGGCCGCGACAACATCCATACGGCGATGATGCTGGCCCCCGAGGCTTGGGAGAAGAAGAAGGATCTTCCACGCGAGTTGGAGGGTTTTTATAAATACCATGCGTGCCTGAACGAGCCCTGGGATGGGCCGGCGGCAATCGTTTTCTCAAACGGCACCATGGTTGGCGCAACCTTGGATCGCAATGGTCTTCGGCCAGCGAGGTTCGAGATTTATGAAGATGGCCTCGTTGTGATGGGAAGTGAGATTGGGCTCGTGGACCTGCCAGAGGGTCAGGTGGTGCGCAAGGGGCGACTGGGGCCGGGCAAGCTGATCGCCATCGACACGGCGGAGAAGAAGTTTTACGACGACGACGACTGCAAGGCGCACGTCGCCGGGCTGCAGCCGTACGCGGACTGGTGCGACGCGCAGCTCTTTTCGCTGGCCGAGCACGCCAAGCCGTTTGGCGAGAGCTACGACCCGGTGAACATTCTCGACCTCACGCTGCGGCAGATCACCTGCGGCTGGGAGACCGAGCAGATCACGGAGATCCTCGAGCCGATGGTGATGAACGGCGCGGAGCCGGTGGGCTCCATGGGCGACGACACGCCGCTGGCCGCGATGTCCGCGCGGCCCAAGCTGCTGCACTATTACTTTAAACAGCTCTTCGCACAGGTGACCAACCCGCCCATCGACAGCATCCGCGAGCGCATCGTGATGTCGCTGAACGTCTACATGGGCGCCAAGCGCAGTTGGCTGGAGGAGACCGAGGCGCACGCCAAGCAGATTCTCTTGGAGAGCCCGTTCCTGTTCGAGTACGAGCTGGAGGCGCTGCGCAACATCGACGACCCCGCGTTCGCCAGCGAGACGGTCGCCTGCCACTTTAAACAGTCCGACGGCGCGGCGGGGCTGGACACGGCGCTGGCGGCCATTTGCGAACAGGCGGCGGAGGCCGTGCGCGGCGGCAAGTCGATTCTGGTTTTAACGGACCGCGAGGTGGCAGCCGACCTCGTGCCCATCCCCATGCTGCTGGCGGTGGGCGCGGTACATCACCACCTCATCCGCGAGGGTCTGCGCATGAAGGCCGACATGGTGTGCGAGAGCGGCGAGGCGCACGACGTGCACCAGTTCGCGACGCTCATCGGCTTCGGCGCGTCGGCGGTGTGCCCGTACGTGGCGATCGACAGCATCCGCGAGAACGTGGAGTCAGGCGACTTCGACATCCAGCTCGACAAGGGCCTGTCCAACTTCCGCAAGGCGATCCAGAACGGCATTTTAAAGATCATGTCCAAGATGGGCATCAGCACGCTGGCGAGCTATCGCGGCGCGCAGATCTTCGAGGCGGTGGGCCTGTCGCGCGCGGTGGTGGACCGCTGTTTTTACGGGACGACCACGCAGATCGAGGGCGTGACGCTGGAGCAGATCGCCGAGGACGCCCTGCGCCGCCACGCCAACGCCTACGATGATCCCGACGTGGCGGAGCTGGAGGAGGGCGGCGCGTTCAAGCCGTTGTCCGGCGGGCGCGGCGAGTTCCACAGTTTTAACAAGCCGGTGGTGTCGTCGATGCACAAGTTCCTGCGCAAGCCGGAGGAGCCGGACCTGTTTCGCAACTACACGGCCAAGGTGGAAGACCGCGTGCCGTGTTCGCCGCGCGACCTGCTGGACTTTGCCGACGCCACGCCGGTGCCGCTGGAGGAGGTGGAGCCGATCGAGAACATCCGCGTGCGGTTCACGACCGCGGGCATGAGCTGCGGGGCGTTGTCGCCCGAGGCGCACGAGTGCCTGGCGGAGGCAATGAACATCATCGGCGGCAAGTCGAACAGCGGTGAGGGCGGCGAGGATTCCGCGCGCTACGGCACCAAGAAGAACAGCGCCATCAAGCAGATTGCCAGCGGCCGGTTTGGCGTGACGCCGGAGTACCTCGCGAGCGCGGAGGAAATCGAGATCAAGATGGCGCAGGGCGCGAAGCCGGGCGAGGGCGGGCAGTTGCCGGGACACAAGGTCAGCCCGATGATCGCCAAGCTGCGGTTCAGCGTGCCGGGCGTGCCACTTATCTCGCCGCCGCCGCATCACGACATCTATTCCATCGAGGACCTCGCGCAATTGATCTATGATTTAAAACAGGTGAACCCACGCGCCAAGGTGTGCGTGAAGCTGGTGAGCTGCGCCGGCGTGGGCACCGTGGCCGCGGGCGTGGCCAAGGCCTACGCGGACGTGGTGCTCATCAGCGGGCACGACGGCGGCACGGGCGCGAGCCCAATGAGTTCCATCAAGTACGCCGGCGGCCCGTGGGAGGTCGGCGTGGCCGACGCGCACCAAACGCTGATGCTCAACGACTTGCGCAGCCGCATCGTGGTGCGCACCGACGGCGGCATCAAGACCGGGCGCGACATCGTGACGGCGGCGCTGCTGGGCGCGGAGGAGTTCAACTTCGGCACCGCGGCGCTGATCGCGGCGGGCTGCGCGATGTTTCGCGTGTGTCATTTAAACAGTTGCCCCGTGGGCGTGGCGACGCAGAAGGAGGAGCTGCGCGCGAAATTCCGCGGCAAGCCCGAGAGCGTGGTGGCCTTCTTCAACGGCGTGGCCGAGGAGGTGCGCGAGTGGATGGCCCAGCTGGGCTTCCGCAAGTTCGACGACATGGTGGGGCGCTGCGACCTGTTGGCGCGCCGGCCGGTGGAGTCGTTCCCGGAGTCGGTGCGCGACCGCGTGGCGAACATCGATCTCGACAAGCTCGTGTACCAGGTCGATCCCAGCGGCACGGCGACACGCATCCACACGCGCGAACGCAACGAGCGATTCGGCGACAGCTCGCTGGACGACGAGATTGCCATCGACGCGAAGAACGCGCTGAACGGCAAGGGCAGCGTGCAGCTGGAGTACCGGATTAAAAACACGCACCGCAACATCGGCACGCGCATCTCGGGCATGATCGGGTTCCAGTATGGCAACGCCGGTTTGCCGGAGGGCAGCATCGACCTGACGCTGCATGGCAGCGCGGGCCAGAGCCTCGGCACGTTCCTCGCGCCGGGCATTCGCATGAAGGTTTTCGGCGAGGCCAACGACTACGTTTGCAAGGGCATGCACGGCGGCGAGCTGATCGTGCGACCGCCGGCGGAGGCGAAGTACGAATGGGCCGCGAACCAAGTCGTCGGCAACACCTGCCTGTACGGCGCAACGGGCGGGCGGTTCTTTGCCGCCGGGCGCGCGGGCGAGCGTTTCTGCGTGCGCAACAGTGGCGCCACGGCGGTGATCGAGGGCGTGGGCGACCACGGCTGCGAGTACATGACCGGCGGGCAGGTGGTGGTGCTGGGCAGCATCGGCCGCAACTTCGGCGCGGGCATGAGCGGCGGGCGCGCGTACATTTACGACCCCGAAAACAACGTGCCCGAAAACCTGAACCCCGCGATGGTCGGGCTGGAGCGGCTGATTGATGAGGACGAAATCAAGGCCGTGCAGAAGCTGATTTACGAGCACCTCGAGCTGACCGAGTCGCCGCGCGCCAACGAAATCCTTAAAAACTGGACCGATGCCGCCGGGCAGTTCTGGTGCGTGGTGCCGCATCCGCCCGAGGCCAAGCCCGCCGCCAAGCCCGTCCACGAGTTGGCCGAGGAAAAGGCCAAGCCCGCGCCCACTGGCGGATTCTAGCCGCGTGTGCTAGATTGCCGGCGAACCCAACCCCGGAGGCGCCATGGAAATCACCCAGCAAATCGCCGTGTTTCTGGACAACCGGCCCGGCACCCTCGCGCGCGTCTGCGATGCGCTCGCCGACGCCAAGATCAACATCTACGCCATCAGCACCAGCGACACCGTCGACCACAGCGTCGTGCGCATGGTGGTGAGCAACCCGCAAAAGGCGCTGACGCTCTTTGAGGAACGCGGCGCGCTGGCGGTGGAGGACGACGTCATCCTGGTCGATGACGACAATCGCCCCGGCAAGCTCGCCGAGATCGCCCGCACCCTGCGCGAGGCCAAGGTGAACATTGAGTACCTCTACTGCGCCACGCCCCCGCGCGCGAAAAAGGGCCTGCTCGTCATGCGCGTCAGCGACGTCAAGAAAGCCCTCAAGGCCCTCAACGGCGGTTGACCATGCCCGCGGTTGCCGAGGTAAAAAAGACGCGCGTGCTTTGCGGCATGAGCGGTGGTGTGGATTCCTCCGCCACCGCCGCGCTGTTGCTCGAGCAAGGCTACGAGGTCGTCGGCGTCACGTTAAAACTCTGGCCGCAAGACTGCGTCTCACGCGCCGAGGACAAATGTTGCGGCCCGCAAGCCGTCAGCGATGCCCGCTCCGTCTGTGCCAACCTTGGCATTCGCTATTACCTCATCGACGAGGCTGAGGATTTCCAGAAACACGTCATTCAATATTTTGCCGACGAATACAAAGCCGGCCGCACGCCCAACCCCTGCGTGATGTGCAATGAGCACCTCAAGTTCGGCCGACTCATTGAGCGTGCTGACCAGCTCGGCGCTGACAAGATTGCCACCGGCCACTTTGCACGTGTCGAGCAGGACGAAACCACTGGTCGCTACCTTCTCAAGCGCGGGCGCGACGAACGCAAAGACCAAACCTACTTTCTGTTTTCACTGCGCCAGGATCAACTCTCTCGCGCCCTGTTTCCGCTCGGCGAAAAAACCAAGGACGACACCCGCGACGTCGCCCGCCATTGCAATTTGAAAACCGCCGACAAGGAAGAGAGCATGGAAATCTGTTTCGTGCCCGACAACGATTACGGCGGTTTCCTCCAAAAAGCCGGTCTCGCCGAAAAGCATGAAGGCGAAATCATCGACCTTAACGGTCGTGTGCTTGGCCATCACGACGGCATCGAGTTTTACACCATCGGTCAACGCAAAGGCCTCGGCATCAGCGCGCCGAATCCGCTTTACGTTCTCGAACTCAACGCCGATGAAAACCGTGTTGTCGTCGGCCCCGTTGAAAACCTTGAGCAGGACACCTTCACCGTGGAGCGGTGTAACTGGATTCCTTTTGCCGATCCCACTGAGCCCATTGAGGCCACCACCCGCATCCGCTACAACCAC
>PBLV01000050.1 GCA_002721895.1 Verrucomicrobiales bacterium
ACTCATAAAAGATGCCATTGCTAAGTTTGAATCTAGCCTGTTCGCTCTCAGGATCGGGGCGCAGTCCCTGGACAAAATCCTCATACGCGTAGGATTGATGGAATTGCACCATCTCCACATTAGCCCGTTTCTTTGCTCCGATGAGCAGGTAAGCCAAACGTCGAGCTAGGAAGGTTTTCCCTACTCCAGGAGGCCCCTGCAGAATCACATTCTTTTTGACGCTTAGAGAGTCTTTGATGTCCTCAAGCAACTTCCGCTCCATGAATAGATGCTTGAGGGCATCATCCATGGTGTATGGCTCTGAGGGGGTGTCGGGCATAACGTCGATTCCTTCTAATAGGGATTGAATGGCTTGATGCTCCTCTTGGGTCACCGGATAATTTGTTGCCCGAGGTTGGCGCAACACATGTAGCGAGCTGAGTTGTGGGTGATCTTTGCAGGTTTGCCTCCGAATAGGCTCTGATAGAACTCTCTTAATGGCCACCATCACTCGCCACTCTTCTCCGGCGAATTTATCTTTGTCCACATTGTACTTTTCGTTATTCGGGTTTTCCTTCCGAAATGCCGGTAAATCTGCGGCTTCTCCAATGGCGATGATTCCTCCGTTGGTGCCATATTCCCAAATGTATATGAGATCGCCTTGCTTTAGGGCCTCCCGTTCTTTCTTTCTCTTAATTGTCCAAGATATTTCCTCTAGCTCATTGAATGCGCGTCGGTCAAAATATTTTGAATTGAACTGAAATAACCAACGGTTGAGTGAGGGTGCGGGATTCGAATGGATCTTATCCATGATCTGCTGGGGGATTGAGTTGAGATTAATTTTCTCAGCAATGATTTGAGCCGCAGCATGGTTAATTCCAAATAGATAGCCTTGATTTACGCGGCCATTTGAAGTCAAAGGGCCTTTGCTAATATCTAAAGCGACTATGCGGTCATTTATCTCAGACTTTGGGAGGGGGCTTTCAAGTTCATAATAATCTAGATCCGCTTTCCATCCTTCTTTATGCCAACTTTCTAGCAGCCCTTCGGGTCTTTGCGCAGTGTTGCTATCTGCTTTGGCAATTGATATTCCCACAATCGATTGTACTGATTTCTTCGAATGATAATGGAAAATCACATCCCCTTCTTTTACTTGTCCCACATTTGACCAGTGATGGATATTCCTGCCTGTTTTGGTTCTTTTGGGAGCCCATATGTACCTGCCGGCAATCTCCGCCTCAAAAGAGTTTGAATTTTGAACAACCCACCAGAAATTGCAGCTGTCGTTCGATTCTGTTTTACCAATAATGTTAAACTTTAACTCCTTCAACACGCGAAAACACGTAGAGTCGATACCACCACTAAAATCATGGTGCGTCAGTAAAGTGCCATTCAGTTCTTTTGCGGCTAATCCCAAAATTGCTTTAGGAGGGTATCGTCTGTCTTCATGAACCAAATCGTAACCTCTAGAATCGCCAAACCCGTGTTCTGCCCCATTATCAAATGAAGCAATAGCCGCCAAAACGTGTTCACGCGTGATACCCTCGGGGATTTTGCGGTGCATGGCCCAAATTATCGGTATGTTTCGTTCAATTTCGAGGAATTTTTCCCTTTTCTTGAGCCTTAGCCGCCAAGAGTGCTTCTTTTATGGCTGCACGTACCTTGGCCGGCGATTCTACTGACTCATGTGCCACCCTGGAAGTAGCTTCACCACCCAGGAGCATCATTTTATCCGTACCGATGCCTCCTATAACCGATAACTGTTGGGCGTTAATCTTCGCATCATCGTCCATAAGCTGGGAGAGCAAACGTTCCTGAGCCATCTCGATAATTGTTGCCCACTTTGCGGCCTGTTCCTCCTTGGCTTTCTGGATTGTATGTCCATTGGCAAGCTTTACCGCGGTAACTGTGTTGCAGTTGCAGCGAAACTCACGGCAGATCTGGCGCACACTCATTCCTGAGGCTATGGCTTTGGCGATGGCTTCCTGTCTGTCAGGGCTTGTGCGTTCCAGAGTGTACTTATCCTGATCACAGGTAATAACGCGCTCAGGGGCTTTCCTGCGCGATTTGGGGAGCACTACCGATCCTTGTTTTATCACGCATTTGATTTTCGCAAACGATGACGGATCCATCCAGACAAATCACAGGGTTTTACCATGAAGAGGAATCACCTTTTGTAAAAATCCCTGTAAGGGGAAAACCAATATTTAAAAGCGGGGCTGAGTTAGTTTGGTCACCCCCGCCCCCCACCATTTCCGAACAAATCCGAACAACTTTTCCTTCGCTTCTGTTCTTTTCTGTTCATCACCTTCACCGATGATGGTTGTGACTATTGCTGGCCTAACATGCCGTGTATGTGTACGTTAGGTGTGTCAGAGTGAACTAAAACGAAAGTAGAAACAATGGACTCAAAAAATGAACTAAAAGGTTCGAGTCCTCTCTCGCGTACCATCTCCCCCACGCTCTCCCTCTCCAGTTTATCCAGCCTATTTGGGCCGAACCGGGGTGAAGTTGGGAACAGCACGCAAAGGCGGCGCGGGCCGGGTTTGCGGAATGGCACGCTCGGCGGGAATGGCCGGCTCGATGGGCACGGCTTCAATAGCCTCAACCCCTTCGGCGGGGTCGGTATGCTCGCCGCCGGCAGCGCCATGGCCGTGGTCATGCCCATCCATGATGGGAACAAAGCTAAGATGGGTGCGCACTTGCGCTTTTCCGTTGAAGAAGAATTTGCGTTCCACGACCTTGAGCTGCCAAGTCTCGCCAGTCTGCGTGTCCAGCTTGATGACGACGGGCATAAGCTTGCCGCCTTGGGGAAGCTGGATGCTCAAGACTTTGTAACGGCCGGGCATGGGGGGCATGAACATTTCGCCGGGGAAGCCGGGCTCGACCCAGCCTTCGTCGGGCATTTCCGGGTCCACCGGGAAGTCAATCCCAGGCGGCGGCGGGGCCTCGACTCCGGGAGCAGGCAGGATGCGGATGGGGCCTTCCTGCGCGTTGAGGTTGAGAGCCAGCAAGCTGGCGGCGGTGGTGAAAAGTAGCGCGCTCATCATTTTCATGAGCCGAGCCTAACAGAATATTCTTCGAGGTAAAGCCGAGCCTAACAGAAAGCATGCCCCAAAAGGCACCTGTGTCTCTCAAGGTTACTGGTCTGCCCGGCGGTACTGGAAACCCTTTTTCCCGCAGTGAAAACCGCTTTACCGCTGCGCCCCTGAGGGGGCGGGCAGTGTCGGACGAGGGCGCGAGGCATTTATTCACATTTAATTTCACGATGGCTTTCGGACACCGGCGAGAAAGGGCGTTTTTCTCAAAATTTCATCCACAGGCTGTGGGCAACACGGGGTTGACCACCTGTGGAAAAGCTGTGAATATCCTGCGAGCGGTGAATCGGCTTGAAGATTGGTTCGGGCTGGTGCGTCGGTTTGTAAAGCGAGGTCATGGGTGGTTGACGCCGGCACGTGCGCGGGCTGTTCCAAATTCCCCAAACCAAAGATCGTGGACGATTTCTCACAGAACAATGACAACGAGCCCCGGCCCGTCGGGCTGGCGGTCATTCATGGTGTCTTGGGATTGGGCCTGTTGTTAGTGGGGTATTTCTTTCCCGTGCACTGGCATTTGCAACACCCGGCGGTCGTAAAGCAGGCGGCCTTGCGCGATGCTGACTCAGCTGGTCAGGTTCCCTTTGACGAATCCGTCTTGGATTTCACCGAGCGGGTCATCTCGTATGGCAGCAAAAATGGGGAGGTAAACCATTTTGCGCATCCCGCGCGCCTAAGTCTCATCGCGGCGAAACAAATCCATGGCGAGGATGAAAAAAAGGCGGAGATTCAGGCGCTCTGGGAGAAACTGCCTCCCCCTGCCGCCACGGTCACCGATTATCTTTTGACCAGTGCGGGCCGGGAAGCTTATCGGCGTGCTCTGGGTGCCAGCCCCTCTGATGAGGTTCTGTCCATCCTGAATGTCTGGGGGGAACGCCCGCAGGATACGAAAATCGACAAGAAAAACCGTCAACTGCTGCAAAACCATTACCCCTCCATCCTGCTCACCGCTTGGCTACACCACAACCACAAGCTTGGCCACATGGGCAAGGACGTGGTGCAACTGTGCCAGAAGGGCAACGCGTGGGAGGCGCTCCATAAGTTTTTCAACGCCATGACAGCATTAGCCGACCGACTGGATGGCTACCAACTGGCCCGGCTGACCGACGTGATGCCGGACATGGATACGTTTGAAAAACTCTCGCAAATCAGCATGGTGCAAACGCTGCTGCCCCCGTTCCACAGCATCGGCAACAACGCCGACTTGCTGAACGAGGGCAAGGGGGAACACGTCATCACACCCGATGAGCTGAAAAAATTTTACCCGCCACTGGCTCGATATTTTGATCATATCAACACCACCAACAAGGTGCAGGGCATCAAGGAAATCACCCTGGAAGAATGGGTGCAGTTTGGGCGCATGCCTTTGGAAATCACCGACTTCCCCCTCACCTACACGGCCGTCACTTGGCCCGGCGAACCCGAAGCCACCCGGCAGGTGGTGGATTACCTGATGAAACATGGCCGGCGTGGTGACGCCGACTTGAAACGCGCCATGCGCCATGGCCATGGCGCTCTCCTGCACTTGGTGCAAAGCGAGGAGCGCATCAGCCCTCGCGGCAGCGAAGATGCCCTGTCCGCCATGGCAACCTTCAGCCTGAATCATCCCCGCTGGGCGGGATTTGTGCGCCTGCTGCTCATGGTGCTGGGCGGCGCGTTGCTGCTGCGCCTATTCACGCTTTTAAACCCAGTCACCTTGGCCAGCCCGGCGGATGTGGCCCTCTTCCGCTGGCGCCGCCGAGCAACGGCCTTTCTCATGCTCACCGTCCTAGTCATCCTCGGTGAGCCCATCCTTTTTCAACCTGCCGCCTCCTCGGAGTACGAGGTGGCCGTGAAGGTTCCTATCGCAGCCAACCCAAAAGACAACCCAAACAAGGATAACACCATGCTCGGAGCCACCGAAAGCAGCGACACGGCTGCCAACATCACCATGATCGTCCTGTTCACCATCGCGCAGGTCATTGTGTACATGACCTGCCTGCGTCGGATGCGTGAAATCCGTGATGGCAGCCAGACACCCCAGCAAAAGCTCAAGCTGCTGGAGAACGAGGACAATCTCTTCGACCTCGGACTCTACATCGGCATTGCCGGCACCGCGCTGGGCCTTGGCCTCATCATGCTCGACCTTTTTACCAAGCCCTACGCCGCCTACGTGTCCAACATCCTGGGCATCGCCTGTGTTGCCGTGGTGAAAATTCATCACCTCCGCAACACCCGGCAGGAGCTCCTGCTGGAAGCCGGCGAGAATAAATAGCCATTAAACACGTCCAATAACCATGAATAAGACCCTGCTCCTGATTCTGCTGGATTTCCT
The DNA here is from genome assembly GCA_002721895.1 of Verrucomicrobiales bacterium. Next base: position 5,389 of record PBLV01000050.1, read on the forward strand.
TCTGCTGCACATGATCCACGACTCCCCGTGGAACAAGGTGGAACAGGAAAACGCCCACCTCAGCGGGGGCACCGAAACCTACGCCAAGCACGCGCAGGAACTACAGTTGGTCACCCTGCAGCTCAAGCAGGCCCAAGTCAGGGCCACCGAGCAGGAAGCCATGCTCAACTTCAGCCGCAAATCCGCCGCCGATCAGGCCCGCGGATTTGCCGAACTGACGGAGGAAAAGGAAAATCTTAAAAGCCAACTGGAAAATGCCAAGAACGCCCATAGCGAAACCGAGAAGGCCCGGCGCCAGGGAATCGCCGATGCCGCCGCGCAAGCAATTCTGTTGAAGGACACCATCGCCGCCAAGGAAAGGGTCATTAACCTCAAGAACCAAACGATCTCCGAAGCCGAAAAACAAGCTGCAACTCGCGACCAGGCGATCAGCGTCCTGACCGATCAAGTCAATACCCTTGAAGGGCAAATTGGTGACCTGAAAAATGATTTCAGCACAAAAATCACCAATCTCGACAACACCAACAAGGGTCTCGTCCGCAAGAACGGCATACTGACCGCGGAAAATACAAACCTCAAAGATAATCTCAAGGACGTCGAAGATAATCTCAAGGACGTCGAAGATGATCTCATGGCTGAGAAGACTAAGGCCAAAAATGACCGTGATGCTGCCGCGAATAAAATTACCGGCCTCGAGAAAGAAATTACCGGCCTCGAGAAAGACAAGGACACTCAGACTAATCGCGCCAACCAACTCGAAAAGGACAAAGGCAGGCTTGTTAACGAGCGCGACAAAGCCCTAGAAGCCAAGACCACTGCCGAAACTCAGGTCAAGGCGCTTAAAGTCAAGGTCGGGGAGGAACAAAAGCGCACCGAGGCCGCCCGCACCGAAGCGCAAAAACAGCAAACCCGCGCCGTCACCGCAGAGAAACAAGCCGTCGAATACCTCGCCCAAGCCAAGGCCGTGGCCGTGGAACGCGACACGGTAAAGGAGATTAATGATCGTCTCCAGACTGACATCAAAAAGGTTGCCGAAAATACCGACGCCACCACCAAGGCCACCCTCAAGGAGGTCATCGCCCAGTCCAAGCGCATTCCGCAAAGCCCCAACAAGCTGTTCAACGAATATCTCGCCAACCGCGTGCCCGTGCAAATGCAGCTCAGCCGTAGCAAGCCCGGTATCGTCTACGTCAATGGCCAACCTCGCCAGGCCCCCCGCCAAGTCAACAAAACCCCTCAACCCATCTTTGTGCAGGGCCAGCGCTACCTCTACGCCATCATGCACACCGACCAGTCCCCCTTCTCCCTCCAGCCGCAGGGCTCCACCGCGTGGGAAAAGGCCGTCGGCATTTTCCGTCGCAACGGCAAGAGCATCCCCGTCCATTGGCTCGGGTTTTTAAAGAATGATCCCCGTGTCCTCGTGGCCCCCCTCCACAAGGACAGTGCCAAGAAGGAATTCCTGAATATCGGCAAAACCTACCCCCTCGCCAAGCGCCCGCAGGATTACTCCAAGGCCATTATCGTCCACAACGGCGAGGAATACGGCGAAGTGGATTTCAAGGTCGACCCCAAGCTCGGCAACTACGTGCTGATGGACAAGCCCTTCATGGGCGGTCTGTTCAGCAAACGCATGAACCCCAAGAAGGGTGACGTGGTCATCAGCCGCACCGGCGAACTGCTCGGCATCATGGTCAACGACAAGTACTGCGCCGTCATCCGCGAAAATGAACTCGACAAGGCCAATGAAAGCTTTGCCGCCTTTGTTGTCCTCAACGACGACGCCCAGGTCAAGGGCCTCAACAGCACCCTCAAGAAACTCGCCGGGCTCATCAAGGCCAAGCCCAGCGTGCTTCAGTAATCACCTTCTCAAATTCCGGTCGGACTCACAGCTCGCCCCTCCATCAGCGAGCCGAAATCACAATGAGGGGTGAGCCTGCGAATCCATACCGTAGCCCCATCGTTGAGACAACCTCAAGACCCGCCGTCTTGACCAACCATCAACCCGCTGCCAGACTCAAACCACTGGCAACCAGAGAGCAATGCGCACCCCTTCAATCATCACGCTGGCCTTGGCCGCGCTGTCCGTGCAGGCCGCCGACTATCTGCGTGATATCAAGCCGGTGCTCAAGGCCCGGTGTTATGCGTGTCATGGGGCGTTGAAGCAGAAGGCGGGGTTGCGGGTGGATTCGGCGGCGAATTTGCGCAAGGGGGCGAAGGGTGAGGATGTGTTGTCGATTGGCAAGCCGGCGGAAAGCGAATTGCTGGCGCGGTTGACCGCGGCGGATATAGACGAGCGCATGCCGCCGGAGGGGGCACCGTTGAAGCCGGCAGAGATCGCGGCGATTCGCGAGTGGATTGCCGTCGGGGCGCCTATACCAGCGAATGAAACGGCTGAGGCGGATCCGCGTGAGCATTGGGCGTTTCAAGTACCGCAACTCGTCAAGCTGCCGGGCGATGCGGGCAATGTGATTGATGTTCTGCTTGAGGACCAACGCTCGGCGCGCGGATTCAAGGCGCAACCGATCGCCGAGCGCACGATTCGCCTGCGCCGCCTTTATCTCGATCTCATCGGCCTGCCGCCCACGCGCGCGCAATTGACGGACACCCGCCCGTGGGAGGTGATTGTCGATGAACTCCTCAAGAGCCCCCATCACGGCGAACGCTGGGCGCGGCATTGGATGGATATCTGGCGCTACACCGACTGGTACGGGCTCGGCGCGCAACTGCGCAACAGCCAAAAGCATATCTGGCATTGGCGCGATTGGATCGTTGAATCGCTCAATGACGACAAGGGCTACGATCGGATGATCCAAGAAATGCTCGCTGCCGACGAGCTGGCGCCCACCGATCTGAAGGCGCTGCGGGCCACCGGTTTTCTCGCGCGCAATTATTATCTTTTCAACCGCACCACCTGGCTCGATGCCACCATCGAGCACACCGGCAAGGCGTTCGTCGGCCTCACGATCAACTGTGCCAAGTGCCACGATCACAAATACGATCCCATCACGCACGAGGATTACTATCGCTTCCGCGCCATCTTCGAGCCGCATCAGGTGCGCCTCGATCCGCTGCCGGGCGTGACCGATTTCGAAAAAGGCGGCCTGCCGCGCGTGTTTGACAACCACCTCGACATCACTACCCGCCTGCACCTGCGCGGCGATCCGAAAACCCCCGACACCAACCGCGTGATGCGCGCCGGTGTGCCCGCCGTGCTCGGCAGTTTCGCGCCGGAAATCCAGCCTGTGAAATTGCCCGCTTACGCCTTCGCCCCGGCCGGCCGCGATTATGTAAAGCGCGACCGCCTCGCCACCGCCAAGGCCGCCGTGGCCACGGCGAAACAGGAACTGGCCAAGGCAAAGCAGCTCGCCGCCAACGCGCCTCCGGAAAAGCCCAAGCCACAAACTGAACCCAAACCAAAGCCACCAGCTCCTGCACCAAAATTTTCAGTGCACGATGATTTCAGCAAACGCAACGACCAGCTTTGGGAAGTGGTCGGCAAAGGCTGGAAATTCGAAAAGGGCGCGGCGCTGCAGACGACGGCCACGCGCGAGACTGAGCGGCTGGCATTGCGCCAGAAACTGCCGCGCGATTTTGAGCTGACCTGCCGCTACACGCACACCGGTGGCAGCACGTTTCGGTCCGTGACCTTTCGCTTCGATGTCTCGGCTGACCGCAAGTACGCGAACTACGTGTACACCAGCGCCCACCCGCCTGGACCCAAGTTGCACGTGGCCTACACGCGCGGCGGCACCAGCACGTATCCGCCCGACGGCCTCGTGGCGCAGCCCATCGTGATCGGCAAGCCCTACACGCTGCGCCTCGCGGTGCGCGATCGGCTGGTGAACGTGTGGCTCAATGACAAATTTCAAATTGCCTACACGCTGCCCGACCGCAAACCCGACGGGCGGCTGGAGTTGTCCGGTTTCGATGCGACGGTGGCATTTGACGACATCAAAATCAAATCGCTGCCGGATGACGTGAAGCTCGCTAATTCCAAAAACGCCGCGCCGGAGGTGAAGCCCGCCACTTCGCTGGAAATCAGCGAAGCCAAGCTCGCCGCCGCCGAGGCGAAAGTGGCGGCGTTGGAAGCGATGTTTGCCGCCGAAAGAGCGCGAGGCAATGAAGCGGCATTCAAGCTCGCCGAGCAACGGGCAGCCCGTGCCGAGGCGATTTCCCTGAAAGCGGAAGGCGAATACGAGTTGAAGGCATTTGCCAAGGACGGCAAGAAGGTGACCGCCGCCCGCGCGAAAATTGCCAACGGTGCCAAGAAACTCGCGGCGGTGGAGCAGGGCAAGGGCAGCTTCATGCCGTTGCGTGCAGCCAAGAAGGCGCTGGAAACGCCCGCGCACAACGAGGGCCAGTATCCGACCGTGTATCCCGCCACCAGCACCGGCAGGCGCACGGCGTTGGCGCGGTGGATGACGTCGCCGAAGAATCCGCTCACCGCGCGCGTGGCAGTGAACCATGTGTGGCTGCGGCATTTCGGCGAGCCATTGGTGGAGACGGTCGACGACTTCGGCCTGCGCGCCAAGCCGCCGGTGCAGCAGTTGTTGCTCGATCATCTCGCGGCGGATTTCATGGCGAACGGCTGGAGCTTCCGCCGCCTGCACCGGCTTATTGTCACCTCACGCACCTTTCAACTCAGCAGCAGCACGGCGGGCGCTGACGCCAAGACGCTCGCCGCCGATGCGAGTAACCAATTCTACTGGCGCATGAACCCCCGCCGCATGGAGGCGCAGGTGGTGCGCGATAGTTTGCTCCAGCTGGCTGGCACGCTGGATACCCAACTCGGTGGGCCTTCGCTCAATCCCGGCGATGCCGTGCGCCGGCGCAGCCTGTATTTCAAGCACTCGCGCGATCAGCAGGATAAGCTGTTGAAGATGTTCAATGACGCCGATCATCTCCAATGCTACCGCCGCACTGAGAGCATCGTGCCGCAGCAGGCTCTTGCGCTTTCCAACAGCAAACTCGCCATCGACATGGCCGGGCAAATCGCGGGTAAGATTGAGGGCGACGATTTTGTGGGAGCGACGTTTGAGTTGTTGCTTGGTCGCCAGCCTGATGCCGCCGAACGACGCGAGTGTGAGACGGCGTTAACTGAATTAGAAAAAGCAGCGACAGCAGCCAAGAAGGCGAATCCCGCCCAGCGCGCCCGCCGTGGGCTGGTGTTGGCCTTGCTGAATCATAACGATTTTGTTTCAGTCAGATAAATGATGGAACTGAACCGCAGATTATTCTTGGGCCGCGCCGGACTGGGCTTTGGCAGCTTGGCGCTGGGCTCGATGCTGCGGGGCGGCGAGAGTGGCGTGAACGGTCTCGCGCATTTTGCGCCCAAGGCAAAGAGTGTGATTTGGCTTTTTATGCGTGGTGGCGTGAGCCACATGGAGAGTTTTGATCCGAAGCCGATGCTCAATCAGCTGGCGGGCAAGTCGATCGGCGAGACGCGCTTTAAGTATGTGCAGGATCGCGACCGGCTGAAGAAGGTGCGCGTGGTGGTGGTGAACGACGCCAACGGCCAGCAGCGCAACAAGCTGTACCCGCTGCAGGTCGGCTACAAAAAATACGGCCAGAGCGGCATCGAGGTGAGCGATTGGTTTCCGCACATCGGCGGTTGCATCGATGACATCGCGGTGATCCGCTCGATGTGGACCACCGACGACAACCATGGCGCGCAGGTGCAGTTTCATTCCGGGCGCCACATGCTCGATCCGCGCGTGCCGACCATCGGTGCATGGGTGAACTGGGGACTCGGCACGCTGAATGAAAATCTCCCGCAATTCATCGGCATGGGCCCGCGTTATTTTGACCGCAGCGATGGCCATTATCTAGGCCCGGCGTATGACGAGGTGCGGCTGAAAATCGATCCGCGCAATCCGCTCGACTACGCCAAGCCCGAGGGCGATCTCACCGCTGAAGAGCAGCGGCTCGGCTTCGGGCTGGTCAACCGCCTGAATCAACTGAGTCGCAATCGTTTTCCGAATGACGCCCGGCTTGAGGCGCGCATCAAATCCTACGAGCTGGCATATCGCATGCAGACCAGCGTGCCCGGCGTCGTGAATTTCGATGCGGAAACCGAGGCGACCAAAAAGCTGTACGGCTTCAACCAAAATGAGACGCGCTCCTTCGGCCAGCAACTGCTCGCGGCGCGGCGGTTTGTTGAGCAGGGAGTGCGGTTCGTCCAGATCATGCACGGCGCGGGCGCGGCGGGCGCGTGGGATCAGCATTCGAATCTCAAGGCCAAGCATTCGCAGCTCGCCATGCAGGTCGACCGACCCGTGGCCGGATTGTTGAAGGACCTCAAATCAAGGGGCTTGCTCGACGAGACGCTCGTCGTCTTCGCCACCGAGTTTGGACGCACGCCCGGCTCGCAAAGCAGCAACGGGCGTGATCATCATCCCTATGGCTTCAGCGTGTGGATGGCCGGCGGCGGCATCCGCGGCGGCGTGACTCACGGCACCACCGACGAGATCGGTTTTCACACCGAGGAACATCCCCACTACGTCACCGACGTCCACGCCACCCTCCTGCACCAACTCGGCCTCGAGCCCGAGCGCATGGAAGTGCCTGCCCACAAACGCCTCGAGATTGACTTCGGCCACGTGATCCGAGAAATCCTGTAAAAATATTCACTATCAAACACTCGACTCTGGCCATACGTTCCGCAACCAACCAACTGCCACGAGACTTTCGAGGATTTTCAGAGCCGGCAAAAGTGGTGCAACTTCGTTGTTCGCAGAGTGGGCCAACACCCATTTTGGAAATGACGACTTGCATTCAGCGGAGCATTTGCCAAAAGACCTAAGCCACCACTTCCTTAATCACGCTCCCGTGCACATCCGTCAGCCGCAGGTCGCGGCCGCCGTGGCGGTAGGTGAGGGCTTCGTGATCGAGGCCGAGGAGGTGTAGGACGGTGGCCCACAGGTCGTAGATGTCGCATTTACCCTCGGTGGCGTGGTAGCCGAGTTCGTCGGTGGCACCGTAGACCGTGCCGCCTTTCACGCCGCCGCCGGCAAGCCAGACGCTGTAACCGAAGGGGTTGTGGTCGCGCCCGTTGCGGCCTTGGGAGAAGGGCGTGCGGCCGAATTCGCCGGCCCAAATGACGATGGTCTCGTCGAGCAAACCGCGGCTGCGCAAATCCTTGAGGAGCGCACCAATGCCCTTGTCGACCTGATGCGCCATGGCGGCATGGCCGCGCTGAAGGTCGCCGTGTTGGTCCCACGGGTTGGGGCCGTTGCCGGCGCCGATGCCTTCGTTGAGGCAGCTGAGTTCGATGAACCGCACGCCGCTCTCGACCAGTCGGCGGGCGAGCAGGCATTGGCGTCCGTAACCGGCTTGTTGGCGGTCGCGTGAATCGAGCCCGTACATTTTGCGGATGTATTCCGGCTCGTTGCTGATGTCGCACAGCTCGGGCACGGCGGTTTGCATGCGGTAAGCGGTCTCGTAATTGCGCACGGCAGCTTCCACGTCGTTGTCGCCGCCGAGTTGCTTGAGAAAACCGCCGTCGAGGTCCTTCACAAAATCGAGTCGCGACCGTTGCGCCTCGGCGGCTTCGCGTCGCTGAATGTTGCGCACCGCGGGCGTGCGGTCGGCGGCAATGATGCTGCCCTGCGTTTCCGCCGGCAGATAGCCGTTGCTGAACAAACCCACGCCGCCGTGCGGGATGGATGCGCCGCCCGACTGTAGCACCACGAAGCCGGGCAGGTCCTCGTTTTGCGTGCCAAGCCCATAGGTCATCCACGCTCCTGCGCTCGGGTGGCCCATGAACGGAAAGCCCGTGTGAAACGCGTAGTTGCCCTGCGCGTGCTCGTTGACCTTGCTGGTGAGCGAGCGGATGACCGCCAGCTCGTCCGCGCTCTCGGCGACATTCGGGAAAATGCTGCTGATGGGCACGCCGCTCTGGCCGTATTTGGCGAACTCAAACGGCGACGCCATCACGTTGCCGTTGCGATTGAACTGCGTGCGTTCCACTTTCACCGGCATCGGCTTGCCGTGCAGCTTGCGCAGCGCGGGCTTCGGGTCAAACGTGTCCACCTGCGACACGCCGCCGGACATGTAACAAAGGATGACGTGCTTCGCCCGCGCCCCAAAATGCGCCGTCCGCGGCGCAGCCATCAAGCCCTGCAGTGCCAACAGACCAAAGCCCGTCGAGCATTGAGTGAGCATTTCGCGGCGGGTTAAGTGATTTTTTTTCATTTTATTTTTACCACAGAGGCACAGAGAGCACAGAGTGTTTATTAATTTGTTTCTCTGTGTTCTCTGTGCCTCTGTGGTGAATTAATTTCATCTCAAATAAATAAATTCCTTTAAATTAAACATCGCCTGCGCCAAATCGCGCCAGGGGTCTTGGCCATTATTTGTTTTAATAAAATTCTGGGCACGGGTTAATTCACCGGCGCTTGGCGGGCGGTTGAGGGTGAGCTGGAAGAGTTTATTAATTTTTTCGACGGGCGTTTTCAGCGCGGTATCATCGCGCACGCGTTGGCCGAGGCGGGTGGCTTGGGTGATGACGAAAGGTGAATTCATCATCGTGAGCGATTGCGCGGGCACGTTGGTTTCATCGCGGCGGCCGACGGTGCTGGCGGGGACGGGTTGGTCGAACACGGTGAGGAACGGATCGAGGTTGTTGCGGATGACGCGCACGTAAAGGCTGCGGCGGTTGGTGTTGAAATCGTCGGAGCCGCCATGCGGCCGATGCTCGAGCGCACCGGCGGCTTGCAGCATCGCATCGCGAATGGCCTCGGCCTCGAGCCGGCGCAGGTGGGCGCGGGCGAGCAGATTGTTTTCGGGATCAGCCTCACGCGCGGCCGGCGGGGCCAAGGCGTTTAGCTGGAAGGTGCGGGTGAGGGCGAGCTGGCGGATGAGTTTCTTGAGCGACCATCCCTCCTTCACGAATCGCGTGGCGAGGTAATCGAGCAGTTCGGGATGCGTGGGTTGCCGGCCGAGTTTGCCGAAGTTGTCCGGCGTGGCCACCAGCCCGCGGCCGAAGAGGTGATGCCACACGCGGTTAACGATGACGCGCGCGACGAGCGGGTTGTCCGGCTGCAGCATAGCCTCGGCCAGTTCGCGGCGACCGGAATGGTGTGTCTTGAATGGCTTTGCATCGAACGCCTCAAGGAAGCGGCGCGGGACGACATCACCGGCTTGCTTGTGATTGCCGCGCACAAAGAGCGGCATGTCCCGCGCATCGCCCTCGACCAAGCCCGGCGCGCGTTGCGGCACCGGCACCGCGGCCTCGAGCTTGCGATAGGCAGCAATTAGCTTGGCGGCGTCGGGCGCGGTGGCGAGGGTGTTGGCGAACAGGTTGGCGCGCACGAAGTGGTTGAGAAAATTCGCCTTAAAATCGCTCATCTCATTTTTGCGAAAGGACTCGATGCAATCGCGCAACGTGGCGGTGTACTTGGCGGCCAAAGCCGCGCGATCGGCGGGATCGGCGCCGGTGAATAGCGGCAGGATGATCTCGGCGGCTTCATCGCGCGGGGCGGGTTGGCCGGGCTTGAGCACCATCGCCTCGGTCACGCCGAACCACGAGTTGGCGTTGCCGCTGGCGAGCGTCGCCTGTTCGCCGGCGGTGGTGATCTCGAGATGTGCGTCGTCGCCCTCCCAGTATTTGAGGTTCCACTGACGCCACTGCCAATTGGCGTTGTTGATGCGCGCGGTGGGATAGACCGTGCCGCTGCGTGTGTAGTTTTGAATGACGTAGCGCGACATCACGTTGCCGCCGCCGCGCACGCGAAACCAAATCGTCTCGTTCGGCCCAATGCGAAAGCGCGGCGAGCCGAGCCAGCCGGTGTGCTTGTCCGAAAGCAGATGCGTGTAAATTCCGGTGGGCAGAATGTCGCCGATCAGCCGGTCACCCTTGGGCAGCACGCGAAATTGCCCCGCAAGACTGCCCGCCGGCTGATCGTGCCCCATGCCGCTGCCGTTCTGCACCCACGCCATCGCCGCGCCGCGCCGGAAATCCCAATGCTGCGCGTATTTGCGCGTGCGTTGTTCTTGCCATCGCGCGAAGCTCGCCTTCATGTCCGCCTTCAATCGCGCCCATCCCTGCTGGAACGCCTCGCCCTCCGCCGCCTGCAACTGGCGCCAGGCATGCAGCGGATTATTATTGCCGCCGGCCTTGTTGATGGCGTCGCGCATGGGGGCGTCGGGCTGCTGCAGCCGCTTGGCGAAATCGTCCACCTCCGCCAGCCATTGCTTGGCCAGTGCTGTGCGGATTTCGGCCTTCAACTTTTTCATGTCCGCCACGTGCAACGTCTTCCGCTCGGGCGAATCAACATTGATCGTCGCCGGCCGTGTGCTCGTCAGAATGCTATAAAAAGCGTGGTAATCTTTCTGGCTGATGGCATCGAACTTGTGGTTGTGGCAGCGCGCGCACGAAACCGTCAGCCCGAGGAACGCCTTGCTCATCACGTCAATTTGATCCTCCGTCGTGCGGGCCAGTTCATCCAGCGCATCAGTCGGCGCGAAGCCCTGGCGAAAGAAACGAAAATGTGCCGGGCCGATTGCCGATTCATTGAGCCCCAGCGCGGCATTCACGCGCGGCTTCTCCAGCAAGTCGCCGGCAATGTGCTCACGCAGTAGTTGGTTGTACGGCACATCAGCATTCAGCGCGCGGATGAGGTAGTTGCGATACTGCGTGGCGTGCGGAATGCGCGGATCGCCTTCGCTGCCGAGCGATTCCGTGTAGCGCACCCAATCCATCCAGTGTCGCGCCCACCGTTCGCCAAACCGCGGCGAAGCCAGCAACCGGTCCACGGCAGTTTCGATGGCCAATTTGCGATTAACGATGGCCGCCTTGGTGAACGCCAGCGATTCCTCCGGTGTCGGCGGCAATCCCGTCAACGCAAACGACAACCGCCGAATCAAAACCTCCGGCGAAGCATCCGCCGCCGCCGCCAGATTTTTGCCACCCCACTTCGCCAGCACAAACGCATCCACTTCCCCGCGCGCCCAATCCCCCTCAACCCGCGGCGGCTTGGCGTCTTGGATGGGCTGAAAACTCCACCATTGTTTTCGTCGCTCCAGCGTGGTTTGCCATGAGGTTGCTTTGGTGATTTCTTCCTTCGTTGGTGGTTTCAACCGCGGATCCGGTGCTCCCATGGCGATCCATTCCTCGAATCGCTTCACCACCTCCGCCGAAAACTTCCCGCCGCCTTTCGGCATTTTCAATTCACGCACCTCATGCCGCAACACCCGCAGCAGAAAACTTCCCTTTGGCTGGCCCGCCTCAAACAGCTTGCCGCTGTCGCCTCCTTCCAGCATACCCCCGCGCCAATCCAGAACCAGCCCACCTTTCTCAATCCCCGCCGAGTTGTGGCATTCATAACAATGCTCCGCCAAAATTGGCCGGATGTTTTTTTCAAAAAACTCCAACTCCTTTGGTGTGGGCGCGGACCACAAGCTGCCGGTCAGCACAAACGTGATCAGCCACGGTTGAATAGGGAAACGCATCGGCGCAATTACAGGCGAGTGGATGGGTTTGCTCAACTGAAAACGATTACGCTGCCACGAGGCTGGCGAGGATTTTTCGGGGGCCGGTGAAGGTGCGGCGGCCGTGCATGGCGGTGTAGTTGTCGACGAGGGCGAGATCGCCGGGTTGCCAGGGGAGATCGAAGGTGCAGTCGTCGGCGAGGGTGCTGGCGGTGGAGACATCGGCCGGATTAAGCGGCGTGCCGTCACCGAAGGTGATGGCCTTGGAAGGATCGTTGCGGGTGTCTTTCCAGCCGTTGAAGGCGGCGATGAGTTGGTTGAAGAAGCTGTGGCGGCCCGACCCATGTGGAGCGAGATCGCGCACGGCGGGGAGCACGGGCGTGGTGGCACGGAGGTCGCCGTTGGGTTGCCATTCCCATGTGTAGCCCAGCCCGGTCATGCGCGCTTCGGCGGCTTCACGGGTGTCGGCGCTGAAAGTGCTCTGCCAACTGCGGCCCATGCCGGAGTCCTTGTCGGCCTCGGCGGGCATGACGTTGGAATATTTTAATCCTTTGCTTTGGCAGTCGGCGGCGAATGCTGGGCATTGGGCGGTGAGTTTTTCCCACAAAATATCCGAGCGGCAGATGGGCGTAGCCCCGCCGGTTTCGGGTGCGGTTTGGCAAAAGAAAAACAGTTTGCTTGGGTAGATGGGGGTCTGCGCCATTTCGTGGTGCAGGAAAATGGTGACCTCGGGCGGCGCTTCATTGGCCGAGAACACGCGCTCGGTAAAGTTGAGGCGGTAGGCGTTGGAGAGGGAATCGGCATAGGAAAAATTCGGGAAACCAAAAGCGGTGACGGCCGCATCAAAATCCTCGGGCGTGGCTAGCGGCAGGCCGCGCAGCAGCACCGCCCCATGGACAGCGGCTTGGGCCTCGAGATCTGCAGCGTTTTCCGTGATCCAATTACTGGCGGTCTCAAGTGAATCCGCTTGCACTTCGAGCGCGAGCGGGAAGGGTTGGCCGTTGTACTCGTGCTGGCCGGGGAGGGTGAGGGGTTGGGTGGTTATGCTCATCCGAGCAGCCACGGTTTGCGGTGGGTCATGTGGGTGAGGAGTTTCTGGGCTTCGGCATCGCCGGTGATGGTTTCTTTTTGGGCGTCCCACTTGAGGGCGCGGCCGAGGGTGTTGGAAACGTAGCCAAGGTGGCCGGGGGTGATAGATCGGTGTGCCCTCTCGGCGGGGCAGATGGTTTCCTTCCGGCTCTTCACGCAGTCCAGAAAGTTGCGGGTATGATTTTGCGACAGGTACGCCTTGAAGGGGCCGGGGCAAAAGCCGGGATCGAGCAGGGCAGGCTTGGAGCATTCGATTTTGCCGCGTGTGACGTACACCCAACCGCCGGTGCCGATCACCTTCAGGCCCATACGGTTGTGCGGCCCCATGCTGGTGCGGATGCCGTTCGGGTATTCGCAATGCACTTCGTAATTGGGCGGGGCGTTATAGGTCTTGGCCTCGTTTGAGGTGAAGTTTTTGGCCTCCACACGAGTGGGACCGCCGCGGTCTTGGCCGAGTGCCCAGTGGCAAATGTCATTGTGATGGCCGATCCAATCCATGAGTTGGCCGCCGCCGTAGGCAAGGTGCCAACGCCAGTTGCGGTGATGCCGGCTGAAGGTGTAGTCGAGCATTGGCGCGGGGCCGGTCCACAACTGGAAATCTTTGCGCTTGGAATAATCGTGTGCAGTGGTGTCGCCCTGATCTTTGTTGGTGCCGCCGGGCAGGCCGACCTGCACTTCTTTGACGTCCCCGATCAGACCGTTGCGGACAATCTCCACCGCGAGGCGAAACCGATGATCCGAGCGTTGCTGTGAACCGGTCTGGAAGATCGCCTTGCGCTTGGCCACTTCACGGTAAACGGCCTGTCCTTCGGCGAAGAAATGGGTGACGGGTTTTTCGCAGTACACATCCTTGCCGTGGCGCAGAGCGGCGAGCGTCTGCACGGCATGCCAGTGATCGGGTGTGCCAATAATGACGGTATCGAGATCCTTGCGCGTAACCATCTCGCGGTAATCCGTGTAGTGATCGCAAGGCTTGGTTTTGTATTTGCGGCCGACCATCTCGGCGGCGGGTTTCCAGCCATAAGCACGGCCGGCAGTCTTGTCACGGAAATGCGATTCGTATGGGTCGCACACGCCGATGACCTGCGTGTCGGCTTCGTTGAGGAACGAATTCATCACCCCGGTGCCGCGACCGCCACAGCCGATGAGGCCGACGGTGAGACGGTTGCTGGGAGCGGCCTGGGAGCGGCCGAGCACGGCGGCCGGCACGATGGTGATCGTGGCGACGTTTTGCAGAAAACGCCTGCGATTGATTTGAGTGTTCATCAGTTACTTTCGTTTGGCTTGAGGAAACGGAATCTTGGCTGCCCAGCACAGGGCGTTTTTCAGGAGCACATTCATCGGCGGCTGTGGGAATTCGTCGATGTGCCCGAGGCTGGTGTAAAACACACGGTTGCCGCTCTTGGGTTTGTGCGTCCAGGCGATCGCTTCGGGCTTCGCATCCTTGATTGAGCCACGGATCAACTCGGTGGCGCCCTTGGCCAGCGGTGTGGTTTTGTAAAGCGAACCGGTTCCCTTAAGCTTCGAGAGATCCACGCCCATCAGGATGGGATGGACTCTGCCGACGGCCGGGGAGGTGAGCGTCACCTTGGGGCCGTGGCCGTGGTGGCCGGTGTAATTGCCACCGAAAATGTCGCGGTCAAACTCCGGCCAATCAGCCAACTCTGGCCCCGGCTTGTCCTTGCGCAGGGCAAAGGCGTGGCTCGAGGTGCGCACGCCGACGATCGGTTTGCCGGCTGCCACATACTCTCGCAGCAGCTTCATCTTTTCCGGGGCCAACAGGCGCCGCCGCACGCTCAGCAACACAACGTCCGCCTCCTTGATGGCCTCCAGCCCGGGCAGATCGTTGCGCTCATTGACATTCGCGTGGATGGTGTTGACCGAAAAGAGATGCCCGAGATGTTCGGCGGCGAACTTCGGCAGCGTCTGGTTCGTCTTGTACTCACGCTCTGCCATGATGATGAGCAGGTTGGGCCGCTTGTCGTGCTTGAAGCGAAATGGCTGGCCACCAATCAGCGCGTCACTGGTGATCGTGGGGCAAACATATTTCTCAATGTGTTCCACGATCAAATCCGTGCCCGTAAAATGGCTGACAAACGGCGCGCGCTTGGGGTTGTACATCGTGTCGGTCATGTCGCGCATGAGCACCACGTTCTTGCCGTTGCGCGCCATCTGCCGCAGCCCGAACGGCCGGCCTAGCACACACATGTTGGTGTGCACGCCGAGCAGGATCACATTGCGAATCTTGCGGTGCTCCATCACGCTCCAAATCTCCGAGCCGCTGTCACTAATATAATCGGCATCGTGAATCTCCAGACCGTCCATCTGTTTCTTCCACGGGGCGCGCGGGTTGCGACCGCGGGCTTTCAATTCCTCCGCCCATTTCTGGTGCTCCACCGGATCATCATCCTCACCCCCATCCGATTGATCGATTGGATACTTGCCGGCTTCCTCCGACGGAATCTGTTTACACCAAAGGTCAATGTCCTTGGGCAACGTCTTGGCCTTGGGCGTATCCAGCACGTGCTTGCGCGCCGGATGATTTTCGTAGGCCTTCACGCAACTGCTCGGCGCGTGAATGATGGTGAAGCCCAACTTGCGCGCGGCCTTGATCACCTCGTTCATGCGCGGCGCCAATTCCCCACCGCGGCGCGTGGCGTTCAGGCAATGATGCAGATCCCACATGTCGCAAACCACAATCGCCGACTCGGCCGGATCCCAATGCTCCTGCCGCCGCAGCGTGTGAAACATGCCCGTGTCCTTGGCCGTCTCCTTCCGTTCCCGCAGCGTAAAGCGCACGGTGTTGCGTTTAGGTGAAGCAGTCACCAGTGCCGGCGCCAGCGAGGCAGCGGCGGTGGTGGCGAGGAATTGTCGTCGGTTTGGTTGAGGTGATTTCATGTTGGTTATTTTTTTTCGGAATCATCCGGCATGACTTGCATGGTACCGTTCATGAGTTTCCAGTGGAGGGGGAAGGTGCAGACGAAGGGGTACGCGCCGGGCTTGGGGGCGATGAAGCTGAGCTCGGCGGTTTGGCCGGGCTGGAGGAGCTTGGTGCTCCAGAGCACGCGCTTGTCGTCGGGCACGAAATGTTTGGCGAAACCCTGCGGGTCGGCGGCCATCTTGTCGGCGGCAGCGCCAAGGTCCGCCAGCGCGCCGGGCGCGGCGATGAGCAAGTTGTGCGGCATCTTGTCGTCGTTCACAAAAACAATCTTCGTCGGCTTGCCGCTCACGATGCTGAACGACGCCTTGTTGTATTTCATCTTCTCAAAAATCGTGCCGATGCGGACGACCTGCAAATCGAGGTTGCCGAGGCTGTCGCGCAGCGCTTTCGCTTCGGCAGCGGGCAGACGCGCCGCAAGCTTTTCGCCTAGCGCGAGCACTTGCTTGAACGCCGCGCCATCGCGTTGGGCGAAGGGCGTCTCGGCGGCGACACTCGCGTACTCCGCACCGAGGCTCTTCACTGCCGCGTCGGGCCAATCCTTTTCAGGAATGGCGAGCGCGGCGGGAATGGCGGTGCGGCGTCCCTTTCCGCTGGCGATGACCTTTGCGAAGTCGGCAAACTTCGTCGCGCCATCGCCGGGCAGCGAATGAATCGCGCGCACCGCGGCGGTTTGCGTGGCGTAATTCGGCCCCGCCTCGCCGAGCGCCTTGGCGGGAATGGGCTGCTTGGGAATGCCGGGCCCCTGCCAGCTGACGATGAGCCCGTCGCCGCCGCCGCTGTCAAAATACGTCACCACCAGCTTGTGGCCGCCGCCGGAGAGGCGCACCTGCCCGCTGCGCTCGACCATGCCGTGGTTGCCATCGTTGTTGACCACGAGCTTGTCGTTGATGTACAGGCGCGAGCCGTCGTCGCTGTTCGTGAAGAAAGTGTACGTGCCGGGGCGCGTGATGTTGAGCGTGGTGGTGAACCGCAGCGAAACCTTCTCGATACTCTCGCCGAGCTTGCCGAGAGCAAAATCCTTCGCGTGCTTGGTGGTGACGGGTTTTCGGTTTTGATAGTTTTTAATGTTGGCACCGAAATTCGGCCGATACACCTCCACCTTCACCGGCCCGCCCTTGCCGGCGGTGGCGTGATGATGCGCGTGGCCGACCTGGTTGGTTTGCGTGCGGCGCAGTGCTTCGGGCAGCTCAAACATCAGCGGGCGAATGCGCGCGGCGAGCTGGGCGGCGCCGTTTTTACTTTGCAGCTTGGGCACGGCGGCGAGCAGGGCGTTGAGGTTTTCGGTGGATTTCATCGCGTGCTCCCAAAGCGGTTTCGAGTCCGGATTGCGCGTGAGCAGGCCAATCAAGCCGACCTCGCGGGTGGCATCGTGTTTGGCGCGGAAAGCCAGTGCCTCCAGTTCGCCGGTGACATTCTCCGCGCTCTCGGCCAGCAACGCCGCGACCACCGGGCTGGTCGACGTGATGGCGGCGGTGTCATCCTCGGCATCAAGCGCTTTCACCGTGGCGAGTGTCACGCGCAACGGCGTGCTGTTGCCGGACTTTGCCAACGCGGTGGCGGCGGCGAGCTTGTCCGGCGCACCGATGCCCGCGCGCGTGAGGATGGCGCGGTGCACGGCCTCGGTCTTGTCCATCTTCAGCAACGCCGCGTTGCTTGCGTTGCGCAGCAGATATGCCTGCGTGGCGGCGGAAAGCTTGGCGCCATTGGTGACGGCTTCATTAAGCACGGCGTCGACCTTCAGCGTGTTGCGGGCGTAGTTGAGAACGTGATCGAGCTGCACATCGGTTTTCTTCGTGGCGGCGGCGACCACCACCTCGGCGGCGGGCAAGCCCTCGAAACTCACGGCGGCTTTCACCGCCTCGGCGCGGACGACCGGCTCGGCATCGGCGGCAGCGGTTTGCAGCAGCGCAATGCCGCCTTTCACCTTGGGCCCCCACGTGCCGAGCGTGCGCACGGCGGCGGCACGGGCGCGGGGATGGGCCGACTGCAATGCGCGCCGCAGCAAGGGCGCATGCACGTGTTGATGCTCGGCGCACACCCACAGACTCTCGAGCAACGGCTGCGTGTCGGCCATTTTTTTCGGGTCCAGCTTCGCGGTGAAGGCATCGATGGCGGCGATCACCTCCGGCGTTTTGCGGCCGCTCAACTCCAGCCGCGCGCGGTAACGCGTGCCGTTGTCCGGCGCCTTCAAATGCTCGAGCACGGTGGCAATCGGTTTGCCGCGCATTTTCGCCGGCTTGGCCAGCGGCCGGCCGTCGACGGTGACGCGGTACACACGCCCGTGCGTGTCGTCGCGGTTGGGGTCGCGCATGTTGTGCTGCATGTGGCCGATGAGGGCGTTGTGCCAGTCGGCAACGTAGAGCGCGCCGTCGCCGCCCACCTCGATGTCACTCGGGCGAAAGTTGGGGTCGCTGGAAACAACAATCGGCTCCACCTCGCGCGCGGTGATGTCCGCGCCGTTGTACTCGAACTTGTGCGACAACACGCCGAGGAAACCGATGGCGTTGCAAATAAGAAAGTTACCCTCGTGTTTTGGACCGAAGTGCGTGCTGCTAAGGATGCCGCTGGCGGGTACGGGTCGCACGCGCTTTTGATAAAACTGTTTCGGCGCACCCATGCCGCGGCCGATGTTCACGTAGCTGCCGGTACCGGAGGTGCCGTCGGTGGCGAACTGAAAACCCCACCGGTCAAAGGCGTTGCCGTGCGGGTTTGGGCCGATGGGAAAGTGGAACTCAATCTCGAAGGTGCGCGGATTGAAGCGGTACACGCCGCTGCGCGTGGAGCGGAAGGTCTTCGTCGGGGTTTCCATGTTCGTCACGTGAAACACACCGCGCGACCAATACAACCAGCCGCCGGGCCCGATGGTGAGCGCGTTGGCGGTGTGATGCGTGTCCGCGCTGGAAACGCCCTGCGCGAGCCGGATACGCACGTCGGCCTTGTCGTCGCCGTCAGTGTCTTTCAAAAAGAGCAGCTCCGGCGCGGCCGCCACGAGCACGCCGCCGCCCCAAAACTCGAAGCCGGTGATGCTGTTTAAATTATCGGCAAAGGTAATCATCTTGTCCGCCACGCCGTCGCCATCCTCGTCGGGCAAAATGACGAGTTTGTCGCCCATCGGTTTTTTCGGGTGCCAATGCGGATAGCTCGGCCACGTGGCCACCCAAAGGCGGCTGTCGGTATCCACCGCCATCTGCACGGGATTGATGAGCTCGGGAAACATCTCCTCGCTGGCGAAGACGTTTACCTTCATGCCCTCGTGAATCTTCATCTTGCCAATCGCCTCCTTCGCGCCGAGGTACGGGAACGACCCATCCTGGTTTGGCCCGCGGCGGTTCGTCTTCACCTTGAGCGGCTCCGGCGTGTTCGAGTCATCCACCTTGTAATTCAGTTTGCCCTGTGCCGCCGCCCAAATCGCCTTGTCGCGATTGGCCGTCATCACGTCAAAAATCTCCATCTCCCGCTGCATCACATCGGCATTGCTCTGCCCATTCCAAGCCAGCCGCGAGCGCCCGCCATAAACATTATAGCCATCGACCGTGCGATAACGACTCCACCAATGGTGATTCTTGTCGAGTACGGCTTGGCGAATATTGGCCAGTGGTCCGGCGGCCTTGCCTCCTAACAATTGCCCGGAAATGGCTTGTGCCACCAACTGCTGACCGGTCGCATTCAGATGCACGCCGTTCATGGTGATGGGTTTGTTGGAAGCGGGGAGCGGCGGGCCTTGTTGCGTTAATTGAAACAAGTCCACACAGCGCACGCCCTCGGAATCTGCGACGTCCAGCATTGCTTTAGCGTACAGTTTCAGTCGGACGTTGTTTACTTTGCCGTCGGGCAAAAACTCCTTTTTCAAATCCTCATGCGCGATGGGTGTGAAGAGCACGATGCGCGGGGCGAACTTGCCGTTGTATTTTTGTTGCTTCGTGTGCTTCAGCAGGTTTGCGAGGTCGGTCTTGAATTTCGCCAAGCCCGCCTCGCCGGCGAAGGATTCGTTGTAACCGAAAAACATGAACACCACGTCGGTCTTCAGCTTCGTGAGCCATTGGTCCGGACTGCCGAAATTCGCCGAGCGCGGGCGGGTGGTGATGGTGTCACCGGGAAAGGCGAGATTGCGGAACACCAGCTCGTGCTTCGGGTATCGCGCGTGAATGAACGTCTCCAGCCACCCCGAGTGCTGCATGCGGTCGGCCAGCGTGTTGCCGATGATGCTGATGCGGTCGCCCTTATTGAAGGTAAACGGCGCCGCCGAAAGCGAAATACCCAGCGCCAATCCGAGAAGACAAAAAATTCGTTTCATCGCAAATGAGGTCGCGCAATTGTCCGTCACCGGGACGGGGACGCAAGCCCAATCCCGGCTGTGGGGCGTGTTTGCCCAACAAAAAACCCACGCCTCGAAATCCACTGCAATCTTCCAGCAATTCCTCAACAGCACGACTCCTTTGACCGGTTGCTCGTGACGCAGGTGGGAAGCAAAAAGCTTTCGTGACACGCGTTGAGAATCTTGCCCACTATGGCGTGACCGTGATGCGTTTTTTGCCTGTCGTGGCAGTGATGAATGTCACATGCCACAAGGTGTGGCGACACCGATGCGGAGATTGCCTCACGGGAGAATCTTGTGGATTTGGAATATATTTTAAAATGAAATTCACCACAGAGGCACAAAGAGCCCAGAGAATTTTTTTAAGGATATTCTCTGTGTTCCTCTGTGCTCTCTGTGGTGAATTACAATCCGCCGACAAGCCGAATATCCTCCTCATCCTCGCCGATGACCTCGGCTACGGCGATGTCGGTTGTTACAACGACCAAAGCAAAGTGCCCACGCCGCACTTGGATCGGCTTGCGCGCGAAGGCATTCGCTTCACCGACGCGCACAGTCCCTCCACCGTTTGCACACCCACGCGCTACAGCCTGCTTACCGGCCGGATGGCGTTTCGGCTGAATTACCGCGGCGTTTTCACCGGCGTGGGCGGGCCGTGCCTGATCAACCCGGCTCGCCTCACACTCGCCAGTTTGCTGAAGCAACAGGGCTACGCCACGGCGATGTTCGGCAAATGGCACGTTGGGCTGACGGCGTACGACAAGGATGGGAAAGCCATCAATCAAAACGGACTGGCGGCCGTGCGGCGCATCGATTACACGCGGCCGATCACCGGCGGGCCGCTGGATCACGGCTTTGAGAAATTCTTCGGCACGGCTTCGTGCCCCACCACCGATTGGCTTTACGCTTATATTGATGACAACAAGATCCCTGTCCCGCCCACGCGTATTGTGGATCGCGGGCCACTGCCCAAGCATCCGTACTCCCGTGATAACCGCCCCGGCATGATCGCCCCGGATTTCGATCTCGAGGAGGTCGACCTGGTCTTCCTCAAGAAAAGCCAGGAATTCCTCACGCGCCACGCCAAGGAAAATCCCGACAAACCCTTTTTCCTGTTTCACTCCATGCAAGCCGTGCATCTGCCGTCCTTTCCCGGCAAGGCATTCAAGGGCAAAACCCAGGCCGGTCCGCACGGCGATTTCATTTTCGAGATGGATCACATCGTCGGCGAGCTGATGAAGACCCTCGAGCAAACCGGCCTGACCAAAAACACGCTCATCATTTTCACCAGCGACAACGGCCCCGAGGTGCCCACCACCATCGCCATGCGTCGCGATCACCAGCACGACGGCGCCCGCCCGTGGCGCGGCGTGAAGCGCGACAATTGGGAAGGCGGCCATCGCGTGCCGTTCATCGCCCGCTGGCCCGGCAAAATCCCCGCCGGCCGCACGGCCACCCAGACCATTTGCCTCACCGACCTCCTCGCCACCGCTGCGGCGATCACCGGCGCAAAACTGCCCAACAATGCCGGCGAAGACAGTTTCAATATTCTCCCCGCGTTGCTCGGCGGCAAGGATCCCGTGCGCGAATACACCCTGCACCAAACCATCAGCCTCGCTCTCGCGATCCGCCAAGGCGACTGGAAATATCTCGACCACCGCGGCTCTGGCGGCAACAACTACAATCGCGCCGGCGAATGGGGCATGCGCCAATTTGCTCTGCCCGAGAAAGCCGCGAAAGCACCCGGCCAGTTGTACAATCTCAAGACCGACCCCGGCGAAACGACCAATCTTTATTACGAAAAATTGAAAATTGCCAAGGCCCTGAAGTCCAAGCTGGACAGTTTCAAGCAATCCGGCCGAAGCGCCCCGCGCCGGTAGGCCCTTCTGTATCCCACAAAATGTACCTACAAAAAAGACCCGCCAATCGGCGGGCCTTTTCAATTCATTGCGCGGTCGGTCGTTACTTCGCTTCCACGCCCAGTTCCTTGAGCGTCTTGGCGGCGTTGGCGCCGTCCTGGCCGGCCCGCACTTTCTTGTCGATCTTCATGATCTTGCCGTCTTTGCCGATGTAGAACGTCCACCGATATGGCAGGCCACGGGAGGCAGTTACCACGCCGTATGCCTTGGCCGTTTTCTTGGTGGGATCGCTCAGGATCGGGTAATCCAGTTCCAGCAACTTGGCAAAGTTGATGTTGCCCTTGGCGCCTTCGGCCGGATCACAACTGGCCGTGAAGTAAGCGACGTTAAATTTCCTCAGCTCCTTGCCGTTCGCACGGAACGACTTGCACTGGGCCGTTCAGCCACCGGTAAACGCCTTGGGGTACCAGGCGATCACCACGGCTTGTTTGCCTCGGTATGCCGAGAGCTTATACGTTTTGCCGTCACTGCCTTGCAGTGCGAAATCCGGAGCGGCATCGCCGACCTTCAGGTCCGCTGCGCCCAGAACTCCGGCGGCAAATACTGCTGCGAGGGTGAGAGTCGTTTTCATTATCGATCGCTTGGACGAAGCCTAACCACGCTGTGTTCAATATGCAAGCGTGGGAGCGCCTTTTAGCAATCGCATCCTTGCCGGCCGCCGCGCAATGGGCATACTGACGGCATGAAATACCTTCATGTGTTTTTCGTGCTTACTGTGTCCGCTGCCTTTCCTGCTTGGAGTGGGCCGGAGGCATTGAAGAATGTTGTTCAGTCGTTGGGGGTGAAGGGAGGGCTCGTGGTACATTTGGGGTGTGGGGATGGAGAGTTGACTTTGTCGCTGCGGCCGAATTCGCGGTTTCAGGTGCATGGACTGGATGGGGACGCGGACAATGTGGCGAAGGCGCGGGCGGCAGTTCGGAAGGCGGGGGTGTATGGACCGGTGTCGATTGACCGACTAACGGGCTCGCGACTGCCTTATATTGACGGGATGGTGAATCTGGTGGTGGCGGAGAATCTCGGGAATGTGCCGAAAGCGGAGGTGATGCGGGTGTTGGCGCCAAAGGGGGTGGCGTACATTAAAGAAGGCGGAAAGTGGACGACGACGGTGAAGCCGCGCCCGAAGGATATCGATGACTGGACGCATTTCCTGCACGGGCCGGGCGGCAACGCGGTGGCGGCGGACAAGCGGGTGGGTCCGCCGCGTCATTTGCAGTGGCTGGGCAGTCCGCGCTGGAGTCGGCATCATGACCGGATGGCGAGCATGAGCGCGTTGGTGTCGGCGAACGGGCGAGTGTTTTACGTGATGGATGAGGGGTCGCGAGTGTCGATCCAGTTGCCGGCGAAGTGGATGTTGGTGGCGCGGGATGCGTTTAACGGGGTGGTGCTTTGGAAGAAACCGATGAAGAAGTGGCACAGCCACTTGTGGCCTTTAAAAAGCGGCCCCACGCAATTAGCACGACGGTTGGTGGCGGTGGGCGACCGGGTTTACGTAACTCTGGGAGTGGATGCACCAGTGAGCGTGCTGGACGCGGCGACGGGGATGAAGATACACGACCTGCCGGGCAGTGAGCGGACGGAGGAGATCGTGGTGGAAGGCGACTCGGTGTTCGCGTTGGTGAGTGGCGAGGCGTGGGAGCTGAATTCATTTCTTCCGTTCCACAACGTGGGCGACCAGGCGCGCGTACGGCGAGACTTTGCGTGGAACGAAAAGCCGCGGCACGTGAAGGTTTACGACTCGCGAACGGGCAAGAAATTCTGGGAACGTAAAACGGTGATCAGTCCCCAATCACTGACGGCGGATGCGCGCAATGTGTTTTACCACGATGGCGAGAAGGTAGTGGCAGTGCACCGGTCGAGCGGCGACGTGGAATGGGAAAGCAAGCCGGTGAACCGGCCTAAGGCGGTGCGTTTTAATTTCGCGCCCAAGCTGGTGGTGACCGACGGGGTGGTGCTGTACGCGGGCGGTGACCGGACGATGCAGGCATTCGCGGCGGGCACGGGCAAAGTGATGTGGGAGGCGCCGCATGCGCGCGGCGGGTATCAGTCGCCGGAGGATTTGCTGGTGATGAAGGGGCTGGTGTGGAGCGCGCCGACGACAAGTGGGCGCGACAGTGGCGCCTTCACCGGGCGCGACTTGAAGACCGGCGAGGTGAAGGTGGAGTTTCCGCCCAACGTGGACACGTACTGGTTCCATCACCGCTGCTACATCGCCAAGGGCACGGAGAATTTTCTGATGCCCTCACGCACGGGTATCGAGTTTGTGGACCCCGATAAAAAGGACTGGGATATCAACCATTGGGTGCGCGGCGGCTGCCTTTATGGCGTGATGCCCGCCAACGGACTCACCTACGCGCCGCCGCACAACTGCGCATGTTATCCCGAGGCCAAGCTCTTCGGCTTCAACGCACTCGCGTCGTCCATTCCTTCGCGGGCGATTGGAAAGGTTGATGAAGCAGCACGGCTCGTAAAAGGCCCGGCGTATGGGCAGGCGACGGATTCGGGTGGCAACGGCGATTCCGACTGGCCCACGTACCGCCAAAACAACCGCCGCAGTGGGGCCTCGTCCACCATCATCCGCGGCGAACTGGCACCCGCGTGGTCCACCCACCTCGGCGGTCGGCTCAGTGCGGTAACGGAGGCGGAGAACAAGATTTACGTTTCGCGCATCGACGCGCACGAGGTAGTGGCGCTGCACGCGGTCACAGGTAAGGTGGTGTGGCGCTTTGCCACCGGTGGGCGCGTGGATTCGCCGCCGAGCATTCGCGATGGGCGCGCGTATTTTGGCTGTGCCGATGGCTGGGTGTACTGCGTGCGCGTGAGTGACGGTGCGTTGGCATGGCGGTTTCGCGCCGCGCCGGAGGACCGTAGATTGATGGCCTATGAACAACTCGAAAGCGTGTGGCCGGTGCACGGCAGCGTGTTGATTCAGGGCGACGTTGTGTATTTCGTAGCCGGCCGATCGAACTTTCTCGATGGCGGCATGCGGTGGTTTGCGCTGGACGCAATGACAGGCAAGAAACACGTGGAGGTGGTGCTGGACGACAAGGAACCGGGCGAGGACAAGGACCTTCAGGAGCGCATCAAGATTTTGCAGATGCCCGTCGGGTTGCCGGACATTCTTTCCGCGGACGAAAAGTTCATTTACATGAAGTCGCAAAAGTTTGACCGGGAAGGCCAGCGCATCGACCTCGGGCCGCACACCGGCGACTTCGCCGGGCAGGGCAGCCAGCAAGGCGGCGACACGGCGCATCTCTTTTGTCCCACCGGCTTCCTCGACAGCACGTGGTTCCACCGCACCTACTGGGTGTACGGCCGCAGTTTCGCCGGCGGGCACGGGGGCTACTATCAGGCGGGCAAGTTCGCGCCTTCGGGTCGTATCATGGTGTTTGATCGCGATCGCGTCTACGGCTTCGGCCGCAAACCGGAGTATTATAAATGGACGACCATCCTCGAGCATCAACTCTTCGCCACCGACCGCCATCGCAAGGCACCGCCCGCACCGGTGGAGAATGCCCCGAGGCCCAAGGGCGCGATGGTCGACTTCGGCACGCCCGCCAGCCTCGACCCCAAGGGCAAGGCGCTCACCGTCACCGCGTGGACAATCAGCGAAAAGCCCACCGGCATCGTGCTCGCCCACGGCGGGCCGCTCAATGGCTACGCGCTGCTGGTACACAAGGGCCAGCCCGTCTTCATGGTGCGCAGCAAGGAGAAACTCGCCGCCGTCCGTGGACAGGCGAAAATCACTGACAAGCTCGTGCATCTAGCCGGTGTCTTGACTCAAGACAACGAGTTGCGCCTCTACATGAACGGCCGGCAAGTCGCCAAGGGCGAAGGCCCCGGGCTGGTGGCAGGCACACCGGTGCAGGGCCTGCAAATTGGCGCGGATGATGGCAGCCCCGTGGGCCTGTACAAGACGCCGTTCTCATTCAAGGGCCTCATCGACGAAGCTCGCATCTATCATCGCGCCCTCACTGCCGAGGAAATCGCCAGCGCCGCCGACGATGGCCAGGTGGATGCCGCCGATCTTGTACTCAACGTCACATTCGACAAGGGCGATGCCAAGGACAGTTCCGGCAAGAATCATCACGGAAAATTTGCCGGACTAAAAACCGTCCCCACAAAACTCGGCCTCGCGATGCATTTCCCCGGACGCAACTTTGGCCCCGGTGCAGGCAGCGTCGCCATCGAGCATCACTGGACCAAGGATCTGCCCATCCTCGTCCGCGCCATGGCGCTCGCCGGCGGCAGGCTTTATCTCATCGGGCCGCCCGACCTCGTCGACGAAGCCGCGACCTTTGAAAAGCTCACTAAGGGCGATCCCGCTACGCTGAAACTCCTTGCCCAACAAGACGCCGCCTTGAACGGTGCCCAAGGCTCGCTGCTGCTCGTTGTCGATCCCAAGACCGGCAAACTCATCGAGAAACGCAAGCTAGAGTCACTCCCCACTTGGGACAGCCTTGCCGCAGCCCTCGGCCGGTTGTATTACGCCACCACCGACGGGCACGTGATCAGCCTGGGCGGCAACCCTTGACGTGACGCACGCCCGGCACGCACGCACTATTAACATCCGAACAATTCCTCAAGCCGGGCGCGCATGACGCTGCCATCAACACTTTCACCGGTCCAATACTCGATGCCGGTAATGCCTTGATTGACGAGCATGCCAAGGCCGTCAATGACCGTGCAGCCCTTCGCCTCGGCATCCCGAACAAGGCGCGTGCGGGGCGGATTGGGAATCACGTCCGCCACCACCATGTTGACCGCCAGAGAATCGATCTCCAACGCCAAGCTTGCCTCAGCGTCGGCAAGGCCAATGCTGGTGGCGTTGATCACCACATCGGTTTCCCCGGGCACGGAATAGTTGCCCTCCCACTTCACGAGATCGGCTTCAACAGAAGTGTTCTCATTGAGCAGGGCGACCAGTTCGCCACCGCGATCCTCACTGCGGTTGACCACGGTAATATGCGATGCCCCGGCCAGAGCGCACTCCACGCCAATGGCGCGCGCGGCGCCACCAGCCCCAAACATCACCAGCCTTTTGCCCGCCGGATCAACCACCTCCTGCAAACTTTTAAGGAAGCCCTTGCCGTCGGTGTTTTCACCGATGTACTGGCCCTCGCGACGCACGGCGCAATTCACCGCGCCAATGACGCTGGCCGACTCTCCGAGCCCATCCAGATGCTCGATCACGGCCACCTTGTGCGGGATGGAACAGTTGAACCCGGCCCAGTTCATGGCTCGCGCGCCGGCCACGGCATCGGCCAGCTTCTCCGGTGGCACCTCGGTGTTGAGATAACGGTAATGTAGCCCGTGATGACGATAGGCGGCCTCGACCATTTCCACAGTGGGGTTCTCCGCCGCAGGCTGCGCAAACGAGCCAGTAATATGATGCAGGAAATTGTGTTCTTCAGGCATTATGTGTGCCGCGAATAAAACCAAAGCGCACCAGCGGACAAAAGGAAAAAGCCAAGTGTGGGCAGTTTAACGCGGTTCCTGTCCTGTCCCGCGTCCCCGCAAGGCGACTGTGTTGGTGGTTTATCCTGCCACACCGTGGCCAAGGCTCGCTTCGCTCGCCTTGGAGGATTGAGATTCAAGCATTAAGGTTCAAGCCGTCGAGCATCAAGATAACAGAGGCCGACCCACCTGCCTCACTCACCCGCCAACACACACCGAAAGCCTAAGTAATTGAGGAGGAAGGCAGGGGGGCGGCTGGTACGGTAGGACGACGACAAATTGCCGGGATGGCCGTTAAGCCATGACGCACCGCGCAACACACGGAACGGTTCGTTTGGTCTGAACTTATCCTCGCACCATTCCAACACGTTACCGCCTAAATCATGCAGACCGTGCTGGTTCGCTGCAAAACTCCCCACCGGCGCGGTGTATTCAAACTCATCCACCTTCAAGAGTTCGGAATAAAAGCGATTGTCATAATTCCCCGCCCCCTTGGGCGGTGGCCACCTCTTGCCCCACGGGAACATGTCTTCAATGCCAAGATGCTTCTCCTCCGGCGTTTTGCCTTCCTCCTTTCCCAAGCCCACCGCCACACTCCACTCCGCATCCGTCGGCAGTCGATACTTCTGCCCCGCCTTGATTTTGCCCGCCGCCAATTCATTCTTCGTCAGCCACGCACAAAACGCCTGTGCATCATTCCAGCCCACGTTCACCACCGGATGCGTGTCCGCCTGCTTGAACCCCGGCTCCTTCCAACGCTCGTTCACCCCCACATTCGCAGCCACGTACGCCGCGTAATCCTTCACCCGTGTCTCCCAGATGCAAAATTGCACTTCCGTCTCCGGCACTGGCTTAAACACCATCCCCAACGTATTGGTAAAGGCCATTGTAGCCCCGGCCGGTGGCCGGGGCGCCGGGCCATCGGCCCGGTCTACAGCGAGCTTGCCTCCCACCTTGGGCTCCGGATCGGGGTTGGTTTTTGGTGGCTTCGGCTGCTTCACGCCCACCTTGGATCCGGCATTGGATTCCAGCCCTGTTGGCGCGCCCTTCTTTCCACACCCCGCCAACACCAAGGTTCCTATCAAAACCAAAGACAATTGCCTCACAAGCCCAAGCTACGGTTTTAAAACATTTTAGGCAAGGGGATTGGCCACATGAATCAGACGTTCTCGCGCCCAAGATGAATGGTTTTGACCGCCCAACCTTTGTTCTTGAGCTGCCAACCCTTCGTCCCGCACGTAAAACCCTTGGTCGCGAGCGTAAAACCCTTGGTCGCGAGCGCAAAACCTTTGGTCGGACGTGCGAAACCCTTGGTCGGGAGGTCAAAACCTTTGATCCCGCGCGCAAAACCCTTGGTCGGGCGCGAGGTTTGAATTGATAACAGGCCAATATACGGTGGTGGTGGGACGTGCCTGCGAATCCGTTTGTGTGGCGGAATGATTCAAACTGTGCCGGGGCAAAGCCCAAAAGGGAGCTTGCTGTGGTGTATGAGACCGCTACAGTTTTCTGCCGACGTCACTCGTTTATGAAAAATTTAATTTCAATCTTGTCCGTTGGAGCTGCATTGCTGGCGGTGGATGCGTTGGCACAGGAGAAACCGAAATTCCTCAGCCCGGAGGAAAGCCAGAAATTGTTCCAATTGCCAAAGGGATACAAACTGGAGTTGGTCCTGAGCGAGCCGCACATCAAGGAACCGGCCGTGGTGGTATTTGATGGCGACGGTAGCATGTTTGTGGCTGAGATGCGGACCTACATGCAGGACATCGATGGCTCGGGCAAATTCGACAAGGTGAGCCGGGTGTCCAAGCACATGGACACGGATGGCGATGGCGAGTTCGACAAGCACACGGTGTTCATTGACAAGCTGTTGCTGCCACGGATTCTGTTGCCGCTGGATGACCGCCTGGTTGTAGGCGAAACCAACACGCTGGATCTTTATGCCTACCGCGACACGGACGGCGATGGCGTGGCCGACGAGAAGAAGCTCTTTTACAAGGGCGGCCCGCGCGGCGGCAACCTGGAGCATCAGCCCAGCGGCTTGATCTGGAGCATGGATAACTGGCTCTACACCACCTACAACTCCTATCGCCTGCGGCTGGATCCGGTCTCGGGGGAGGTCCGCAAGGAGGGCACGGCCAACAACGGCGGCCAGTGGGGGTTGACGCAGGACAACTATGGCAAGCCCTGGTATGTGAACGCCGGCGGCGAGCGTGGGCCGGTGAATTTTCAGGTGCCTATCGTGTACGGCGCCTTTAATGCGCGTGACCAGTTTGAGCCGAATTACCGCACGGTGTATCCCCTGGTGCCCATTCCGGATGTGCAGGGTGGGCCGCGACGTTTTCGACCTCAGGAAAAAACACTCAATCATTTTACGGCAACCTGCGGGCAGGAGGTTTACCGCGGAGACAGGCTCCCGGAGGAACTCCTTGGAAACCTGTTCTTCGGTGAGCCGGTTGGCCGATTGGTGCGCCGGACCGTTATTGAAAATGATGGAGGGGTTTCCAAATTGAGCAACCCGCATCCGGGATCGGAATTCATCCGCACACCCGACGCCTATTTCCGGCCAATCAACGCGGTGACTGCGCCGGACGGCACTCTTTACATAGTGGACATGTACCGCGGCATCATCCAGGAAGGCAACTGGGTGCGGCCGGGCTCCTACCTGCGCAAGGTGGTGCAGCAATACCGGCTCGACGAGGCGATTGGCCGCGGCCGCATCTGGCGACTGGTTCACGACACCACCAAGCGGGGCAAGCAACCACGCCTGTTGCAGGCGAAGTCCACGGAACTGGTGCGGTATCTGGGCCATCCCAATGGCTGGTGGCGAGACACGGCACAAAAGCTCTTGATCCTGCGCAATGACAAGAGCGTGGGCCCAATACTGGAGGAACGACTGTCAAAGGCGGGGCATCATCTGGAACGCCTTCACGTGCTGTGGACACTGGAGGGACTTGGGTTGGCCAACGCCAAGATTGTGGGGAAAGCCATGACCGACGAGCACCCGCAGGTCCGGATCGCGGCCATTCGCGTGAGTGAATCCCTGCATAAACAGGGCGAGGACTCGGTGGCGAGTGATGTTGCAAAGATGGTGGCTGACCCGGAGGGCGAGGTGGTGCTGCAGGCGTTGATGAGCGCAAAGCACCTGAACCTGCCCGAGTGGCCCGTTTGGCTGACATCAGCGAGAGTGACCAACAACAGCCGCGCGATTCAGGAATTGGCACCACAACTGGGCCGCGGCGGTGTGCCCGTGCCCACACGGCCAAACTTCACGGCGGCCCAAGTGAAGATGCTCAAGAAAGGCGAGGGAATTTACAAGACGCTGTGTTTTTCCTGCCACGGCAAGGACGGCCGGGGGGCGCCAATCCCCGATGGCAAGAAGGGCGAGACCTTAGCGGCGTCCTTTATCAACAACCGCACGATCCTGGGACACCCGGATTTGTCCATCAACGTCGTGTTGCATGGACTCACCGGGCCGGTGGATGGAGAGACCTATCCCAACCAAATGATTCCCATGAAATCCTACGATGACGAATGGATAGCCTCAGTGCTCTCGTATGTGCGCAACAGCTTTGGCAATAACGCACCGTTCATCGAGCCGACGCAGGTGGCCAAGGTGCGTAAGGAGACCGCTTCGCGCAAGACGCCCTGGACCATCAATGCGCTGCGCGGTTCCGTGCCGCGTTTCCTCAAGGAACGCAAACAATGGAAGCTGACGGCCAGCCACAAGCCGGAAGCCGTCGGCAGTGCCGTGGATGGCAACTTGGGCACACGCTTTGATACGGGCACACCAATGGTCCCCGGGATGTGGTTCCAGATTGAACTGCCCGCGGCTCGGGAGGTGAGTGGGCTGCGACTCGATGCCAAGGGGTCACCGCAGGATTATCCGGATGGCTACTCCATCAGCTTGTCACAGGATGGCAAGGCGTGGAGCAAGCCCGTGGCCACCGGTCGCGGCACAGGGCCGGTCATGGAAATCTTTTTCCAGGGCGCGCCGGCGAAATTTATCAAGATCACCCAAACGGGCAGGCGGACAGGCAAATACTGGAGCATTCACGAGTTACAGATTTATGCAAAATAACTGTCTGGACGGGCCGTGTCCCGTGTGGCAAACAAACCCCCTCTCTTTATGAAGAAACTTCTCATAACCGGACTGTGCGCCTTGGCAGCCTTCACGGCAGGCGCGGCAAAGCTTGAACTCAAGAAGGGCGACCGCGTGGTGCTGATCGGCAACACGCTGGCCGAGCGCATGCAGCATCACGGCTGGCTGGAAAGCTACGTGCAGGCGGCGTTGCCAAAACACGGGATTGCGTTTCGCAACCACGGCTTTTCCGGCGACAAGGTGAATAGCCGTCCGCGCAACCGCGGCTTCATCGCCCCGCACGAGTACCTGAAAATTTCCAAGGCCGACGTCATCATCGCTTTCTGGGGCTACAACGAGTCCTACGACAACAACCCCGCCGGCTTTGCGCAGGAATTGCTCAAGTGGATCGATGATACCCTGAAGCAGAACTACAGCGGCAAGGGCGCCCCGCGCATCGTGCTGTGTTCCCCCATCGCCCACGAGAATCTCAATACCCCCAACCTGCCCGACGGCCGCGCCAACAACGCCCGACTGATGCAGTACGCCGGTGCCACCGAAGCCGCCGCCGCAATTCGCAAGCTACCCTACGTGGATCTGTTTCATCTCACCAAGATGCTCTACGCCAAGCACAAGGAGCCGCTGACCATCAACGGCATCCACCCCAACAGCCTCGGCAACAAGCTTATCGCGCAACACCTCACCAAGGAGGTCTTCGGGCTGGAAATTTCCCAGAAGGAATCTCTGGTGAAACACATCCGCACCGCCGTGCTGGACAAGAACTGGTACTGGCACAACCGCTACCGCGCCACCGATGGCAACGACGTCTGGGGCGGACGCTCGCACTTGAAATTCGTGGATGGCCAAACCAATCGCGATGTGCTCATGCACGAGCTGGACATGATCGACGTAATGGTGGCCAACCGTGACAAAAAAGTTTGGGCGCATGCGCAAGGCCTCGCAAATGTGAAGGTGGACGATTCCAATGTCCCGCCACCGGTGAAGGTAAAGTCCAATGTGGGCGGAGCAGGCCCCGGCAGCAACAAGAGCAAGGAGGGACAAAAAATTTATAGCACACCGCACGAGACCGCAGCCCAATTGCAACTGGCCAAGGGACTAAAGGTCAATGTGTTTGCCTCGGAGGAAATGTTTCCCGAGCTGGCCAATCCCGTGCAGATGGCCGTGGATACCAAGGGCCGGCTGTGGGTGGCCGCTTGGCCGACCTATCCCAAGTGGGAACCCCTTAAGGAGATGAACGACCGGCTCCTGATTCTTCCTGATGAAAATCGAGACGGCGTGGCCGACAAGGCCATCACTTTTGCCAAGGTGCACAATCCCACCGGGTTTGAATTCTGGAATGGTGGTGTGATTGTTGCCAGCGTGCCAGATATCTTGTTCCTCAAGGACACCGACGGCGACGACGTGGCCGACGTGCGCATCCGCCTTTTCCACGGCTTGGACAGTGCCGATACCCACCACAGCGCCAATGCCTTTGTGTATGGCCCGGGCGGCAATTTCTACTATCAACGCGGCGTGTTCCACGTGAGCAACGTCGAGACTCCCTGGAAGAAGAATCAGCAGCATGGCAACAGCGCCATGTACCGCTTCAACCCGCGTACCTTTGAATACAGCTTCCACGCCAACAACTCACCCAACCCGCACGGCGTCAGCTTCAACTACTGGGGCTACCACTTCGCCACCGACGGCACTGGCGGCCGCGCCTATCAGGTGCGCCCGGATGGCAAGGGCGGCTTCCGCATGCAGGAACTCCTGCGCAAAACCGTCCGCCCCGTGCCGGCCAACGGCGTGGTTTCCAGCCCGCACTTTCCCGAGAAGTATCAGGGCAACTTCCTGATCCTTAACTCCATCGGCTTCCTCGGCATCAAGCAATACACCTTGAAATCCGATGAGAATGGCAACGTGCGCGGCACGGAGACGGAGGATCTGCTCAAATCGCCCAAGGATCGCAACTTTCGCCCGACGGATTTCGAGATCGGCACCGACGGTGCGATGTATGTTTCGGATTGGCAAAACATCATCATCGGCCACATGCAGCACAACGTGCGTGATCCCAGCCGCGACCACGAGTACGGCCGCGTTTATCGCATCACCCACGAGGGGCGCGAGTTGATGCCGTACGTGAAGGTCGATGGCGAACCCATAGCCAAGTTGCTCGACCTCTTGAAGGAACGCACGAACATCACGCGCTACCGCGCGCGCATCGAGCTTAGCGAGCGTGACACCAGCGCGGTGATGGCTGAACTGGCCAAATGGATCAAGAAATGGGATTCCAAGAAACCAGAGCATGCCCACCACCTGCTTGAGGCCTTGTGGCTGCATCAGCAACACAACGTGAAGAATGAAAAACTTCTGGTGACCGTGCTTAATTCACCAGTGAATGATGCGCGCGTAGCGGCAAGAACGGTGAAACAGTTCTGGGACACCTCCGCCGCCGCGAACGTCAAGTCGGAGCCGCAAACAGCGCCCGTCAAGCAAAAGTCCGGCATCTTGTCAGACACCCCCGAGCTGACCACCATCCGCATAGGCACCCTTGTCGAGAAGATGAAATACGACACGCCGGAGCTCACCGTGAAGGCAGGTAAAAAGATCAAGCTTATCTTCACCAACCCGGACCATCTGCCGCATAACATCGTGCTGGTGAAACCCGGAAAGCTCGAAGCTGTCGCCACGGCCGCAGTCAATCTGGGTGCCGAGGGTTTCAAAGTGGGATTTGTGCCGAAGACCGACGACGTGATCTGGGCCAGCAAGCTCATCGACCATGGCAAGGAACAGGTCATCGAATTCACCGCCCCGGCCAAACCCGGCGATTACCCATACGTCTGCACCTTCCCTGGCCACCACATCCTGATGCGTGGCATGCTGCACGTGAAGTAACGGACCACCCAAAAGAATTACACACCCCGTGCCTTTCGAGGCAGCGGGGTTTTTATTTTTAAATATTTAAAGGCCAGCTATTCAGTCCCACCCAATTCTTCCCCAGGTTTTCCGTCATGTTTTTTCAGTAGCTCGATAATTTCAGTATGCCCACCGGAGTTAGCTAAATCCAAAGGCGTAATCTTCCCATCTTCATAACTTGAGGAATAGTGCTTTCGGTTTTTTGCATTCACATCAGCACCATTCGAAAGCAATAGCTTCAAAATCTCCGTCTGCCCGTTTCTAGCTGCACAATGCAATGCGGTATACCCCTTCTTAATTCCTCCTCCAATGATATTACCTTTCAACAATGCTTCATCTTCCTCCGACAAAAGTTTCCTGTCCGTGCTCCTGCCCCATCTCCTGACATTCACATCAGCACCTGCAGTCAGGAAGTTTTTCACATCTTCGATGTTTCCTTTTACGACTGCCAATTGGAACTGAATATTTTTTGTCCTTTGACTGCGGTTCAATCCATTCCTTGTCTCAAAACACAAAATTAAAAAACCCAAAATCAACAAAGCATATTTGATTTTCTTGAGCAAACTCAGGCTGATAATTGGCTCATCGTATGCTTCATCTTGATGGAATTTTTTCTTCCATGATCGAGCTCGCATAATAAAAAAGCCGATTCCAAAAATAAGGCAAAACAACATCCACATGGTTACGGCTCCTCTATCACGGAGATACCTAGACCAAGTAAAAAAACCGGTGCCACCCAGCCCCACCTCATCAGCAATTCCAGCCATAAATTTGTAAATTGGGCCGCCATTTTCTCTTGGCTGATAATCTCCTTTTACAACAACAGCCCAACCAAACCATTCCCAACTTGGCTCATCATCGACTGGCGGTGGGCGAAATGCGGATTCGGATAACCAAAAGGTCAGAATGGCAAATAGAATTGCGACACCTATGCTTTTGTTGAGAAAAATGTGCTGTTTGAAACCTGTGGCTGCAATACGCTCAGTGACATCACTGATATCGGACAGCTCGGTGATATCCTCGGACAGCTCTAAATCGGATTTTGACTCCCCTCTTGGCACGTTTAATTCGGAAAACTCCATCTCGCTCAACGGCACCCATTCTTTCATACCTTCCTGGCAAGCCAAATCGGACGGCAGAAGAGTACCGTCTTTCAAACAGGCATTTATGTCCTCAACACTATATGGACCAGCCTGTTCTCCGTCTCTCGAGATAAATATCTGCATTAATGATCACTTCAAAATCTTCTGAAGCCCCTCGAGATTTTCCTTTAATGCAATCTCTGTGTCAGTGTCATTCCGGTGATCGAGAATGCCAATGGGGCCTGCATAACCGCTCTTGCGTATGGCAGTAATCATCGCCGCCTCATGTTGACCGCGGCCAAGCTGCAGAATCTTCGGCTGCGCGCCATCGTTCATACCGTTGAGGTTGAGGCAGAGAAGGTACGGTTTCATTTGGCGCAGCGATTTTTCCCAGTCGTCAATGTGCCCGTGGCCATGGTGAAGATTGTAGACAATGCCGACGTGCTTGGCGTCGTGATGCTTGTGCAAATATTGGCAAACCGCCACCAGATTGGCCGGCTCCCCACCCCAACCTCCATGATTGTAGAGTCCAAGTTGGCAGCCCAGTTCCCTGGTTCGTTTAACCAAAGGCAACATTGCTTTTGCCGCAGCGGCCACACGAGCCTCCTGACTATCGGCTTGAGGGCTACGTAGAGTACGCCATATCTGCGGATGGATTTTATGTTTTTCGAACAATCGAAAGGCCTCCTCGTGAACACTCCAAAAGGCAAAGAATTCCAGTCCGTGCTTTTTGTACTGCAGAATCTCCTCCTCAAATTCCGACACGTGCTTCGAGCGCCAGTCATAAGCCACCCGCTTGAGCCCGAGCCGCTTGAGCATAGCCGCGCGCTCCGCCGGCCCGCGTTGCTTGGCATCGAAAGGCACAATGCACCATGCGACGAGTTTGTCTTTGGCAAAGTTGTCTGCAGCGTGAATTCCGGCGCACAGGCCGGTCAGCAAAATGAAGAATAATTTTTTCATCGGTTCATGATCGCCTCAATCTCATCCGCTTCGATCGGCACCTTGGCCATGAGATTGATGGGGCCGTCATCGGTCACCACAATGTCATCCTCCAGACGCACGCCGAAGCCTTCGTCCGGCAGGTAAATGCCCGGCTCAACAGTAAGCACGGTGCCCGGCTGGAACGGCACGTTCAGGTTGCCCACATCGTGCACGTCCAACCCGAGCGGATGGCCGAGGCCGTGCATGAAATATTTGCGGCAGGCGGGGTTGTCCGGATCCTGTTTTTTGATCTGGCTTTGCTTGAGCAAGCCCAGCTTGAGCAGTTCCTCGTTGGTGTGGGCCTGCGCTTCCTTTTGCCAATCCTTGTGCAACTTGCCAACCGTCGCGCCGGCGATGCTGGCGCGCAACACGCGCAACACGGCGTTGTACACCTTCTTTTGCCTCCGCGAAAACTTGCCGCTCACGGGAATCGTGCGCGTCAGATCTGCGTTGTAGTTCGCATAACTCGAGGCCACATCCATCAACAGCAGCTGGCCCTTTTTGCAGACCTGATCGTTCTGCAGGTAATGCAGCACACAGTTGTTTTTGCCCGCAGCCACAATCGGCGTGTAGGCAAACTTGCCGCGGCGCTTGATAAATTCCCGCGCCAATTCGGCTTCCACCTCGTACTCGGCAACCCCCGGCTTAACAAACCGCAACGTGCGGCGGAATCCCCTAGCCGTGATATCCACCGCCTCCTTGAGCAGCTCGATTTCCAAATCTGTCTTCACCACGCGCAGCTCATGCAGCAACGGCGCCAGCCGCCGATACGTGTGCAGCGGGAAATCCGCCTGGCATTGCTTGATAAACCGCACGTCGCGCGTCTCTACCTCCACGTGTGCGCGCTTGTACTCGTTGCTGTTCAGGTACGCGCTCTCCGCCTCGCACATCAGCGAACGAAACATCACCGGGAACTCCGACAGCCAGCGCACGTTCTTGATGCCCGAAATCTTGCGCGCATCCGGCTTGGTATGCTTGTAACCCTCCCAAATCTGCAGGTGCTCATTCGGCTCACGCACAAACAGGATTTCGCGCTGTTTCTCATCCGCCGCATCTGGAAACAGCACCAAAATGCTTTCCTCCTGCTCAATGCCGCTCAGGAAAAACAAGTCGGCATTCGGCTGCATCGGCAGCGTGCCGTCGGCGTTGGTCGGCAGGATGTCGTTGGCATTGAGTACCGCCAACGATTTCGGCGCCATCTGGCCCGCGAGACGTTTACGGTTTTGAACAAAGAGCTTGGAAGGAATCGGCTTGTGACGCATGTCGTTTGGTGGCGACAGAGTGCGGCAAACCCAGCGCAGCGGCAACGGTTTTCAATGACCAACCTCACGGCCGATTTTTTTCAGCAACGGAAATCAATTTCTTGAGGGCCAAGTCGATGGTCTTTTCGCCCGGATGCCCCACCCACTTGTGGCGGATGATGCCTTGATGATCGATGACGTAAAAAGTCGGCGTCGCGGGATAGTTCCATTGACGGACAATCTCGCCCGAGTCGGCGAAGGATCGCCAGTTGAGTTTTTCCTTCACCATCACGGCCTTGAGCGTCTTCGGTTCGTGCCGGAACACATCCACGCCGATTAGCGCGAAGGGTTTGCCTTTCAGCTGATTCACGAGCGACCGCTCATGTGGCCAGTGGGCCCGTCACGTGAGTCAGTACTCCATCCAGAAATACAGCAGCACAACCTTGCCGCGATAGTCGCTCAGCTTGAATGACCGGCCGTCTTGATCCCGCCCCTTAATATCCGGCGCCGCCTTGCCCACGGACAGATGCCGGATGCCGTGCAGTTCCATTTTGGCCTGTGCGGCGACCGTGCCACCGCGCGGAGTTTTCACGTCATCATATTTCGCGGCTTGTTCAAACAGAGTTTCTATCTCCTTGGCCAGCCCGTCATTTTTGCGCTGTTTTAAATTCGGCAAATATAATTTTCCAAAAAACATTTGGTTGAATTTAGCCATCCCCGGACGGTCTGCCGCCAGCTGCACTGCACGCAGCCGGTCGTTTAAAAACCGGCCAACGCCAGGCTAGCCAATCCCTGCATTTCGCGGTGGGAATTTTCCCGCAACACGGCACGCAGGAATTTTTCGAACTCCATTCGGCATCCATACCGCATCCGATCAATAACCGGCCCCAGCCCGTTGCTACGCAAATAATCGCGCTGCAACAGGGCCACCACCCTGCCCGGCGAGCCATCGGTGATCCCCACCGGAATGTTGGCATGATTCATCTCCCACGCGATGTGTGATGCCGAGTCCATGGACCCAATCGCTTGGATCGCCTGACGAATGGCCTTCAAGGCCACCGGATTTTCAGGATGCTTTTCAGCCAAGGCCAAAAATCGCGCCGGGAATTTCCCCAACCGCTCCACATGCAGCCGACGTTGGTCATCTGTTTTGGCCGTGCGAATACCGCCGCTCGCCGTGCTGTACTGCTTTAACAGTGCGTTGTATTCCGCAGCCGGCTCCGCCACGGTGGCTGCCCCGCTGCTCGACACGATGAAAAGACTGACGATTCCCGTCCCGATTAATCCAAAGTCAATCTTCACGTAACGGTCTGAATTGTTCCCACGTCAGCTGAATTCGAGCAACGGAAATCAACAGGCGGCTACTTATCCGGCGTCTCGTAATCATGCCGCTCGCGCGCGTCATCCGACAGATACTGCACAAACTCCCAATCATTGCCGTCCGGGTCCATGAAATAGACACGCCGACGGTGCGGGTGATCATTGGGCGGGGTGGAATCCTCATAACCCGCCGCCGTCATGCGCGTGCGCAGGGCCTCGGTATCGGCCACTTCAAAGGCCAAATGGTTCACGCCCGGCTTGCCCGTGTACGGCTCCCAGCGCTCGGCCGGTTCCACGGTGGATTGATTGAGCGCCAGATATGTCTCGTCCGTGCCCACGTGCACCCAGCGCGTGCCGTCCGCATCGCGCCCGTCATGCCGGATGCCGAATTCCGAAAACGCCGTCCGTACAAACGCCAACGTCGCCTCAATATCGCGCACCAACAGATTCGCATGCTCCAAGCGGGCGGGCATTTTAGGCGGCTACGGGTTTGCGTTTGTGTTTGGAAGGGCGCCGTTTGGCAAAAGTCACCTTCACCTCCATGTCCAACGCCTCGGCAACTTTGCGCAGCATGCTTAGTGAATGTCCCTCGTAGGAAGGCGATTCCAAACGGCTGATTTGCTGCTGTGAGGTGCCCAGTTGATCGGCCAGTTCCTTCTGCGACAGGCCCGACTTGCGACGCAACTCGGCCAGTTGCAGGGCCACGTCCCACGCCGCGCCGGCGCGTTCAAATCGTTCCGCGAACGCGGCATCTTTCAGTTGCTGCTCCAGATATCGATCAAAATTTGTTTTGCTCATCGCAGATTTCGTTTCAACCAGTCATCTCGCCGCGCCCGCGCCGTGCGCAAATCTCGCGCGGGTATTTTCTGGCCCTTGTTACGAATGCCGTGCACGGCCACGATGCAGCGGCCCTTCACGAAAAACCAAAACACTCGCGTGTTCAATTTGCCCACATGCCGCAACTCCAGCAGGCCGTCTCCCAAGGGCTTGCTCAACGGTGGCCGGTGATTTTTCCGGTCACGCAGTTTTGCCAAGCCCGCCAATACTGCGGCGTGGTCGGCCGGGTCGGTTCGCCGCAGTTCATTGAGAAACGCCTCCACCGGACTTTTCCCATCGACGGTCTCAAAAAACTCTACGGTGAAAACCATGGCCACGCAACATCAAATTTGATGTAACTGAAATGTATCAAGATACTGGCCCACAATTTCCTTCAAGGCCGGCGGTTCGGGCAGGCCGAGGGCTACGGCGCGGGTGCCGTCTACGGCGGTGGGCCAGGTATCGACGATGGCCTGGATGCGCGCGTCGAAGGCATCTTCAATCGGCCCGAGCGTCAGGCTGCGTTCGGCGGCCACTTCGGCGAGCACGGCTTCGGCCAGTTCCGGCGTCACCACGTGCGCCGGCAAGCAGTAGCCGCGATCGTCGCCCAGTTGTTCCGACGCCATTTCGTGCAGGGCGATAAAGCTCTCGATCACAGTCTTGAAGCCCGTCATGGGATGCGGCTGACTACGGTGCACCGGCAGCGCGCAGGGTTCGCCCTTGAG
>PBLV01000051.1 GCA_002721895.1 Verrucomicrobiales bacterium
ATTTACACCAGCGACAATGGTCCATGGAATCAGGACAGATATACCAAGCGCAAGAAAGGCCATCCTAAGGACGCCATCTTTTGGGGCGAGGCGGGGCCGCTACGCAACGGCAAGGGCTCACCCTACGAGGCCGGCTACCGGCTGCCGTGCATTGTACGTTGGCCGGGCAAAGTGCCGGCAGGTCGCGTGAATGATGCCATCTTTGCCACCATCGATTTCATGCCCACCTTCGCGAACCTTTGCGGGTTCGACGTGCCCAAGGATCGCCATCTCGACGGCATTGACCAAACCGATCTGCTCCTCGGCAAGCGCCAAACCGGTCGTGAGTTTTTCTATTTCAACAAAGCCGGCGTGCGCAAAGGCAAATGGAAATATCTCCGCGCCAACGCGCATTTCCACGGCTATGCCGTCGAGGACGACCGGCCCAAGGTCGAGGAACTCTACGACCTCACCGCCGACCTCGGCGAACGCAACAACCTCGCCCAGAAGCATCCTGAACTCGTGGCCGAGCTGCGTGCGTTGACCGAAAAGCTGGAGTCGAAGAAGTAACTTCGCGCAGGATTGAATTCCCTGTCATAAACCGCTACTCTGAATTGAATGGTTCGCGTGTTTCTTTTTTTGTTTGGATTACTGTGGCTACCGGCAGCCATGGGCGCGGAGCATTGGTCCTTCCAGCCGATCAAGCGACCGAAGGCGCCTTCGGTGGGGGGCAACAAGATTGATTCATTTCTAAATGCGCGCTTGGCCAAGGCGGGGGTTAAGGCGAATGGACCGGCCTCGGCGCGGGATTTGGTTCGGCGGGTTTCGATTGTGCTCACCGGTTTGCCGCCCACGCCGGAACAGGTGCGGGCGTTTGAGGCGCGGTATGCGAAGGATGCCGAGCAGGCGTACATCCGCTTGGTGGAGGAGCAGCTGAGCTCCAAGCACTTTGGCGAGCGCTGGGCGCAGCATTGGCTGGATGTCATTCGCTGGGCGGAGACGAATGGTTCCGAGGCGAATCTTTATCGCAAGATGGCGTGGGTGTATCGCGATTATGTTGTGCGCGCGTTCAATGACGACTTGCCGTACGACCGGTTTGTGCGCGAGCAACTGGCGGGCGACACGCTGGGGCGCGGTGAGGCGACCGGCTTTCTGGTGAGCGGGCCCCATGTGCCGCCGGCGACCATCGGGCAAATCCCCGAGGCCATCCGGCAGGCGCGCGCCGATCGCATGGATGAAATCATTCAGACGGTGGGCTCCTCGCTGCTCGGCCTCACGATGAATTGCGCGCGGTGCCACGATCACAAGTTTGATCCGGTTTCGATCGATGACTATTACTCGATGGCCGCGGTGTTTCAGGGGATCGAATTTGGCAGCCGTTCGCCGGAGTTCGGGCCGGATCATCCGCGGCGCCAACGCGGTGAGGCGTTGCTCAAGGCGATTGCCGGTGAACGCAAAAAACTGCAGGGCACGGGGCCGTGGCAGGAGGATTGGGGCGGCTATCGCGAG
Organism: Verrucomicrobiales bacterium; assembly: GCA_002721895.1. The sequence goes on from PBLV01000051.1 coordinate 1,489, forward strand.
GTTCATTTCGGCGCGGCCAAGTTCAAGGCGATCAAGGTGAACTTCAAAACGCCGTACGTGGGCGTGGATGAGCTGGAGTTGTTCGGCCCGGACCCCAAGCAGGGCAACGTGGCCCTGGCCTCGCGCGGTACCAAAGTGAGCGGGCCGGATCACATGGCGCAGCGCGGGCGCACGACAGTGAGTCGCATCAACGACGGCGAGTACGGCACAATGGCCTGGCGGGCGCGGGCGCCCAATGGCTCCAAGGATAAGCCGTGGGCGTTGTTGGAATTTGCCGAGCCACAGATGGTGAGCTTTGTGCGCCTGAGCACGAACCGCGAATATTATTACGAGGTCGATTACCTCGAGCGCATGCCGGGCTTGTCCTTCAGCCACATGAAAATTGAGGGGCAGGGAGTGGACGGTAAGTGGCGTACGCTGGCGGACACGCATTTTATTGAGAAGATCAACAAAGACCGCGCGGCTCGGGCGGCGCCGTTGAAGGCGATTTCGGCGCACATCAGCGAGTACGAGGAACAGGCGCCGCGCCCGAGCTTTGTCGGGCGGTTTGTGGACCCGGGCGTGACGCGCGTGATGCACCGGGGCAGTCCGGAGAATCTGCGCGCCGAGGTGCCGCCCGCCGCGCCGGAGTTGTTGGCCGGGGATTTGAAGCTCGATTCAAAAACACCCGAGGCACAGCGGCGCGCGCGCTTTGCCGAGTGGGCCACGAGCCGGGAGAATCCGCTGCTGGCCCGCGTGATGGTGAACCGCATTTGGCATCACGTCTTTGGGCGCGGATTGGTGGCAACCGCCAGCGACTTCGGCAAAGCCGGCGCCCGGCCAAGCCATCCGGAACTGCTCGATTGGTTGGCCAGCGAGTTCATGTTGCCGGTCCGCAGCAACGCCGCGTCTTGGTCGGTGAAGGACACCTTGCGGTTGCTGCTGTACTCGGATGCCTTCCAGCGCTCCAGCCGACCGGCGGCGCATCAGGCCGATGAAGCCTTGCTCTGGCGTTTTCCTCCACGGCGCGTGGAGGCGGAGGTGATCCGCGACGGCATCCTACTCGCCTCCGGCAAACTGAACACCAAGATCGGCGGGCGCAGTTACCGCATTCATAACGTGAAGAAAACCTACGCGCAGTGGGAGGTGGTCGATAATCACGGGCCGCACACGTGGAGGCGGATGCTGTATCAGGAACGCATGCGGCGCGTGGATGACCAGATTTTTACCGCATTCGATTTTCCCGACTGCGGCCAGGTGCGCGCCAAGCGGCCGGTTTCCACCACGCCGTTGCAGGCGCTCAATCTGATGAACAGCCCGTTCGTCGTGGAGCAATCCGCCTTCATCGCCAAGCGCGCTGAGACCGAGGCCGGCCTAGGGGCGGCGGGGGTGAAGCGTTGTTTCGAGCTGCTGCTCGGCCGCGAGCCGACGCCCAACGAACTGAAAGCCAGCCTCGCGGTAGCCAAACAACGCGGCCTCCAATTTGTGGCGCGGGCGTTGATCAACAGTAACGAATTTGCCTTCATCCCATGATTGAGTTCTCACGCAGAGACGCGGAGGCGCGGAGAGAAAATGGAGGGACGAGCCTGCGAGCCCGCGAAGCTACCCTTTGGCCAAGCGCTTGGCCAAGCGGACTCGCAGGCTCGTCCCTCCAATTGGCGCTTGGTTTAATCCCCTCCGCGTCTCCGCGCCTCTGCGTGTGCCTTTTAAAATGAACGCTGACCACATATCTCCACAGGGCCGCGGGTTGTTGGATCGGCGGTCGTTTATGCAGACGGCCGGGTTTTCGCTGGGGGGTCTGGGTTTGGCGAGCTTGTTGGCGGAGGAGGATCCGACCGGCTTCAGCGGCAAGCAACCGATCCGGCCGGCTATCAATCCGAATAACCCGTACGCGCCGCGGCCGCCGCATTTTGCTGTGCCGGCCAAGCAGGTGCTGGTGATTTATTGCCCGGGCGCGGTGAGCCACGTGGATACTTTTGACCACAAGCCGGCGCTGGAAAAACAGCATGGGCAAAAGGCCGATTACATTCCGAAGGTCACCTTCGAGGGGCCGCCGGGCAATGTGGCCAAGGCGTTCTGGGATTTCAAACCGCGCGGGCAGACCGGCAAGATGGTGAGCGACCTGCTGCCCAATCTCGCGGCGTTGACCGATGATTTTTGTTTCTTCCACGCGCTACACACGGAAACAGCGGCGCATCCGCAGGGCGAAAATTTCTTTAACACCGGCTTCACGATGGAGGGCTTCCCGTCCTTTGGCGCGTGGGTGACGTACGCGCTGGGCACGGAGAACGCCGATCTGCCGGGCTTCGTCGCCATCAACGATCCGCGCGGACTGGCGCGCTCGGGCAAGAACAACTTTGGCAACGGTTTTTTACCGGCATCATTTCAGGGCACAAATTTCACCGCGAAAAATCCGCCGGACAATCTGCGGCGTCCGAAGCGATTCGCCGCAGCTGATGACCGCGCCACGGTCGATTTGCTCCGTGCATTGAATGACCGGCATCTGGAGAAATTCCCTGGCGACGCCGATCTCGCCGCACGCATTGCCAGCTATGAACTAGCCGGCAAGATGCAGACTTCGGTGCCGGAAGTGATGAATGTAGGGAACGAGCCAGAATTTATCCAGAAAGAATACGGCACCGAAAGCGGTAGCGATTTACGGAAGGAGTATGCCAAAAATTGTATCCTCGCCCGACGCCTGATCGAGAAAGGCGTGCGCGTGGTACAGCTCTTCAACGGCAGCGATCCCTCTGGCGGCAACGGTATCACCAACTGGGATTCCCACGCGAACATCAAGAACACGCACGCAATGCAGGCGGAAATCATGGATCAGCCTACCGCGGCGTTGTTGCGCGACCTGAAACGGCGCGGGCTGCTCGATCACACTCTGGTCGTATGGGCCACGGAGTTTGGCCGCATGCCGTTCCTGCAGGGCAACGGCACGGGGCGCGATCATAATCCCGGCGCGTTTACCTGCTTCATGGCCGGTGCCGGCGTGAAGGCCGGCATGAGCTACGGCGCCAGCGATGAGTTTGGCTTTAAGGCCGTTCACAATCGTACGAGTGTGTACGACTTCAATGCCACCATTCTCCACCTTATGGGCCTCGACCACGAGCGCCTTAGCTATTATCACAACGGCCTCGAGCGCCGGCTGACCAATGTGCACGGGCACGTGGTGAAGGAGGTGCTGGCCTGATGAACTTTGATCGACGTCAGTTTCTTTCCGGATTGGGCGTGACACTGGCCTTGCCGTGGCTCGAAAGCTCCGCAATGGCCGAGGCTCCGCGTCCCAAACGGCTCGTGTGTGTCGGTAATCATCTTGGCTTTTATCCGGGAAACTTTTTCCCGAAAGCGGCCGGTAAGGATTATGTGGCCACCTCCACGCTCAAGCCGCTTGAGAAACATCGTGATAACCTGACGGTGTTTTCGCATCTCGATCACGGGCTCAACGGCGGCCACCGGGCAGTGCAGGGATTTTTGAACAGCATTAAGAAAGAGGAAGCCGCCGGGTTTCCGCTCAAGAACATCTCGCTCGACCAGGCTGCCGCTGAGCATGTCGGCAGTGCCACGCGATTTCCGTCGGTCAATACCGGCATCGTCAACGGCACGGACATGTGCTGGACGCGCGCCGGCGTGCATGTGCCGCCGATCAATAATCCTGCCAAACTGTTTCGCGCGCTTTTCGTGAACACGCCGCAAAACGAACGCGCGGCAGAGCGCTTGCGCCTGCAGCATCGGGGCAGCGTGCTCGATGCCCTGCGCGAATCCGCCGGTGCCTTGAACCGCACCCTCAATGCTGCCGATTGCAACAAGCTCGATCAGTACCTGACGTCTGTGCGTGACGTGGAGCGGCGTTTGCAAATGTCCAAGGAATGGATCGATCGGCCCAAACCCAAGGCGCCGATCGACGAGGTGCTGGATGAGGAACGGCAACATCTCGATGAGGTGGCGTTGTTATATGACCTGATGGCACTGGCCTTGCAGACCAATTCCACGCGCGTTGCCACGCTCGAGACCGGCATGGGTTTCCGCACTTCCGAACTGGATCTGGATGGATATCATGGCATTTCTCATCACGGGAAAGCGCCCGGCCGGATCGAACAGCTGCAAGTCGTGGAATCCTTCCTGACCACCAAACTCAGCGATTTCATTTCCCGCCTGAAAGAAGCGCAGATTTTTGACGACACCATGGTCGTCTTTGGCAGCGGCATGAGCGACGGCTCCAGTCACAGCAACCGCAACCTGCCTGTCCTGCTGACCGGCGGCGGGATCAAGCACGGAGGTCATGTGATCTGCCCCGCCGATCCGCACAAACGCGTGCCCCTCGCCAACCTGTGGTTGTCCGTCCTGCACTGGTTCGGCTCCGAGACTGAACGCTTCGGCCGCAGCACGGGCACCTTTTCGCCCATGAAAATCGGGTAGGGCGGTCCATGAAGATTTTCGTTCCAGCCCTACTTTTGTCTGTGGTGAGTTCAATGGCCCAAGCGGCCGAACCGACTCAGGCCTTCCTCAAGCAGCACTGCATCCGTTGCCACGGCAGCGAGAAGCAAAAGGCGGATCGGCGGTTTGATACGTTGCCGACAAAGATTAAGCAGCTGGATGATCTGGAGCGGTATCAGGAGATCGTCGATATGCTGAATCTCGGCGACATGCCGCCGGAGGATGAACAACAACCGACGGCCGGAGAACGCGCCCGGGTGATCGAGCATCTCACCCAAAAGATCGCCGCTGCCAGAACGGAGCTGAAAGGCACCGGCGGCCACAGTGTGCTGCGCCGTCTCAACTCATGGGAGTACCGGCAGACGATCGGCGACCTGCTCGGGCTCAATGTCGAGGTCTGGAATCCGGCGGAGGAATTCCCCGAGGAAGTCAAAGTTCACGGCTTCGACAACAACGGCGCCGGCCTCGTCACTTCCGGCCGATTGATGGATCACTACTTTGCCGCTGCCGAAGAAGCCATTGGACGGGCCACGCAGTTTGGCGCCCGGCCGATCTCCAAAAAGTACGCGCAGAAAACGCCGTTCTATTTCGAGGGCAAGGAAGCCAAGGATTTGCCCAAGCTGTTCCAAACCGGCCGCTTCCGGTTTGTGCCGAAGACACCGTACACCGATCTGTACGGCCGCCATTATCGCGGCGGACACATCGGGTTCTTGCCGCTGTACCGGCAGGGCGGCGTCCCGCACAGCGGCGTGTACACCATCCGCGTTCGGGCAGCCGCAGTCGGGCGTGTTCATGATTACGGCAAGGCGCTCGGCGATTTTCGCAACGGCGATCCGTTGGTGATGGAAATTGCCGCGGTCGACCGGCGCGGCAGTGTCACGAGCACGGGCAATGTTTCTAAGATGACCTCGCTGGCGCGCATTGAGCTGACCCATGAGGAGCCGAAATGGTTTGAGTGGCAGGTTTACATGGAAGCCGGTTACGAGCCGGAAGTCCGCTTCCGCAATGGCCCGATGGCAGCCAAGCGGATGGTCCGCGTGCTGACGACGCTCGCCGCCGACAAGCCGGAGTTCAAGCCGTTCATTGGCATGAAAGGCGGCACCGAGAAAGGCCACGGCGTGCTCAAGGCCTACAAGGGGCCGCGCCTGAGGATTTGGGAAATCAATGTCGAAGGCCCGCATGTGGACACTTGGCCGGCCTCCGGTCACCGCGCGTTGTACGGCAACCTGACACCCACCGAGCTAAATGCCAAGACGATCGCCCAACGGCTGGATGCCTTCGCCGAACAGGCTTTTCGGCGTGCGCCACAGGCGGGGGAACTGGAGCCCATCCAGGAACTCGTGGCCGGCAAACTCAAGGAAGGCGTGAAGCCCCTGCAGGCGCTGCAACTGGGTTGTCAGGCGATTCTCTGTTCGCCCGGTTTCCTTTACCTGAACCTCGGCGAAGGTGAATTGAGCGAGATCGCGCTGGCGTCGCGCTTGTCTTATTTCCTCTGGGCATCGCCGCCCGACACAACACTGCGCCATTTGGCTGCCGCCGGTAAACTGCGGTCCAATCTATCGGCGCAAGTGAAGCGGATGTTGGCCGATCCCAAGTCGAATCGGTTCGTCCGTCATTTCGTGCGCCGCTGGCTGGATCTTGACAACATCGGCACGATGCCGCCCTCCGCGGATTTTCTAGAATACTACCGCGACAACCTCGAGACCGCGATGCGGGCGGAGACGGAAATGTTTTTCCGGCACGTGCTGGATCAAAACCTGCCGCTGCGCGAATTCCTCGATGCCGACTACTCCTTCCTTAACCGTGAGCTCGCCCTGCACTACGGCATCAAGGGCGTCGAGGGCAATGTGCTCAAACGCGTCTCGCTCAAGGGCAGCTCGCGCGGCGGATTGCTGGGGCAGGGCGCGTTCCTGACCGCCTCGGCCAATGGCGTCGATACCTCGCCCGTCATTCGCGGCATTTATGTGCTGGAAAAAGTGCTGGGCTATACGCCGCCCCCGCCTCCGCCCGATGTGCCCACCATTGAGCCGGACATCCGCAACGCCACCAGCGTCCGCGATCAACTCGCCAAACACCGCGAGATTGCCACCTGCGCCGCGTGCCATCGCAAGATCGATCCGCTGGGGTTCGCGTTGGAAAACTACGACGCCATCGGCGGTTGGCGCAGCGAGTACGGCCGGGACCTGCCCATCGATGCCACCGGCAAACTGCCCAACGGCGACACGTTCAATACACCGGCCGAATTCCGCACCCGCATCAGTGCGCGCCATGAACAGTTCACCCGCAACCTCGCCGAGCGGCTGCTGACCTACGCCCTCGGCCGCGAATTGATCGCCCTCGACCGCCCGCACATCGACGCCATCATGACGCGCATGAACCAACCCCGTGCCGGCCTCCACGACCTCATCGAGGCCGTCGTGCTGAGCAAGGCGTTTCACACCAACTAACATGGGCGCGCCATTCCAAATCGGCTCCTCCATTCCTGTGCTTCGGATGACCGATGAATCCGCCGCCAAGGCGTTTTACATCGATTACCTCGGCTTCGAGATTGAGTGGGAGCATCGCTTTCATGACACGCCCGAGTCGCCGCTGTATCTGCAACTGCGTCTGGGTGAATCCGTCGTGCATCTTAACGGTCACGCCACGCCGGACGATCCTCCGGCCGAAGTGCGAATTCCCGTGCAGGGCGTGGAAGCCTTTTGCGAACACCTTGCCTCCAAAGCCGGGACCGCCGGCCAACCCATGCCCGAGGTGGTTGACCCCCGAGGCGTCGGCCGCAACACCGATATGAATCTCGAAGATCCCGATAGCAACCTGCTGACCTTTTGGGAGCCGATCGATTAGTAGTTGGTAGGGCGCGCTGTCCCAGCGCGCCGCGGCGGGGTGGGACACCCCGCCCTACCTGCCGCCCTAAATAATCTTCCCTTTTCCCTGTCACCCGCCATCATCGGCGCATGCAGACGCTTTCCCGACGTTCCTTCATTGGCCAAACCGCCCTCGCTTTGCCGGCCTTGAGCTTTGCGCCCACGCTGTTGGCCAAGGACAAGGACGACCCGAACCGCTTTCAAATCGGCATTCAGGAATACACTTTTCACCGTTGGATTCCCCGCAAGCTGGATCACCTTGATTACCCCGCGCTCGCCAAGGAGAAGCTCGGCATCACGCACATTGAATATTGGAACCGCCCCTTCGGCGGCAAGCACACGGACAAAAAATATGTCGGCGAACTCGCCAGGCGCACCACCGGCGAGGGCATGAAAAACGTGCTGATCCTCGTGGACGCCCGCCATCAGCTCGATTCCCGCGATGCTGCCGCCCGCAAACGCGCGGTGGACGAACACAAGGGCTGGATTGACTGTGCCGAACAACTCGGCTGCGATGCCATTCGTGTGAATTGCCGATCCGGCGGCGATCGCCAGCAGAACATCGCCAACGCCGCGGACGGCGTCGGTGCCTTGTGCGACTACGCAAAGGACAGCGGCGTGAAGGTCGTCATCGAACCGCACGGCGGCCACTCGCAGGATCCGGACTGGCTGCTGGCCGCGCTCAAGAAAATCAAACGTCCGAACGCCGGGCTGCTGCCGGACTTCAACAATTTCGGCCGCTTCGACCGCTACGACGGCGTCACCAAATGCCTCCCGCACGCCCCGGCCGTTTGCGCCAAGGCGCTTAAGTTTGATGACAAAGGCAACGAAACACGCACCGATTATTACCGGATGCTGAAGCTCATTTACGAATCCGACTACGCCGGTGTCATCACTATCGAGTTCGAGGGCCACGGCGTCGACCCCATCGAGGGCTCACTGCAAACCAAAGCCCTCATCCAAAAAGCCCTCAAGGCTGCGGCGAAATGATTCGTTCCATCCTGATTTGGCTGGCGTTCGCCGGTGGCCTGTTGGCCGCTGACAAGCCGAACATCATTTTCATTTTCGCCGATGATCTCGGCTATGGCGATCTTGGCTGCTATGGGCATCCCTACGCACAAACGCCCGTGCTGGATCAACTCGCGAAGGATGGTACCCGCTTTACCCAGGCCTATGTCACCGGCGTCACTTGTTGTCCGAGCCGCACGGGCGCGATGACGGGTCGGCATCCGGCGCGGTTTGCCAAATACATGGCCAGTCACGGATTTGGCGATGCCGTGACCATCACCGAGCTGCTCAAACGGAATGGCTATCGCACGGGACATTTTGGCAAATGGCATATCGGCCCGGAAACCGAGCCGGGCACCTATGGTATTGATGTGATCAACGATCATGGCAAAGAGGTCCGGAACACCAAATCCAACCGCGGTCGCGATGCGCATCTCGTGGATGGTGCCATTGCTTTCCTGAAGGCAAATGCCGGAAAGGGAAAGCCCCTTTACTTGAATGTTTGGGGGCACATTACCCATTTCCCGGTGAAGCCGTTGCCGAAATTTGCCCCCCGATTTGCCAACGTGAAAGTGGATGCTTCCGATTTTGGGCCCGAAATGAAAACCAAATTTGCCCAGTGCCGTGAACTGGGCGGCGACATCAATGTCGGCATGCGGCATTATTTGGCTGATGTGTACAGCATGGATTTGGGCATCGGGCGACTGCTGAAAACGGTGGATGATCTCGGTATGCGCGAAAGTACAATCGTGGTTTTCTCCAGCGATCACGGCCCCGCGCCCGTGGTGTTGACCAACGAGAGGAACAAGAGTCCCGATCGCATTGAGTTTGCCCGTAACATGCTCGGTTCGCCCGGGCCGTTCCGGGGCGGTAAACACACGCAATGGGAGGGCGGCGTGCGCACACCGTTCATTATCCGCTGGCCCGGCCAAGTGCCCGCCGGGCGCGTCAACTCCACCTCCGTGATTTCGTTCATGGATTGGCTGCCAACGCTCTGCAAAATTACCGGCACAAAAAACACTGCCACCAAGTTGGACGGGGAGGATGTGTCGGACATCTGGCTGGGAGCCAAGCGCACGCGCAAGACACCGTTGTTTTGGCGCAACAGCTCTCCCGGCGGCATGGTCAGCCTCCGCGCCGGCGACTGGAAGTTTCATGCCAACCGCAAGCAGGCCGGTGGATTGCAGCTGTACGACCTGGCCAAGGATCCGGCGGAATCGCGAAATCTTGTGGATGAACAACCGAAGCTGGCGCATTTGTTGCAACGGCAAGCCGCCGCATGGGCTGCCACATTGCCTACGGAATACGACAAGATTGAGAAGCCGAAAAAGAAGGGCCGCCCCAAGCGCCCTCGTCGCGAACATGCCAAGCCATGACCGATGCGGAGTTGCTGGCGGCATACAAGCAGTGCGCACTTTCAGAAGCGCAACTCGACCATCGCACACATGTAAAGCTGGGCTTTTTACTGTTGCAAGCACACAGCTTTGATGAAGCCTTGGCCAGCCTGGGGGAAACACTTCCGGTCATCAACGCACGTTTGGGTAAACCTGAAGGGCCTTTGGAAGGCTACAACGAAACCACCACGCACGCCTTTCTTCAGCTCATTCGTGTCACGATGGATGCGTACACAGAATTGATGCCTGCGGCCAATGCGGACGCCTTTTGTGAAGCGCATCCGCAACTGATGAGCAAACACGCACTACGACTGTTCTACTCGCCTGAACGTCGGCAACATCCGGATGCCAAGATTCGGTTCGTGGAGCCGGATCTGGCGCCGTTGCCGGTTTCTAATTCAGTACCGCCAGCGCCTCATTAAACACCGTGCACGGCCGCATGGCGGCGGCAGCTTTTTCCTCGTTCGGTTGGTAGTAGCCGCCGATGTCCACCGGTTGACCTTGGACGGCATTGAGTTCCTCGACGATGACGGTTTCGTTTTCAGCGAGGGTGGTGGCGCAGGGGGCGAATTGGGCGGCGAGGTCGGGATCGTCAGTCGGTGTGGCGAGAGCTTGGGCCCAGTAGAGGGCGAGGTAGAAATGGCTGCCGCGGTTGTCGAGTTCGCCGGCCTTGCGGGAGGGAGATTTGTTTTCGTCCAGGAACCGGCCGATGGCGTCGTTCATCGTTTTGGAAAGGACGAGCGCCTTTGCGTTGTCGGTCTTGGTGCCGAGGTCTTCGAGGGAGACGGCGATGGCGAGGAATTCACCGAGCGAATCCCACCGCAGATGGTTCTCGGCGTTGAACTGCTGCACGTGTTTGGGCGCGGAGCCGCCCGCGCCGGTCTCGAACAGGCCGCCGCCGGCAAGCAGCGGCACGATGGAAAGCATCTTGGCGCTGGTGCCGAGTTCGAGGATGGGGAACAGGTCGGTGAGGTAATCGCGCAACACGTTTCCGGTGACGGACACCGAATCCAGCCCGTCTTTGCAGCGTTGGCAGGTGACCTTGGTGGCCTCGACTGGCGACAGGATTTCGATGTCGAGCCCTTCCGTGTCGTGTGCGGGCAGGTACTCGTTCACCTTGGCGATGAGGTTGCGATCGTGCGCACGGTTTTCGTCCAGCCAGAAAATCGCCTTGGCGCCGGTGGCGCGCGCGCGGGTGACGGCGAGCTTCACCCAGTCGCGAATGGCCACGTCCTTCGTCTGGCACATGCGCCAGATGTCGCCGGCTTCCACCGCGTGACTGAGCAGCGTGTTGCCGTCGGCATCCACCACGCGCACGGCGCCGGCGCGCGGGATCTCAAATGTCTTGTCGTGCGAGCCGTATTCCTGCGCCTTCTTGGCCATGAGACCGACGTTGGACACATTACCCATCGTGGTGACATCGAACGCGCCGTTGGCCTTGCAGAAATCGATGGTCTCGCGATACACGCCGGCGTAGCTGCGATCGGGGATCACCGCCTTGGTGTCGCAAGGCTGGCCGTCCGGCCCCCACATGCGGCCGGAGGTGCGGATCATCGCGGGCATCGAGGCATCGATGATGATATCGCTCGGCACGTGCAGATTGGTGATGCCGCGATCGGAATCGACCATCGCCAGCGCCGGCCGCTCGGTGTACAGCGCATCGATGTCCGCCTTGATGGCGGCCTGTTGATCGGCGGGCAGTTCATCGAGCTTGGCGTACAGATCGCCGATGCCGTTGTTCGGCTCGAAGCCAATCGACTCCAGCGCCGCTGCGTGCTTCTCCAGCACGGGCGCGTAAAACACGCTCACGCAATGGCCGAAGATGATCGGATCGCTCACCTTCATCATCGTGGCCTTCATGTGCAGCGAAAAGAGAACGCCCTGTTCGCGGGCCTCGGCCACCTCGCGCGCCATAAACTCACGCAACGCCTTGGCGCTCATCACGCCGGCATCGATCACCTCGCCTTCGAGCAACGCCAAGCCATCCTTGAGCACCGTCGTCTCGCCGTCGCCCTCCAGTTCAATGCGCACCGCGCCGGCCGCGGCCATCACGTGCGATTGTTCGCTGCCGTAAAAATCGCCGCCGTCCATGTGCGCCACGTGGCTCTTGGAATCGGCCGACCACGCGCCCATCGAGTGCGGGTTCTTTTGTGCGTAAGCCTTCACCGGCGCGGCCACGCGCCGATCGGAATTGCCCTCACGCAAAACCGGATTCACCGCGCTGCCCAACACCTTCGCGTATCGCGCGCGGATATCTTTCTCTTCATCATTCTGCGGTTCCTCCGGAAAGTCCGGTACCGCGAACCCATTAGCCTGAAGCTCCTCAATCGCCGCCACGAGTTGCGGGATGGAGGCGCTGATGTTGGGCAGCTTGATGATATTCGCCTCCGGCGTCTTGGCCAGCTCGCCTAGTTCAGTGAGCGCGTCCGGAATCCGCTGTTCCTCGGTCAGGCTCTCGGGGAAATTGGCGAGTATGCGCCCGGCCAGCGAGATATCCTTCAGCTCGAACTCAATGCCGGAACTCTTCGTGAACGCGCGCAGGATCGGCAGCAGCGACTGCGTCGCCAGCGCTGGTGCCTCATCGGTTTTCGTGTAAATGATCGTGGCGTTTGACATGGGATTCCCTCGGGAGGGACGAGGTGTCTACCAGTTTCCGCCCCGGCTGTAAACTCCGGGCGTTTTGAAGGAAGGCGATCGCGTGTGCGGCAGGGAAGCGGTTGATTTATTTCTCGGGACTTTTCGTCAAGACACAACGGAATCCGTGCGTGTAATGACGGAAATTTTCTTCGCGACTGTCACGGCAAGATGACAGCCGCTCGCCCTTGTGGAAGAACTCAAATGATGCGCCTCGGGCAACACGATTGTCTGCATCGGGCGCGTACTTGTCCTGACACCATTCGATCACATTTCCGCCCAAATCGTGGATGCCATACTCGTTGGCGGGGAAGGTGCCCACTGGCGCGGTGAATTCAAATTTGTCCCGCTTCCCAGAATAATTGCCCGCGCCATTTGGTGCCGGCCAAAAATTCCCCCACGGATAAACATCTTTAACAACGGAGTCCTTTTCCTCTGGTGTATTTCCCAACTCGTTTTTCAAGCCAACTGCCATGCTCCATTCAGCGTCGGTTGGAAGGCGATATACTTGCCCATGTTTGATCTTGCCAGCGCTGATTTCATTGTTTGTTAACCACTCACAAAACGCCTTTGCATCGTTCCAACTAACACCCACGACCGGACGCATGGGGGTCTGCTTGAATTCGGGGAATAGAGGTTCCGGCCGTTTCCACTTTCCGTTGACGCCTTCATTCTCAGATGCAAATTCCTCATAGTCTTTCACTCGAGTTTCCCATATGGAAAATTGAACTTCAGTTCCCGGGACGGACACAAATTTCATGCCCAGAGAATTTTCAAAATAAACGGGCGGCGTTTTCGGAGTCTTTGGCCACGGCATTTCAGTTTCAGCCATTCCTTCGTCTGACTCATTCGGCGGCATTGGAATTGGATTCGGATCTTTCTTTCCACATCCGAGCGAAGCAATTATTGAAATGGCCAAATAAGTTCGTTTCACGCCACGACCCTATTCCGCAAACGATCTGGCATCAAGCGCATTGGAATAAAAGTGGTTGAAATATAACGCATAACGTTATGCGATGTGAATATGTTGCCGGCCGGAACGCACATTACACCGGGTGAGATTTTGCTCGAGGAGTACCTCAAGCCGAAGGGGATTTCGCAAAATGCCATGGCGCGGGCCATTGGGGTGGCGCCTCGGGCGGTGAATGAGATCGTGCTGGGGCGGCGATCGATCACGCCGAGGATGTCGATCCGGTTCGGGGCATTTTTTGGGCAGTCGGATCAGTTTTGGCATGGGCTTCAGGTGGATTATGATTTCCGTGTGATAGCCTTGGAGCGAGACAAGCTCGTGGCGCGGGTAAATCCGGTTTAACTGACATCGTTCGCGGGCTATCTCTTTTCCACAGCATTGACCAACGCCTCGGTCTGCGGGAAAACTTCCCGGATGAAACGCTTTCTTCTTTTGCTGGCGGCGCTGTGGTCGTTGGATGCGATTGCTGCGAACAGGCCGAACATCGTGCTCATCATGGCCGATGATTTGGGCTTTGCGGATCTCGGCTGTTACGGGGCGGAGATTCGCACGCCGCATCTAGATGCGCTGGCGGCGAAGGGGCTGCGGTTTTCGCAATTCTACAACACAGCCAAGTGCCACTCGTCGCGCGTGAGTTTGCTGACGGGGCTGTATTGCGACCAGGCGGGCAGCGGGAGCCTCAGTCGCGGGGCGACGATTGCGGAGGTGCTGGGCAAGGCGGGCTATTCCACATCGATGGTCGGCAAATGGCACTTGAGCAAGCAGCCGACGGATTTCGGGTTCCAACGCTCCTGGGGCCATCTCTCCGGTGCGTGCAATTTTTTCACGGGCGATAATACGTTTCGGTTCAACGGCGAACCGTACAAGGTGCCGGCGGAGTTGAACGGGCGCCGGTTTTACACCACGCACGCGATGGGCGATTTTGCGCTTCAGTTTCTTGATGAGGTGACGGCGAAGGATGATCCGTTCCTGCTCTACGTCGCCTTCAACGCGCCGCATTATCCGCTGCAAGCGCCGGAGGCGGACGTGAAGAAATGGGACGGCGCTTACGACGGCGGCTGGGATGCGCTGCGCCGCACGCGTTACGCCAAGCAGCTCAAGCTCGGCATCATTCCGAAGAAAACCAAGCTCAGCCCGCGCCCGGCGCACATCCCCGCGTGGAAAAGTCTGAGCGCGGCCGAGCGCCAATGGGAGGCCGACCGCATGGAGGTGTTTGCGGCGATGGTGGAGGTGATGGATGCCGAGATCGGCCGCATCGTCGCCAAACTCAAGGCGAAGGGCCAATGGGAGAACACGCTGTTTCTGTTTTGCGCTGATAACGGCGCGTGCCCGTTTGAGCGTACTCGCGGGCGTAGCCTAAAGCCGTGGGATGCCGACTCTTACTGGACCTACGATGCCAGCTGGGCGCACGCAGGCAATACGCCGTTTCGTCTCTATAAACAGAACCAGCACGAGGGCGGCATCAGCTCGCCGATGATTGCTCATTGGCCAGCGGGCCTGAAGGCTGAGCCCGGCAGCATCACGCATCAACCGGGGCACCTCATTGATTTCATGGCGACATTCATTGACGTGGCTGGCGCGAAATATCCCCGGCGCGTGGGCGAACGCAAAGTCGATCCGTTGATGGGCAAAAGCTTGTTGCCGATCCTTCAGGGCAAGGAGCGCGAGGGACACGAGACACTGTACTTTCACTTCGGCACCGACCGCGCCTTGCGGCAGGGCCCATGGAAGCTGGTGTCTGCGAAGCTCGGCAGATGGGAGTTGTACAATATCGATGAAGATCGGACGGAACTGAACGACCTCGCCGCCAAGCATCCCGAGCGCGTGAAGGCCATGGCCGCAAAGTGGTTCGACATCGCCAAGAACACCGAGCGCCTCAAAGGGCGCCACTTGAGCCCGGTAAAGGACACGCTCAAAGAACTGAACTTTCGCAAGGACACATCCGGCCAGTTGAAGAAATGAACAACATATTTCTAAGCCTGATAGCCGGTCTATTGCTGGGCTGTGGCCCAAGTATTGATATTCATAATGCTTCTCAACTCGGGAAAGTCAAAATCGTTAAACAGCATCTGAATGCTGGAAAGGATGTAAATGCTCGTGACGGATGGAAGAGAACTCCTCTGCATTATGCTGCTGAAGAAGGTCACCGGCCAGTTGTTGAATTACTGATTAAGAATGGCGCGAACGTGAATTTAAAAGATGACGCGACGGATGCAAGAGGGGAGACCCCTTTGCATCTTGCTGCGGCAAAAGGTCACGTGCCAGTTGTCGAACTACTGATTAAGAATGGTGCGAATGTGAATGCGAAGGATGCAGATGGAGGTACGCCATTGCATTCGGCAGCAGGGAATGGCTATGCACACCTCGCGTGGGATGCCGACGTAAGGGGATGGAAGAGAATTGTGGAGCTTCTACTCGTTAAAGGAGCAGATGTAAATGCCCTTAGGACTGTGCGCGCATACAGAACACCACTAGACGTGGCGATCGCCTATCAACCTTTAACTCAAACTTTGTCTCCGGGAGAAATTGGAATCGTAGAACTCCTTGAAAAAAAGGGAGCGAAGGCAAGCTACCAATTAGAATCTGAAGAAGAATGAACAAACTTTTTTTAACCATTCTGGTCGCGTTCTTGATGGGCTTGGGGGCGTTCGCGAAGGAGCAGCCGAACTTCCTGATCATCATGGCTGATGATTGCACGTACAACGATTTGCCGTTGTACGGTGGTCAAAACGCCAAAACCCCGAACATCAATCGGTTGGCAGCCAGCGGATTGACCTTCAACCGCGCATACCTCGGTGAGGCGATGTGTCAGCCGAGCCGGGCGGAGTTGTTTACCGCGATGTACGCGCTACGCAATGGCTGTGCGTGGAACCACTCGGCCAGTCGACCGGGTTTAACGAGCATGCCGCATCATCTCGGGGCACTGGGCTATCGCGTGGGGCTTGCGGGTAAGGGCCATGTGAAGCCGCAGTCAGTGTTTCCGTTTCAATCCGTGGAAGGGTTTGATCCAAACTGTGTCCGTAATCCCACGCGCGCGCATGACGTGGCGGGCATCACGCAGTTCATGAGCGAAGGCAAAGGGCCGTTTTGTCTGGTGGTGGCGTTGGTGGAGCCGCATGTGCCGTGGGTGATGGGCGATGCCTCGCAGTATCCGCCCAAGCAACTCAAGCTACCGGCAAACATCGCTGACACTCCGCGTACGCGGATTGATTTTTCCAAGTACCTCGCGGAGATCACTTATATGGACGGGCAGGTGGGCGAGATTCTCACCGCGTTGGAAAAGACCGGCAAAGCGCGGGACACGCTGGTGTTATTTACCTCCGAGCAAGGTTCGCAATTTCCCGGCTGCAAATGGACAAACTGGAACACCGGCCTGCACACCGCGCTGGTGGCGCGTTGGCCGGGGCACACGCCGGCCGGCAAACGGACCGATGCGCTGGTGCAATACGCGGATATTTTGCCGACCTTGCTTTCGGCTGCCGGCGGCAGTCCGGTCCGGCACCAATACGATGGCACCAGTTTTCTGGAGGTGCTAAAGGGCCAGGCGCAAACGCATCGTAAGTTTGTCTACGGCATTCACAATAATCTCCCCGAAGGTCCCGCGTACCCCATTCGCAGCGTGAGCGATGGCACGTACCGCTACATTCGCAATCTGCGTCCCGACGAGTTGTACATTGAAAAACATCTGATGGGCGGGAAGGGTGATGCGGTCTTGAAGAATCCCTACTGGCCCACGTGGCTGCGCGAGGCATGGACGAATCCGAAAACCTATCAACTGGTAAAACGCTACATGCGCCGGCCGGCCGAGGAGTTGTATCACACAGAGAAGGATCCCTACGAACTAACCAACCTCGCCCTCACGCGGGCGCATGCGGGGCGGCTCAGCATCCTGAGCGCGGAACTGGATCGTTGGATGGCTGGGCAGGGTGACCCCGGGCGAGCGGTGGATACGCCCGAAGCCCTGAAGGCCGCCCGCGAAGGGAAACATTTGCACGGACCCCAAAACAACAATACCGACCGATAACATGATCGACGCCCATCAACATTTTTGGCAACTGGACAAGCCGTTCGATTACGACTGGCTGAAGGCACCGCAGCACGAGGCCATTAATCGGGGTTTTCTGCCGGCCGATCTGCGTCCGCACCTCGATGCCACGGACATGGCTGAGAGCATCTTTGTGCAGACTCAGCACAACGTGGAGGAAAACCGTTGGGTGCTAGGCATGGCCGAGGAGCACGACTGGCTGGTGGGCGTGGTTGGCTGGGTGGATCTCGCCAGCGAGGCATGCGAGGAGCAGCTCCTGGAGTTCAAGGAGCACCCGAAGTTTGTCGGCATCCGCCACATCACTCAGGATGAGCCGGATGATGATTTCATTGTGCGCCCGGAAATCCTGCGCGGCCTCAAGGTGCTGGAGAAACACGGCGTGCCGTTTGATCTGTTGTTTTACGTGAAGCACCTGAAGCATGCCGATCAACTCGGACGCGAGTTGCCGGAGCTGCCAATGGTGATCGATCACCTTGCCAAGCCGCGCATTAAAGATCAATCGATCGATGACTGGCTGCCGCAACTCAAAGCCGCCGCACGGCACGAAAATATTTACTGCAAACTCTCGGGCATGATCACCGAGGCCGATTGGGCGAACTGGAAGCCGGCCGATCTCAAGCCGTATGTCGAAGCCGCGTTGGAGGTGTTCGGACCGGAGCGGTGTATGTATGGCAGTGACTGGCCGGTGTGCGAACTGGCCGGGAGCTACGAGCAGGTACATGGCGCGTTGACCGAGGTGCTGGGACCGTTAAGTACCGACGAGGCTCACGCGATCTTCGAAGGTACAGCACGGAAGTTTTACGGCATCACAAAATGATTGATCGTCTGGAATCGTTGAAGCTGATCCCGGTAGTGGCTCTGGAGCGCGCGGAGGATGCGGAGCCGTTGGCTGGCGCCTTGTGCGCGGGCGGTTTGCCGTGCGCGGAAATCACCCTGCGCACCGATGCGGCGCTGGACGCCATTCGGGTGTTGGCCGATCGCGAAGATTTTCTGCTCGGCGCCGGCACGGTGCATAGCGCTGAACAAGCTGAGGCTGCGGTGGAGGCGGGCGCAAAGTTCGTGGTCACACCGGGATTCAATCCACGCACAGTGGCGTGGTGTCAGGATCACGAGGTGCCGGTATTCCCCGGTATTGCCACGCCAACGGATATGGAACTCGCGCTGGAGCATGGCTTTGAAATTGTTAAATTTTTCCCGGCCGAGACCTTGGGCGGCGTGAAGACCTTAAAGGCCTTCAGCGGGCCGTATGGGGGGGTGCGATTCATTCCGACCGGCGGCATTCATGCCGGCAACTTGGCTGATTATTTGGCATTGCCGAGCGTGTTGGCCTGCGGCGGCAGTTGGATGGTGCAAGCGGGTGATTGGGAAGCAACGACAAAGCTGACGGCTGAGGCAGTGGAGTTGATTAATGGATAATTCTCACGCAGAGGCGCGGAGACGCGGAGGGAAACCAGAATTGGGGCAAGGTGGAACTTGCCCCTCCCATTACGCGCGGGAGGGACGAGTTCCACCTCGTCCCATTTTTTCTCTGCGCCTCCGCGGCTCCGCGTGATATATAAAATGAAAACCCTGACCACACTCCTCTTCACCGCCTTCACAATTCTGGCTGAAAAGCCGAACATCATTCTCGTGTACGTCGATGACATGGGCTACGGCGATGCGTCCTGCCTGAATCCGCAATCGAAATTCAAGACGCCGCACTTGGATCGGTTGGCGCGTGAGGGAATGACCTTCACCGACGGGCATTGCTCGGACACGGTGTGCACGCCGTCGCGGTACGGGCTGCTCACGGGACGGTACGCGTGGCGCACGACGCTCAAGCGCGGGGTGATGGGCGCAGAGGGCAAATGCCTGATCGCCGATGGGCGCATGACGTTGGCGTCATTTTTGCGCGGGCAGGGGTATGCGACGGCGATGGTGGGCAAATGGCATTTGGGGATGGATTTCCCCGGCACGTGGGGCCAGCGCGATTGGACGCAGCCGGTGAAGGGCATGCCGTTGGACAAGGGCTTCGATTATTTCTGGGGTATCCCCGCCTCGATGAACTACGGCGTTCTGGCGTGGTTTGAAGGGAGATTCGCGAAGGTGCCGCCAACTCAATTCACGGCCAAGAAACCGAACGCGATTGCGATCAGCGATTATCGCATCAAGCCGCCCTACGCGAAAGTGCCGCCGAAAAACCCCACCAAGAACGACCTTGAAGTAGCGCCGGACTTTGTCGACATCGAATGCCTCGACCGGTTTACCACGCAATCGCTCAAGTGGCTCGATGGCCGGGCGGAAGCGGCGCGGGCAGGCAAACCGTTCTTCCTCTACCTGCCGTACACCTCGCCGCATAAGCCGGTGATACCGCCGAAAAATTTCCGCGGGCAGGGCAAGGCAGGGGCGTATGGCGAGTTCATGATCGAGACCGATCATCATCTCGGCCGGATTTTAAAATGGCTCGATGACGAAAAGCTCGCCAAGAACACGATGGTGATTTTCACCAGCGACAATGGCCCGGAAACCACCTGGCGTGAACGCATCAAGCGCTTTGGCCATCACAGCAACGGCATTTATCGCGAGGGCAAACGCTCAATTTACGAGGGCGGTCATCGCGTGCCCTTCATCATCCGCTGGCCGGCCGTGGTCAAGGCGGGCTCGAAATGGAATCAGCCCGTTTGCCAAACCGACCTGCTGGCGACCTTCGCGCACATGACCGGACAACGGCTGCCGGCCAATGCGGGCGAGGACAGCCTCAGTTTTTATGCCGTGCTCAAGGGCGCCCGCGAGGACAGCGTGGCACCGCGCGTGGCCATGGTGCATCACGGGATGCAGGGCCGGTTTGCCTTGCGTGAGCGCAATTGGAAACTGGTGATGGAAACCGCCGGACGCGGCAAGCGTGAGCTGTATGATTTGTCCAAAGATCCCGGTGAAACAAACAACGTGATTGCCAAGCACCCCGACATCGCCGCACGCCTAGTGGCAAAGCTGACCTCCATCGTCCGCAACGGCCGTAGCTCGCCGGGTCCGGTGCAGAAAAATGACACGCCGCCGTGGAAAGAATTGATCTGGATGCGGAATTGATCTCACGCGGAGGGGTTATTTTTTGAACAAGTCCGAATGCGTGCCGGTGCGTTCCAAGGTGAGTTGGGCCTCGTCTATTTTGTAAATGAGCAGCCAGTCTGATTCGATGTGGCATTCGCGACGGCCGGTGTAATTTCCGATTAGTTTGTGGTCGCGGTGGAGGGCGTCGAGCGATTCGCCGGCAAGCAGCGTACGGGCGATGGTCTTGAATTTCTCGGGGTCTTTGCCCCGCCGAAGACACCGCTTGAGGTCCTTTTCAAATTGCCGTGTGTAAACCGGCGTGAACATCACACCCCCAGTTGCTTAAACATATCTTCGGCATCATCACACACCACGACGTCGCGCCCGGCATCGGTCGCATCGAAGGTGCGCTTGGTGGTGGCGGTGGGGATCGCTACTTCAAAAGGCAGTCCGCCACGCAGCTCAACCTGCTTGTAAAACATCGTGATCGCTTGGGTGGCATTCAAACCCAAGTCCTGAAAAATGGTTTCAGCCGTGTCTTTCAACTCCGGCTCCACTCGGGCCCGCACCATCGCGCTTTTGCTCATGCGGCAAATGTACCACAAATGGGATACACCGCAAGCAGGAATGTGCCATTTGAATTTGTTCGACTCAGATGAGGTCGAACTCTACAATTATTACCGACATGAACGAAAACATGCTCAATCGCCGAAATGTTCTCAAGGGCCTCGCCGCTGCTGCGGTGGCAGGCCCGATGCTGCCCAATGTGGCGCAGGCTGCAAAGAAGGGGGCGCCCAAGCGGGTGATTTTCTTTATGCAGAATCAAGGGTTTGATCCGCTGACGGCAATTCCGGCTGGCATGAAGAGCAGCGGTTCGTTGGCTAAGGCGAAGCTGCCGGAACCGATTCAGGCGCTGGAGCCTTACAAGGAGCGGCTGCATATCATCAACGGTTTGCATGGGGTTCACACCAGCCCGTCGCACAGTGCGTTCTTTGGCGCGTTGGGCGGTTACCGTGGCAGCGACGGCGTGCCACCGAGTGGGCCGACGATTGATTACACGCTGAGCAAGGTGTTGCCGCAGACGTTGCTGCCGCA
>PBLV01000052.1 GCA_002721895.1 Verrucomicrobiales bacterium
CCGTCACCGCCGCCGTCACCGCCGCCGTCACCGCCGCCGTCACCGCCGCCGTCACCGCCGCCGTCACCGCCGCCGTCACCGCCGCCGTCGCCGCCGCCACCGTCACCACCAGCGCCGCCACCGTCACCACCAGTGCCGTCGCCACAAGCAATCGCCAGCATGCCCGCTACAATGAATAAGCAGAGTTTTTTCATACGCGGGCGATGCTAGGGGAAACGATTGCAGACAGTCAAACCATTTTAATGCTGTCGCGAATTGCGGTTTCTGTTTCAATCGCGCCGCATGGAATTGACGGCGGACATGTTCGCGGAGGAAGTCGAGGCGGCGGCGGCCTCTTTTGACCGGCACATTGTTTGTCTGGACAAGTCCCCAGAGGAATGCCGGGCTTCGCTGGATTCACTCTTGGGCAAGGCGCTGGAAGCTTATGTTAACCGCGGACCGGGCCTACGCCACGGCATTGCGCTGGATACGCAGGTGACCATCATCCTCAGCCAGGTGGATGACCACGAACTGCCCATGTGCGGGATTTATTTCAACCTTCACTCACCCTACAAACAGGCGCGACAACCGGCGGGCAAATAAAAAAGCCCCGGAGTTTCCCCCGGGGCTTTCTACCACCCATCCTAGTCCAGACGAACGTCGTCGCCCATTCGGATGTCCCCCTTGTTGATATCGGCCACCTGAAATGCTTCATCGACCATCTTGGTGGTGGTTATTTCTCCCACGCGCAGGCCGTTGCGAAAGACCCCAAACCGCAATCCAGCGGGCGGCAATGCGCTAAAGGTAAAATCGATGACCACGAATCCGAGTGCCGCATCAACATGGGCCACCTTGCCGCGGCTGGCCTTGGTAGGGACAGTCTTGCCCGCGACGGGCTGGCCGCCGGGGAGCGAGGCTGGGCGGGGCAGTTCACCAGCACCAGTATTGGAATTGGCCGGGCCCGTTTCCGCCTCACCGCCCTTGAACATTTTACATCCGGGCAAAAGGCACACGCAAAGCACTGCCGCAAAAAGTTGAGTCTTCATACCTCCCCTTACTCCTTGCGCGGGAGATTAAATGAACGCAGCTTCAGGTCAATGGGGCGTTGTTGACAAGTTGTGAATTATTCGCGGCCCAAGTTAGCCCAGCGCCGATTCCATTCCAGCCAGTCCGCAGCCCAGTCGTTGCCGGTAAATTTCTTCCGTGCCTCGGGCAGGAGCGTCTTTAGGGCAGCCCGCTGGGTGTTGATGCCGGGAATGTCCTCCCATTCGATAAATGCTTCCAGGAGGTTCAGTCGATTGGCGGGATAATCGGGGGCGAGCTTGACGGCGGCTTCAAGGTGAGCGCGTGCCTTGGCAGCATCACCAACACTGATGAATCGCGGCGCCTTGAAGTAGAGCAGGCCCAAGTTGCGATCGGGGCCGGCATGGCTGAACTGAGGATTCAACTTACGCGCGGAGCCGAAGGCATCTTCCATATCCTTGACCAGACCGAGAGCAGAGAAGCGCTTGACGCGAGCCATTTGGCCAAGGTTCATGCCAAGGTAATAGTGGCCACCGGGGTTTTTGGGCTGGGTGTCGATGAGCTTTTGACAGGCATCGATGCCTTCCTGAGCCAGTCGCGCTCGCTCGGCGTTGTCTCTGGCAAATTCAGCGCGTTGAAAACAGGCTTGGCCCAAGTGCCAGGCGGTGTCGTCGATCGCCTGAGCGGCTTTGAATTTCTCGCGGGCGACCGCCAAGCGTTGAGTAGCGTGGGCCACGGGATCAAAGGCGGCGACTTTTCCCTTGGCCTTGGGTGGGGGCAAAGGAGGATTGTTGGGCTCGGCACAACCAGCCGTTAAAAGCGCGGCGGCCAGCCACGCGGCGCGGGCTGAACAAGATTTCGTTGCGCTGACTCCGGTCTTGCCCATAATGCCTTGGGGGTGGTAATGAAGCGCAAATTCTCACTTTTTGCAATGTTGGCGATGGCGTCAGTTCTGGTCACGGGTTGCACGGGCATACGAGCCTCGGGCTCAATTTCGCCTTGGACATTCCTGTTGCCGGGTTTCGTGAAGAATGAGACGCCGCCAAAATCCCCCGCCGCGAAAGAGCCTCATGTGGCCCTGCGGTGATCTTTTTTCATGAGATTCCCCCTTGCGCTTTCGGCGAAGATTGCCGGCCACATTATCAAGCATCGTCTGAAGCGGACGCCGAAATTTGCCATGGTTCTGCAGCTGGAGCCTTTGCACACGTGCAACCTGACGTGCACGGGCTGCGGGCGCATTCGTGAGTATTCCACCAGCCTCAAGGACATGATGTCGCTGGAGGATTGCCTGGGTAGCGCGGCGGAATGCGACGCGCCAATGGTGAGCATCTGCGGTGGCGAGCCGTTGATCTACCCGAAGATCGAGGCGCTCATCGAGGGCATCCTGGAGCAGGGGCGCATCGTGTACGTGTGCACCAACGGAATGTTCATGCGGCGCAAGATGCGCGATTACCTGGCGGCGGTGTACGCGCCGACACTGGAGCCGACGCTGGAGGAGCTGCTGACGGAAGGGTTGATCACGGAAAAGGAGGCGGAGAACATTCGCGAGGGCGACCACAGCGGCAAGCCGGTCATCCGGCCATCGGAGTGGATGTACTGGAACGTGCATGTTGACGGACTTGAGTACACGCATGATCTCATCGTGGAACGCGAAGGGGTGTTCAAGGAATGTGTGCTGGCCATTCGCATGGCGAAAATCCTCGGCTACCAAGTAGCGACGAATACCACGGTCTACAAGGAGACGGACATGGCGGAGGTGGAACAGATGTTCCAGTACTTCTCGGCCATGGAGGTGGACGGGCACACAATCTCGCCGGGGTACGATTACGACGCGGCCAAGAAGGACATGGTGAAGCGGCTGGGGAAGGATCCGGAGGAATTTTTCCTGACGCGTGAAATGACACGGGAGAAGTTTGCGAACATTGAAGAGTGGGGGCAGCGGTTCACGATTTTCGGAACACCGGTATATCAGGAATTTCTAGCGGGCAAGCGGGAGCTGACCTGCACGGCCTGGGCCATCCCCACACGGAACATCGCGGGCTGGAAAGCACCGTGCTACCTGATGACCGACGTGACGAAGACGAAGGGGCACTATCCAACCTACGCCGAGATGCTGGAGGATGTGGACTGGGAGAGCTTTGGTGTGGTGGACGGCGAGGCGCGCGACCCGCGCTGTGAGAATTGCATGGTGCATTGCGGATACGACCCCAGCGGCGCGCTGGGCACCTGCTACGAGAGCGGGGACAACTGGAAGAACTTCAAGTACAACTTCGGCGCGCGTCCGGCCATCGACAAGGCCGGTCTGCAAGTGGAGGCGCACAACGGCTGCACCATCGGCAATGGGCACTTAGCGGAGGCAAAGGCAGCGATCCAGACTGAAGAGGAGTGTTGCGACTCTAAACCCAAACCCGCCGAGGAAACGGCTGAAGCCTAGGGTTATCTGATTCCTAGTTCTCAGTTCTCGTTCTAATGGGATCACTTGAACCGTGAACTAAGAACGGGAGAACCCAAAACTACCGGCACACTTCACATTTTTCTTGCGTCAAGCTTTTCGTTTTTTCAGACAACCATTTTTTTTTGATTTTGGATTTGACCAAAAGCCGCTTGTAGGTAGAGATACGCTTTCCCATTTGCTGGAAACAAAACGATGCCACGAGTATCTCGAAAGAAAAAACGCGCCGCGCCCAAGTCGGGTGCCGCGGAAAAGTATGAGGCGCACCACAACGCGCTGGATGACGCGTATGGCATGCTCGCGGACCTGCGGCGCGAGCTCTCGGGCACTAAATCGGATGCGACGGAGCGGCGCGAGCTACTGGACATGTTCGCCAGTTGCGCCGATTCACAGCGCAGTTGGTTGTTGCTGGAGGATTACTTCACCAAGCTGAAGCTCGCGCGAAAGGATTTCCCGGGGGACGACTGGTGGGGCGAGGTGGTGAAGCACAAGGGCAAGAAGCGGCTGGAAGCGCTGTCGATGGTTTTCCTGCGCATGGGCCGCCCAATGCCAGCGGAGCTGGACGAGCACGCCAACAAGCGGCGCTTCGCGGAGATCAAAAAACAGGAAAAGGAGCGCGACATGCTCACGGAGCTGGAGCACTGGATGTTCCCGCCGGAGCCGAACCACCTAGACTCACCGCGGGCGTCCGTCCGCTGCGCCTGCCAACCGGTGGCCGACGACACCTCGGAAGGACTGCACACGCTCAACGTCAGCTTCATCGTCAAGCGACCGCGCACCGGCGACCGCAAGAAATCGCTTTCCAACATCAGCGACCTCATCGTGCGCGCGGCGCATGAGCAGGAGCTCTTCCCGGTGGACGATTGGGAGTTTATCGAGTGGCTGGTGGACAATTACGCCAGCGACGCCAATGGCGAGACCACGCTGGTACTCAATGCCGAGGAGCTGCTCACTTGGCTTGCCCGCTGGGGTGCCAGTGGCCGCTTGCGGCTGGCGGCCACCGACGGGCCGATTTTTTTCCACGGCCAAATCGCTGAGCTGGCGCCGGACCTACGGAACGGCAAGCGCGATCTGGCCTTCACACACCGCCTGCGGCTGCCGGACGGCGCGTTGGTGG
Source organism: Verrucomicrobiales bacterium (assembly GCA_002721895.1). The sequence continues at coordinate 4,572 of PBLV01000052.1, forward strand.
ACCTTGATGAGTGCGTGTTCTTCTCCGGCCAGCCGACACTGGTGCTGGCCGGCAGCGTATTTTATTTCCTGCGCAACAGCCCGCCCGCGTCGCTGCTCGGCGCGTGGGTGAAAAAGCCGGTAGCGCCGGTCAGCAAGCTGAGCCACCGCTTCATCACCCAGCTACGCAAGGCGCACACCGACCGCGCGGTGGACTGGGACCAGCTATGTACCTCGCATACGGCGCTGCCGCGGTTTGTGTTCGAGATGAACGGCGACCGCGTGGAGCTGCGCCTGCAGGCCAAGAGCGAGACGGACAAGAGCCTGTGGGAATGGACGGGGCACGAGTGGCAGTTGAAAACCAAGAGCCGCAAGCGCAACGGCAAGCCGCAGTTCCTGGACGACGCGCGCCTGCAGCCGGCGATCGAGTGGCTGCGGCAACTCGACTGGTTCACGCCGGAGCCAGGCTTGTGGATTGGCGATGCCAACGAGAATTTTTTGAACGTGCTGGCTGGCGTTTGGGAAGATCGCCCGCAGGCGGCGGAATATCTGGGCAACCAGGATTTTCAGCAGCTCTTCCTGCAGCCCAAGCGCCTGAAGCCGAAGCTGGTGATCAAGGGCAGCGGCATTGACTGGCTGGCCGTCAGCGCCGAGTGGGAAGAGGAAGGCATGAAGCTGACGGCCAATGACCTGCAGTCGCTGGCCGCGGCGACCAGCCGGTTCCACAAGCTGCCCGACGGCGGCTGGGTGGAGCTGGATGTCGATGCCACGCGCAAGGCGCAGGGCACGATGGCCGACCTAGGCATCAACGGCCTGGAGCCCGGCGAGCAGCGTGTCTCGCTGGAGCAGGCGGTGCATCTGGACGAGGATTCCCTAGAGAGCTTCGGCAAGTCCGCCAAGGCCAAGAAGCTGCGCGAGCGCATCGACAAGTTTGACGGGTTGCCCAAGACCAAGCTGCCCAACAAACTCAACGCCGATCTGCGGCCCTATCAGGTGCAGGGCTTCAATTTTCTCTGCCACCTTCAGACGCTTGGACTGGGCGGCATCCTTGCCGACGACATGGGTTTGGGCAAGACGCTGCAGACGCTCACGTGGCTGGCGTGGCTGAAGCAGCATCACCGCCGCAAGACCAAGCCGAGCCTAGTCATCTGCCCGGCATCGGTGATGCACAACTGGCGGCGCGAGGCGGAGAAGTTCACGCCGGACATGAAGGTGCTGGTGCTGGAGAGTGGCGCGGCGCGGCACGGTCTGCGCAAGAAGATCCCGCAGCACGACATCGTAGTGACCAACTACGCGCTGATGCGGCGCGACTTGGAGGCGCTGCAGAAGTTTGATTTCCGCGCCGTGATCCTCGACGAGGCACAGTTCATCAAGAACCCCGGCGCGCAGGTCACGCAGTCGGTCAAGCAGCTGGAGAGCGAACACCGACTGGCCCTCACCGGCACGCCGCTGGAGAACCGGCTGCTCGACCTTTGGAGCATCGTGGACTTTGTGCAGCCCAACTACCTCGGCAGCGCCAAGAAATTTCACGAGATCTACGAGCCGCCCGGCGACAGCGACGAGGCCATCGCCAACCGCGCCATCGCCCGGCGCCGGCTTGGCGCGCGCCTGCGCCCGCTGCTGATGCGCCGGCTCAAGTCGCAGGTGGCCAAGGATTTGCCCGAGCGCATCGAGCAGCGGCACGACTGCGACTTGGGCACCTCGCAGCGCAAACTGTACCTTACCGAACTCCGCCGCAGCCGCGACCAGGTGATGCAGACCATCGCCAAGCAGGGCGTCGCCAAGAGCCGCATGCAGGTGCTCGCCGCACTCACGCGTCTGCGGCAAATCTGCTGCCACCCCTCCTTGGTAGGCAACGACTCCGAGTCCGGCAAGACCGAGGCGCTTTTCGAGTTGCTCGAGCCGCTCGTGGAGCAGGGCGAGAAGGTGCTTGTCTTCAGTCAGTTTGTGCAGATGCTGAAGATTCTGGAGAAGGATTGTGGCACCCGTGAAATTCCCACCCACATGCTCACCGGCGAAACCAAGGACCGGCAGGAGGTCGTCAACGCCTTCTCCGAGGCCGAGGGCGCCTGTGTGTTCCTGCTCAGCCTGCGCGCCGCCGGCACGGGCCTCAACCTCACCAACGCCAGCTACGTGGTGCTCTACGACCCGTGGTGGAACCCCGCCGTCGAGGCCCAGGCCATCGACCGCACCCACCGCATCGGCCAGACGCGCACCGTCAACGCCTACAAACTCATCGCCCCCGGCACCGTGGAGGAGAAAATCTGGAACCTCCAGCAGGCCAAAAGCAAGACCATCAAGGACGTGCTTGGCGAGGAAGGCTTTGCCAAGAGCCTCGACAAGAGCGATCTGGAATTCCTCTTCGCCGAGGATTAAGGGAGACAATCGAGCGAGGAAAAAGTGGCTGTCCGGCAGGGATTCGAACCCCAACTGGATGGACCAAAACCATCTGTGCTACCATTACACCACCGGACAGTGGCGGCGGGGAAAATAACGCCCGGCCACTCATCGACCAAGCAAAATCCCGTGGATCAGCCAGCTCAATTCAGGCAATTCCTCGACAGCCCTCAACCCGTGCTGGCATTGGCCCCCATGCAGGACGTCACAGATCTTCCCTTCTGGGAACTCATGTCGCGGCACGGCGGACCAGACCTCTATTTCACCGAGTACTTTCGCGTCCATGCCGAATCGCATCTGGAAAAACCCATCCTGCGTTCACTCGATGAAAACCCCACCGGCCGGCCCGCCGTTGCGCAGATGATCGGCAACCATATTCCCTCCCTCATTCGATCTGCCCGTCAACTCCAGCAACATCCCGTCGCAGCCATTGACCTGAACCTTGGCTGCCCCGCCCCGATCGTTTATAAAAAATGCGCCGGGGGCGGCCTGCTCCGCGAACCCGCGCGCATCGATGCCATCCTCGGTGCCCTCCGTGAGGCCATTGAGATTCCTTTTACCGTCAAAACCCGCATCGGCTTCGACACTCCGGAAATCTTCGACCAGCTCCTCACCATTTTCGCCCGCCACTCGCTCGACCTTCTGACCGTCCACGGCCGTACCGTAAAGGAAGGCTATCGAAGCGCCGTACACTACGACCTCATTCGGCTTGCGGCCGACACCCTGCCCTGCCCCGTCCTCGCTAATGGCAACATCTACTCCGCCGCCAAGGCCGAAAGTGTCCTGACCGAGACCAACGCGGCCGGTCTCATGATAGGCCGGGGCGCCATCCGCAACCCATGGCTGTTCCAACAAATTCGCCGGCATCTGGGCGGACAGACCCAAGCCCTTCCTAGTGGCCGTGACGTGCTTGCATACCTCCGTGATCTCTACCATACCGTTCGGCCTCCTGGACTGTCTGAAAAATCACACGTTCAAAAGATGAAAAAATACATGAACTACATCGGCTTGGGCATCGAGTCCACCGGCGATTTTCTCCATCGTATTCGCCGTGCCCAGACCGAGGCCGATTTTTTTGGAATCTGCGAGGACCATCTCCAACACGACCAGCCCATGCCCTTATACCCCATGGATCTGGACCTGAAATCAACAGACCTTCTCGCCGGCCAGCACCGATAGGATTTCAGGCAGCCTTCGCCGAATGCTGGACGGCCAATTCCCGAAGCCGCGCCTCCACCGCATCAATCATCTCATCCGGAGTTGACGTCCCCGCTGTCAAGCCCACCACTCCAGCGCCCGATAGCCACGCGGAATCCACGTCGCCGGCATCACGCACGTGATGCACCCTTTCACAATCCCGTCCACAGGTGCGCACCAGTTCAGCTGTATTGTTACTGTTCGCTCCACCCACCACTATGACCACGTCCGAACGCCGCGCCAATTCCACCGCCGCCGATTGCCGCTGCTTGGTGGGCCGGCAAACGGTATCCACAAACCGCACCTCGGAATCCGGAAATCGCTCCTGTAACAATTGCACCAGCTGCCGCACGCGGGCGATTGGCTGCGTCGTCTGGGCCGCTATCCCAAAGCGCATTCGTTTCTTCAACGCCATTACATCCGCCTCGTTCAAGACGATGTCATGTTCACCCAGGTCTTCCGTCAATCCACGCACTTCCACATGCCCGCGCCGACCGACAATCACTGGATGCCATCCCTCCTTCACGAGCCCACGCACAGCCTCGTGTGCGTAATGCACCAGCGGACAGGTAGCATCCCGCAGAGCAAGCCCCGCAGATTGCGCGCGGGCTCTTGCCCTGTCTGAAGCTCCATGGGCGGTGATCATCGCCGCGCGGGTTTTGGCCTGAACCGGTTCGCTCACAAAGCGCACTCCACGCCCAGCCAAGTCGTCCAGCACCGTCTCATTGTGCACCAGTTCACCCAACACAGTCAGCGGCTGGGCGGACACTTCCCGCCGCGCCAGAGCAATGGCATCGCGAACACCAAAGCACATGCCCAAATGTTCCGCCCTGATAATTTTCATGTTGATCTCCCGGTTATTGGCCCGATGTGAATAAGCTTTGCGGTACAAAGTAATGGGCTCAATGGCTGGCTGAATCGGGTCATTTATATTTTTCCCTGGCTTGCTGGACAATTTTCTCTAGCAATCCAACGTATTTGCCAAAAGCTTTCCGGCCTTCCGCTGTCAACCCGCACGTCGTGTGTGGCCGGTTGTTATGGTAGCTCTTGGACACCACCACATATCCCGCCTGTTGCAGCGTCCGGATGTGGGTGGTCAGGTTGCCGTCTGTCATGTCCAAGGTATCGCGCAACTCAATAAAGGAAAGCTCCGCCGAGACGGCGAGCATGGACATGATGCCCATGCGCCCTCTTTCGTGGATCACCCGGTCGATTTGCTGAAACGGTTTCGCGTTCACTTTCCATCCGGATCCTCTTCAGGGGTTTCCTCCGCTTCCGTCTTTTCCTCGGTAAAATACAGATAGATGCCATAGCCCAAATGTGACCCGCCAAACAATGCCCCCATCAACAAATTGCCAACGCGGTCAGGCGTGGGGACGCCGCCCGGCCAAGCCGGCATCTTGTCCACCAAAATCGGAATATTCAGCGCGATATACAGGGACATTCCTGCGAGAATCAGTAGCCATCCAAAGAGCTTGATCCCCCGCTTCATGAAAAATCCGACCGCGTGCATCGCCCCGCCAAAGCACATTAACCAAAGCGCAATAAGGCGGGTAATGGGATGAGTAGGGTCGCTGTTATAAAGGGGATTGTTTAGTGTGCTAGACCAAAAGATTTCCGCCAGCCCCAGAAACACGCCCACGCAAAGCAACGGCGCAGCCGACTGGCAAACCCGGCGAGTGGGAGGCGACCAGAAAGGCTCCTCATCCCCAATGGCCTGCCGTCGGGCGAGCGTGAAGGCCCCAGCCATGGTCACCAGACCAACGGTCAGCCAATACATGGCAAACTTGTCGAGTTGCCACAGCTTGTACCATTCGCCCACCGAGGCGGCTATGAGCCCCATCACTCCCACGTAGATCATGATCGGCGCCAAGGCACGCCGATACACCGTGCTCCGCTCCATTAGTGTGCGGATTACCTTGAGATTCTCCTCGGCCCAGCCCGGACTCACAAGGCCACTTTGTAATACAAAGTTAATTGTGTCAAGGCAATGATGGCAGGCTATTTTTTAACACAGGGAAGCAATCAAGGTGAATAACCCAGCTCTTTAAAGCATCTCGGCGGCAACCTTCATGAGCACCTCCTCGATGGTGCTTTCGCCGCTTGTTACGCGGCGCAAACCGCCGTCCCACAGAGTTTGCATGCCGCCATTGACAGCTGCTTGCTGAATCTCACGGGTAGGACGTTTGTTCATCACGGGTTCACGAACGTTTTCATCCACCGCCATCAATTCCGTGACCATGCCGCGACCATCAAAGCCTGTGTTGTGGCAGCTTTCACAGCCCCATCCGCAATGGAACAGTTGACTGGCCAGAGCCTGTTCCACGAAGTCATCGGACTCATGCTGCCGAAGATGGTGCAGGGCGTAGTCATCCGGGGTATAGGCGGACACACATTGGGTGCAGTTCATGCGCACGAGGCGAACACCGAGGATACCGATGACACTGGAGGCCAGTAGGAATGGCTCGATATCCATGTTGATGAGCCGAGCGAAGACACCGGAGGTAGTGCCACTGTGGATGGTGCTCAGCACGAGGTGCCCGGTCATGCCGGCGGTCACCGCTATGGTGGCGGTGTCCACATCGCGAATCTCACCAATCATGATTACCTCGGGGTCCTGCCGCATGAGCGAACGAAGGGCAGCGACATAGGTGAAATCCTGTGGTGGGTTGAGCTGGGCCTGGTTCACCCACATGAGGTTCTGCTCTACGGGATCCTCCACCGAAGCGATGGCAACCGTGTTCTGGTGTTTCTCAAGCAGGAAGCCGATGGAGGCGTAAATGGCGGTGGTTTTGCCTGAGCCCGTGGGGCCAGTCAGGAGAATCAAGCCGGTGGGCTTGTTCAATACCCGAGTGTAGCGTTCCAGTGTTTCCTCATCAAAACCCAGGCTGTTGATGTCATAGGTGCGCGCTTGGGGATTGAAAACCCGGATAACAATCTTTTCACCCTTGACCGTGGGGAAAATGGAAACACGCAGTTGAACGCCATCGAACTCCGGCGGAGCGGCCTTGCCGTCCTGGGGCACATCCTTCAGGTGACTGGCAAGATTGGCCATCACCTTGATGCGGCCGCAGATTTGCGGGTGGTATTCCATGGGAATATACACCAACTCCTGCAATATGCCACTGACCCGGACACGCACACCCAGCACGTCATCCCAAGGCTCGATGTGTATGTCACTGGCACCCGCATCGAGCGAGTCTTGGACGATGTGATTGACCAGCAGATGAATCTCCACCGGGTTGCTGCCGGTGGCACTTTCCAAATATGCTTGGGTTGCGCTCAAGGTATTAAACGGACGGCGACATTTACCGGCAAACTCGTGCCGGTGTCACCAACAAACTCCACCGCGCACGTCAGCGTAGCTTCAATGCGGTGAGCATGTTGTCTCCATCGCGTTTGCCGTCCTTCACGTAGAGGATGCCGTTGGAATAAACCGGATGATTCCAGGACGTTTGGCTGGCCTTGATCTGCCCCAGTTCGCTGTAGCCCTTCGGCGACGCGGCCAGCAGCCAAAGGTTGCCATTGGAGCCATGCACCAATAGTTGCTTCCCATTCGCGATAACCGACACGTAATCGGGAAACACGCTCTTCTTCTCCCAAACCACCTTGCCGGTCTTGTGGTTGATGCAGACAAAATCCGAGTTTTTACCGCGCGTTGTCCCCAAGCCATAAAGGTGCCCCTCAATCAACACGGGCGATGTGATGTTGGTGCGTACATCCTTGTTACGCCACAACTCCTCAGCCACCTGTCCATCCCCCGACTTGCGAATGCGCACCTGAAATGTCCCGAACGTATGGCTAGCCACCGTCACCGTGTCACCGTTGATAATGGGCGTCACGATGTTGCGCGCCGCGCCGGACACCGCCGGCACACTCCAAAGCTGCTTGCCATCGCTCGACCGGTATCCCGCCAAGTTCGCGGCCGTCAACATGACCACCTGTTGCTCCCCGCCCAGCTTGGCCAACATCAAACCCGCGTAAGCCGCATAATCACTGCCACTCTTCCAAACCATCTTGCCCGTACGCTTGTTGAGGCAGACGATACTGGCGCCATTGTGACCACCGGCGGGTGCGTAGATATGCTTCTCGTCAGTCACTGGCGGCCCGTTGTTCCCATGACGGCTCGCGGCCGTGCCGCCACTGCCCGGCGCATTGCCGCCAAACCACTTCGCGCCAAAGTCCTTGGGATAACTCACGCTCCATTGAAGTTCGCCATCCTTCAGGGTCAGGCAAGCCAAGGTGCCCGTCACCCCTTGAACAAACACCAGATCACCATCAATCTGCGGGGCCACCCGCGGGCCCGGACCATAAATGTTTCGATACTGCCAAGACTCGGCATAAGGTGTCTGCCAAATTGGTTTTCCCGTGGCGGCATTCAACAGGACCGCTGTCTCCATCAATTTGCCCCCCACCTCAGTCTCGTGAAGCATCAACAACTTGCCATCGGCCAGCACCAATCCGCCCTGCCCCTTGCCCACCGGAACCTTCCAAGCCACGGCACCTTTCTTCAATCCCTCCAGCGGTGCCTCCCCGGCAATCAGGCCGTCACGATTCAAGCCGCGCCACTGCGGCCAATCGCCCGCTTGGACAAACGAAAAAGCAAAAACAAAAAACGACAGGGAAAGAATACGAAGTGGTTTCATGCCGCCCGATTATTCGGCGGCAACCCATCCACGGCAACCCTTTTTGCAAGATTACAGCGTTGGAAACAGCCTACTCCTGCGTGTTGATTTCCTGGGTTGTGGCGTTCATTTCACCAACACTCCGCAGGCGGATGGTATAGTTTCCGTCTGTGCCAATCCAGCCGGCCGGGATCACCGTGTCATCGATAGTCAAAGCCGTCCCGTCAGCATTCACCGAAAATCCTTGTGGTGGCGCGAGGGCATTGATGGTCACGGTGGAGATCGTCGAGAAATTCGCGCCGTCACCCTGCCCAAAGTAAACGGTCGCCACTCCACGGAAGTTTTTGCCGTTGATCACAAGGTCGCCCTCGCTCTTGTCATAGGTGCCGTTGGCGTCATCCACTCCACCCAAGTCCCCCGTGTAACCACCACCTGCAAACGTGGCTTGAGCCGTGTTCTGGAATTCCGGCGTGGCGGACAAGCTGAACGCACCCGTGGAATTTCCAGCCGAGGTTACTGTGCCAAATGGCGTGGTGATACGCACCCGCCGGCTTTCCGCCGTCACATCGTCCAACAGATGAGCAACGGTCACCCAGCCACTGGCATTGGCATCAACGCTGATGGCCGTGGAATTGCTAATGTTCAGACCCGTGCCACCGGTCCCATCCGCGCCGCTCACCAAGCCCGGCAAGCCGGCAATGGTTTGGCCGTTGGCATCCACGATTTCGACCCGCGTGACATGGCCATAACCGGATCCACCCGTGATCGTCAGCGTGTCGTTGTACCGGCGATAACTGCCAGTCGTCCCAAACGCAGCCAACTGGCCCATGGTCGGGGGTGCCCCCACATAAAACCGCTGAGCCACCCCGCTCAATGCATCGTCGCGTGCGCTTGTCAGCTTGACGATTCGGCGGCTGGAATTGACATCCGTGTCCGCCCCGGAACCGATCTGGAAACTAGAGGTATCGATGGAGATTTGCGTGTCCGTCACCGTCACGCCCGGCGAAGGCAGGCTGATGGTGAACCGGCTCTGGGCGGTATCGTTGGCATCCGTGAAAACAACCTGACTAATTGCCTTCAAGCCAGATCCAAAGATGGCAAAGTCATCCCCAAATTGCTTATCCCGGTTGAAGTGTCCCGCCAGCTTGAAGCCACTGATGCCATCAACCACTGGCTGCTTGTTCACCGCAAACATAAGCGAGGCGTTCAAATCCGTATTGCCGACGGCGTTGTAGATTTTAAATCCACGCTTGGTTGTGGAGTTGGTATCGGCATCGGCATAGGGAATGGAGTCCGCACTGATCTGCATCCGGGTGCCGTTGCCATCCACCGTCACGCCCGGGCTTGGCAACTGGATAAACACCGGGTTGGTAAAGGAGGAGCCATCTTCCTGCACCACCTCAATGACCGTAGCGGTGTTCAGCGCGGTGCCGTTGATCTCCAACACCCGGTCCCGCCGGTACGCCCCGTTGGAAATCAGGTCCGTCCATGTCCCCGCCGTTTCCAGTTGGGTCAGGGTATTGATCACGGGCTTGGTGGTAATGGCACTAAACAGCGGATTCGTGGCGGGGCTCAAGTGCTTCGAGGTGTTTTGCGCGGTGGCTTCCACCTTGCGCGATACCCGCAAACGGCGGTTGAAGCCATCCGCGCGGGCATGAATGGCCTCGGTGGTCAGGATCGCCATCGTGTCGGAAACGACATCAAACGTTGCCGTGCGTGGCTGGCCGTCACTTGTGGTGCTCAGGGAAGTGCCATTGTCGTCAACCGCCGCGCCGGTGCTGTCATCCACCCGAATATAGGCCAGCTCGGTTTCTCCCGAGGTTCGGCTTTTGAATCCATACCCGTACAACGTCAACACCTGCGCCCGGTCAAACACCGAGTTGTCATAGTCCGTGCCCCCGATGACAGGCCGACCCGTGCTGACTCCAAATTTCTGCGGCCCCACCTTGCTCGCCCCCACCGTGTTCCACACGCGAACGGTCCGCACCGTGCCCTCGGCACTGTCGTTAATGATTCCCGCCGGGATGTCGATGCGCTGGTTGGAGACCACATATTTCTCCGCCGGCATGATCGTTTGCACCACCAAATCCCCATCCATGATCTCAATGGCCGTCACACTGGCCAGTTCATCACCAATCAAGGTCAGGGTCTCCTCTGTTCGGGTCAGTGACTGCGCGTCAATTGGCGTCGCACCACCATCATCACTAACCAGCGTGATTGTCGGGGGCGCCACATCCGGCAGCACGGAATTTTCCAGAATCCACTGGTTGCGGGTCTGCGGGAAGGTCACCATGTCCGAGGGGCCCGGCCCCTTGATCCAGCCCCACAACGAGGGCAACCCCACCTGGTTGCCCACCACCGTCGCCTCACCGCTCCAGATCACTTCGAAGTTGTTGTCCAGCGTGAACGAGCTGTTGAACACAATCTGGTTGCCCGACAGGCCGGAGATAATGCCCGGCCCCACCGGCACCGGGGCATTGGTCGTGCCAAGATTGATGGAGGCCAGATTGCTGTAAACATTCGTCGGCCGCTGCCAGCCAATGGGTACACCGTCCGCCGAGTTTGGCAGGGCATCAGCCATGAACAACAGGTCCGGCGCCGTCACGTTGCGGCCCACCGTCTGCGTAAGAAACCGCAAGTCATTCTCCGGCCGCTGCCAAAAGCTCAGCCCGTTGGGATCCGCGCCGGGAACCAGCCACTGGATGCCCCGCCGGCTGTTGTTGATTACGCCCACCCGGTTGCCGCGCGCATCGGTCACATTCACCGTATCGGGATTTGGGTTCTGGTACACAAACGTGTCCTTCCAGATAAAATTCGTGGGAAAGAAGTTTTGCCCCAACAACGAGTCAAATGATCGATGATAATACTGGATGCGATCAATGCCCCCCCGCATCGCCTGACCCACGATGCCCGTGCCTGCGGGAGTAATCCCCGGGATGCCGTTAAAGGTTGTGCTCAGGGTCACGGCCGGAGTGATCGCCGGCGCACCACGCCGAGGCCAGTAGGGCAATGTCCGCCCAGATGGATTCCGATAATTCACCGCCAAATGCGGCGGCAGGAACTGTGCCGGCTCTATGCCCACGATGGTATTCGGCAGATCCTCAAAGATGTAGTTGTTCGTTGAGTACAGGTATTTCAAACCGCCCGCGTCATCATAGGTCAATGCATGCCGCGGCTGGAACTGGCCTCCCATCGCGTTGCGTCCATCGTAATACACTCCGAAATCAAACAACGAAGGCGTATCCGTCCACCACAACGACGTGTTGCCAAAGAATGCATCCGTGATCGCCGCCACCGAGGACCACGCCCCCGCCCCCGTGTCCGTCGTAAACTCCTCCATGTCCGCAAACTGAAACGTCGGCAGCACCCCAATCTGCGAGGTGGCATTGTGGATTAACCGGTAACTGTATTTCACCCCATTGATGCTGTCCGAAGGCGCCTGAGTGATGGGATCATAGTTTCGCAGGCGCGTCTCAAAAATCACCTGGCTGTTGATCACATTTGATCTCTGCCCCGTTATCGAAAAAGCCCAACGATGCGGATTGCCGATCCCCAGTTGATTCACCAACATGCCCAGCACAATGCTTTTGATGTCAATGATCTGCGCATTCTTCGCCGTCGTATTGATCCACGTCGTGTTGTAATTCCCCACAAACCCATGCTTGGCCAAGTCCAGCGAAGTCACCCCCTCATAATCCTCGTTCACGAAAAAATCATTCATCACCGAAAACGCGTCATGCACCGCATCCATCCCCTCCTGTCCGAAGTATTGAATGAAACTCGCATCAAAGGAGTAAATAAAATGCGGTGAATTCCAGCGGAAGAAACGCTTGCCGCCGCGGTACATCAAGTCCTTGGGTGCCCCCAGTTCATCCGAGTAGTTGAACTGCCCCGTCTCAGTTCCCTCAGGCGTGCCCATCAACACAAACGCCCGGGCAAAATCACCGCCCCCAAGAAAAATAGCCAAGACCAAAGCCCACCTGAAAAAAGCCAATCTCACAAAAACCTCCTTAATTGAAAAGGAATCCCCCTTTCGGAAGGCTACTAACTCACACCCTGTTAAAACATTCAACCCGGACTTATTCACAGTCGTTCCGAAGGGTCCGAACAGCAATCCCCTGTGGTGCAAGTTCCAAACCTGCGAAACGAACGAAATCCGGCGACCTCCGGCAAAATCCAAAGCACCCAAGCTCCCCAACCCATGCAGGCTCGGAAACCTGAGCTACGGCGGGTTTGGGAAACTCCGTTACAGGGCGAATTTATCCCCGGTGGACTTGGGGAGGAAATGCCGGGGCCAGATCAGGCCGCCGGGAATGGCAAACAGGCAGACCAGCGCCAGCATGAATATGGGCCCCAAGGTTCCCACGTCCAGATCCAGCGTCAGTTGGATGCCGATGTGAAAGGTCAGCCCGGCCAGCACATACCAGCCCAGCCAACGCCGGGAGGTCAAACCCCATGCCGCGGTCACCTCATAAAAAATGATGCCCAGGGACAACACCACATACCCAAACATCGGCATCCAACTGGCAATCCACAGCCCGAAATCCGTGGCCATGCGGCACACCATGGTGCTGGCCAGGGCTGTGCCGTTGCGCCACGTGGGCTCCATGAACTTCACCAAGCCCGGGAAGAAATAGTATTGCAGGAAAACAACCTGCAACATCCTGAACATCAGCCCCGGCATCATTTCCTCCGGATTGGCTTTGTCAGGCTTCCACCTATCCCGAAGCCATGAATCCATGCTATAAAACCGGCCACAAGGCGTGAACAACAACAAAATCAGGATCAAGTGCCATACCATCATCAACTCTTTATAGGCAACATGCTCCAAACCAGCCAAAAAGGTCCACACCATCATCACTCCCACCAGCGCCAACTTAGTGAGCAGTCCAGCCGCCAAGGCGATGCCTCCCATTGCCAATCCACAGCAAATGGCCTTGGCCGACGCCGGTGACGGTGCAAGATGACCCCACTCAAAAAGGCGCGTGCGATATTGAATTTGAAATCCCTCGTTTGAGAACAATTCAGTTGCATCAGGAAGCCAATGGAATCCCTGCCAAGCAATCAACAAGCCTGCACCAATCCGAAAAAAGCAAAGCGGCCGCACGAAAACCGGCCCAATGAAGAACTCCAGCACACGCTTCCATCCATTCATTGGCCTCGACATCTCAGTCATGAAAATCGATTTGATAAACGGACTCCTGAATTGATCCCTCCCGCAACCGGCCATTAGGGAGCACATCCCACCACGTCCGAACGACCTCAAATCCAGTCACATTTGCCTCCAGTTGCCCGGTGGTATTCAACTTGGAGGCCACAAACTCGCATGTCCGTGCAATACTGTGATCTGTCCATCTCATCGCATCGAACCGGTTCACATCCTTCCAGGATTTAAACTTGAACCACCGGCTCATATCCAGTTCCTCCCGGCTGCCATCCCTCCGCTTGATATACATGCGCGTTGGCCCCACATGTGGCAACTTTCCAGTGAACATAAACCACAAACCACCCCATGGCTGCATGGGATATCCTGGGATTCCGGTCAGCCAGCCTATCCCGCTTATAAAAAGCGTACCCAACAAAACCACGGCAATGGAGGCGCGGCAAAAACTTGAAATACTCTCCCATCCATGGGAACGCCTAAAGTTGGATCGATCCTTTTCATCTACCTGCACTCGGAAAAGCATAACCTAAGTAAAACTGAAATAAACCATCCAACGAGCTGGGTCTATTCATCAGCGAATGCCGGTAATGCGACCTTGCCGAAAAATTGCCCGAAGTTGGGAAGGAGTCAAATTTTGGCTGGCAGGTCTGGTAATAGGCGGCCGTATCGGGTGGCTAATCAATATACCAGATTTGATTCGAGGCGGTGTAGGCGGTGTAGGCGGTGTAGGCGGTGTAGGCGGTGTAGGCGGAGTAGGCGGTGTAGGCGGAGTAGGCGGAGTAGGCGGTGTAGGCGGTGTAGGCGGTGTAGGCGGAGTAGGCGGAGTAGGCGGAGTAGGCGGTGTAGGCGGAGTAGGCGGTGTAGGCGGTGTAGGCGGTGTAGGCGGAGTACCAACTTGTTGGAGCCGAACTGTCAGGGTTGCCGTTTTGGTGGATGTGTATGTTTTGCCCAAAATTGTATTTACAAATGTTGCTTTAACTGAGTGCGTTCCTTTGTCAGCTTCACTTAAATTAAATCCTATCCCGGCACTTGCAGTTTGCTTGGTTGTATTATAGAAATATGGCAAGCCGCGACTGCCGGTTGCAAGACTCCTTAAAGGTACAATCGCGCTGGGTGGTGCACTACTGAAGGTAGTCTGTGCTTGATCCGTTGGGGACCATGGAAACGCCTTGAGTGAGGCTGAAGCCCTCGTCGATGCCCGTCCATACGCCCCAGTGGCTGGATCGATCGGGATTGTGACAGTTGAAGGAGAGAAACTGAAAGTTTGGAGCTGGATTGGTGTAGCAGTAACCCCCTGACCAAAAAGTCTGCCTAATCCGAGCGTCAGCAAAACCATCACCCCCAACAGCAAAAACAACCCGCCCAAGGAGGCTGCGCCTTCCTCGTCGCGATTGGCGTTTTGCAGGTTTTCCCGCAATTGCCGCAGTTGCCGCTTGATTTTCGCCATGACAAAAACCCCGGAA
>PBLV01000053.1 GCA_002721895.1 Verrucomicrobiales bacterium
GCGAGCTTGGGATCGGTGGTGTGGTAGTGAAACAAAAACATCGGCGAGGAAAGCGCGGCGGAGGCGACCTTTTTCATCACGGCCGGGTAGGGCATCTCCTGCTTCAGCTTGGCCAGCGCGTAGGCGGTGTAACGGTCGATGGTCGCCTTCTCCACTGGCCCGCGGAAGGCGCGTTGCAAAAAGTCGGCAATGCGTTGGTGCGTCTCAGCCGGCACATCAGCATCAGCGGCCGGTGCCTTGAAAAAGGTGTTCCAAATGCCGACGGTGTTTTCGTTGAAGTCCGGGCTTTCCACCACGGACACGCTCAGGCGCAGGAAGGCATCGAAGAGCAGCGGCGAAAGCGTCAGTTGATTGGCCTGATTATCAAACCCGTGCGAGGCGCGGAGGTCCTGCGGGAACGGTCGCACTTCGCGTAGCCCGGCGGCGGGATTGAGCGCGCGCGAGCGGACGTTCACGCGATCGGGCACTTTGGGTGCGTTGAGGTAAATTGTCTCGCGCGTCATCAGCTTTTCCGACAACGCAAACACATCGCGGTTCAGCTGGAACAAATCGCGCACGGTGTAGTTGTATTGGAACCGGTTCAGGCGCCGCGGCGGGTTGGGCTTCGCCATCTGGTCGGTGGCCGCCATGCGCAGCAGCGCCTTGAGCATAACGAGCATTTCCGCGCGGGTGGCGGGTGGCAGCGGTGGTTCGTCCTCGGGCGGCATGTCGCCGGCATCGAGCACATCGATGAGTTCTTTAATCAGCGCCGGTTTAGCGAGGAATTGGCCGGCGTTGGCAATCTCCTTGAGGTTGACCTTGCCCTTCACCTTGTCGCCGCCGTGGCATTTGACGCAATGCTTGGCAAACACCGGCTGCAGCTTTTGCCGGAAATCATCGGCACCCTGAGCGGGCAGCCAAAGCAGTGCGAAAAGCAGAATGCTCAGCTTACGCATCGTCATCCTTCTGGCGGTCACGCCCACAGTTCGGAGATCACCCCGTGGCTGTCGGCGTAGGATTCCAGCTCCACGCCCATGAGGTTGGCCATGGTGAGCCAGAGGTTGGAGTTGAGCGTGCCGCTCTTCATCCGGATGAACCGGCCTTGCTTGATTTGGCCCTGTGCACCACCGGCCACGACCATCGGCAGATCGTAGAACTGGTGCGTGGCACCGTCGCCCAACGCCGCGCCGTAGCTGATCAGTGAGTTGTCCAGCATGGAGCTGCCGTCGGATTCCTTGATCTCCTTCATGCGCTGGATCATGTAGGCGTATTGCTGCATGTGGAAGGTATCGATCTTCGCCAGCTCAAGGTAGCCGTTGCCCTTTTGGTTGTGCGTCATGTTGTGATGTTGCACGGGCTTGTCGAACACGCCCTCGTACATCAGCGTCGCATCCCAGCGCTCCGGCCCGATCATGAAGGTGCAAATGTTCGTGATGCCCATCTGGAAGGCGAGCAACATGAGGTCGGCCTGCAGGCGAATGTATTCGCCACGCGGCAGGATTTCCTCCTTGGGCACCTTGATGTCCGCATCGGCCAACAGCTTCTCGAGCTTGGCCATGCGCACCTCGACGTTGCGCACGAGCGTCATGAATTCATCCATGATCGCGCGGTCTTCAGAAGAAAGTTTGCGCGAGAGCGATTTCGCATCGGCCAGCACAAGGTCCGACACATCCGCCACGTGCGCGCGGAAGCTGTCCTTGGAGAACAACCGATCGTAAAGCTTGCGCGGATCGCGGATTGACGGCGCAATTTTGCCGGGGCCGTACCACGAGATGTTGTCGAACTCAATCGGCTCCTTCGGCGCGCGGAATCCGTTGCAGCCAATTTCCAGCGTGTTCAGCACTGTCTTGTGCCCGACCTTGTCGCCGATCACCTGATCGAGCGTGCGGCCGTTCGGATGCCGAATGCCCGCCTCCTGCGCCTGCACCGGCGAGAGGCTGGTGAGATAACACGAGGCGCCCTGCGCGTGCACGTCCTGCCCATTCTTGAACGTCCGGTCCAAGCCGGTGATCATCGTGATATCCTTGGCGTGCGGCTTTAGCGGCTGCATCGTCGGCGTCCATTCCAGATCGTAAATACCCGGCTTGTTGACGAACCGTCGCTGGTTCTTGGTCTTGTCGGCATTAAATCCGCCGATGAAGCCCGGCAATTCCGCCTTGCCTTCCCCCGGGAAAAACTGCCGGCGCACAATCCCGTTCGGGATGTACATGATCACCATTTTCTTGTCCGGCTTCTCGCCCTTCTTGGGTGCGGCCGCGCGGGCCTCGGGCACGGAATGCAGAAACGGCAGAACCATCGTGGCGCTGCCCGCCTTGAGAAATTTGCGTCGAGAAACACTCATAATCATCCGCCTTTCAGCGATGCAAAACTATACATTGCCGGGCGCATTTATGACAGAAGAAAGATGCCAGTTATTCACGGCGAAGGAGAAGCGGTTCGTCCTTCCTCCTTTTGCCTTCTCCCATTACGCTCCCGCCATGCGTTTTTTGATGTTTTGTCTGCTGAGCTGTGCCGCACTGGCCGCTGAACGCCCCAATGTGGTGTTGGTCATGGCCGATGACCAGGGCTGGGGCCAAACCGGTTACTACAATCATCCCGTGCTCAAGACGCCGCATCTGGATGCGATGGCCAAGGCGGGGCTGCGGTTCGATCGCTTTTATGCCGGCGGCCCGGTCTGCTCGCCCACGCGCGCCACAGTGCTGACCGGCCGCACGCATGATCGTACCGGCGTGTTCGATCACGGCTACGCGTTGCGCAGTCAGGAAAAGACGTTGGCCACCGCGATGCAAAAGGCCGGCTACGCCACGGGTCATTTCGGCAAGTGGCACCTCAACGGCCTGCGCGGGCCGGGTGTGCCGATTCTCAAAAACGATTCGCACAGCCCCGGCAAGGTCGGCTTCGACGAATGGCTGTCGGTCACGAACTTTTTTGAACGCGACCCACTGCTTAGCCGCAAAGGTACGTTTGAGGATCACAAGGGGGATTCCTCGGAGGTGGTGGTCGATGAGGCGTTGAAATTCATCGGCAGCAAGGTGAAGGCCAAGCAGCCGTTCTTCACCGTCATTTGGTACGGCACACCGCACAGCCCGTGGATCGCCGCGCCGGAGGATAAGGGGCCATTTGCCAAGCTCACGCCCAAGGCACAGGATCACTACGGCGAACTCGTCGCCATGGATCGTAGCATCGGCACGCTGCGAAAAGGGCTGCGCGAACTCGGCGCGGCCGATAACACGCTCGTGTGGTTCACCAGTGACAACGGCGGCCTGCCGGGTTTCGTGCCGGACACCACCGGCGGTCTGCGCGGTTATAAGGGCAGCATGTACGAGGGTGGACTGCGCGTGCCGTGCGTCATCGAGTGGCCCGCCGGTATCCGCAAGGCGCGCATTACCAAATACCCCGCCGGGGCGGTGGACATTTTCCCAACCCTTGCCGAGGTGTGCGGTCTGCCGAAATCCTCGATGCTCCAACCGCAGGACGGCTTGAGCTTGAAGCCGTTGTTCGCGCGCAACCTTGATCGGCGCAGCAAACCGTTGCCTTTCCAAAGCCGCGGTCGGCTGGCAGTGATTGCCAATGAATATAAGCTCTTGTCGTCACCGGGGAAAAAGGGCGAGCGCTTCGAGCTGTATAACCTGGAAAAAGACGCCGCGGAAACCACCAATCTGTATGACAAGGATCCCGCAACGGCGGCGCGGTTGGCCCGGGATCTGGAAAACACCCGCCGCTCCGTCGCCGCCAGTGTGGCCGGCAAGGACTATCCTGAAGGCAAGGTCGGTCCGCAGCCTCCACGCATTTTCTGGAACACGGTGGATGGTTATAAACCCTACTTCCCCGAATGGAGCAAACGGCCGGAGTACTCCAACTGGCTCAAAAGACGATTGAAATGAAAATTATCTGGATCTTCCTTAGTGCCGCCGCCCTGATTCACGCGGCCAAACTTCCACCGAAGGCTCAGCCGGGGCAGGGCGCCTTATTGTCGGCCGGCTTCATCTATCCGCTGGAGAATCGTCCCACACCGCAGTGTCATGCCTCGACCATCGTCGAAACGAAAACTGGCTTGGTCGCCGCTTGGTTTGCCGGTACGCGCGAAAAGCACAATGACGTCGGCATCCGCGTGTCGCGTTTGGTCCAAGGCCGCTGGACCGCCCCGGTGGAGGTGGCCACCGGTGCCGAGGGTGAGGACAAGGATTATCCCTGCTGGAACCCCGTGCTCTTCCAGCCGAAGACCGGGCCGCTAATGCTCTTTTATAAAGTCGGCCCCACACCCAGCACGTGGTGGGGCGTGCTGCTGACCTCCAAGGACGGCGGCAAAACCTGGGGTAACCGCCGCAAGCTCGGCCAAGGGCCGCTGGGACATTTGCTCGGCCCCGTGAAAAACAAACCCGTGCAGTTGGCCGACGGCACGATCCTTTGCCCCAGCAGCACAGAGCACGACGGCTGGCGCGTGCATTTCGAAATCACGCGCGACCTCGGCAAAACGTGGCAGGTCATCGGCCCCATCAATGATGGCAAAGAATTCGGCGCCATCCAGCCGAGCGTGTTGTTTCACAAGAACGGTGATCTGCAGGTGATGTGCCGCAGCCGCCAACGCGTTGTGACCACCAGCCGCTCCAGGGATGGCGGCAAAACCTGGAGCCCCATGGCCGCCAGTCCGTTGCCCAACCCCAATGCCGGCACCGACGCCGTCACCCTCGCCGACGGCCGACAGCTGATCGTCTACAACCACACCGTGCGCGGCATCATTTTCCCCGCCAACCGCACCATGCTTAATGTTGCCATTTCCAACGACGGCAACATTTGGAAGCCGGTCCTCACCCTCGAGCGTGCGCCCGGCGAGTATTCGTACCCCGCCGTCATCCAAACCGCCGATGGCAAGGTTCACATCACTTATACCTGGCAACGCAAGACTGTGAAACATGCCGTGCTCGATCCGGCGAAGTTGAAATGAGCAAACGCGCGACAGTTTATCTGGAAACCACCATTCCAAGTTATCTGGCGGCGCGCCCTTCTTCGAATTCGATCATCGCCGGTCGGCAGGAACTCACTCGCCAATGGTGGCAGCACCGACGAGGCGATTTCAATTTTTGCATTTCAGAATTTGTCCTTACCGAAGTGGCCATGGGTGATCCCGAGGCAGCTGCGCGTCGATCAAAAATCCTTGAGGGCATTGACTTGCTGGAAATCGATGAGGAAGTGCTGCGTCTGGCACAGACGCTGCTCAGTGCAGGGATTGTGCCAACCAGCGCCGCTGCGGATGCAGCACACATTGCCGTGGCCGCCCGTCATGGCATGGATTTTCTGGTCACATGGAATTGCGCGCATATTGCAAATGCTGAAATCCTCGGTAGAATGAATTTTGCCGTCAGCAAGGCTGGACATTGTTTGCCCATCATTTGCACGCCGGACGAATTGTTTGGAGAACCGACCAATGAATGATGAAATTGTCAACGAGGTGCGAGCCAACCGTGAGGCGCTCCTGCAAGAACACGGCGGCCGGCTGGATGCTCTTACGCAGGCTGCTATGAAGCGACAATGGGAGCACGATCGCAAAGTGCTGACACCGGAGCCCAAGCCAATACAGCCCGACTCGGCTCCGAACGCTTATGTGCTGCGTGAACAGACCGAGTGACGAGCGCATTTCATGAACAAAATTCTCGTCCTCTTCGATTCCGCCACAGGCAATGTGAAACAAATGGCCGATCTCGTTGGCGAAGGGGCTGCGCTGGTGCCAGAGACTGAGGTGCGCGTGCTCAGTGTGGACGACGCCACCGCCGCAGATGTGCAATGGTGTGATGGCCTCGCCGTGGGCAGTCCCACCAACATGGGCGTGCTTTCGTGGAAGATGAAACGGTTTTGGGACGAGGAAATGATCAGCTCGTGGATGAAGGTGGACGGTAAAATCGCCTGCGCCTTTTCCAGTGCCGGCGGGTGGGGCGGCGGTATGGAGCTCGCCTGCCAATCCATCCACACCGTGCTGATGAATTTCGGATTTCTCGTTTTCGGCGTCACCGAGTACGCCGGCAAAAAGATGACCGGCCATTACGGCGCCGTAGCCTGCAAAGCCCCGCGTGAGCCGGAGGTTCAGGAATCCTGCAAACTCCTCGGCCGCCGCCTCGCCGAATGGACCGCTCTCTATGTCCACGGCCGCCAGGATCAGCATCCCGATGCCAAGGACATCCCGCGTCTTACGCCGGCGGATGTGGACTAGGCGCGCTCTGCGTTTGAACTCAAGGGGCACATCTGCCAACATTGCCCGAACCATGCTTCGCTTTATTTTAATGCTGTCAGCGTTCCTAGCGCTGCCTTCGCTGGCCAAATCCATCGAAAAACGCCCAAACGTTCTGCTGATCTGCATCGATGATTTGCGCCCGGAGCTGAAAAGTTTTGGCGTCGATTACATTCACTCGCCCAACATTGATGCCTTGGCGGCGCGCGGGCGGGCGTTTCATCGCCATTACGTGCAGGCGCCGACGTGTGGGGCCTCGCGCTATACACTGCTGACCGGGCGTTACGGGCCGGCACATAACGGGGCGCTCTTCCAGAACTTCGCTAAGATCAAGGGCACGAGTTTTCCGGGATGGTTTCGCAAGCATGGCTACACGACCGTGTCGGTCGGCAAAGTCTCGCATCACCCCGGCGGCCGCGGCGGACGTGATTGGGATGAGGACGCCAAGCCGGAAATGCCCGGTGCCTGGACGCGCCATTTGCTGCCCGCCGGGCCGTGGCAGCATCCGCGCGGGGCGATGCACGGCTTGGCCAACGGTGAGATCAGGAAAAACGCGAAGGACATGGACGTGTATCAGGTCTTTGACGGGCCGGACTCGGCGTATCCCGATGGCCTCATTACCGACGAGGCACTGAAGCAAATGGACGCGCTGGCGAAAGCGGACAGACCGTTCCTGTTGGCTGTCGGCATCATCCGGCCTCATCTACCGTTCGGCACGCCGGCCAAATACATGAAGCATTACAAAAATGCCAAACTGCCCGCCACGCCGCATCCGCAAAAGCCCGCCGGAAAAACCACGTGGCACGGCTCCGGTGAGTTCATGAAATACAATCGCTGGAAGCGGAACCCCAACACCGACGCCGAGTTTGCCCTCGAGGTGCGCAAGCACTACGCCGGCTGCGTCACTTACGCCGACGCACTGGTGGGTCGCTTGCTCGACCGGCTGGATGCGCTTAGGTTGCGCGACAACACGATCATCGTGCTGTGGGGCGATCACGGCTGGCACCTCGGCGAGCACGCCATCTGGGGCAAGCACGCGCTGTTCGAGGAATCCCTCCACTCACCGCTGATCATCGCCGCCCCCCGCATGGCCGCCGAGGGCAAACCCACGCAGGCAGTGGTTGAGACGCTCGATATCTTCCCGACGGTTTGCGAACTCACCGGCCTCAAGCCGCCCGCTGGCTTGAACGGCCAATCGCTCATGCCGATCCTTGCCGATCCCAACGCGAAAGGGCATCCGGCTTTTGCCTATCGTGGGGGGGCGCAGACCATTCGTACGGACACCCATCGCCTGATTGCCCACCGCGGCGGTGAACTGGAGTTGTACGATCACACCACGCCCGCCGGCGAAACGAAAAACCTCGCCGAGACGCAACCGGAAAAAGCTGCAGATTTACTCAAACAGCTTCAGGAGAGATTGAAATAGCCCACCGGACCGGCCGGCCTCATGCTCTATTTCACCAGCCAATTCAAAATGGCCTTCTGCACGTGCAGGCGGTTTTCGGCTTGGGTGAAGATGGTTTCGGCGTGGGCTTCGAGGGTTGGCTCGTCGATCTCCTTGCCGCGGTAGGCGGGGAGGCAGTGCATGACGAGGGCGCCTTCGTTGGCGCGGGCAACGAGGGCTTCGTTGATCTGGTAGCCGGCGAAGTCCTGCTCACGTTGGGCGGTTTCGGACTCCATGCCCATGGAGACCCACACGTCGGTGTAGAGCAGATCAGCGCCTTCGGCGGCGGTGTTGCAATCCTCGGTGACGGTGATGTTGCCGCCCGCCTTGGCGACGAGGTCGGGGCAGGGTTGGTGCGCTTTGGGCGCGGCGATGCGCAGCTCGAAGCCGAGTTTGCCGGCGGCCCAGATCCAGCTGATGGGCACGTTGCAGGCGCCGTCGCCGATGAAGGTGACGACCTTGCCGGCGATCGGGCCGCGGGCTTCCTGATAGGTGAAAATGTCGGTCAGGATTTGGCAGGGATGCTCGGCGTCGGTCAGGGCGTTGATGGTGGGGATGCCGGAGTGTTGCGCGAAATCCTCGACGTCGCTTTGCGCGAAGGTGCGGATGACGGCGCCGTGCACCATGCGGCCGAGCACGCGGGCGGTGTCTTGGATGGGCTCGCCGCGGCCGAGTTGGAGGTCGTTGGCGTTGAGGAACATCACGCCGCCGCCGAGCTCGCGGATGCCGGTCTCGAAGGACACGCGGGTGCGCGTGGAGGACTTGGTGAAAATCATCGCCCACGTTTGGCCGGCGAGCGGTTGGTGCTGGCTGTCGCCGCGCTGCGCCTTGATGACGGTGGCGTTTTCCAGAATGGTCCCGATGGACGCGGCGTCCATCGCCTCGATGCTTAACAGGTGTTTCATGATGTTATGATGCTAAATCCTTGATGACGCTCTCGATGATGGCGAGGCCTTCATCGGCGTCGGCTTGCGATAAATTTAATGGCGGCAACAGGCGAAAGACGCGCGCGCCGGCGGGGATGGTGAGCAGCCCGGCGTCGTGCAGGCGCTCGACGATCTGCACAGAGGCTGGCCATTTGCTCTCGGCAAAGGCGGGGATGCCTTCAGCCAGCTCCACGCCAATCATCAGCCCGAGCCCGCGCACTTCCTTGAGCACGTTGGGATGGGCGTCAATGAGTTGCTGGATGCGGTCGGCCAAATGGTTGCCGAGGTCGACGGCGTTTTGCGCGAGGCTGTCGCGCTCGATGATCTCCAGCGCCTTGAGAGCGTGCGCACTGACCAGCGGCGTGCCGCCAAACGTCGTGCCGTGCGTGCCGGGGCCGAGGATGTCCTGCAATGGTTCGCTGGCCCAAATGGCGCCCATCGGCAGACCGGCGGCGAGGCTTTTGGCCATCGAGCAGGCGTCCGGTGCGAAGTCCGGATGCGTGGCCATGATGGTTTGCCACGCGAAAAAGTTTCCGGTGCGGAAATGGCCGCATTGCACTTCATCGAGCAACAGCAGGAGGTTGCGTTCGTCACACAGCGCCCGCAGGTCAAGTAGGTACTCGGGTGTGGCGCAGTGAATGCCGCTTTCGCCTTGGATGGGCTCGACCAGAATGGCGCCGGTGGCGGGCGTAATGGCCTCGCGGATGGCATCGACATCGTCGTAAGGCACGTGACGGAAGCCTTCCACTGCGGGCGCAAAGCCTTCCTTCACCTTTTGCTGGCCCGTAGCCGCAATGCCCGCCAACGTGCGACCGTGGAAAGAGCCGAGCGTGGTGAGGATTTCAAACTGGCCTTCGTCATGCCCGCGCAGTCGCGTGAGTTTGTACAACGCCTCGTTGGCCTCCGCGCCGCTGTTGCAAAAGAAAATCTTTCCGCTGCCGCCGGCAAGGGCGACGAGTTTTTCGGCGAGCAATCCCTGCGGTTCGGTGTGGTACAGGTTGGAAACGTGCGTGAGCTTGCCGGCTTGCTCGGCCAAGGCAGCGGCCAGCTCGGGATGTCCGTGGCCGAGGCACGCGGTGGCAATGCCCGCGCCGAGATCGAGGTACCGCGTGCCATCGGTGGCGAACACGTGGCAGCCTTCGCCGTGGGTGAAGGCGAGCGGGAAACGCGAATACGTCGGGATGACGAATGTGTCGGTTCGGGATTTGAGTGGTGAGTCGTTCATTTTTTATTTACCACAGAGGCACAGAGGACACAGAGGGATCATTTTTAAGACCTCTGTGCCTCTGTGGTGAAAAGTGGTTTTCATTTCACAATCTCCGTCCCGACGCCCTTGTCCGTAAAAATCTCCAGCAACACGGCGTGGTTGATGCGGCCGTCGACGAGGGCGACTTTGTCGACGCCGGCGTTGATGGCGGTGACGGCGCTGTCGACCTTGGGGATCATGCCGCTGGCAATGATGCCGGACTGCTTCAGCGCGTCGACCTCGACGATGTCCAGATGCGAAATGAGCGTGGCGTCATCGGCGGGGTCGCGCAACAGCCCGGGCACGTCGCTCATGTACACCAGCCGCTTGGCGGCCAGCGCAATGGCGGCCTGCGCGGCGGCCACGTCTGCGTTGCAGTTGTAAATCTGTCCTTCGACATCGCGCGCGGTGGGGGAGATGACCGGCGTGATGCCCTGCGCGATGCAGTTCTCCAGCGGCGCGGTGTTCACGGCAGTCACTTCACCGACGAAACCGTAATCTTCATTGTCAGGCGCATGCCGCGTGCAGGTGAAAATATCCGTGCCGGCAAAGCCCTTGGCCACGCCGCCGAGTGAATTGATGAGGTCAACAATCTCCGGATTGATTTCCGTCGAGAGCACACGGTCCACAATCTCCACCGTCGCGGCGTCCGTGTAGCGCAGCCCATTGACAAAGCGCGACTCCACCTCGGCCGCCGCCAGCGCCTTGTTGATGCGCTTGCCGCCGCCGTGCACCACCACCGGATTGATCTCCACTGCCTCGAGGAACACCACGTCCCGCGCCACGCCCGTGCGCACCGCCTCGTCCGGGCTGTCCATGAAGCTGCCGCCGTACTTCACCACAAACGTCGCCCCCGCAAACCGCTGAATATACGGCAACGCCTCGAGCAGAGTGTCTGCTTTGGAGATGAGTTCCTGCATTATTTGTAGGGGGTTTTGCTGAACGAAACGCCGCCGCGTTGGCGTAAAAATCGGGCCGGAAATGTGTCACGATTGCGCCCCATCCCGCAACCAGAAATCCCGGCAAAAATGATTGTTGTGTAAAGGAAATGCAAAGGGCTTGGAGCCGATAGCATCAACTCCCAAGTTTCCCAATCATTGGTCTCGCCGAAGGCTTAATTCTTTTTCTTTTCGGAATACCCAATCCGGTGGAAGGGATTGATAATGCTGGTGACAATGTTTCGGGAATGGCTGCCAATGCGCTTGAGGAAACGCACATACAGAACCACGGCCGCTGCTTCCGGGGCCTCCAGGTCATCCACTTTGCCCGAGATTATATCATCGGCCATGTTGTCGCAGTCATCCGAAATTTCCTCCTTGTACTCCTCCATCACCTCCCGTGCGAGATCCTCGTCGCCTTCCCTAAAGGCTTCGATGGCACGGGTGCTAATCTGGGTTATATGTGCTTCGATTTCCTGCAGTTTGTCCTCCAGACTGCCGGCTTCCAGACGCTTTGGATGGCTGCGG
Source organism: Verrucomicrobiales bacterium (assembly GCA_002721895.1). The sequence continues at coordinate 11,285 of PBLV01000053.1, forward strand.
GCAAGGTCATAAATGTTCTTGGTGTAATCACCGATGCGTTCGATATCGATCACCACACTCACCAGTGCGAGGCCTGAGTTGAGCTGCGTGTCGCTGGAAAGCATCAGGTGCTTCATCACTTTTTTGCGCACGTCGCGCTCGGACCGGTTGATCTCCTTGTCCAACGCATAAATGTCCAGATCGATATCCGCCATATCAGAATGGCGCAGCGATTCCACCGAGGCAGCGTACATCTTGCTGTCGGTTTCGAGCATTTTACACGCTTCGTCGAAGGCTTGCTGGTAGAGATTGTCTTTTTGAAAGACGCTGATGATTTCCTTCCACATAATCAGTGAGTCTAAATGATGTTCTCCAATTTGGCGAATCTATTCGCCGATTTCAGTAGCATTCCCGTCGGTGGCGTTGCCATCAGTTGCATTGCTATCCGGTTGTTGCGGCCCATTCGCATCCCCAGATCCGGGCACCGTCTGCTCTTCAGGTGCTTTATCGTCTTTGAGCGCGCCCGAAACTGTTGACCACGTCACCAAAATGGGGATGACATAAAACATGAGGATGATCAACACGATCGGAATCACTCGATTGCGCAGGCAAAATTCCGCCAGCCGCTCGGCAATCATGACCGGAATGGCACGAATGGGCGCGTAAGGCATGAAGATCAGTGCGCCCGTGCAATTAAATAACATATGCGCAAAAGCCACCGTGGCTCCGGCCACAATTTCTGCCGGCACCGGTTGTCCCGGCTCCACCGTCACCGCACTGGCCGCGGCCAAGGCGGCCAATAAACCGGTCATGGTCGTTCCAATGTTGGCCCCGATATCGAACGGGAAAATCTGGGGTAAACGCAACACTCCGGCACCCGCCAACGGGATGATTAAGCTGGTGGTGATCGAACTGCTTTGCACCAGCACGGTCAGGAAAATGCCCACGACAAAGGCGATGGCCGCATTGCGGAAAAGGTAGGCATCGAAGAAGGCCTCCAGTTTTTTCAGCACCAGGCTCTTTAACAGTTTTCCGATGGCAAAGAGCATGCAAAAAGTGATCAACACAGAAACCACCAACAGCCAGCCTTCGCCATTAAGCACATCGCCCAGCCATTCGATGGCCGGTTTGGTGGCTTTCTTGAGGTAATTCTCCGGCTTCGTCACCCCCGTCACATCAATGAAGATGCTGCCTAGATATCCCGCTGCAGTTTTGAGGAATCCAAAAGCGAGCTCCAACGGCAACAGGACGGCGACGGTGATGATGTTAAACGTATCGTGCAAAGATGCCGCCGCGAATGCTCTTCGAAACTCCGATTTCCGTGTGATGTGCCCGAGCGACACGATCTTGGCCGTGACTGTGGTGCCTACATTGGCGCCCATCACCATAAAGATGGCGCCTCCCACATCCACCGCACCCGCCGCCACCAAGCCCACAATCAGGCTGGTGGTAGTTGATGAACTTTGCACAATGGTGGTTGCCAAAATGCCGATGAATAACCCTACAACCGGCGATTTCGTGGCTTCCAGCAGCCGCGCCGCCGTGTCCTTAAACTCCCCTTTAAAGGCAGCCCCCATGCCGCCAATGCCGATTAAAAATAAATAAAGGCAGGCAAAGACACCGAATATTTTTAGGACAGTAAGGAGTTTCTCGTTTTTCATGGAGAAGGGAGAAATAAAAAAGGCTGCGGATTCTAACTATCCGCTTATATAAAATAGGCCGAACGGCCTGACGGGCGTTTCACTGGATCAGTCATTAGGGGTTTCACCTGGGCTGCGTTCCAAACGTCGCCGCGGGTTCTACAGGAGTTTCCATATTTTCAAAGAAGAAGTTATCCCCTGTCCATCCTCATTCAAAAACCGCTGAAAAAAGCCCGGAATGACCGCTCCATATCTCCAGTGAAGGCAAACGCATGGATCGATCAATCGAACCAATAAACATCGTCGAAATCCTCGGAGGATTGAAATGCTTTTTCACCTGTTACGATTTGTTCATGATTAGCCTCCGAGCGATGCGGGGTTGCTGATGTCGCCTTTGTTGAAGTCCACGTATTCCTCGGTGAGATCGGCGGCGTAAAGGGTGGCTTGGCCGTGGCCGAGGTTGAGGTTGATGTGCAGGTCGAATTCCGCGGGCGCGACGGCGGCGCACAGGGTGTCGAAGGACGTCCGCGTGGGCCGGCCTTTCTTCAGGGAGTGGGTGAGTTTTTTTGAGCCGGGGGCGCTGTAGGCGATGTCGACTTTTTCTTCAACGACCTTCGCGGCCGAATAGCCGAGCGCATCGATGATCCGGCCCCAGTTGGGGTCGCCGCCATTCCAGCTGGTCTTTACCAATGCACTATTGCCCACGGCGCGGGCGGCGGCGTCGGCATCCTTTTGAGTTTTCGCACCGCGCACGCGGACGGTGACCAGCCGCGTGACGCCTTCGCCATCGCGCGCGATCATCTTGGCCAGCTCGAGGCACACGTGATTGAGCACGGCCTGAAATGTTTTCAAATCCTTCGCGCTGAGCTTGCCGTTGCCGGCGAGGCCGTTGGCGAGGAGCAGCACGGTGTCGTTGGTGCTCATGTCGCCGTCGACGGTGATGCAATTGAAACTGCTGGCGACCGCTTCGCGCAAACAACGCCGCAACACGCCGGCGGGAATCTTAGCGTCGGTTGTGAGATACGCGAGCATCGTGGCGTGGAGGGGCAGGCTTGCAGGGCGCGCGCCGGTGGGGCTCATGCCGGGCTGGATCATCCCCGCGCCCTTGGCGATACCGCCGAGTCGCACGGTTTTTCCGCCGAGTTTAAATTCCACGGCGATTTCTTTCGCGCGCGTGTCGCTGGTCATGATCGCCTCGGCGGCGTGATGCGCGGCCGTGGGCGAGTCGTCCAGTTCCCTGACAATTTGCCGGATGCCGGCGCGGATATTCGGCATCGGCAGCTCCAGCCCAATCCGCCCCGTGCTGCCCACGAGCACATCCTCCGGTTGCAGTAACAATTCTTCGGCGAGTAGCGCCGCCATTTCTTGCGCATCCTTTAGCCCGCGAGGGCCGGTACAGGCGTTGGCGTTGCCGGAGTTGACGACGACCGCCTGCGCTTTGCCTTTGTTGCGCGCGAGATGATCCACGCACACTTTCACCGGCGCGGCACAGATTTGGTTGGTCGTAAACATCCCCGCCGCCGTGGCCGGCACTTCGGAGACAATCACAGCGAGATCGCGTTTCTGGCCTTTGTCGCTGCCCTTGCCGGTGCCGAGGCGTTTCACATCACAAAACAACCCGGCCGACAGGAAACCCTGCGGGGCAACAATGGAACCATCAATGGAATGAAAAGACTTCATCTGTGGAAAACAGCGGCGGGGAATCGAAATAGAAAAAACCCGGCGCAGCGCTAGCGGCTGCGTCGACGAACGGACTTGTGTTTCGTCTTGTGGGTCATGCGATGGGCGGATTCAAACAGGATGAATGGAGAGTGTCAACGGAAATGGATGTTTGCCTGAAAGTCCGGGAATTTATGCGTATGAAATATGCTGTCTCTGAAAAAACCTTCACAAAACTCGCAACAGACCGGCGGTGGCACGCCATGAATCCTGCTGATGCTGTGGACATGCTCAAGCGCGAGTACACCAAGCGCAGTACGGTGGCCAAGAGGCAGTGGATTGTTCAGAACGCACCCGAACTAATCGAGGAGTACAAGAAGCTCTTGAGGCAGGAGGGGCGTTAGGGGGTTACTGGGTGGCGTTGCTGACGATTCTGCACTTGGGCAACGCCTTCTGTAATTCAGCCACACCCGCTTTGGTGATTTGGGTGGAGGACAAGTTAAGTCCCAAGAGCTCCTGTAACTTGGCCACCTCCTTGAGACCCGCGTCGGTGACTTGGGTGTCGGTCAAGTAAAGCGATTTGAGCTTCTTCAACTTGGCCACCTCCTTGAGGCCCACGTCGGTGATTTTGGTGCGGGCCAAGTTAAGCCGTGTGAGCTGCTTCAACTTGGCAATATCCTTAAGACTCGCGTCGGTGATGGTGGTGCCGGTCAAGTAAAGCCGTGTGAGCTGCTTCAACTTGGCCACCTCCTTGAGGCCCACGTCGGTGATTTTGGTGCGGGCCAAGTTAAGCTCTTTGAGCTGTTGCAACTTGGCCACCTCAATGAGGCCCGCGTCGGTGATTTTGGTGTCGTTCAACCAAAGCGTTTTGAGCTGTTGCAACTTGGCCACTTCCTTGAGACCCACGTCGGTGATTTTGGTGCGCGCCAAGCTAAGCGCTTCAAGCTTCTGCAACTTGCCCACCTCCTTGAGGCCTGCGTCGGTGATGTTGGTGTCGTCCAATATAAGGTGTTTGAGGTTCTGCAACTTGGCCACCTCCTTGAGATCCGCGTCGGTGATTTTGGGGCCCCGCAAGTAAAGGCGGGTCACCTTCTCCAAATCCGCCTCGGTGAGTTCGCCTGTGGGTTTCTCGGCCCACCTACGAATCTCCTTCTCAACAATGGGGTTGGTAATGAGTGGCTTCTTATCCGCCGCCAAGACGGATTGGCCCAACACCACCGCCAGCACGAGTAAGAGAGATTTCATGGCCGGAAGGATACCTGCGCCGTGGCGGGCGTCAATGGGGCTCTTGAGGCAGGAGGGGCGTTAGTTTTGGTCGGCTCCAGCGGACTCGCCGCGGAGGGTGGGTTTCGGTGGCACGATCGGCGGGCGTGGTTTTTCTTTACGACTAGCTCTATTGCTGACGCCGCTGTGGATTTGCACTTGGGCAACGCCTTTTTCAGTTCATCAATCTGAGCCCTAGTGAGGGCGGGGTTGTTCATGATATTCAGATACTTTAACTGCGTGAGCTTCTCCAGATCCTTCACGGAGGTTAGTTTATTTTTGCTGAGACTCAGAAACCATAACTGCGGAAGCTTCTCCAGACCCTTCACGGAGGTCAGTTGATTATCTTCGAGAGTCAGCGCCTCTAAATTTGTGAGATTCTCCAGACCTTTCACGGAGGTCAATTTATTGCGCCCAAGTCCCAATCCCTTTAACTGTTTGGATTTCTCTAGTCCCTTTATGTCAGTCAGTTCATTGATCCTGAGCCCCAGCACTTTTAACTGCGTGAGTTTCTCCAGAACCTCCGGAATCTCAGTCAGTTGCATGCGGTGAAAGCTCACCGCAGTCACCTTCTCATAATCCACCTTGGTGAGTATGCCTGTGGGTTTCTTGAGCTCCTCGCGAATCGCTAACTCAATCGCTGCCTTGGCTTTTGCGCTATTGCCAGAAGCACAACCACCAACCAACACCACCGCCATCAAAAGAATCAGAGCTTTCATCGCCGGAAGGATACCAGCGCCGTGGCGGGCGTCAATGGAGTCTTTAAACGCCCGCATTTAATTAAACGGATTTTAATCCGCGCCTGACTGCTTCCTCGGCCAATCGCCGTCGCCGTAGACGAGGTAGTGGCGGGAGACCTTGGGCGGTTTCTTGCCGCGACGCGCCCAGAAGGCTTTGTAGCCCCGATCTACCATGCGCTTGAGGGATGTCTCATCCTTGGTTGGCTCACGGTGTGACTCTTGGGGGTACTGGAAAATTGCTCATTAAGCCTGCGTCCACATAACCATCCCCACCACGCCCGCCACGGCCAGCACTCCTCCGGCCAACGAGCGCCAGCTTGGTTTCTCCTCCTTCATATAGATGGCAAACGGGATGACCACGAGTGGAGTGGTGGCGACGATGGGGAGGATTACGCCGGTGGGGTTGTTGAGGAGGGCCCATTGATAGCAGGTGACGCCAAAGGCGGGGCCGGCGAGGGCGTTGAGGAGCAGCCAGCGGCGGCCGGCGGTCCAGTCGCTGCCGGGGTTGGTCAGGGCGCGTGCGCTGGGGGAAGCGGGGTTGCCCTTTAAATAAGTGCGCAAGGCCCAGAGACAGAGGCCGGTGAAAACCATGCCGCCGAGTTGGCGTTGTGCAGCGACGGTGAGGCCGGCATGAAAAGCTTCGTCTCCAGTGAGTTTGTTGAACTCAGTATATTTCTCCGTGATGAAACGAACCATTGTGCCGGCACCGATGCCTTGGCCGAAGGCGGCAATGAGCCCCCAGCCAATGCCGCTCCAGAGACCACTTTTTTCAAGATGAGGATTTTCCTTTGGCGCGAGCGCGATGGTGACACCCGCAAGAATGATGACGGCAAAGATGATTTGTGATGGTGAGGTCAATGCGGATTTCTCCATGTAACCAAATTTATACAACCCAAATTCTACGGTTAAGGCTAATGGCACGGCCACGCAGTGGACGATGAGTACGGTGAGTCTCGAGCCGATCCGTTGAAAGGCCTGAAAAAGGGCAATGTCACCCAAGCCAAAGCCGATGGCGCCGCTGGCGAACAAGAGCCAGAAAATGTTGGGCTGAAAATGAGCTGAGACGTTTTCAAAAAACAAAAACGCAAATACCATGAGCACGAGTGGGGCAATGATGAGTCGTGCAAAGTTGGTCTCGGTGCCGCCCATGTACTCAGTGGTTCGCCTTGCCGTGACGGCGGAAAGGCTGAACAGAAGCGTGCAAAGGAGGGCTGCGAGCATGGGCGCAAAGGGGTACGGTGGTGGGGCGGATTTGTCACGGATTTTGGAGCGCGCTTGGCGGCACGCCCAAAGGAGTTGCATCAGTTTGGGAGATGTTTACCCTCGGGGCATGAAGCGGGTTTTGATTATCTTGTTAATTGCGATGGGTTTAAACATTGAAGGATTTGCCAATGACGACGCGGCGGTGCGCAAGCTGGCGGGCGAGGTGCGCACAGCGTATTCGGCGGGGCAAAATGACAAGGCACTGAAGCTGGCGGCGAAACTGGTGGAGATGGCACCGAAGGATCCGTTTACCCATATGCTGCGGGGCAATCTGCACTCGGCACTGCGCATGCACGCGAAGGCGGTGCAGGATTTCTCCAGGGTGATTGAACTGAAACCACCACAGGGAATCCTAGGCGAGGCTTATCAGGAACGGGGTGAGAGTCATTTCCGGCTGGCGAAAGCAAAGGAGTCGGTGGCGGATTTTGATGCGTATTTGAAACTTAATCCGCGGCGTGATCCGCATCATTGGATGCGCGGTATTTCGTATTATTACACGAAGGAATTCAAGAAAGGCTACGAGCAGTTCGAGCGGCATCAGACGGTGAACACGAACGACGTGGAAAATGCCGTGTGGCATTTCCTGTGCCTCGCGCGGGCGAAAGGCATTGTGGAGGCGAAAAAAAAGCTCATTCCCATTGTGGGAGACGGTCGCATTCCGATGATGGAGGTGCATGCGCTTTTCGCCGGCAAAAGCACGCCGGAGAAAGTCCTCGCCAAGGCCAAGGCAGACGCCGCGAAAGGACCGCGACTGGAACGGCAGTTGTTTTACGCACATCTGTATCTTGGCATTTGGTATGAGGCCACGGGTGAGCTGAAGCTGCGCGACAAATTCATCGGGCTCGCCGCGGCGGTGGCGGATAACCACGGCTACATGGGCGACGTGGCGCGGGTGCATGCGGTGCTAAACAAGGTGAAAGTGCCGAAGAAGGAATAATGGTGCTGGTGATGTGAATATGTCTGGGTTGCGCGGGGCGGTAGCGGATTTTAGGCTGGGCGCGTGAGGAGGGGGTTCTTTTTTCTATTTCTGATGGTGGTGACGTGTGCCGGGCTGGGGCAGACACGTCGGCCGAATCCTGCGGAGGTGATTGTTTCCGCCGAGCAGGAAGAGTTTTTACGGCAATCGCGGGATGCTGTTTTGCAGGGGGACATGGATGAGGCGTTGCGTCTGGCCACACGGGCGGTGATGGCGGATCAAACGAATTTCGTGGGGTATCATTTTCGCGGAGAACTGAACGACCGGTTGCGAAGGTTTGATGCGGCGGTTTTGGATTTTGGGATGGGTTATCAGTATGCGCCGCATCGATTGGACTTGTTGCGCATGCGGGCACGGGCACAGTTCAAGGCGGGGCGGTTGCAGGATGCCATCTCGGACTGGAAATTGTTCGTGGAGCGGCAACAGGACGCATCGCAGGCCCCCTATCTCTTCACGCTGGGCATTGCGCAGGCGATCGTGGGGGACAATGAGGCAGCGCGAAAACAATTTGAGTGGTACGACGTGGTGCAAAGCAATGATGCGGAGGCGGCAGCTTGGCATTTCCTAGCAGTGGCACGGCACTCGGGGCTGGGGGCGGCGCGCGAGCGGATGCTGGAAGTTTCGGAGGAGGAAAAGCGGATTCCGATGATGCAGGTTTACTCGATGTTCAAGGGGGAACTTCGGCCGGGCCGGGTGTTGGCGGCGGCCCGTTCAGGAGAGCCCGCGGAGAGGGAACTGGCGCGGGCAATGTTTTATGCAGATCTTTACTTGGGGATTTTTTATGAGGCTACGGGAGAGCCGGGGCTGGCGCGCCTTTATTTGCGGCGGGCGGAAGAGGCGAAGGAGTTTGGCGACATGACTCTGGACTACATGCGCGAGGTAGCGCGGGTGTTTGGGGATGAAATGGAACGGCGCGAGGCGGTGGCGATGGAAGCGGAAATGGCATCTTCGCCGGAGCATGCGGCGGTAATGAAATGGCGCAAGCGATCCATCGCGGCGGGGATTGGCGTGCTCTTGTGGCTGGGCATCCGGCTTTATCCTTGGGTGCGGCAGTGGCAGCCCCAGCGGGGCCGTCGCCGAAATGAGCTGGTGGAAGATTCCACGGAAGACCGATTGGAGCGGGAGCCGGAGTTGGTTACCTCTGGCGAAGAAGGCTCGACATAATCCCGAGATTCCGCTTCAACGACCTTCACCCGCCGCTCCTCACGGGCGGCTTTTTTATCGTCGCGACAAATGGGCAAGGCCACAGACATTCGAGTCGTTGGGGCGCGGTTGTATTTTCTGCCGGTCCACACGCGCATGCCTTTAAAGTTTGGGGGGGAAACGGTGACCTTTGTCACCTGCGCCCGGGCCTGCCTGACGGTGCGGGGCAAGGATGGCCGTACGGCGGTGGGTTGGGGGGAAACGCCCCTTAGCGTGACGTGGGTATGGCCGAGCACGCTGGGTTATGAGGAGCGCCATCAGGCGATGCGTGCCCTTTGCAAGAAGCTGGCCCAGGCTTGGGCGGACTGGGATTGCTGGGGGCAAGCAATGGAGGTGGGGCAGGATTTTATTGATGAGGCGCTGCCCGGTCTTTTGGCGGAATTAAATGAAGGGCGCCCGGAGCCGATGCCTTGGCTGGGTGCCTTGGTGTGTTGCTCGGTTTTTGACCAGGCACTTCACGACGCATTTGGAAAAATCCACGGGAAAGATGTGTACGGGATGTATGATGCGGAACACATGAGCCGGTCGCTGGAGGATTTTCTGGAAGCGGAAGGGGCCGTTTCGTTCAAGGGACTGCATCCGGCGGATTTCATGGTGGCATCACCACCAGCCCGGCTTCGGGCATGGCACTTGGTGGGAGGAGTGGATCCACTGAGCAAGGAAGACCTGACAGGGAGTGAACCGGAGGACGGATATCCGATCTTGTTGGCCGACTGGATTCAGGAGGACGGCTTGAAATGTTTAAAGATAAAGCTGCGTGGAAACGACGCGGCCTGGGACTATGAGCGGGTGACGAGGGTGGGGGAGATCGCGGTGGCACATGGAGTGGACTGGTTGACAACCGATTTCAACTGCACGGTGACCGAACCGGCCTACGTGAACGAAATCTTGGATCGGCTTTGCGTGGAGCATCCGCGTATTTATGGAATGCTGTTATACGTGGAGCAGCCTTTTCCATATGAGCTGGAAAAGGAACGGATCGATACCCACAGTTGCAGCGCGCGCAAGCCGCTGTTTCTGGATGAAAGTGCGCATGACTGGAAGCATGTGCGGCTGGGGCGGCAGTTGGGCTGGACGGGGGTGGCCTTGAAAACCTGCAAGACACAGACGGGCGCGTTGCTGAGTGCCTGTTGGGCCAAGGCTCACGGGATGACGTTGATGGTGCAGGACTTGACCAATCCCATGCTGGCGCAGGTGCCTCATGTTCGATTGGCGGCGCACGTGGGAACGATCATGGGGGTGGAGACTAATGCGATGCAGTTTTACCCGGAGGCATCGACGGCGGAGGCCGCGGTCTTGCCGGGCATTTATCGACGCCGCAATGGGTGTGTGGATGTTGGGGAGTTGGCGGGAGCGGGCTTTGGTTATGGCGCCGCGGTTGAGGGCAGGGAATTGCCGGAGGTGGCTTTGGCGTGTGGAGAGCAGGGGGATTCCGGCTTGTGAATAAGTTTGGAATAGAAAAGTGCTGATGTACAATGGGTGGTGCCGACTAATGGGCGTGGACTTGTCTCGGCGGGCCGGATTTCACTTGAATTGAGGATTTCCTAAAGGCGTCAATCCAGCCGGGGGGGAGTTGTTTCGCGGTGGATTTGAATGGGAGTTTTTTATGTTGAAAGTCATGTTTGGTGATCGATTTTGGGTTCATGCGGCCGTTGTGCTGGCTGCGGTTGGTTTTGTGTTTGGGCCGGGTCAAGCTGGGGTGCGGGCGCAGGACAGTGAGGCGGAGGCGGCTTACGAAGCGGCCGCGGGGTTGTTTAACCTGGGCCTTTGGGAACAGGCGGCGGCGGCGTACAAGGAATATTTCAAGAAACATCCGCGCCACACGCTGGCGGGGCACGCGCATTTTGGCTTGGGCTTGTGCCATTTCAACATGAAGGACTATGCCTCGGCCGCCGCGGAATTGAAGGCGGCCACGGGCAGCAAGGGGCCGGACAAAGTGGAGGCCAACCTGTATCTGGGGCAGGCCTTGATGCTCAAGCAGCCGGCAGTGCCGAAGGATGCAGAGACGGCATTTGAGGCTTCGTTGAAGACGCTGGGGTTTGCCAAGAAAGGATTCATCGATCGCGAGTGGGACAGTGCCAGCGTGAAGAGTTGGCTGGAAGAGAAGGAGAACGAGAAGAAGAAGCCGCTGGCGGCGGATGTTTTTATTGGCCTACTGGAGTCGACTTATCTGCAGGGCGACTGGAAATCGGTGGTGCGGAAGTCCGAGGCATTTGAGGGCTTGGCAAAGGGCTCGGGCGTGGAACAACGGACACGCGTGTTGGCGGGCGAGGCGCAGGAACAGCTGGAGAATTTCGAGGCGGCGGCGGTGGCATACAAGGCAGCGTCGGAATTGAAGGGCAATGATGCGGCGGAGGCCTTGTTCCGGCTGGGGATCGTGAGACTGAACAACCTGAAGAGTTTCGAGGCGGCGGCGGAGAATTTTAATGCTTTTGCCGACAAATACAGGTCCAACCCCAAGCGGCCGGACGCGGCTTTCAATGAGGCGTTGTGCTATTATCAGAGTTACTTTGGTGGGAAGAAGGAGCACTTGGGGAAGGCGGTGGAGACGTTCGGGGGATTTGCCCGTACGCATCCCCAGCATAAGATGGCGGACACGGCACAGTATTATGTGGGTCGTTTGGAGCACACGCGGGAAAACTGGGCGGCCACGATCAAGGCCTTGGAGCCATTGATGAAGGAAGAGGTGGATCCGGCGTTTGACCAGTTGGTGTTCCTCGTGGCCGACAGTTATCACCGGATGCGGAACTGGGGGAAATCCGCGGAGTTGTACATGAAGTTTGCGAAGGGCAATGAGGGCGCGTTGAATGCCGATGTGGCCCTGCACAACGCGGGGGTGTCCTTTTCCAACTTGAGCAAGCCAGACACGGAGATGGCAATCACGGCCTATGAGTTGCTGGATGCAAAGTGTCCGGGTAGTCCGCACCTGCCCAGCGCTCGGCTGAAGCTGGGGATCATCCATTACGAGGCTGGCCGTTTTGATGAGGCTCAAAAGCCGCTGGCGAAGATTCCCGCCAACCATCCGTTAAAGGCTGATGGCGACTATTATCTGGCGTGGACGGAACTGGACAACAAGCGTCCGGCGGCGGCGGCGGCCCGTTTTGAGGCGCTTGGGGAACGTTTGGCCAAGGCGGGGGGAAACCATCGATTGGTTCCGTTGTGCCGGCTTTACCAAGGCATTTCTGAATTTGAGGGGCGCAAATTCACCGCTTCGGCGCAGACCTTGGGCCAGTTTGTGACGGGATTTCCAGAGCACGAGAAGCTCGATGAGGCGGCGTTTAACATGGGGCTGGCCCAGATGCAGCTTCGCAAGTGGGACGACGCCATCAAGAGTTTTGACATTGTCCCGAAAAACTCGGCCATCCACGATCGCGCGCTTTATCAGGCGGCATGGAGCCAGCGCGAGGCCGGCAAGCCCGCGGAGGCGATCCCCTATTACAAGGCATTTCTGGAGCAACACGCGGACAGCGGGCTGGCCAACAACGTGGCTTTGGAATTGGCGGAAGTGGAGTTTGAGGTAGGCGGCGAAAATGGCGGTGAAGACGCCGTGGCGCGCTTGACCAAGTTGTTGGCCGGAAAGCCCAACCCGGATCTGCGCCGGTTGGCCCTTTACAGGCTGGGCATTGTGCAGTTCAGCCGTAAGCAATACCCGGCCTCGGCGAAGGCGTTTGAAGGCTTGCTGGAGGATCCTGCCGCGGCCTTGGTGGTTTCCACCGCGTGGCAGGCAGGGGAGGCGCGCCGAAACATGGCGCTTACCGCGAGCGGAGATGCGGGCAAGGCCGCGGAGTACAAGGCCGCGTTGGCCAATTATCAGGCTGCGTTGGCGGCCAAGGCACCGCCGAATGACGTGGGCCAGCTTCGGCTCCAGCAGCAGGCATTGTTGCGCGTGGGCCAGATGTTTGGCGCGCTGGAGGATTGGAAAAACTCGAATGCCTCCTTCCAGTCATTCATCAAGGATAATCCGCAACATGAGCTCGTTCGCACCGCCTACCTTGGCATGGGCTGGTCCATGCAGAACGAGGAGAATTATCAGGAGGCCATCGCGGCTTATGAGAAGACTGTGTCCGAGGGGGTGAGGGATGACACCGGTGCCCGCGCACAGTTTCTACTCGGCGAATGCTACTTCGAGAAAAAGGAATTTGAGAAGGCGATCATTGAGTTTGCGAAGGTGGAAGCGCTGTATGCCTTCCCGGACTGGCAGTCCAAGGCGGCCTATGAGATGGCGCAGGCACTGCTGCGGCAGGACAAAAAAGACAGGGCGCGCGAACAGTTCGAGCGCCTGATCAAGCGGTATCCAGATACCAACGCCGCCAACGCCGCCGCCGAGGAGTTAAAAAACCTCTAGCCAGAGCCTTTGCAAATCCCGCACATGGAAAAAATCAAATCCCACTTCCTTGTGGCCGTGCATTGCGCGGCACTTTTGTTTCTGGCGACGGACATCGTGGCCGCGCCGGCTACCAACGCTTCCCCGGCACAACCAGAGGTGGTGGAGACTGAACCCGGCGAGGAAACCCAAACCAAGACCCAGAAATCCATGTGGGATCTGGTGAGGGCCGGCGGAGCGGTGATGTGGGCGTTGGGTGCGCTGGCGCTGTACGGATTTTATACCGCGGGTTCGCTAATCTACGTCATCCTGTTTTCCAACGATGCTACCAAGGACAAGAAATTGGTGGGTGATCTTGTGGACTCCGGGGCATCTGCGCACGAAGTCTTGGAGGCTGAAATTCAGCGGCGCGACAAGGCGGCCTTTCCCCGCATTTGTGAGGCGGCACTGGAAGAGTCTGGCGGCGGCAAGCCAGCCATGGAGGATGCGCTGGTCAACGAGGGAGCCATTCAGTTGGGTTCCTTGAAGCGAGGCTTGCGCCCGCTGCAGATCGTGGTGGCAGTGGCGCCCCTGCTGGGCTTGCTGGGCACGGTGTATGGCATGATCTCCTCGTTCCAGAGCGTGGAAATCGCTGGCGCTGGTGGCGACAAGGTGGAGCTTCTTTCACGCGGCATCTACGAAGCATTGGTCACCACCGCCACGGGCCTGACTGTGGCGATTCCCTTCCTCCTCCTGTACCACTGGCTGGGTCGGCGGGTGGACGAAATTGGTGTTAATTTGAATCGACATTCCAAGGTATTCTTGGAAGCATTCACCTCTGGCGGCCAAAGGGGGTCCACTACAACAACCCAAGAAGCCGCCGTACCGCCGGATGCCCTGCAACCGGCACACAGCGCCGAGTGAGATGAAAATGATCGAAGCCCCAGCCGTGGAGGAATCGGGTCTGGACGTGGCCCCGATGATCGATATTCTCTTCACGCTCATTATCTTCTTTCTGGCGACCACCACCTTCCAAGCGCAGGAACGCGAGGAGCAAATCAAGCTGCCGCGCCATGGTGGCTCGTCCATCAGCAGCAAGGATCGCCCCTATGTGATCAACGTCACCAAGGACGGCACCTACATTGTGCGGACCGAGACGCTTACCTTGCCGGAACTCCGCGACTCGCTGGAAATGGAATTTAAGGAAAACCCCGAGCGCAAGGTTCTCATCCGAGGCGATGGCGACGCACTACACAGCCAGAGCACAGCCGCCCTGGCCGCCGCCAGTAATGCCGGCTTCAGTGAAGCCAAAATTGCGTGGGACACTAGCACTGTCAAGTAAGCCGCCCGTAGCGACCATGAAACTCCAACTCAGAGGCATCTGGAACATCATCGAGTGGGGCTTCGAGTATCTTGCCGACCGGCTGGGTATTCGCCGGCGACACGTCGTCTTTGGGTTGGTTGTCCTGTTCATCTCTGCAATTTTCACTGGCTGGTATATCTACGAAAAGAACTGGACCATCATTGGCACTAAACGCACCGGGGGAACCCGCAAAGTGCTGACGCTGGCACTGGATGGCGAGGCCTCCGCCGTGCAGCAGATGAGCCAAGAAATTCGGTCTTCCATCCTTGAGACACCCATGGCCGCGGCCTCGTCCCAATCCGCCGCCCAATCTAACTCCGGGGCCAGCGCCGCCGCGCGCAGTACGCCGCAAAACACAGATGCCCAATCCGCCGCTGCAGCCGGGGCAAGTTCACCCAGCGCTCCCGCGGCGGCTGGTGCCACCAGCAACTTTACCCCTACCGTTTCCTCATCCTCCAGCGCTCGTGTGGAATCCGGCCAGGCGCGCGCTGAGAACAGCCAGCAAATGCAGCCCGCGTCCACCCAGTCCGTGGCGCAGCAGGCATCCGGTATAAACGCCGCGCGCAGCACGCCGCAAAGCACTTCCTCCCAATCCGCTGCTGCCGCCAATGCCCCCTCGTCCAGTGCGGCCACCGCCTCGGGCGCAAGTGATTCGTTGGCGCCCACCGCCGCATCGGCACAGGCTAGGGTTGTCACCGGTCAGGCCCGAGCAGAGACCAGTCAACAAATGACCGCGCCCAGTTCGCAAAGCACTGCCCAGTCCGCAATCGGCAGCAATGCCGCCAGAAGTACCCCGCAGGATGCCTCCGCCCAGTCTGCCTCCGCTGCTAGTAGTGCGACCCCTAATTCCTTGAGTGCCTCCGGAGCCAGTGCCTCCATTGCACCCTCGGCTTCCAGTGCCCGTGCTGTGGATTCCTCTGTGGCGGCCACGGGCGCGCGCGCGGAGACCAGCCAGAAAATGGCCTCGGCCACCTCACAATCCATCTCGCAATCCGCCACGGGATTAAACGCAGCCCGCAGCAGCCCGCAGTCGTCCGGCGCGCAGTCCGCCGCCTCTGCTTCCAGTGCGGCATCCCAGAACAATCCCACGGCGTCAGCCACGGGAGCCAGTACCGCGTTTACACCTTCCAACTCCGGCGCACGGGCTTCGACCTCTGCCGTGCAGAGCAATAGTGCCCGGGCGGATTCCAGCAGCCAATCCATGTCAGGGGCCGCTTCCCAATCCATGGCACAAGCTTCCAGTAGCGCGCAGGGCACGGCCCGCAACAGCCCGGCTGGAGGTGCCAGCCACGCGTCGGGATCGGCCAATGCGCGGAGTGCATCCACCACGGTTTCTGGGTCCGGAGCCAGCGGGGCCTTTGTGCCGTCGGCTTCCGGCATGCGAGCCTCGGCCTCGTCGGTGCAAAGCAACGGGGCACGCGCGGAGACCGGGAGAGCAATGTCCGGCGCTTCTTCGCGATCGCTGGCGCACGCGTCCACCAGCGCGGGAGGAGCGACCAGGAACAGTCCCGCGGCTACGGCCAGTCAGACGGGTGGATCGGCGGCAGCCCGAAACGCCACCACCGCTGTTTCTGGCTCTGGCGCCGGTGCCACGTTTTCGCCATCGGCTTCCGGTGCACGTGCCTCGGTGTCTGCGGTTCGCAGCAATGGAGCACGCGCCGTGGCGGGCCGATCGATGTCTGGGGCCTCCTCGCAATCCATGGCCCGTGCATCCAGCGGCTCGGGTGGAGCGGCCCGCAACAGTCCGGCGGCATCCGCGGGAGCAGCGGGTGGCTCGGCTCAGGCAAGCAATGCGGCTGCGGCGGTTTCCGGTTCAGGGATAAGGGGCAGCTTTTCGCCGTCAGCTTCCGGCGCTCGCGCGGCAACTTCAGGGATTCACAGTGGAATGGCCCGGGCAGTTGCTGGCCGATCGATGTCTGGGGTCTCCTCGCAATCCATGGCACAGGCCTCGACCAATGCGCAGGGATCGGCTCGCAACAGTCCGGTGGGAGCAACGGGGCAGCCAACGGGTTCCGCCAGCGCGATCAACGTGGCGAGTTCGGTTTCCGGCGCGGGCACGAGCGCGACGTTTGCGCCCTCGGTCTCGGGCTTGCGCGCCTCGGCTTCCGGCGTGCGCACCAATCCAGCCCGCGCGGTGGCAGGCAGAACGATGGCCCGTGCGCCTTCCCAGAATTTTGCGCAGGCAACAGCCAATGCCTTGAACTCGGCCAGGGTTGGGCCCGCCGCGATGTCCTCACGGATGGCCGGTTCGGCGCGTGCCAGCAATCCCTCAACGGCAGTGGCGGGGACTGGGGCGAGTGCTTCCTTCCGGCCGTCTTTGGCGGATGGATCGGCTACTCAGGTGGCCTCGGCTAGGCCCTCGGGCGGGAGTACTCCCAAGCCCACGCCTACGCCCGGTGGATCTAGGCTGGGCGGTGATGCGGTGAACACGGATCAAGTGATGATTCAGGTGGATACACAGTCGCTGTCCCGGCCCGTGGAGGATTTTACCAGCGTGCGCAGCCGGCCGGTCTCGGCGTTCCGGCCACGGACCGTTTCCTCGGCGTCATCCGCGGTGGCTAGCGTTCCCGAGCAGACTAACAACACGCCCGGCACATTTACGCCGACGGCCGCCCCGGTGCGGCGTCCGGTTCCGACGTTGGTGGATGTGCGGCCGCCACCACCGCCGCCGGTGCAAGTCGCCCAGGCAAAGCCGGAGGAGATTGAGCCCGTGCGCACACGACCCGTTGCGACTCCCCCGGAATCGGTTCAGGACAACACCACCCCGGATTCGAACGAAGGTCTGTCCGCTGTTGAAATTTTTCGTACGCAAGGTTTTAACACCAGGGCCGAGGGCAAGGGGAAGGACTTTGTGTTCATCATCGACAGGTCGAGCAGCATGTCCGAGGACGACCGGTTGAATGCGGCCAAGCAGGCTCTGACCCGGTCCTTGGAGAAGATGGGGCCGGAAGAGAATTTTTATATTTATTTTTTCAGCGACAAGACGGATGGGATGGATGAGGGAAGAATGGTCTCCGCTACGCCGGGCAATATCAGCAGCACGGGAGGCTGGGTGAACAGCATGTCGCCCAGTGGATTGACCAACCCGCGCGACGCGCTGAAGGATGCCTTTGCTAAGCTGAAGCCATCCACGATCTGGCTCTTGTCCGACGGTAAGTTTACCACCGTCAAGCAGGACAACCGCACCGGCAAGGGAAAGACCCGTTTGGTGAAGAAATTGCCGCCGGTCCTGAAGGTGATTCGTGGCCTGAACCCGAACGGCAATGTGAGAATCAATACGATCGGTTTCGCGGCGAACCAAGGCGATGTGGATGAATCGCTGAAGGAAATTGCCGAGGAAAACGACGGTGTCTACACGTTCATCCGCTCGGGCGGCCGTTAGGAGGCTGCCCATTGACGGTGCTTCTTCTCCTAAGTTTTCCAAACTTTCAATCTCCCCCTTGCATTTTCACGGACTGTGAATAAGTTTGGAATAGATTAGTGCTGATGATCCCCGACCTGTGCCGACTAATGGGTGCGGTTTGACCATCTCTGGCCGGGTTTCAGGTGAAGTTGTGGCTTTAGGGAGGCGTCCAAACCTTCGTTGATAACCCCGTGCCTTGATGGCGTGAACAACTTGTTTAATGTGAACAGGCTTGGGGTTTGGAATAAACGGTGCTGGAAAAAATTTTCGGTTGCGAAAATTCAAACTCCTACGAGATTAGACTATGCAGACCTCTTCCCTCCCTCCTTTTAAAGAGGGCCGCAAGGCCCGTGGTGTCGGCGCGCGTGCGCGCCGGTTCGTTTTCCAATGCCTGCTAGGCGCGCTGATGATGTTGCTGGCATTGCCGGCTGCCGCGCAGCAGGACAAGAAGAAGGATCCCGCGCTGGAGAAATACTTCAACGCCAACGGGCTCTTCAACCGCAAGTTGTATCCGCTGGCGGCGGAGGAGTACGAGGATTTCCTGAAGACGTACAAGGATCATCCCAAGACAAAGGACGTGGAGTTTGGCCTTGGGCTGTCCTACTATGGGATGAAAAAATTTGACGCAGCCGCGCCGTTGCTCAAGAAGCTGGCGGGCGACAAGAATTCCCCCCGCGCGCTGCTGGTTCACCTGTATCTCGGCAACTCCCTGCGCGAGTTGAAAAAGCCCGTGGAGGCGGAGTCTGTCTTTAAGGATGGTTTGGGCATCAAGGGCGGTGCGGAAAATGCACAATTGCGCAAGGGGCTGCTGGAATGCCTGTTCGACCAGAAAAAGTGGAAGCAGGTGATTCCCGAGGCGGAAAAGCTGGCGGGTCAGCCTGGTGCCGTGGGGGTGCGGGCAAGTTACCAGGGTGGTATTGCGCGGTTTGAACAGGGAGATTTCAAGGAGGCGGCGCAAGTGCTGGAGGTGTTAAAGGGTAAGGTGAAAGGCAATGAGGACTACGAGCAGACGACGCTGTACATGCTCGCGGAATCCCGCCGTGAATTGAAGGAGTTTGACGCCGCGGTGGCGGCTTATGAGGCGGCAGCGGATTTAAAGACGCGCAAGGAGGTGACGGCGGATGCGTTGTACCGTCTGGGCCGTGTCCGGTTCGATTCGCTGAAGGAATATCCGCAAGCGGCGGAGGCGTTCGGGAAATTCACGCGCGATTTTAAAGGGCACAAGTTGGCGGTGGATGCCGGGGTTTATCTGGGGCGTTCCCAACTGGAGGCTGGGGAATTTGCCAAAGCGGAGAACGTGTTTGGGGGGTTGGCCGGGGACAACGCATTGATCATTGAGGTTCCGCTGTGGCAGGCCCGGACATTTTTCCGGCAAAAGAAACACACGGAAGCGGTCAAGGTGCTGGAGGCGGTCAAGGGCAAATTTGCAAACAACGAGAAGCTTCCTGAGTTGTTGTTTGACCTAGGCAACAATCACTATGAGTTGAACGCGTTTCCGGAGGCGTCCAAGGCGTTCCAGACCCTGATTGCGGATCACGGCACATTTCCGCAAATGGATGACGCCATGAGGCTTTGCGCTGATTCGTTGCATCGGGAGAAAAAGTATGGAGCCAGCCATGACTTGTGCGGTGAATTCCTGAGCAAATATCCCAATGACAAGAAGGCTGGTGATGTGGCTTTTCTCCAGTGCGAGAACCTGTTTCTGCAGGACAAGTACAAGGAGGCTGTGGACGGCTTCAAGACGTTTGCGGACAAGTACAGCGGTCATCCGCAGGCGGCGGCGGCGAACTATCGCATCGGCAGTTCCCATTACAATCAAAAGGAGTGGATGGAGGCGTTGAAGGTGCTTGAGCCCTTGGCGCGTGATGAAAAAGTGCGGTCCCGCTTTAAACAAATTGACTACCTTGTGGGTGACTGCAAGTTTCGGACAAAGCAGTGGGCTGCGGCAATCAAGTCATTCGAGCAATTTGTGGAAGCCAGCCCCGAGGGAGAGAATGCGGACGCGGCATTGCTGATGAGCGGGCTGGCCAGCCAGCAGGCGAAGGATACCAAGACGGCCATCGCTACGCTGACCAAGCTGACGGACAATTATTCCGGAAGCAGCCAGTTGGCCCAAGCCTATGTGGAAATTGGCAGAATGCAGTATTTGGAAAAGGAACTGGGCAAGGCACGCGTGGCGCTGGAGGTGGTGAAGGCGCGCCACAATGAGAGCAAGTGGTTGCCTGATGCGGAATATTACTTGGGATTCGTGGCGCGGGATGAAAACAAACTGGCTGAGGCCGAGAACCATTTTGCGGTGGTGGCGGACCGGCATGCCAAGCACAACTTCGCCGGGGATTCACGCTTCCAACAGGGCATCGTCCTTTTGCAGCAGGAAGACTTCAAGGTGGCCCAGGGAGCGCTCGAAAAGCTGCTGGTTGACTATCCAAAGTACAACAAGCTGGACGAAGCGACCTACCGTCTTGGCTGGGCGCTGGAACAACAAGAGGACTGGGATGCGGCGCTCAAGGAATACTCCAAGGTGGCCGGAGTGAAGGCGGATGGCGACTGGATTGACAACGCGTTGTACCAGTCCGCCTGGTGCGAGAAGGGTGCGGGCCGTGATGCCATGGCGATGGAGACCTACAAGAAACTGCTGGCCGAGCATCCGCAAAGCGACCTGGTGAATCGCGGCAGCTTTGAACTGGCGGAATTGGAGTTTCAGGCCAAGATGTATACGGAAGCTGCCGACCGCCTGTCCGGGTTGCTGAAATTGGCAAAGGATGCGGGGTTGAAATCGCGCGCGCAGTACCGGCTGGCTTGGTCCAAGTTTGAGCTGGAGGAATTTGCATCGGCGGCCACGGCATTTGAGGATTTTGGTGGCATGTTGCCGAACAATCCACCGCAGACATTAAAGGATCTTACCGGCACGGCTGCTTATCAGGCGGGTGAGGCAAGGATGAAACTTGCGGAAGCGGCGGGTGCGGATGCCGACCGGGCAGCCAGCTACAAGGCCGCGCAGGCCAACTATGAGAAGGCTGTGGCCGAGAAAAATGGCGGTGAGGTGGTCCAGTCGCAGTCCCTGCTGCGACTTGGAGAATGCCAGGGCCGCCTGGACAACTGGAAGGATTCACAGTCGACCCACGAGCGGTTCATCCAGGCTTTCCCTGGGCATCGGCTAGTGCGCAATGCCTGGCAGGGCCTCGGGTGGGCGCAGGAAAACCAAGGCGACATTGCCGCAGCAATCACCAGTTACCAGAAGGTGACCGCGGAATTGAGAAAGGATGAACTGGGCGCCCGTGCACAATTCCATATCGGTGAATGTCACCTGAAGCTGGCCCGGAAAACGGACGACACCGACGGGAAAGCGGATGCCTTTAAGTCTGCCATCAAGGCTTATGCCTATGTGGAGGCTAATTATCCGGAAGAAGTCAGCGAGGAAAAAGGCGCGTGGCAGGCGAGATCAATGCTTGGCATGGCCACCGCTCTGGACGAGAGCGGCAGTGGCGAGGCGGCACAATCGATTTTAAAGGAGCTGATTGGCAAATATCCAAAGTCCAACGCTGCGACAATTGCAAAGAGCCGCATCAAGTAGGAGCGACCGGGATACTGGCCCAAATAAAGGACCGGGAACCCAACCCAAAACCCAGACTGTGCAGATTCATAAAATGAACCCCGAAAAAAAATCCCCCCGCGAAATTTTGCGGCGGCGGCTGGCGTGGTTTAACGCCGGCATGGCCGCTGTGTGGTTGTTCTTTTGCGTTGGCCTGACCCAGGCTTGGACAGCGCCTCCGGCCGCCGCCCCGGCGCCTGGTGCACAACCGGCCAATCCGGTGCCGGCCAATCCCCAGCCGGCTCCAAGTGATGATGCGGGAACTACGGGCGGCAAAGGCCAGCCGAAAAATTTTTGGGAACTGCTGGTCGCGGGTGGCCCCGTGATGATTCCATTGGCGATCTTTTCCATTGTGGGCTTGGCCAGCTCCTTCGAGCGCGCCATCAGCCTGTCGCGGGACCGGGTGGTGCCAGGTGGTTTCCTTGCCGGCTTGAAGGAGAAAATCTCGGGAGGCAACGTGAAGGCTGGCGTCAGCTACTGCGAGCAGGAAGGCCGGGAGACGCCCTTGGGCGAGATGATGAAAGCCGGGCTGGAGAAGGCGCATCAGGGAACCGAACAGGTTGAAAAGGCCGTGGAAGAGGCGGGCATCCGCGGGGCGGATCGCATGAAGCGCAGCCTGCGGCTGATCAGCCTGGTGGTGGCTATTGCCCCGCTGCTTGGGCTGGTGGGGACGGTTTACGGGATGATTGACGCCTTCCGTGACCTGAGTAATTTGCAAGAGGGCGCGAGCAAATCTGATGCGTTGTCAGCGGGCATTTACGTGGCGTTGGTAACCACCGCCACGGGCCTGACCATCGCGATTCCCTTTCTTGCGGTGTATCATTTTTTGTCCTCCAAGGTGGACCGGTTAGTTGAGGACATGAGCATTGAGGCGCGCCGTTTCATCGACATCTGTCCGACTGGCGACCAAGTCGCCATCGCTGCGGCAGAACCGGCCGCCAGCGAGGGCGATGCTGGCGATGACACTTCGCAGTCCGTTGAATCCCCCGCGCTTGCATCATGAAAATCCGCGCCTCCAGTGACGCTGAAGCCAAGATGGAGATCACTCCGTTGATCGACATCCTGTTCACGCTGATCATCTTTTTCCTCGCTACCTCCACTTTTCAGGAGGAGGAAAATCCCGAGGACATCAATCTGCCCGACAGCACCCGCAAACCCTCCACCAAGCAGGAGAAATTCCTGGTCATCAACGTTCGTCAAAATGGCGAGATTCAGTTGGGCGATGCGGTGGTGAAGATGGATGTGCTGCGCGCGGCGTTGAAGCGGGAGCACACGGCAAATCCCACCACCAAGGTAAAGATTCGCGGCGACAATGCTGCTTTGCACGGCAAGGTTTCCGGCGTGCTGCTTGCCTGCAAAAACGCTGGTTTTGAAACCGCCAACATTGCGTACCACATTGAGCAGTGAGTGAAGATTCTCCAGAAGCCAATACCAAGGCGCCGAGGTTGAGGACCAGACACTGGGTTGTCGGCGCGTCGTGTCTGGCCGTGGCGATGCTGGCTTGGGTCCTGTGGCCAGCGGGCACCAAGACGGTTTATACCGACAATATCTCCGCCCGTGTTGATGCTGAGGATGTCACCCTGCGTGATGTTATTTGGGAACATCCCACGCCCGTGTTTCCCGGCAATCGTGACGAGGATGAACGGTATGATCCCGATGTGTCCGCCGACAATCTGACATTGGTCTTCGTCAAGGGCCGACCTGGCGAAGGGGCGGACCTATTTGTTGCCAAGCGCGAGGGGGAAGGCTGGGGTGAGGCCAGGTCGCTTGAGGATTTAAACACTGAATATGATGAACTGGGCCCCTCGTTCAGCCGGGATGGCAAGTGGTTGTTCTTCTATTCCAACCGTTCGGGAGGCTTGGGTGGCTATGATATCTGGGTATCCCGGCTTGGCGATTCAGGGTGGGAAGAACCGGTCAATCTTGGCCCCGCCATTAACACCGCTCATCACGAAATCGATCCCACCGTGCACGATGCGCCCGTTGGTCGGATCGCTAAGGAAAACGAGACCCAAGGCGAGCCCGGATGGCAGGTTAAGGACCTCTATTTTGCGTCCAGCAGACCGCTTGGGGATTCAGCACCTCCACGCTGGAGAGGCACAGCGCGTGAGCAGGCTGTCCCGAGGGGAGATTTCAATTTGTTTCATGCCACCAACGATGCAGCTGAGGGGCTGCAATTCACCGACGCCTCTCCGTTGTCAGCCTTGAACACAAAGGGGGATGACGCCCAGCCCACCATTACGCGGCGCGGCAACTATCTTTACTTTTCCTCCAACGGCCGCGGTGGCGCTGGAGGATTTGACCTGTTTCGCAGCCGTATTGAACGGAGGGCGTTCAAGGTGGTTGAGTTGCTGGACCGCAGCGTCAACACGCCCGCCAACGAAACCGACCCCACCCTGTTTCGAGACGGGCATCGTCTGGTGTTCAGTTCCGACCGTGCCCCGCATGGCCCCCGTTATCAATTGTACGAGACTATCACCCGTGAGGTTTTTCCAATGGCCGAGGCGCCAGCGAAGGAACAGCCGGCTGTAGGCGGTGGCTTTCTGGATTTGTTCGAGAAATACAAGTGGTGGTTCGCGCTTCTGTTGTTGTCACTGTTGGCCCTGCTCGCGTTGTTGAAGAGTATGGCCAACGAGTCCCGTCGCGCACAGCTTTCCCTGATGCAGCGTTGCCTGCTGGGTTCCCTTGGCTTGCACATGTTGCTCGCGTTTTTGCTCAGCCTGTGGCTCATCTCCGAGGCCATTTACAAGCACGTCAAGGAACAGGTCGTTGAAATCACGCTGACCAATGACGACGAGGCCAGGCAAGAGGAGGAGGAGGCATTAAACAAACCCGTGCAAGCAAACCTCGCCCAAGCTTCGGCACAACTGCCCACCCCACGGGAGCCGAATACACCGTCAGATCCGGATGCCCAACCCGTTGAGCCGACCCCGCCCAACGTGGATACCACACAAGTGAAGCCGGATGAAATGGCTATCAAGCCACCCGAGGTCACGCTTCCTGACACCGAACCTGAAACCCTACGCACGCCGCAGTTGCCTACCGATTCCAATCAGCCGGCAACGCCGCAATTGCCCCGTGAATTGCTCGAGACTGCTCAGGTTACACCGGCTGCGGCCAGTCCGAAAGCCGCACCTGTGCCTAACGACCTGAAGGTAAACCCTTCCCCACAGCAGCAGACTGCGGCTAATCCCGCCAGCACCAGCGCCCAGGCCCCCACTCCCGCCACTCAAAATCCAGCCACCGCAAAGCCGCTGGAACAAACCGCCAACACAAGGGTCAACACCGAACGCTTAACTCCGGTTGAATCCGAGCAGTCCCTGCCCAAGCTCGAGGTGTCCGTGAACAAGGAACAACTTGAGCAATCGCATAAGACAACTGCCGATTCCAGCCAAAAAATGGTTAACGCCAGCGACAATCAGCAGGTCAAGGCCCAGCCATCAGAAACTCCGAGAACCCAGCCCGCGGCGACAAACACCCAAACGCCCGCGTCCCAGCCTGTGAAAGCGGCTCAGTCTCTTCCAAAAGAACAATCTCTGGAATCAATGGCTAGTTTGCCTACGCTGGAGACATCCCAACCCGCCAGCCAGCCAGACACCAGTCCGGCAACCCAAGCTTCGGCTGTGAAGCAGGAAACCAACACCACATCCGCCGCTTCAACGCGCAAATTGGCAAATGCTTCCAGCGCCCAATCCTTGCCCAAGCAACCGACACAGGCCGCCACCGCCCGCCCCGAGCCACGAGAAGCCCTCAATACCGTTAATGTCCAGACCCAAAATACCACAACCGCCACCAAGGAATCAGCCATTGAATCCGCTTCAAAGCCCGCAAACGCGGTCAATCCCAATGCGCCGGCCGCGGTGCCGAAGGCTGAAGCTGCGCAAGTCTCCTCTGTAAAGCAGACCACAACGTCCAACACCGTAGAGGCTGCACAAACGCTCGAGCAGGCAACAGCCACTCAGCCACTTGTCCAGCAACCGGCTCCATCCTCAACTAGCAACGCTACTCCAACCGAAGCAAAATCCCAACCGGTAGAGGCCACTCCAGCCGCGTCACAAAGTGTGGCAGCTAAGGAGACGTCAGCACAAACCGAGGCAACGGAAGCCGCCCTCCACAAGAACAGCCAAGCATCTCCCAAGGCCGCAACCGTAGACACCAATTCTATTGCCATGGAACAGAACCAGACGGCCGCCGAGCAGGGCAGTCAACTGTCTCATGCGGCCAGCCAGCAGACCGTTGCTCCGCAGTCCACGCCCAATGCGCAGTCGGCACCCGCTCAAGCAAGTGTTAAAGCTGCGCAATCCACGCCCATCAATGCCCAGACCACCGCACAAACCCAGCAAGCCACTCAAACCCCCACTGCCCCGGAGGCCATCGAATCCGCCCAATCTCAAACGCAGCTTCCACAAGGATCCCAATTCACCCTCAACCATGAATCTCTAGAGACCGCGAAATCGGGGGTGGAATCTTCCACCCAGCTAAGCCAAGCCAGCTCCAGTGTCACGCTCAAGGCGGCAGTGTCACCCGCGGCTGAGTCGGAGCCCACCACGGCAACATCCTCGCCGGTTCAGGCATCACAAGCTCCCAAGGCAACGGCGGTGGCCAAGAGCCAGACTGTCGATGCCCAAAGCCAGACCGCCAAGCTCAGTTCAGCTCAGGCCGTGAATAATCTTCCTCAGACATCCATGGCCGAGGCCAACAAAGTGACTCTCGAGCAGACTTCGCAATCATCAGAAACCGGCCAGAAACTCGCCCAAGCCTCGACTCGGGCAGCATTTGCCCAGGCCCAAGCCGCGGCCAATGCTCAAACCTCACCTCAGATCGCTGACCAATCCATTGTTCCGGCCCGGTCGACGGCCCAAGCCACGGCCGTTTCCAAAGTCAGTGCCGCAACCGCCAAGTCTGCTGACGCCAACTTGCAGGCATCCTCCACCAAGACAGATTCAAATTCACCAGCAGCCACTTTGAACGCCCAACTTGAGACCAGTGAAGCTGCTTCCACGGGTGCAACTAATCTGGCAAAAGCCACCAGCCAACAGGCTGTTCATCAAGCTGCCGCGCAACCCCTAGTTGCATCGGGTGCGGAACCTCTTACCAAGGCTGCAGAGGCATTGACTGCCGCCAACTCCAACGACCAGACTGCTGCCGTTAAGCCAAACACATCGGCTTCACAAGCCAATGCCAAGAAATTGGTGAAAGCGGAGTCATCAGGCTCTGTGGATAACGCTGTGGTGGACACCCTTGCAGGCCTTCAATTGGAGTCTCCAGAGACCGATGCGGAGTCTGGAGCGGCCGGTGCCAAGGTTGCCAGCCAGCAAGCTGTCCGTCCAATTACGTCCGGGATTACCGAAAGTAGCCCGCAATCACAAACAGCGGTCCGGCCGCAACCTGCCGCCATTCGCCCCTCCTCGTTGATGGCTACCAACATGGTTTCCATCCAACTTCCCACATCTTCGCGCGCCCTTTCTCAAGCTAATCTTTCCAGTACTCTTCTCAATAGCCCAGCCAATGAGCCCTTCAACCTGCATTTGCAAACCACAACGGGTGAAGCCGAGGCCTCACAATCCATGGCCAAGGGGGTTGACAATTCACAATCGGCCGCAGCACCGCCCACGCAACCCACCCTCAACGCGAACCCTACGGATCGCGCAAGCAGACCGGTGAACATTCCCCTGTCCGAGTCCGAGACGCAGACCACGGCGCAAAGGCAGGCCATCACTGATGCAAAGGTGGCCCCGGATATCCTGTCAGCTGCACCCGCTCTGCCAACCCAAGTGGAATCGGCATTGCCCAGCTCTCTGGAGATTAAGGCGGAAACCACGCTGCCTACCACCACGCCTTCCACTAGTTTCGCGGGGGCATCTAGAGGGCAGGCCATTAAACCGGCAATCCAATCCGCGAGTGCATCTCCTCGCCTGACCACCCGGCCGATGCCGTTTCTGGCCGCTGCGCAGTTCCAGCTCAACCCACTTCTTACAGCCCAGCAAACCGCCGCTACACCCATCGCAACAGGCCAGCCGCTGGATCGTGTGGACTTGAATCATGCCGAGATGGATGCCTCCAGACTTCCCGGTGTGCAAATGAAATTCCCCGACAATGGCCGCATAGAGCTGGCCCAAGGCGGGAGATTTGAAAATGTCACCAGCCAGGGAGCCTCGCTCACGGCTAGCTCCGCGGGCCCTCAATCCAACGGCAGCCCATTACCGACACGGGTGGAGGGGAACAAGCCGCCTACTCGCATGGAATCCCTCAATTTGGTTCAGCAGGATGATGTCACCCGCGTTGAGTACGCTTCTAATCCCCTCAAGGACATTCGTGATAACGGCAACATGATTCTCCCGGATAGCGGCATCCCCGATGCCCCCATCCTTGAAGCTCCGGGGGAAATCAAGGATCCGCTGGTTCTGCGCCATGACCCGAAGATGCGCTTGGAGATTATCGATCAACTCGGTGGCAGCGAGGAAACCGAGCGGGCAATCATGCGGGCGTTGGACTGGTTCACCCGCAATCAGGAAGCTGATGGCCATTGGGATGGCCCCGCAGGGCACGACCATGCGGCCACCGGCATGGCCATGCTTGCCTACATGGGCTGGGGCGCAAAGCACACCGAGGCCGGCCCTTATCAGAAACCCCTCGCAAAGGCTGTTGACTGGATGATCCGCCATACCGGCCCTGACGGGGATCTGCGCGGCTTTCGTGGTCGCAATTTCATGTATGATCACGGGATCGCCGCAATCGCCGTTGCGGAGGCATACAGTTTGACAAAAGACCCGCGCCTGCGCCCCATCGTCGAACGGATTGTGGATTTCACTGTGCGGGCGCAGAACCCCAAGACTGGAGGCTGGCGCTATCAGCCCTTTGGGGAGCAGGGCTATTCGGATCGCGGCGACATGTCTGTGACGGGTTGGCAGATCATGGCATTGAAGAGTGCGAAGATGGGTGGGATCAAGGTGCCCGCAGAATCACTCGACAAGGCGATTCGTTTTATGCAGAGCGTTAGCAGTCAGCGAGTCGAGACGTTTCGCCTTAACGGGGGCCGACAGCGAATTGAGCAGCATACCTACGGCTATTACACAAAAGGCGACCCCAACTTGGCCATGGTGGCCGAGGGAATGTTTTCCCAGCAGCTTTTGCGCAAACATTCCCTGGATCGTCGCATATTTACCAGCCGTCAACTGGACAAAATCATCAACAATTCCGCGCAGCACATTTTGTATAAAGACGATTTCATAAAGCCTGGAAAACGTCGCAATGCCCGGCCCGAGTTCAACTATTACTACTGGTACTACTCCAGCCTTGCCTTGCACCAACTTCAAGGCCCCGTCTGGGAACGGTGGAATCAAAAAATGCGTCCTGTGTTCCTGAAGGCACAAATTCACAACCCAGACCGCATCGACCTTCACGGCAGTTGGGATCCCATGGGCCAGTGGGGTGGTGAATCCGGTCGCTGCATCGTGACAGCCATGGCAACCCTCAGTTTGGAGGTTTACTATCGCTACCTGCCCATGTACACCCCCGCTTGGGCTCAGAATGCCAAATAACCTTGCGCGGATTCATCCGTGGCGGAGAATTCCAAAAACCTTGTATACATGAAAAAACAACTATTGCTGACGTTTCTCCCGCTGTTGCTTCTGGCGCAGGACGACTTCAAGCCGCTTTTCAACGGCAAGAATTTCGATGGTTGGCGAAACATCAATTGTGCACCGAACACGTGGTCGGTGAAAGACGGCATGATCCACTGCAGCGGAAAGCCCATCGGCGAACTACGCACGCTGCGCATGTACGAAAACTTCATTCTCGAGGTCGAGTGGCGGCACCTCAAGCCCAAGGGCAACGCCGGAATTTTTGTTTGGGCGGATGCGTACACGGCGAAAGGGCAGCCGTTTCATCGGGGAGTGGAGGTGCAGGTGCTTGAGAACGCCTATGGCAATACGCGGGGCTACACAACGCACGGCGATATCTTCCCCATTCATGGCGCCAAGATGACGCCTATCAACGGTCGCGGTGGTTCGCGGGCGTTTCCCACCGAAAACCGTAGCAAGCCTTCGCCGCAATGGAACCATTACCGCGTTGTTTGCAATAACGGGGACATCTCGCTAGCGGTCAACGGCAAGGTCGTCACCCGCGGCAAGGCGGCAAGACCGCGCAAAGGGTACATTTGCCTCGAGTCCGAAGGTTCGCCGGTTCAGTTCCGCAATCTGAAAATAAAAGAGCTGCCGAGCACGAACCCAAAGCCTGAGGAAATCGCCAAGGCGGAGGAGGGCTTTCACACACTCTACACCGGCATCGACCTCGCCGGCTGGAAGGCGGACAAAGCGGGTACGTGGTCCTCCAATGACTGGCGGCTAACGACAAAAGGCGGGACGGCGCTGCGCTCAGAGCCAAAGTTTACGGAGTATGTAATGTTTGCGGATTTCCGTGCTGAGGGGCAGAACGCGCCGTTTCACCTGCCCAACGTGGGTGACATCGGCGAGTTGAAAGCCATTACCAAGGGCTGGAATCGCATCCGTGTCACGCGCCGCCTCGGCCAAACAAAGATCGAGCTAA
Source organism: Verrucomicrobiales bacterium (assembly GCA_002721895.1). Next base: position 41,216 of record PBLV01000053.1, read on the forward strand.
ACGGCAAAGTCGTCATTGAGGAAGCCATCCGCGAGTCGGGGCCGTTGAAGGCAGGCGCCTTTGTGTTGACGCCGAAAGTGCCCACGCAGTTCGCGAATATATTCGTGAAAGAGCTCAAGTGAGCAGTGCTCAAACCCCCTTCGGCGTCGCCCAATGCTCGCGGTATCCTCGATGCACGAGCGCACCCGCCTTGGCATCGCCCACCATCAGCTCTTTCTCGGGATCAAAATTCAGCATGCCACCGGTGCGGATGGCGATGTTGCCAAGGTGACAAAGGCTTGAGGAAAGGTGACCGATCTCGATGTCCGCATGCGGTTTTTTGCCTTCGCGAATGCACGCGAGGAAATTGAGATGATGACCGCCTAGGTTTGGCCCGCCACCGCCTTGTTTCACCAGCCGGTTGCGCTCGGCATACATTTTCCAGCCTTCCGCCTTGCCGAGCACCATCATTCCCTTGGTGCCGTAAAACACGTTTCCGTTTTCCATGCCCTGTTGCTTGTACGGCGACCAGATTCGCATCTCAAAAATCAACTGCTTCGTGCGACCGTTCTTGTCCGGTGCGTACTCAAACAGGCAGTTCTGCGTGTCCGGCCACTGCATGTCGTCGTCGAAAACATACTTTCCGCCCATGGCGCAAATCTTTGAGGGATGCGTATCCATGCCCAAGCCCCAGCGGGCGAGGTCGATGTCGTGCACGCCATCATTGCCCATGTCGCCCGTGCCAAAGTCATGCCACCAACGCCAGATGCCGTGCAGCATGTTGGGCCGAAACTCCACCTTCGGGGCTGGCCCCAGCCAGGTGTCGAAATCCAGATGTGCAGGCGGCTTGCCCGGTTTGCTGCGACCGATGCTGCCGCGGCGCTGGCTGTTCCAGGCCTTGGCGACGAGCACCTCGCCGATGGCACCATCGTGGAGCAGCTCCATTGCCTCGCGAATACCCTCGGTGCTGCGCGTCTGCGTGCCCACCTGCACCACGCACTTGTTGCGGTGTGCGGCTTCCACCATCAGGCGGCCCTCGCGCAGGTTGTGGCTGGCGGGTTTCTCAACGTACACGTGCTTGCCCGCTTCGCAGGCGAGGATGGTTGCCGGTGCGTGCCAATGGTCGGGCGTGCCGATCCACACGGCATCGACATCCTTGTCCTCAAAAATCCGCCGCATGTCGCCCACCGCCTTGGGGGCCTTGCCCTTGGCTTTTTCAACCGTGGCTCGCGCCCGTGCCGTGCGTCGCTCATCCACGTCACACACGTAGGCGATGTTCACCGCTTTGTTGTGGCTGAGCGTACCCAAATGCGCACTCCCCATCCCGCCCGGGCCAATGATGCCCACAGTGATTTTCTCATTTGCGCCAACCGCGCGTGCCGCGAGGGGCAGGGAGAGGGCGGCGGTGGAGGAGGCTTGGATGAATTTGCGGCGGGTGGGGTCCATGTGATTATTTCTTTTTCAAAACACTCACCTTGTCGGCCGTCGGGAAATTCTCTGGAAGCTTCGTCGTCACCTTTCCCGTTGCCAGCCACTCGCAGGCACGGTTGAGGGTGGTGGTGAAGCCAACACACTGGAGCGACACGCCGTTTTCGTGGCCCATGGGCGTGTGGAAGATGAGGCCTTTGCCGTAATTGATGACCATCATCATTGGCTCATGCCGCTTGCTCTTGGGGCTCCAAGCGGTGGCGAGTACTTCCATGTTCACGGCGGGGCCGCGGAGTGAGTCGTACAGTTCATCGCGCCCGTGCTTCCACTTGGCGGGCATGCCTTGTGTGACGGGGTGATCGCCGTTCCGGATCTCAATGGTGAATTCGTGCTGGGGCCCATGGCTGCCGCCGCGGCCCTTGCGGGTGTCGCGGACGAGTTTGCCTTCCTCGTTGTAATAGACGTATGGGCCGTGTTTTTCGGTGCGCCCGCCCCAGCCGCCGAGGCCAATCATTTTGTTATACTCTAACCAGTTGGGGAAGGAGTTGTCCGCGGCGTGCACAACCACGAAGCGGCCGCCGTCTTTCATGTATTTTTCAAAATCCGTTTTCACCGGAGCGGGCCATTCCTGACCGTTGTAATTGCTGACAATCACGTCGTACTTGGCAAACGCTGGCCGCCATTCCTTCCATTGCTTGGCATTCAGTTCGTTCGCCGCTTGGATTGCTCTGTCGCGTTGTTCTTTGCTGAGGTTGCCGGGGATGCGCGTGCGTTGAGGGGTCGTGGCAACATCGACAGAAAACATTTTGGTCGCTTCAAACTGCGATTTCATCCACGGCGTCATCGCGCGCCAGTTGTGGTTGTTCTGCCCGTCAACAATGAGCAGTTTGATCGGTTTTGCCTCCGCATTTAGCGAAAGGGCGGCGAGGAAGGTGATGGTAAAAATGGATTTGATAATAGTCTTCATGGGAATGTGACAGCCCCAAGTGTAGGCGACCGGAAGAGTGTGCAAAGGAAAAAAGGAGGGAACGAACCGGTTGTTTTATCACAGAGACACAGAGCGCACAGAGACTGGAATTGAATTCTCCATGTGCTCGGTGTTTCTGCAGTGAAATCCCAACTTAGTTGGGCAACGAAAGTAAGCGCTCGGCTTCTTCGAGCAGGAAGTTAACGGCAGTGAAGGGTTCGTGGCTAATATCCTGCCAGCGGATTTTGCCGGTGCCGTCGATGAGGAAGGTGCCGTGTAGTGGCGTTTGCTCAAAGTCGTCGTAGGCGCGGAAGGCCTTGAAGGTGTCGAGCCGGGCATCGCTGACCAACGGGAAGGGGAATTGCTTCGCCTCGGCTGAAAATGTTTGAAACGTCTCCCGCAATCCGGTCACGGTGTCGGTGCTTACGGCCACGATGTCGATGCCCAAATTATTGAACTTCGGCACGGCCGGCGCAAACGCATTTAATTGCTCCATGCAATGAGAGCATCCTTTGCCAAGATAAAAGACGACCAGTACAGGGCGTCCTCGGAAATCTGCCAGCGAGAGTGGCTTGCCGGTTTTGTCCCGCAAGATCCACTGTGGGGCAGGGGAGGGTTGCCAGCGGAAAGGGCCCAACTGGTCGAGATCCGGGCGGAGGCCCATGTCTTTCGCTTCGGTGGGGTTTTTGCGCCAATCAGCGGGCAGGCCCAGTGATTTTGCCAATGGTGCGAGCCGGGCAAAGGCTTCAATTGTTAGGTCTGCCCCCGGTGCTATGCGACGAAGGTGCTCGAAGGCGTCCTTGGCCTCCTTGGCTTTGCCGGAGGCATGCAGCAGATAGGCTTGTGCGGCGAGCGGTCGAGCCTGTTCGGCACCTGATTTCACGGCGGCGGCGACGGTGGTGATGGCGGCGGCGGTGTCGCCCACGCGGTGCTGCATCAGTGCCTTGCGTTCGTTGCGGATATCGGTGGCCTTGGCAAGGAGACTTTTGGCCTCGGTCTTGTTACCGGTGGCTAGCGCACGGTGTACCTTTACTTCGGCGATGCCTCGGTTTAATGCGCTGATGGTTGTATTGAATGGGCGCTCAGCGGCGGTTCGGGCCTTGCGTACGTCACTGTCTTTTTTCTTTTCTTCCTTGGCCTTGGCTTCAGCGGCATCTCCCGCCTTTTTTTTGCCGGCGGTTTGCTCGGCGAGCAACTGGTTCATTTTGGCCAGCAGCGCATTGCCTTCGGCGGTGTTGCCGGTGTTAAAAAATGCGCTGCCCACGAGGCGTTGCCATTTGGCTTGGTCCGCAGCGCTTTTGCCCGGGCGCAGATAATGGGTGTCCTTTAATTCGATGATTTCCCACCACAACTCGTAGTTTTGCAGCAATCCGTAAAGGTGGCGTTTTCCATAAACATGGCTGCTGCGAGTGGACACGCTCCAAGTGCCATCATCCTTTACGCTGGGGATGCGCGGCAGTTCAATCATGTTCTTGGCCATGGTCAATGCGTGGCCCACGCGGCCGGCATGGCTGAGGTTTCGGGTGAGCCATTCATTGTTGTGGGCAAAGTTGTGGATGCGGTCAGGTAACACGCCGTCGCGCATTTGCAGGGCGTGGTCCACGCGGGCGCTGGCTTCCATCTGCCACGAGGCATCGTCGTAGCGCTTTAATCGCGAGAGGATATGGCCGGGCATGTGCCACATGTGCGCGATGCTTGGGGAGGATTGGCCGCACTTGCCGATGGAGTCCACGGCGCGTTTTGGATCCTTGTGGTCCCAAAGATGAATTCGATAATGATGGCAGGGGTGCTCCGGATTCACCTTGAGAATTTCACCAATGAGTTTGTCAATATTTTCGTAGTGTGATGTCTTCTTGCCGCGTACGCCGTTTCGGTACATTTGTAACACCACAAAGGCCTTTGCCTCGATGTCGTCCGGGTACTGGGTGCTGATGGCCTGCAATGCCTTAAGGTAGGCGGCATCGCGTTTTTTCTTGTCACTCTCCTTTTGGAAAGCAGCACGCGCCGAAATCCACATCCGACCTTTTTCATCCGTGTGGGCTTGGTGCTTTAAGGCTTTTTCCATGAACTCCTTCGCGCGGGTATTGGTGCCGTTGGCCATCGCCATACCCCAGTAAGCCATGGGGTTTTCGGGATCCAACTTCAGAACCTGTCGAAATGAGCGCTCTGCCTCGAATGTCCAGAAGCCGTGCAGTTGGCCAATGCCTTGATTAAAAAACTTCTGCGCTTCTTCACTATTGGTCTTGATGGGAAAGGAGACATTGCCGGTTTTGCCTTCCATCCAACGCGCGGCTTGCCGTGGGCCCTTGTTGAAAGCTGCGCCGTGGCTGGAATGTCCAGCCAGCGGCGCGGATGGATCAGTAGGGGCCTCATAAACGGGATCCACCAACTCAACTGGCAGCACAGGCGCGTTGGTGGTGTCGGTTGTGGATGAACTGGCGCAGCCAAGCAGGAATGCAAAGAGCGGGAGCAAATGCAGGGTGGGGTAACGCATGTTAAATGAGTCCGGTGGTTTCGTCCCAGCCTTGGGCGGCGTTCAGACATTGGACGGCTTGGCCGCTGGCACCCTTCACGAGGTTGTCAATGGCGCTCATTACGATGAGGCGGCCAGTGCGGCGGTCAAGCCGCCAGGCGAGGTCGAGGTGATTGCTGCGGGTGACATGCTTGGTGTCCGGCAAAGTGCCCGCAGGCAGCAGCCGGATGAACGGCTCTTCGTCATAGGCAGCAGCGTAACAAGCGGTGATGTTTTTCGCGAGAGCGGCTTCCTCGGCTTCCGTCATAAATGAAACGGCTGGCGCGAGGTACAGCGTACTGAGGATGCCGCGCGTGACAGGCGCCAAATGTGGCGTGAATTGTATCGTCACCTTCGTTCCCGCCGCAGCGGAAAGTTCCTGTTCCATTTCTGACAGATGGCGGTGTTTGGGCACGCCGTAGGGGCGCAGGCTTTCGTTGCATTCGGCGTACAGGAAGGGGATGTCCGCCTTGCGCCCGGCTCCACTTACGCCGCTATGGCTATCGGCAATGATGCCGGTGGGCTTGATGAGTCTCGCGCGCAGCAAGGGAGCAATGGGCAGTAGAATGCTGGTGGGATAACAGCCTGGCGCAGCGATGAGTTGGGCGCCGGCGATGGCATCACGATGCAACTCGGGCATGCCATAGACGGCCTGCCCCAGCAAGTTGGGCGCGGGATGGGGGTTGCCGTAAAATTCCTCGTACACCGCCGCATCATTCAGCCGGAAATCCGCGGAGAGATCGATGACCGTACGGCCCGCTTTGACCAATGGCAGGGCAAACTCCGCCGCCACTCCATGAGGGAGAGCGAGAAAAATGACTCCCGCCGTCTCGGCGAGCAAAGCGGGGTTTGGTTCGGTGAATGTCAGCGACGAGTGATTGCCAAAGCTTGGAAAAACCTCGGCCAACGATTGGCCTGCGTATTGGCGCGAGGTGGCCGCCGTCAACACAACGCGCGGGTGCCTTAGAAGCAGCCGCATGAGTTCCTCACCGGAATAGCCGGACGCGCCGACCACGGCGGTCTTCAATGTTGTTGCCTCACTCATGCCTTGGTTGTTGTGCGTTGTTTCGGGTCTCTTGAAAACACAAAAAAACCCGCCGGCAAGACCGGCGGGCGCGAAAAGGTCTTTGGCTTAACGTTTGCTGTATTGGAAGCGTTTGCGCGCACCGGGTTGGCCGTATTTCTTGCGCTCCTTAACACGGGCGTCGCGTGTGAGCAGGCCCTCGGCCTTGAGAGTGGGACGCAACTCGGAGTCGTGCTCCAGCAGTGCGCGGGCAATGCCCAATCGCACAGCACCGGCTTGGCCGGACTGGCCACCGCCTGTTACATTCACGCGCACGTCAAACTTGTCCGTGTTCTCCGTGGCCACGAAGGGCTCGGCGACCACAATACGATGCTCCTCCACGGGAAAGTATGCCTCGAAAGGCCGCTTGTTGATGGTGATCTTGCCGTTGCCGGGCTTGATGCGTACGCGGGCGGTCGCGCTTTTGCGTCGGCCGGTGCCAAGAAATTCGCCTGTCTTTTCGTCTGGCATGCTTGAATTTGTTTAAAGGGTGACAACTTCAGGTTGTTGGGCAGTGTGTGGGTGGTCCACGCCGGAGTGCACCTTCAGCTTGGTGAGCATTTTGCTGCCGAGCCGGTTCTTGGGGAGCATACCTTTCACGGCGCGCATGATAAGTCGCTCGGGATGCTTGGCACGCACGTCGGCCACGGTTTCGCTTTTTTGACCGCCGCGCCAGCCGCTGTAGCGGGTGTAAATTTTGTTGGTCTCTTTGCGACCGGTCACACGCACCTTCTCAGCGTTGATCACCACCACGAAATCGCCGGCGTCCAAGTGCGGCGTGTAGGTGGGCTTATCGCGCCCGCGCAGGATATTGGCGGCTTTTTCGGCGACGTGGCCGAGCACTTGACCGTCGGCATCGATGATGCGCCACTTGCGCCGTTGCATGTCAATTTTGGGCAAAAAAGTCTTCATTCTCGCAATGAGGGGCGGAGAAGATACCAGAAAAAGGGGTCGAGTCAACAGGGTTTTTGGCCAAATTATTCGGGTTTTTCGGTGGCATCTGATTCCGGTGGTTTTCCGGGGCGAGCGGCTGTTTCCTGTGGGATGCGGGTTTTCACAAATTTCTCGAAGCGATTGAATCGTCGCAACAGCTCGGGCAGTTTTTGCAGCGCGAGCAGTTGGCGCTTCATCGAACGGTCTGGCTGTGCGGGGGTGCCAAACCACTTTTCGCCCTCACGAATGTCACGCATAACACCAGACTGTGCGGCAATGGTAACGCCGTCGCCAATGCGTAAATGCCCGGCGAGGCCCACCTGCCCGGCGAGGATTACATTCTTGCCGAGCTTTGTGCTGCCGGCGATGCCCGCTTGGGCCACTACGAGGCAGTTTTCGCCGGTGGTCACGTTGTGCGCGATTTGCACAAGGTTGTCGATCTTGGTGCCCTTGCCGATGGTGGTGGGACCGAGGGCACCGCGGTCAATCGTTACGTTGGCACCGATTTCCACATCATCGCAAATCACCACATTGCCAATCTGCGGCACCTTGATGTGTTGGCCACCCTCCTGCACATAGCCAAAGCCGTCGCTGCCCACAATAGTGCCGGCATGAATGCGCACGCGATCACCAATTTCCGTGCGCGGGTAAAGCGTCACGTTATGGAACACCGCGCTGTCCGCGCCGATCACACAGCCTTCATCCACATAATTGTTACCGTGCAACACGCTGCGCGCGCCGATCTTCACGCCATCACAAATGATTACGTGCGCGCCAATGCAAGCCTCCGGGTGTACCTCGGCCTTATCCGAAATAATCGCGGAAGCATGCACGCCCTGCGGCGGTTGCGGTTCCGGGTAAAAGAGCGGCACCACCTTGGCAAAGGCCGTGCGCGCGCTGTCCACGCGGATGAGAACCTTGCGTTCAGAGACAAAATTTTTGTCGACGATGACCGCGCTCGCAGCGCTTTGCTCGGCTCGCTCAAAGAAGGTGCGGTTTTCGGCGAAGGTGAGGTCGCCGTCGCGCGCGCGGTCGGCGGCTTGAAAACCGGTGAGCGGCATCGTGCGGTCGCCAATCACCTTGCCGCCAAGATGGGCGGCGATGTCTCCCGCGGTAAATCGCATGGGCTAAAGCCTTTCGGTTAGTTGTGGTCAGTGGCGCGAAAGCGCCTAACGACGGGCGATAGTAGCGTTGTCCTCGCCGAGTACAATCACTTTCGGCTGCCAATCCACTGCCGCTGTGTCATTCACGCCGGCAAAAGTCATGATTGTCAGCCGGTCACCCACCTTGCCGAGGTGCGCAGTGGCACCGTTGAGGATGATCGCACCGCTGTTGGGTTCGCCGGCGATGACGTAAGTTTCGAAGCGCTCGCCGTTGGCCATGTTGCCACACAGTACGCGCTCGTACTCGCGCATATCCACATCGTCCATTAACGTGCGGTCAATAGTGAGGCTGCCCTCGTAATTTACGTTGGCATCGGTCACCGCAGCGCGGTGAATTTTCGACTTGAGCAGCTGCAAGGTCATGTCCAATCGCGTTGACTTGCCGTGGGCGCGGCACTATACACGCGGCGAACACCAAAGCAATCCCTCGTTAATTTTTTATCATGAGCAGAAAAATTCGTTACGGAATGGTCGGCGGCGGCCGCGGCGCGTTTATTGGCGCGGTGCATCGCATCGCCGCGAACATGGACGGCCAGATCGAGCTGGTCTGCGGTGCATTTTCCTCCAACCCCCGCAAATCCAAGGCCA
>PBLV01000054.1 GCA_002721895.1 Verrucomicrobiales bacterium
CCACCACCGGGCCCACCACCACCGGGCCCACCACCACCGGGCCCACCACCACCGGGCCCACCACCACCGGGCCCACCACCACCGGGTCCGCCGCCTCCCGGCGTCGTCTTTGGTGGAGTAGGAGTAGTCGTCTTGGGGGGCGTTGGCGGGGTCGGGGTCTTGGGAGGTGTAACGGGAGTGGTCTTGGGTGGAGTCGTGGTCGGGGTCTTGGGAGGTGTTGGCGGCGTGGTTTTCGGGGGAGTGGGGGGTGTTGGCGGTGTAGTTCCCGGGGTAGGAGGAACAGCGCCATTCACGGCCATACCGGCCAACAGTCCGGCGGCGACAAATGTGATTTTAATCTTTGTGTTCACGTCAATGGTCTACTGGCGCCCACCGCGAAGGCTGAAACGCATTTCCTGTCGCTGATAGGACCTAGCCGCTTCCACCGCGGATTTCGAGCCAGGCTTGGCCGCGCTGGTCACGATACGAAACATTGGCCCGCGTTGATTGCCCATGCCTCCCCTGCCAAAATTGTTGCGATTATTGTTATTCCGGTTGTTGCCATACATATTCTGGCCATTGCCCCGCAGGTTCATTCCCCGATTGCCACCGTAATTATTTCCACGGTTGTTGTTGCCGCGCATATTTCCCGCCAGATTCATCCCTCGATTGCCAACTCCACGATTGTTGTTGTTCCCACCAGCTCCACCGCCCAAAGCTGCCGCGAGGGCTGAAACCGTGCCACCGCCCGGACGGTTCTGCTGTCCCGGTCGGGTTGCCGCTCCACCGCCCAAGGCTGGGCGTCCTCCGCCAACGGCAGGACGTGCACCTCCCACAGCTGGCCGCGTGGTCGCGCCACCACCCCCGGCAGCTCCGCCAATCGCGGGCCGGCCAACAGTCGGCGCTCCTATTGCGGGACGACCAACACCGCCTCCACCAGCTCCCCCGGGTTGTGCGCCACCGGCCTTGGGCGCAGCCCCACCCAATCCTCCGCCACCGGCACCTCCCGCTCCTCCGGGCGCACCGGGAGCTCCGCCAGCGCCTCCCGCTCCACCGGCGCCAGCTTGGCCTCCTCCCAAGTAAGTTCCTGTCCGGCCATTAATCCGCTCGTAGCCCCCCTTGGCCACGCTGGGAATCCGCCGGTGCTTGTTCACCGTTGCCGCGGCGGCAAAATAAGCGGGAATCTTCCCATCGGGCGTACCCTTTGCGTACCCGTTGTTCATCGCAAGCGCTCCTCCCGCTCCGCCGGCACCGCCCTGACCACCCGCTCCAGGTTGCCCCGACTGGCCACCTCCAGCGCCTCCCGGCATTCCGCCGCCGCCCGTCAGAGATTGCCCCAAACCGCCGCCCATACTGCCCAAACCCCCAGCTCCCATGCCGCCGCCAAGACCACCCAAGCCGCCCATCGAGCCCATGGCACCGCCTCTCCCCCCCATTCCCCTTCCCCCAAAGGAAAACTGGGCCGATCCTTCCTGAACAAAGCCAGCCAAGGCCAACACCGCCACCCCAATAAAATGACGCGATACGCCTGTCATCGGTGAAATTTTATCGTGTTTTGTGGCATTGTAAAGTCCGTAACCCATTCTTCCGGCAGCCTCCTCGGCAGGAATATCCAAACACCGCTCCCCGCAGTTTGCAACAGTCCTACACCCCTTTATCGGAAATTGTGTCATTCCACTTTAGGTTTTTCCGGCTAATTGGACGGTAAACTGCTGCCAAGGACGCAATTATTCTCCTGAAAATATTCCTGTTCACGCCCGTTTTAGACGTCTATGACACGCAAAAATTGCCTACGAATCCAATCAGCATCCCCTCAGATATTCCGACCGTCCCCGGAGATGATTGACAGCTCTTCCCCAGCACCCAAGGATTTGGCCATGCGTCTGGAAATCCCCTGTTTGGTTCTGCTTCTTTTGGCTCAAACCCTTCCCGCCGCGCAACACGGTGCGGTGGCCACAGTGGACCCAATTGCCACCGATGCCGCCGTAGCAGCCATGAAAAAGGGAGGCAACGCCATCGATGGCGCCGTGGCCGCGGGCCTCACCTTGGGCGTCGTCAATGGCTACAACTCCGGCATCGGCGGCGGCTGTTTCATGATGCTCCGCCTTGCCAATGGAAAAATCATAGCCATCGACGGCCGGGAAACTGCTCCAGCCGCCGCACGCCGGGACATGTACCTTCGGGACGGCAAGCCCGATACCCAAGCCAGCAAGGTCGGCGCCTTGGCCAGTGGTGTACCCGGCGCCTTGGCCGCCTATGACCACGCCTTGAAACACCACGGCAAGCTCCCTCTCAAGTGGCATCTGGAGAACGCCGCGCGCATTGCCGAAATGGGATTTAAAATCCCCCCTGCCTACGCGGGGCGCATTAAAGCCAATGCACCGAATTTGCGCAGATTTAAATCAAGCGCTGCATTGCTCCTGGATGCCAAGAGCGTTCCCCTTCAAACTGGCACATTGCTCCGCCAGCCTGAACTTGCGGCTACCTACCGCGCCATTGCTCGCGAGGGCATCGGCTGGTTTTACGGCGGCCCCTTTGCCAAGACCACGGAGAATTGGATGCGCGCCAATGGCGGCATCCTTACCGCGGGTGATTTTCGGAATTACAAGGTCAAGCGCCGTGAGCCCATCCGCACCACTTATCGAGGCTACGAGATTGCGGGCATGCCCCCGCCCAGCTCGGGCGGTGTGCATGTCGGCCAAATCTTAAACATCCTCGAGAATTTTTCCGTCCATGCCATGGAGCCCAACTCGGCTGATTTCATTCACTTGACCGCCGAGTCCATGAAGCTCGCCTTTGCCGACCGCGCCCATTGGCTGGGGGACGCCGATTTCGCCCCCGTGCCTCGCGGGCTTGTCGACAAGAAATACAGTGCCAAACTCGCCAAGCAAATTCGAATGGACCGGGCGATTGACGTAAAAACCCACGGCCAACCGCCAAGGTCAACGGATGATCTCTTTAACAAACACACCACCCATTTCTCAGTCGCCGACCATGGAGGTAACTGGGTGGCCTGCACCGCCACCATTAACACCCATTTCGGCAGCAAAGTCATCATCCCCGGCACCGGCGTTTTCATGAACAACGAAATGGACGACTTTTCCGTCGCACCCGGTACTCCAAACGCGTTCGGCCTCATCGGTGCCGAAGCTAACGCCATTGTCCCGGGCAAACGACCTCTTTCCAGCATGAGCCCAACGATTGTTCTGAAGGACGGACAGCCCATCCTCGCCGTGGGCGCCGCCGGCGGCCCGACCATTATCACTCAAACCCTCCTGACCATCATACACACCCTCGACTTCAATCGGCCCTTGAAGGAAGCCTTGGCCCAACCCCATTTCCATCATCAATGGCGCCCCAATGGCATTCGGATTGAGAAACAGGCCGAGGCCAACGTACTGGCTGAATTGAAACGGCGCGGCCACAAGCTGCAAATCGTGCAGTCCATGGGCGCCACCCAAGCCGTCAGCCGAATGCGAGGAAAGCTTGAAGCCGCCCATGACCCCCGGCTGAAAGGTAAGGCGGTGGACTTTTGATTCTACCCAGCAAAAAAAGGCGGACACTTGTCCGCCTTCAAATAAACGAAATCGCGCCCAAGCCTACTTGAGCTCCTTCACGGTCATCGCGCGCTTGCCGATACGGCCGCGGAGATAATTCAGCTTCGCCCGACGCACCTTGCCGCGCCGATCCACGTCCACCTTGATCACGTTGGGGCTGTTCACCGGAAATACCCGCTCCACGCCCTGACCATAGCTGATGCGCCGCACCGTGAACGTCGCGTTCAGCCCGCGGCCGCGCCGGCCAATCACAATGCCCTGAAACACCTGTGTCCGCTCTTTGTCGCCCTCCTTCACGCGCGAGTGCACCTTCACGGTGTCACCCACGTTGAAGTCCAGCGGCGCCTCGCGGTATTGTTCCGCCTCAATTTTGTCAAACAGTGCCTGGCTCATAAATTGTCCTTTTTCTATTCGTCGTTGTCTTCCTCACACAAATCCGGCCGCCGCTCCCGCGTGCGCCTCTCGGCCTGTTCGCGGCGCCACTTGGCAATCTCCGCGTGATGCCCGGAGAGGAGCACTTCGGGCACCTTCATGCCCCGAAACTCCGCCGGGCGCGTGTACTGTGGATATTCCAGCAGGCCCTCGCTAAAGCTCTCCTCCGCGCTGCTGGCGTCATCACCCAGCACACCCGGTTGCAGCCGTGCTACTGCGTCGATGACCACCATCGCCGGCAACGCCCCGTTGGTCAGCACATAGTCGCCAATCGACAACTCCTCGTGTGCCAACGAGCGAATCCGTTCATCAAATCCCTCGTAACTGCCGCAAACCAGCAGCAGATGGCCCTGCCCCGACAACTCGCGGGCCGCGGCCTGTATAAAGGGCCGTCCTTGCGGTGTCATCAGCACCACCCGCGTCTCGTCGCCGGACAACGCCTCCACCGCCTCAAAAACCGGCTCCGGCTTCAACACCATTCCCGGCCCGCCGCCGTAAGGCTCGTCATCCACAGTGCGGTGGCGGTCATGCGTCCAGTCCCGCAGATCGTGAACGGCCAGTTCCAGCAGCCCGCTTTCCCGAGCGCGCCGGAGAATGCTTTCATCCAACGGCCCCACGAACATCGCGGGAAACAACGTGAGCACATCGACCTTCATGGTGTCCGCCACCCACGCGTTTTAAAAATCCTGCCTAGTCGTCGTCCTCGACCAGTTCCAGCCCGCAGCGCAGTCCCTTCTTCGCGCCACCCGCCTGAAGCAGAGAACGAATCGCGTTGATCGTCACGCCCTTGCGACCAATCACCTTCGCCGCATCATCCGGAGCCACTCGAAGCTCGTAGACCGTCGAGTCGTTGCGCTCCGTCTCCGTCACACTCACGGCATCCGGCTCATCCACGAGCCCCTTCACCACGTATTCCACAAAGTCCTGCATCGCGTGTATGGCAAATATTATTATTCCGCCGGCTTCTCGTCGGCCTTCTTCTCTTCACCAGACTCAGGCTCATCCGCCTTCGCCTCCTCCGTGGGAGTCTCATCCTCGGCATTCTCCTCTTCAGCAGCGGGGGCCTCGGCTGTTTCCTCAGCGGGAGTTTCCTCTTCGGCTTCCGCCTTTTCTGGGGCGGCCTCCTCGACGGGAGACTCTTCCTCAATTTTCGCTTGTTCCGGGGCAGTCGCCGACTCCTCGGCGGCTGGAGTCCCCTCCGTTGCCTCGGCGGCAACAACCGCTTCCTCAGCCTTGGGCTCTTCCGCAGCGGGGGCCTTGGCCGTTTCCTTGGGGGGGGGAGCCTCTTCCTTGGGCGGCTCCGGCTTCTTCTTCGGCTTCGCCTCCGGCAACTCTAACCCTTGCGCCGTGCGCCGGGCCTTGCGGATGATGCTCCTGACCGTGTCGCTGGGCTGCGCGCCAACTCCCAGCCAGTACTCCGCCCGCTCCAGGTTCAGCTTGTAGTTCTCAGCCTCCTGCCGCAACGGCCAATAGGTACCCAGTTCCTCGATGTTGTGCCCATCGCGCGGGCTCCGGCCATCCGCCACTACAATGCGATGCACCGGGGAATTCCGCATGCCGACTCGTTTCAATCTGATTTTAACAGCCATGACAAATCACACTCCGCCGCCTCCAGACGGCCAAAAAAGAGCGGGGAATTTAGGCACACCCACGGCCCTTGGCAAGAGGGAAATGCGGGAAAATTACCACCGGCCCGGCCCCTTCTCGTTGCCCCCTCCAAAAAACATTGCCCCGCTCCAGCCCATCACGGAGACTTTGCCCATGCGTTACCTTGCCCTCCTCGTCCTTGCGCTTCCCTTGGCCACCGCCGAAAACTGGCCTCAATTCCGCGGCCCACACGGCAACGGCCACGCCGATGCCAACGGATTGCCCTTGGAATGGGGACCGGAGAAGAACATCAAGTGGCGCGTCCCCATTCATGGCAAAGGTTGGTCCAGTCCTGTTGTTTGGGGCGAACAGGTTTGGCTGACCACGGCAACGCCGGATGGCAAGCAGCTTTCCGTCCTGTGTCTCGACCGCGAATCCGGCCGCGTGCTGCTCGATCGCAAGCTCTTCGATGTTGCGGAGCCGCAGTTCTGCCACAAATTCAACAGCTACGCCTCCCCCACACCCGTTATTGAGGCCGGCCACGTTTACATCACTTTCGGCTCCCCCGGCATCGCCTGCATGGACACCGAAACCTTCAAGGTACTCTGGACAAGACGCAACTTTGTCTGCGACCACTTCCGCGGCTCAGGCAGTTCCCCCATCCTGTTCGGCGACCTCCTCATCAACCACCACGACGGCGCCGACCTCCAGTACGCTTTCGCTTTAAACAAAACCAACGGCCGTACCGTGTGGAATACCAAGCGCTCGGTGGATTACAAGGATCTTGGCCCCGACGGCAAACCAAAGGCTGGCGGTGACTGGCGCAAGGCCTACGCCACTCCGCACATCGTCCAGCTCGGCGGACGCCCTGTGCTCATCAGCAGTGCTGCCAAGGCCCATTATGCCTACGAACCCGCCACCGGCCGCGAACTGTGGCGCGTGGAGGAGCACGGCCAACATTCCTGCGGCGCGCGCCCTGTGGCCGGCCAGGGCCTCATTTACATTTCCACGGGCTATTCCAAGAGCCAAATCATGGCTCTGCGCCCCGGCGGCAAAGGCGTGGTCACCGACTCACATGTCGCATGGCGATACGCCCGCAGCGGCGCGCCCGAAAAACCGTCCCTCCTGCTGGTCGACGATCTTCTTTACATGGTGGACGACAAAGGCGGCCTGGCCACCTGTCTCGACGCCAAGACCGGCGAGGAAATCTGGAGCGAAAGACTCGGCGGCAACTACTCCGCCTCCCCTCTGTATGCCAGCGGCCGCATCCACTTCTTCAGTGAGGAAGGTAAAACCACCATCATTGCCCCCGGCCGTGAATTCAAAAAACTCGCGGCAAACACCCTCCCCGAGGGATTCATGGCCAGCCCCGCCGTCGCCGGAAAAGCCTTCTTCCTTCGCACCAAGACACACCTCTACCGAGTCGAAAAATAATCCCTCGCATCCGCGCACGATGTTCAGGACCCATTGAAATCAACAAATCCTGACAACCCTGCCGATCCCAGCACCAAACCCACCTGGGCGCGCTACAAGGTGCTGCTCTGGCTCGGCGGCGCCGCGACCATCGCGTACATTTGCCGCAACAGCCTCAGCGTGGCGGAAAAAGGAATCCGCGCGGACCTCGGTCTGGACGCCTTCCAAATGGGGCTCGTGATGGGCGCCTTCCAAATTTCATATGCCCTGCTGCAAATCCCTTCGGGCCATTTTACCGACCGCCGTGGGGCTCGGGCGAGTCTGCCGGTATTTACGGTGATTTGGTCGATGGCCACGGCGGCCATGGCGGCGGTGACCAACCTCTGGCTATTAGTCGCCGCGCGATTGTTCAACGGCGTGGGACAGGCCGGCCTGTTTCCCGCCAGCACCAACACGTTTGCCAAATGGATTCCCGAGCGTGAACGGGCGTTGGTCAACGGCAGTCTCGCCAGTTTTATGACGCTGGGCACCATCATCGGCACCGGTGTCGGCGCGTACCTCACGGCGCGCTGGGGGTGGCAGTGGATGTTTGTGATCTTCAGCTTTCCGGGCATCCTGTGGGCGGGTGGGTTTTGGTTGTGGTTTCGTGATCGGCCCGAGGAGCATTCGGCTGTAAACGTCGCTGAGGCCGAATTGATCAAGGGTAGCGATTCCGAGGGGAACACTGACACCGGCGAAAAGCGCAGCTGGATCGATGTCCTGCGCAGCCCGGCTACGCGCTGGATTTGTGGCCAACAATTTTTCCGCGCCGCCGGACAGATGTTTTTCATGACGTGGTTCCCGACCTTTCTGATTGAGCGGTACAATATGGATCTCGTGGAGGCGGGTTTGTCCACTGTGGTCACGCAGATTCCGCTACTTGCCGGCAGCCTCATCGGAGGTGGCATTGTCGATGGCATTTTCCGTCGCACAGGCAGTCGCACCGCTTCGCGCAAAGGTGTGTCCATCGTGTCCATGCTGTTGTGTACCGCGCTGGTGGCAGGGGCTTATTTTGTAAAAGACCCGAAGGTGGCCATCACGCTCATCGGCATCGGTGCCTTCTTCATCGGCACGGCCGGGCCGGCGGGTTACACCATTACCATCGATATGGGCGGGAAACACGTGGCCACGTTGTTTTCCACCATGAACATGTTCGGCAACCTCGGTGCGTTGCTGTTTCCGATTGTGGTGGGCGCCATCATCGCAGCGACCGGAAACTGGGATCAGGTATTGATTCTTTTTGGCGCGCTTTATCTCGCGTCCGCATTCTGCTGGTGGCGCCTGCGGCCGGACGGTACTGTCTTCGACCAGATTCCCGATGCAAACGCACGTTAATACTCCGCAAAGCCGCTGCCAGTTTGGCATGGCCCATGGCGACATCACGCCACCGGTGGAGATTTACTATCGCATGTGGGGTGCGGCCACGCAGGATCACGCCACGGGAGTGCATCGTCCACTGCGGACCACGGTGACCGTCATGGCCCCGCTTGAAGATGGAAGCCGGCAATTCATCATCGCGCTCGATCACTGTGTGATGGGTCGGCGCGAAATGGATGGTTTGCTCGAGACCGTGAGTGCTGCTGCGGATATTCCGCGTGAGGAATTGTTTGTCGTTTTTTCACACACCCATGCCGCGGGCTTGATGGGGCTGGAACGAAGCGATCTGCCGGGCGGCGAGCTCATTGCCCCTTACCTGGAACAGTTGGGCCAGACGGTTTCCCGATTGGCCATCGAGGCGCGCGAAAGCATGCAGTCGGCCACCATTATCTACGGAACGGGCCGTTGCGATCTGGCGGCGCATCGAGATTTTTGGGATCCGGAAAACGAGACGTGGATCTGTGGTTTTCATCCGAATACCCCGGCCGATGACACGGTGCTCGTTGCGCGTGTCCAAGATACCGACGGCGCCTTGCTGGCTACGTTGGTCAATTACGCCTGTCACCCCACCACGTTGGCTTGGGAAAACACGTTGATCAGTCCGGATTATCCCGGCGCGATGCGAGAAACGATTGAGAATGCCACGGGCGTGCCGTGCTTGTTCCTGCAGGGCGCGAGCGGCGAGCTGGGGCCGGTGGAGGGTTTTGTCGGCGATGTGGCGGTGGCCGATCGCAATGGCCGGCAACTGGGCCACGCAGCGCTCAGTGTATTGGAATCTTTGCCCGCACCGGAAACGCGTTTTGTATATCGTGGGCCGGTGGTGTCCGGGGCCACGCTGGGAGATTGGCGTCACGAGCCATTGCCTGAAAGCCAATCGCAAGCCAACGCGGATTGGCAACTGGACCGCCGGGAGATTCCGTTGCCCATTCTTCCTAGCACGCCATCCGTGGAACAGGTGCAGGCCGAGCTGGCCGACTGGGAGGCCAAGGATACGCCCGATGCCCGCGCCATGGCTGAGCGCAAACGGCGCATGTTGCATCGGCTGGATCAGCTGCCGGCCGGCGATGCTTTTCCCATCGAATCAGTCGTCCTCAAAATCGGCGGCGCGGTTTGGGTCATTTTGCAGGGGGAATTTTACAGTGTGTTACAGACGGCTTTGCGCGAGCGATTTCCCGACACGCCGATCATCGTGGCCACCATCGCCAGTCACTGGGGGGCCAGCTACCTGCCGCCGCGAGAGTTGTACGGGAAAGGAATTTATCAGGAGAGCATCGCGATCGTGGCTGAGGGCGGGTTGGAAACGGTCATTGAAAAAACCGGCGACACCATTGCATCCATGTTGAAATGAAAATCACTGCCATCGAAACCCACATCTGTAATGCGCGCATGCGCAACTGGCTTTTTGTCAAGGTGCTCACAGACGAGCCGGGACTCTGGGGCTGGGGCGAGGGCACGCTCGAATGGCGCACGCGCGCGGTGGCCGGTGCAGTGGAGGATGTGAGCGAGCTGCTGATCGGTGAGGATCCCAGCCGCATCGAGCACCTGTGGCAAATGATGCACCGGCAGCATTTCTGGCACGGCGATGACATCGTCACCTCCACCGCCATCTCCGCCATCGACATCGCCTTGTGGGATATTGCCGGCAAAACGCATGGCGTGCCCTGTCACCGGCTGTGGGGCGGGCCGGTGCGTGACACGATCCGCACCTATAGCCATCTCGGCGGCGGCGACATGGAAACGTTTTACGAAACGCCCGTCCATAACGCCAAGCAGTTCGCCGACCTCGCAGCTGCGACGGTGGCCGATGGATTCACCGCGTTCAAAAGCATGGCCGTGCCGTCCACACAGCCGCTTGAAGGTCAGCAACCCATCCGCGCCGCCGAGGCGTGCGTGGCGGCCATGCGAGAGGCCGTGGGGCCGGACATCGACATCATGGTCGACTGCCATGCGCGTCCGTCGCCGGCGATGGGCCTGCAGTTCGGCAAGGCGCTGGAGCCGCACGGCCTATTTTTCTTTGAGGAACCCTGCTGGCCGGAAAGCATTGACGGCATGGCGGCGATCAACGCTGCCCTCACCACGCCCGTGGCCACCGGCGAACGCGTTACGCGGTTGGCTGATTTCCGCGATCTCTTCAACGCGCGCGCATGCGAGGTGTGCCAGGTGGACCTCACGCACGTGGGCGGCTTCAGCGAGGCGCGGCGCGTGGCGGCGCTCTGCGAAGCGCACCGCATCTCGCTCGCGCCGCACAATCCGCAAGGGCCGGTGAGCACCGCGGCGTCTCTGGAGTTCGGCTTCAGCCAGCCAAGCTATATCATTTGCGAAACCGTCCATGGCGACGTGCCGTGGCGCGATGACATCGTGACCGAAGGGTTTACCGTGGAGAAAAAGGGCCGCCTCGTGCGCCCGAACGTAAAGCCCGGCCTCGGCATTGAATTGAACGAATCCGAAATGAAAAAGCACCCGTTCCAGCCGGAATTGCCGCAGCGCGTGTTTCTTCGCGACGGCAGTGTGGGCGACTGGTAATGAGCGAGTCCAAAACACTTGCGGGCGTACTCCCGATCGTGCACACGCCGTTCACGGACGCGGACGCCATCGACAAGACGAGTCTGCGGCGGCAGCTGGATTGGGCGTTCGACACCGGCGCCAATGGTTGCGGCACGGGGATTGTCAGTGAAATTCTTCGGCTCACCACGGCCGAACGCACGCAATTGGCACATCTCATTCCGGAGATCGTTGAGGACCGCGGACCGGTCTTTTCCAGTTGCGGCGCCGAAAGCACCAGTCAGGCGGTGGCATGGGCCAAGGAAGCCGCCGCCGCCGGCAACCACGCGCTGATGGCCATCCCGCCCACACTCACGAGTTTGTCCGCCGAGAGTGTGCTCGATTATTTCACCGCGCTCGCCGAGGCCTCCGACCTTCCGGTCATCGTGCAGGACGCCTCCGCTTACGTGGGCCAAGCCATTCCGATTGAGGTGCATGTGAAGTTACTTGAGCGATTTGGGCCCGACAAAATTCTCTTTAAGCCCGAGGCGGCGCCGTTGGGGCCGAATCTTTCGGCGTTGCGCAATGCCACCGGCGGCGAGGCGCGCATCTTCGAGGGCAGCGGCGGTATTTTGCTGATCGACAGCCATCGCCGCGGCATCGCCGGCACCATGCCCGGCATGGATTTGCTTGATGGAATCGTCGAAATCTGGCGTTCCCTTAACGTCGGCGACGAAGCCCGAGCTTACGAGGTCTATTTTCCGGTTTGTGCCCTCGCTGCGCTGCAAATGCAGGCGGGGCTTGACGGGTTTTTAGCAGTCGAAAAACACCTGCTAAAAAAACGCGGCCTGTTCGCCACCGAAAACCGCCGGCGTCCGTACAACTGGGAAATGGACGCCGAAACGCGCACGGAAGTGGACCGACTCTTCGACCGGCTGCAGGCGCAAATTTAATCGGCCCATTTACACACTTTCCAGACACTTGAGGACTGCGCGAGCGGCCCGATTCGATGCCCCCTTTTCACCCAAGGTCGCGGCAACCTCATCAAGGCTGGAGCGCAGATCATTCGCGTGGCCAGGATTCTGCAAAAATCCCCGTGAGGCCATGGCAAGGTTTTCCGCGGTTGCGGCGCCTTGAATAAATTCCGGAAACAACTCGCCACCCGCCAGCACGTTGGGCATGGCGATATGCGGCACTTTGATGAAACATCGGCCCAGCAGATAAGTCGGCCATGAAGTCTTGTAGAGCACGACCGTGGGCACGCGGAACCACGCGCATTCCATGGTCACGGTTCCACTGGAGGCAATTGCAGATGTGGCCCCTTCCAAGGCACTGGACAAATCGCCCGTCTGGAGTTCCCAGTCGGCCACCTCCGGCGCGATGGCTTTGGCAATGACAGCAAGTTTTTCGCTAGGCAGGACCATTCTCACGGAAAAGTCCATTTTCCTTGAAAGACGGCGAACGGCGCCGACCATGACCGGCAAATGGCGGGTGATTTCCTTTTCGCGACTACCGGGAAGGATGAGCAGAGTTGGCTCGCCATCGGTGTCCGCGCCATGCGGATTCGGATGACGATCAACCAGCGGGTGACCGACGAATTCCACGTTGAGCCAAGGCGCACGCTCTGCATACCAGGCTTTCTCAAACGGAAAAATGCTCAACAAAAGATCGATGTCGCGGGCAATTCCGTACACGCGCGATTCGTTCCAAGCCCAAAGCTGCGGGCTGATGTATTGGATGATGCGCGGATTCCAGCCGCTGACAGTAAGGGCGCGGTCACGAAGAGCAGCGGCAAAGCGAAGGTTAAAACCTGGATTGTCCACTAGAATGATGGCCTCGGGTCGCCGCGCCGCGGCAGCGTCAAGCAGGCGGTCAAAGAATCCCTTAAACTTGCTGTAATTACGAAGGGCTTCCCAAATGCCAATTACCGCGTGTTCAGTGAGGTCAATATCCACCTCGACTCCCGCGGCATGCATTTTCGATCCACCAGCGCCAAAAAATTCAAGGCCGCTATCCGTTTCCTTCAAGGCATGAACCAACTCCGCAGCTAGGGCATCCCCACTGGCTTCCCCGGCAAGCATCATGAAAGTGCGTTGGCTCATTGGGCATCAAGGGCTTGGATTTGCCGGGTGATTTCCAGCGCCACTTCCAGAGATTGCCGGGCGGATTCTCCGCTGACCTTGGGCGTCTGCTTTGCGCGCACACATTCGACAAAATGCGCCAGCTCCAGTTTCAAGGGCTCGTCCTTTTCAATGGGCACCGGCTCGCGCACAATGCGTTTCCCGCCGAACTCGCTGACAATGGCGCTGTCCTTCGCATGCAACAGTTTTCGCCAAAGGCTGGATTCCTCCTCGCCGTCTCGCGCGATGCGGTAGATGTAGCCCTCCTGTTTCTGGTAATCGAGCGAGATATAACTGGCCTTGTCCCCACCGCTAAAGACACGAATCTTGCGCAGTCGCTCCGGGCTCACACGGCTCACGGTAAGGTTGGCCACGCAGCCATTTTCAAATTTGATTCGTGCATTGGCAATATCCTCGGAAACACTCAGCACCGGCACACCCACGCCATCAACTTCCTTCACGGGCGACTGCACAAAAGCCATCACGGCGTCCAGATCGTGGATCATGAGATCCAACACCACGCCAATGTCCATGCTACGTTGGGGGTATGGCGACAGGCGATGGGTCTCAATGAAGCGCGGGTCACTAGCCGCCTGTTGCAGATAGTCAAACACAGGATTAAAGCGCTCCACATGGCCCACTTGCAGGACGCAGTTATGCAGCCGTGCCAACTCCACCAACTCAGCAGCCTGTGCGGTGGCATCGGTCATGGGTTTTTCCACGAGCACATGCCGGCCCTTTTCCAGAAAAGCCTTGGCCAAGTCAAAATGCGTAAAGGTCGGAGTGACAATGCTGATAGCGTCAGCAGCCTCGGCAACTGTTGCCTCATCCGCCAGCACCGGCACACCGTGTTTGGCGGCGATCTCCCGCGCGCGATCGGCGTCCCCATCACACACGCCCACGAATTCCACCTCACCGGCCGCCGCCAGGTCGGCGTAGTAACGCGCGTGATGCTGTCCCAGTGCACCCACGCCAATCACCGCGGCCCTAATCTTGTCACTCACGGCGGAGAGGTTCCCGGTTCTCAGTTCCCGGTTCAAGGATATAGGACACTTGAACCTTGAACCGGGCAGGCTGAACCGGTGAATCTCTGCCCATGCGAATCACGGTTCTTGGCGCGGGTGCTTGGGGAACGGCCTTGGCAAAGCTGCTGCACGAGGCCGGCCACGACATCACCGTGTGGGGCCATGCCGACCGGCTCGCAGCCATTCGCGCAAAAGGAGAGAACCAACGCTACCTGCCGGGCATCCCCCTGCCGAATGCGTGGCGACTGGAGGATGATTTGAAAAGCGCCTTGGACAAAGCCACGTGCGGAGTGGTGGCCGTTCCCTCGGCCAACTTCCGGAATGCGGCGGAAGGACTGTGTGATTTCAACGGCATCGCTGTCTCCGTGACCAAGGGCATTGAGCACGAAAGCGGACTGACCATGGGCGGCGTATTGGCCCAATGCGCGCCGAACGCAGAGGTGGCGGCATTGTCCGGGCCATCCCTGGCAGCGGAAGTGGCGCGCGGCATTCCCACCGCTCTGGTCAGCGCCAGCGAAGATGAAGCCACCGCGAAGGTTGTGCAGGACCTCTTCCACCGCCCCACCCTGCGCGTTTATACCAGCACCGACCTGGCCGGTGTGGAACTCGGCGGCGCGCTCAAGAACGTGGTGGCCATTGCCGCGGGAGTCTGTGATGGGTTCCAGTTTGGTGACAACGCCAAGGCGGCACTAATCACGCGCGGATTGGGCGAAATGCGACGACTAGGCGTGGCCTGCGGCGCCAGACCCGGCACCTTCAGCGGGCTTAGCGGCATGGGTGACCTGACGGTGACCTGCTTTTCCCAACTCAGCCGCAACCGCACCTTGGGAGAACGCCTCGCGCGCGGGGAATCCCTGGATACCGTTTTAAGCGAGGCCACCGCCGAGGGCCACCCCACCACCCGCTCCGCACATCAAGTGGCCCGGCGGCTGGGCATCACCACGCCCATCATCGACCAGGTCCACGCCATGCTGTACGGCGGCAAGGACGCCCGGACCGCCATGCACGACCTGCTCACACGCGAGTCCAAGGCGGAGGATCAGGACTGAAGATTGACAAAGGACGGGCCATGTAATCCTGACTATCATGAACATCCATGTTCACTACAGGTGCTTTTCCATTTCTGCCATTAAATCGTTGTATTCCTCCAAGGCGGGAAATTGTGGAAACTCGGTTTTCACGTTGTCCGGTGCGCGGAAAAGGATCCCGTGGTCAGCCTCCGCAAGCATGGTGGTATCATTGTAGGAATCTCCAGCGGAAATAATCGTGTAATTCAACGACTTCAACGCGATGACTGACTCCCGTTTCTGGTCTGGCTGGCGCAGGTGATAGTCCACCACGCGGCCTTCCGCCACCTCCAAATGGTTGCAGAACAAGGTCGGCCAGCCCAGTTGCCGCATCAACGGCTCGGCAAACTGCAGAAACGTATCAGACAAAATGATCACCTGCGTGCGTGCCCGCAAGCCGTCCAGAAACTCCCTTGCGCCCGGCAAAGGCGACAGACCACCAATGACCGTTTGGATATCCGCCAGCTTCAGATCATGCTCATCCAAAATATTGAGCCGGTAACGCATGAGCACGTCATAATCCGGCTCATCGCGCGTCGTGCGGCGCAGCGCCTCAATGCCCGTGGATTCCGCAACCGCAATCCATATCTCAGGTATCAGAACCCCCTCGAGATCCAGCGTGACGACAGTTTGTTTCACGCGCGCTTGATACCGCGCCCGCCGCCCATCAGTCCAACAGAAACATCTCCGCGAAATACCAACCCAACGCCATCAGCGTCAGCCCGGTCACCACCCACAACACTTTGTCCAACGCCCCGGCACGCAAATGCGCCGGGTGATTCTCTTTAATGCTACTCTTCATCAATTGAGTCGCGTGGTTAGACGGCAATCTCTCGGAAATGCTCACATTTAAATGCCACCATCGCATGTCATAAAAAGGCCGACCCGAAAGTCAGCTTTGGATTGGAAAATCCCCCGGGAGGTTGGGCGGCGGCAGAGCCGTCTGGCCGAGCACGGCCCACCGCCGCCCGTCTCCCTATCTGCTTTGGGTAAAGCTAGACCGCTTCCTCGCCCTTTTCATCGGTGCGAATCCGGATGGCCTCCTCGACCGGCAGGATAAACACCTTGCCGTCACCAATCTTGCCAGTCTTGGCTGCTTCGCAGATAGCCTTGGAGGCTTCCTCCACCTGACCATCGGCCACCACAACCTCCAGCTTGATCTTCGGCAGGAAGTCCACCGTGTATTCACTGCCGCGGTACACCTCCGTGTGACCCTTCTGACGGCCGAAGCCCTTGACCTCCGTTACCGTCATCCCGGCCAAGCCGACCTCCGACAACGCATCCTTCACCTCGTCGAGCTTGAAGGGCTTAATGATTGCCTCGATTTTTTTCATCGTAGAATCCTTTCGATTTCAGTTGTCGGTTTAGTTTTCAGATTTCACCGTGAAGTCCGGGTAAGCCTCCTGACCGTGCTCGGCCAAGTCCAGACCCTCGATCTCCTCTTCCTCGCTCACGCGAACACCCATAATCACCTTCAACGCGCCAAAGACAACCAGTGAGAAGATAAACGCAGCAGCAGCAACCAAGAGGATACCCTTGATCTGCACGCCCAGCTCCACACCCGATCCTTCCACTTGGAAGAAATAGGCTGCGAGGATACCCCAGATACCACACGTACCGTGAACGGAAATGGCACCCACGGGATCATCGATTTTAGCCTTATCCAAAGCGATCACTGAAAAGACCACAATGACACCAGCAATTAAGCCAATGACGACCGCTCCTTTGGCAGTCACGATATCAGCGTTTGCCGTAATTCCGACAAGACCGGCCAATGCACCATTGAGCGCCATTGAAAGATCCGGCTTTGAAAATACAATCCATGAAACCAATGCTGCAGAAACCACGCCGGCAGCAGCAGCCAAGGAAGTTGTGGTGAAAACCAAACCTAATGGGCCCGGGGCTGCACTCAAAACAGAACCACCGTTAAACCCGTACCAACCAAACCACAAAAGGAAGACGCCAACGGCAGCGAATGGCATGTTATGACCGGGAATCGGTTTCACATTGCCATCTGAGTCGTACTTACCCTTGCGTGGCCCAAGAATGATAACACAAGCTAACGCAGCAAAACCGCCGAATGCGTGAACAACGGCTGAACCGGCAAAATCCTTGAAACCCCAACCATCAAGAACACCGCCGCCCCAATGCCACGAACCGACAATGGGATAAGCAATGCCGACTAACAGAGTCGCAAAGATCATGAACGTGGAGAGTTTCACACGTTCAGCCACTGCGCCCGATACAATTGTAGCTGCTGTAGCCGCAAACATAGCTTGGAAAATAAAGTCACCGAATCCAGTCATGCAAAGGACAGCGCCAGGGCCATACGAAAAATCGGTGCCACCGTCGTTCAGATCACCAATGGGAGCACCAAAAGAAAGCCAATTTTCAACTGTGTTCCAATCCCCAAGAGGATAATGCGTGTTAAATCCGAATAACGCGTAAGTAATAAGGCCCGCGGAAATGATGAATGCATTCTTAAACAGAATATTAACCGTATTCTTTGATCGCGTTAAACCAACCTCCAATGCAGAGAACCCGAGGTGCATAATAAAAACGAGCGCAGCCGCGATAACCGTCCAAAGCATTGATACATTGAAGAAATCAAAGGCGTACTCATATTTGGTAGTCACACCCCCCGAAAGGCCGACATAACTCTGCAATATATCAGCATCACCATCTTCATCATCGGTAAATCCGGATTCCAATGTGATCCCATTCTCTACAGCATATTCCAGAGTCCCGATCTTTTTCTCAATACCTTCCTTATTCCCTTCCCCTGCTTTCGCCAATTCAGCCTTTAACTCGGCCAAGTTAGCTTGAACGTCATAAGGAGGTGCCTTAGTCGAATTATCATTCTCTGCTGCATACGCCCCGGGAGCCAGCATTCCAACCGCCATAAATGCTGCAAGCAGCAGGCGGCTGATCCATGGTTTAGTCTTTTTCATTTTTCTTTCGGTTTACGTTGGATGTCCAATGGGTGTTCATTGGAACAACCCATAATATGTCAGCCCGGCTTAAGCCGTTTGCGTGCCAAAGATTCATGAATAGGTTTGGATTTATTTGTGTTATCCATGAATGTATTTCATGTGATTCAATTAACACCATAGGACTTTAGCTAAACGAACACCCAAATGAATCTCACCAGCAGATATCCCGCACTTGAAGCGGAGGGACCGGTTTGAATTCCATGTAAACGATGAATGGATTTTGCAGGTGTGGGTAAATATCGACAGGCTACAACAGAGATGGACACAAAAAAACGGGGCCATATGGCCCCGTTTGTTGATTGTCTGATTGTCCGTTTCGCCTAGGCGAGTGCTTC
The DNA here is from genome assembly GCA_002721895.1 of Verrucomicrobiales bacterium. Next base: position 18,406 of record PBLV01000054.1, read on the forward strand.
CTTGGTGGTCTTGATGATGGCCGCGGCGATCTTGTAGGGGTCGCCGTTGGAAGCAGGGCGGCGATCTTCCAGCCGGCCCTTGTAGCTGTTCTGGACCGTGGCTACCGGGATGCGGATGGACGCGCCGCGATCGCTCACGCCGTAGCTGAACTTGTCGATGGACTGCGTCTCGTGCAGGCCGGTCAAGCGCTGGTCATTGTATGCGCCGTACACGCTGATGTGACGCTCGATGTTCTTGCCGAATTCCTCGCAGATACCGTTGATCATCTCCTCACCGCCCTGGTCGCGCATGGCGCCGTTGGAGAAGTTAGCGTGCATGCCGCTGCCGTTCCAGTCGCCCTTCACCGGCTTGGGATGCCAGTCGATCTTGACGCCATATTTCTCGGCCGTGCGCTCGCAGAGGTAGCGCGCCACCCAGGTCTCGTCACCGGCCTTGGCCGCGCCCTTGGCAAATACCTGGAATTCCCATTGGCCCATCATCACCTCGGCGTTGATGCCCTCCACATTCAAGCCGGACTCAAGGCAATAGTGCAAGTGCTCGTCCACAATGTGGCGACCGGCGGTGTTTTGCGCGCCCACGGAGGTGTAATAGGGGCCTTGCGGGCCGGGGAAACCATTCTTCGGAAAGCCGAGAGGCAGATTGGTATCCAAATCCCACAGGGTATATTCCTGCTCGAAACCGAACCAGAAATCGTCGTCATCATCGTCGATGGTGGCGCGGCCATTGCTCTCGTGGGGGGTGCCATCGGCATTGAGCACCTCGGTCATCACCAGCCAGCCGTTGCCGCCAAAGCGGTCGGGATCGGGATAGACCGCCACGGGCTGCAGGAGGCAATCCGAATCGCTGCCATCGGCCTGCTCGGTGGAGGATCCGTCGAACGACCATTGGGGGGCATCCTCGAGATTGCCGCTGAAGTCGTCGCGGATCAGGGTCTTGCTGCGCAGGCTCTGTGTGGGCTGGTAGCCGTCGAGCCAGATGTATTCCAACTTGTGTTTGCTCATTTGTTTTTTGTTTCTGTGTTTTCTGTTCTGTAATAGCGGCTTCCGCCAAATTCAATCCACCGGGACGCCAACTGGCTGCGCCGGCACAAGCCAGCGCAGCCAGCGACGGGAATCATCCCTGTGGGTTAGAGCTGGTAACCTTCTTCACCGTGGTCGGTCACGTCAAGCCCTTGTGTCTCCGAATCCTCATCGGATCGGATACCTCCGCAAAGGCCGCCAGCAATTTTGATGGCGATAAAGGCAACAACAGCACTCCAGATGATGGTAACCAACACACTGACAATCTGGCCGCTAAGCTGGTTTGCGATGATTTCCTTGCCTTCCGGGGAAAAGGCGAAAACACCCGCCAGCAAGGCACCGACAATCCCTCCAACACCATGAACGCCAAACACATCAAAGCTATCGTCGTAGCCCAAGGCCTTCTTGAGAGAAGTGGAGGCCCAGTAACAAACGATGCCCGCGGCCACACCAATGGCGATTGAACCCATGGGCCCAACCGTACCTGAGGCGGGCGTGATGGCCACCAGTCCTGCCACTGCGCCGGTGGCAATGCCCACCGCGGTGGGTTTACCCTTGGTGCCCCACTCGACCAACATCCAAGTGAATGCGGCTGCGGCAGTGGCGACTTGAGTCACCAATTGAGCCATCGAAGCTTGATGCCCTGCGGTTAATGCGCTGCCGGCATTGAAGCCGAACCAGCCCACCCAAAGGAGCGAGGCACCAATCAAGACAAATGGAACATTGTGTGGAGGCATGGGAGAATCGGGGTACCCCTTGCGTTTGCCCAAGACAATGCAGGCCACCAGAGCGGCCACACCGGCGTTGATGTGCACGACCGTACCACCCGCGAAATCAATCGCATGATGAATCGTTGCCAAATATCCGTGATCTGTGTTCCACACCATGTGCCACACGGGGCAGTAAGAGAATGTGAACCAAATCACAAGGAAGACCATGACGGCACTGAACTTCATACGCTCCGCAAAGGCCCCGACAATCAGTGCCGGAGTGATGATGGCGAAGGTCATTTGAAAGGTAACAAACAGGGACTCGGGAATGGAAAGACCATTCATCTCCCCGGGTGTTACCCCGGCCAAAAATGCCTTTGAAAAGTCACCGAAGAATTTTCCATCACCTGAAGTCGCGAATGAATAGCCATAGATAACCCACAACAGGGACATCAAGGCGGTGCAGGCAAAACATTGGACCAACACAGACAGAATGTTCTTGCGCCGGGTGAGGCCTCCATAGAACAAGGAAAGGCCCGGGATGGTCATCAGCAATACCAAACTTGTGGCAACAATCATCCAGGATGTATCACCGGTGTTTGCATCTCCCTCACTCATGGAAAGCGAACCGTAGTCAAACACTTTCGGACCCGAATCCTCGGATTCGCCATCACCTTCACTCCCAGCCTCCGCACTTGCGGCTGAGTTGTCAGCCGGCGGAGTGGTCGTATCTTCTTGGGCCAGCATGGGGCTGACGAACAGCGCCAGCAACACGGCCAGAATTGGAATCAGTTTTTTCATTTTAGCAGATAGGTTTTGGGTTTCAGGGTTGGGGTTAAACCGCGTCGCCGCCGGTTTCGCCCGTGCGGATGCGGATGGCTTCCTCGATGGCGCTGACAAAAATCTTGCCGTCACCAATCTTTTCCGTCTTTGCCGATGTGCTGATGGCTTCCGTGGCGGCCTCCACGGATTCGTCAGCCACAACGATCTCGATCTTCACCTTGGGCAGGAAATCCACCGTGTACTCACTGCCGCGGTAGATCTCGGTGTGGCCTTTTTGGCGGCCAAACCCTTTCACCTCGGAGACAGTCATCCCCTCGATACCCGCCTCTCCCAAGGCGTCTTTGACTTCCTCAAGCTTGAACGGCTTGATGATCGCTTCGATTTTTTTCATTTGGTTTCTCCCGCCCGCCTTTTCGGCCAATTCAGCCGAGCCAACGGGCAAGCCCAGCCAACAGACCAGCAAACTGGCCCGCCGCCCTAAAGCAGCCATGATGCCAACGGCATCCATCATGCTCATGGACTTGAAAAACGACTTAATTAGGTTGGTTTTTTCATTTTTGGCCCAAAATAAAATCCAGCAATCGGGCCATTTCCAGTGTTTTTATTGACACCCTGTAGATATTTAGACAGGTCAAAATCAGGCATTTCCAAGGAAAAATGATCGATTTCGTGACATTTTTAAGCCGAGACCGACGCTCATTCCGACACTTGCATTGAACGGCCAAATTATCAAACACAGCGGGCTTTCCCCTGAATAAGTTTGATTCGACAACCTTGGCAGCCATTTCGAGACTCGCGGTTCCTCGGGGAGGTTGGTGAATCCATGAGCAAAGGCAAACGCAACAAGGGCCGCAAAAAGAAACCGGCCGAGGCTGCGCCCGTGTCTGCCTCGGAACCAAAGCCTGAGCCCAAGCACTCTCCCGAGCCTCCACCGGAGCCGAAGCCCGAGGGCGCGGCCCTTTTCCAGACCGCATCCGCCCCGTTTTTCAAGCGCACGGACTGGCTGGCCTTCGCCGCGGCCACGGTGGTTACGCTGTTGGTGTACCTTTATACCCTCGCACCGAATGTGACCCTAGAGGACTCCGGGGAGCTGGCCACGGCCTCTATGTATGCCGGTGTGCCGCACGCTCCCGGCTATCCACTCTGGACAATTTATTCGTGGGCATTCACCAAGATTATCCCTTTCGGCAACATGGCGTGGCGGGTGGGCATTTCCTCCGCGGTGGCGGCTGCCTTGGCCTGTGGTTTGACCGCGCTGATGATCAGCCGGGGCAGCCGGCTGTTCTTCGACAGTATTGAATCCCTGCGCGGAATGGCCGAACAGGCCCGCCAATCCATCAGTGTGGCCGCCGGATTTGCCGGCGGTGCCATCTTTGGGTTTTCCGGTTTCATGTGGAGCCAAGCGGTCATCGTGGAGGTCTACACCCTGTCCACATTCACCTTTGCCGGCGTCCTTTGCCTGCTCATGCGGTGGTATTTCATTCCCGAGCGTAACTGGGCGCTTTATGCCGCGTACTTGGTCTTCGGCCTATGCTTGGCCAATCACCAGACCCTGCTGTTGGCCGCCGTCGCCATTGAACTGTTGATCCTCATGCGGCACCGCGAAATCGGCCGCGACCTGTTCATCTGCAATTCCCTCATCTACCTCGCCGGCCTGCTCTACTTCGCCACTCAACCCACCACCACCACCTCGGGCAAGCTCGTCCTGTTCGGCACCTTTAATCTCGTGGGTGTCGGTTGCCTACTGCTGGCCATCTGGCACAGCCTGCCCCGCCCGGTCGGCACCAGCCGTAACGCACCGCTGTTTCTGGGCACAGCCTATGCCCTCACCTTCCTGATTCTGGGCGCTTTCTGGATTACTTTCATCTGGCCCATTGGCTCGCCTCTCCCGGCCACGGCCGCGGCGGTCTTGGATCCTTCCAGGACCGTCTGGGACCTCTCAGCCGTTTGGCAAAGCATGGGCACGTCGCACCGAATGATCCTACTGTTCTTCCTTTTCATCGCCGGGGCATCCATTCTCGCCTTGTCTTGGCTGGCGTGGCTGGCAGACCAGAAATCCACCCGCAGTCTCATCGCCAGTGCGGTCCTGTTCCTCTTTCTTGCCATGGGATTACCTTGGATGTGGCATCTGCTCCAAAGCCGGGGCACCCTCCTACCGGGCCTGCCCCCCGAAGCGGTGCAAATCGCTCAAGCGCATCTCCTCGGCCACGTCGCCACCGCTAACAAGATCACGCTTGCATATGTGCTTCTCTCCATCCTCATGCTGACGGGCGTCTTGGGCCTCAACTGGTCACGCCAGCGCGACCGCGCGTTTGCCCATTGGCTGCCCCTGCTGGCCACCCGTGCCGCCGCCTTGGGCGGGCTGCTGTTTTATTTCTTCATGCCCCTCAGTTCCCTGACCAATCCGCCCATGAACTGGGCTTACCCGCGCACAGCCGAGGGCTTCAAGCACGCCATCACCCGTGGCCAGTACACCGGCCCTGCCCAGGAAAGCACAGACCAAGTTTCGCGGTTCCTCATTGACGTTGATGGGAATGGCCGCATCGACGGTGGTCAGGTTGGGGTGTTCATCAGTGAAACACTTCAGGAATTTAACCCTGCCTACACCCTGCTTGCCCTGCTCCCCCTGGGCTTGTGGTGGTATATGCGCGAACGCGAACGCCGCTGGCTAGGCGGCATGTTTCTCATCTTCGTTTCGCTCACGCTGCTCATGATCGCCTTTCGTAATCCCGGCGGCTCGGAACAGCAGCGACACCTCAACAAGGTCTTCTTTGAGGCCTCACATCTCTTTGTCGCCTTGGGCCTTGGCTGGGGCCTCGCCTTGGGCGCGGGGCTGATTGTCCAAGCTTGGGAAAAACACCGGCGCGAACTCCTCACGGGTGCCAGCATTCTTTGCGCCTTGGAACTGCTTTGGTGGCCCTTCACTCAAACTTCTGTCAGTGCCACGCCCGCCTCCCTCCTCTTCACGCTGGCCAGCTACGATGCCCCCGTGCTCATTGCCGCCGCCGGCATAGGTGTCCTGTTTGCCGGAGGCCTGTGCGGCCTGCTGGCACTACGGCGACCAGCGGCACCCATGGGCCTGCTCTTGGCCCTCATTTGCCTGCTGCCCGCCCGACATGGACTCGCCAACTGGTGGGACAATGAATTGCGCGGCCATTACTTCGGCTACTGGTACGGCCGGGACATGTTCGCCACCGATGTGAAGGATGAAAACGGGGATTTAATTTACCCGCCCATGGCACGCGACGCCGTCCTCTTCGGAGGAACGGATGCCGGACGCTTTTGCCCCACCTACATGATTTTTTGTGAAAGCCTCACCCCGCCCCAGCATCGCACCGACAAGTCTTTCGATCGCCGCGACGTCTACATCATCACCCAGAATGCCCTGGCCGACGCCCGTTATCTGGACTACATCCGCGCCCACTACAACCGCAGCCAACAACGGGATCCCTACTTCCTCCGTTCCTTCCATAACCGTCCCGGCGTGCAACCGGTCATCGATCTGGTTTCGAGCAATCAACTTGATTATATCCGCCGCCAGTTTGCGGCAGATTCAAGCAATGGCATGCGGCTGGTTTCCAACTACATCGCCCGGCTGCCCCACACCGGCATCAGTGAACAAGCCTTGCTGCAGGGGATGTCCACAAACAAGGGCAACATGCCCTCGCATTATGTAAAGGATCTGGTCGGAACAATCACAAACGAAGCCCAACGGAAAGCAGCCCAAATAATCTTGGACGAATTAAAGGTCACGGAGGATGGACTGCTGAAGCTGGAGGAAACCGCCAACCAATCCGTCAGCCGGGTGAGTGACTTTAAAATGACCGCCCTGAGGCAGCCACCCTTTGAGGTGACCAAAGGGGTGGCCGAGTTGTTTGAATCGCCTGATGAATGGATTTTCCAGACAGGTGAATCGGTGGAATACGGGCGCCAAACACAGGGCGTTGATTTTGTCCCAGGCGACTTTCGGGATATCGAGGCGTTGGCGCGAATCCTTAAAGAAGAAAAGACACCGGCAACCGCCCACGTCAAATCGCTACTGGCCAGGGAAACGCAATCCGCCTTAACCAAGCCTGATGATTTACTGGAGGAATTATTGATTCGGGATTTCAACAAAATCCTCCATGATGATTTTCAGGCCCACCGCCAAGCCGCACGACAACTGGCCAAGCTGGAAAAACGTGAGGCCGACCTGCTGCAGCAATTCACAATCCAGACCAGCAGCAGCCAGGCAGACCAAGTGTTCGCCGCCATTGAATTGCTCATGAAGCGTCAGGATTGGGCCCGCCGACTGGCCTTCCATTGTCGCTTCGGTCCAAAAGCCCCGGCCATTCCGGAAATCCGGGCCTCGCTTGAAAGGACAGACGCGGAACTGCGGACCCAGTACCAAACTCTCATCGCCGGAGAACCAACCGTCCTGAAAGAAATCCAAGCCTTAAGCAAACAGCGCAGGGAAACTGCCAGCCGCCTCTGCAATCCGCGCCTGGCCAAGCCCGGCCTGTTTGTGCCGGACGAACTCGATGCCTCTACCGCTGCATTGCTGAGGCAGAATCCATGGACCGCTTCCCGGCCGATACTCAACCGCCGCCTTTTGGAACATGCGCTTCCCGGCCATTTTGATCCGGCAGTAGCCGGCCTATATCCTGCTCGGGAAATTATGATTCCATCCAACCTCGAGCTGCAGGATCTCATCAATAATTCCTCACGGAAGCCCGGCCGTAGTACCGAGGATGTTATCTGGGCCATCAATGGCGATCTCACCAAGCGGATTTTTGATGACAACCCCGGCCATGAATTTTACCTGGAGGAAAGCGTCGCCCTGCCTTGGATGTATCCTCACCTCGTGCCGCACGGGGTAATTTTAAAAATTGAGCGCAACCCCAAGGGCGAATGGAGCAACGCACGTCAAACCGAAATCATCCGACGGGATCGCGCCTTCTGGAACCAGTATATGGATCGACTGATCGGCCAAGAAGTGGTCCAACCCGACACATCCTTGGAGGACATCCTCCAGTGGGTACACCGGGTTTACATTCGCCGAAACCTCTCCGGCCACACCGCCGGCCAGCGCCGCTTTCTCCGCAGCTACGTCGCCCAACGCGCGTTCTCCAAGCAGCGTATGAGCCTCGCCGACCTCTACGATTGGCGTGCGCGCAACATCGACAACATCATCAAGGAACTTCCCTTCGATGAATCGCGCGCCGAGCGGCTCCAGCAATTGCTGACGCAAAAGCAGGAACTCATCAGCGAAGCCGACTATGCTTACCGCCAAGCCCTAGCCCTTTGCCCGGCCAGTTCCCAGACCGTTTCCAAGTACATGTCGTTCCTCGCCCAGCATCAGGATTATTTTCCACCGGACACCCCCCCCCAGCAGCGCGCCAGCGCCTTAAAAAAGGATGCCAAGGCGCGCGCCAAGGCGGTAGGAATGGTCGTCGAGACATTCCGCAAGATGGATCCATCAGACAGCCTCTCAGACGCCATTTATCGCTCTCAACTCCAGTTACAAGTCAGGCGGCTGTATTCATTCGGCAACGTCGCCCATGCACGTGAACTCCTGTTGGTTTGCCGGAACCTGTACCGAAATTTCATGCACGGCTCCCCCCAGCTGACCGAACTGGTCAGCTTCGACCAAAGAATAGCCAGAAAGGATTTCACCGGAGCCCACAAACAAATCAGCAGTTATCTCCCCCACCAAAACCCGACCCACCCCATGGACTGGGCCACTCTCAGCGGCATGGCCATTGTCATTTCGGGCAATCTGGAACTCATTCCCGGCGACCTAAAATTTCAGTCCTTCGCGGCGCAAATCTTTCGACTGCTTCGCGTCATGGCCATGATGCAGGCCCAAGCCAATATTATCCCGAAGGCAACATTCACTGACCTGCACGGGCGATTCCTCCTGTCCGAACTTGGGCTGCGAAAACAAATGACCGCGCTCGAACCGGACCGATCTGAGTTTTGGTACGAACTTGGCTACACCCAAAACCTCATGCGCCGAACCAATGAAGCCGTCCAGTCATTTAAAAAGGCATGGGAGGTCAGCGGCAACACCAACGCCCCCCGATCCGTCATCAACATCAGGAAGCTCATTCGATCCACAAACGCAATCGACAACCTGCGGGAAATACCGGAGTTCAAGGAAATCCTTAAGCAACCCTGACCGGCGCTTGGAGCTCGTAGTTTAAACAGGAGAGGATGTAGACCGCCGCCGTCTCGCTGCGGAGGACGACACGGCCGAGGGTGATGGGCTGGTGGCCGGCGGAGAGGATTTCATTGGACTCGGCCGGCGTGAAGTCGCCTTCGGGGCCGATCCAGATGCTCAGGGTGGCCGGCGGCGCGCCGTGCTCGGCGGCGTATTCCTCCACGCACTCGCGCGGGTGGCGGGTGTTGCCCTGAAGGGAAGCGATGAGGGACAGGTCGTGCGCCTCGTCGCGGGCCAGTTGCGCGCGGGGGGTGACAGGCGGCTCGATCTCCGGCAGCCACGGGCAGCCGCATTGCTTGATGGAGTCGATGGCGATGGCGCGCCACTTGTCGACTTTTGACTTCGCATCATCCGCGTCCACCTGCACGACACTGCGCTCAGCGGCCAGCGGCACGATGCGGTGCACGCACAGCTCGGTGGCCTTCTGCACGATGAAGTCCATCGACTTACCCTTGGTCATCGCCTGCAGCAGCGTGATGCGGTAGGGCAGCGGCTCGTGGCGGTTGCGCTGCTTGACAGCGAGGTGGACGGCCTTCTTGTCGGCAGCGATCACCTCGCACAGGCACTCGCCACCCGCGCCGTCCATCACCGCCACGCGCTCGCCGGCACGCACGCGCAGGACGTTCACTGCATGGTGGCTCTCGCGCTCGTCCAGCGTCAGCTCCGGCTGCGCGGCTGCGGCGGGCGGCAGGTAAAAGCGGTGCATCAGCCGAAGAGGTTGCGCGCCTTCTCGAAGAAACCCTTGCTCTGCGGGTTCACGTCGTCACCGCAGGAGTCGGCAAAGGACTGCAGCTTGTCGCGCTGCTCGCGGTTCAGCTTGCCGGGCACTTCCACGATCACCTTCACGTTCAAGTCGCCCGTGCCGTAGCCCTGCAGGCTTTTAACGCCGCGCCCCTTCAGGCGAAAGGTCGTGCCCGATTGGGTGCCGTCGGGAATCTTGATGCTCGCTGTGCCGTCCATCGTCGGCACTTTTAACTCGCCGCCCAGCGCGGCGGTGACGAAGGGAATGGGCACCTCGGCGATGAGGTCGTCGCCCTCGCGGTCAAACACCTCGTGCGGGCGGACGTGCAGCACGACGTACAGGTCGCCGTTGCCGCCGCCGCGCGGGCCGGCCTCGCCATTGCCGGCGCTGCGCAGGCGCGTGCCGGTGTCGACGCCCTCGGGAATCTTGATGGTGATCTTCGAGCGCTTCTCCAGCCGCCCCTGTCCCCGGCAATCGCGGCAGGGCTTCTCAAGCACGGTGCCTTCGCCCTCGCAGTCGGGGCAGGTTTGCTGCATGCGAAAGAAGCCGCGCTGCGCCACCACCGCACCCTGGCCGTTGCAGGTGCGGCAGCGCTTGCGTCCGCTACCCTCGGCCGCGCCGGTGCCGCTGCACTTTCCGCAGGTGTCGAGCTTGGGAATGGTGATGCTCTTTTCCCCGCCGAGCACGGCTTCCTCAAAATCGATCTCCAAGTCGTAGCGAAGATCCGAGCCGCGCGACGGCCCGCCGCGGTCGCCGCCGCCAAAGAACTGCTCGAAGATGCCCCCCGCGCCGCCGCCGCGTCCGCCGCCAAAGACCTGACTGAAGAGCTCGAAAGGATCCACCGCGCCGCCGTGGAAGCCTCCGCCGCCGCCCTGCTCAAAGGCCGCGTGGCCCATCTGGTCGTACGCGGCGCGCTTCTGGTCGTCGCTTAAAATCTCGTACGCCTCGCCGACCTCCTTGAACTTCTCCTCCGCCGCCTTGTCGCCGGGGTTCTTGTCGGGGTGAAACTTGACCGCCTGCTTGCGGTAAGCCTTCTTGATCTCGTCCGCGCCCGTCCCTTTGTCGACGCCGAGCACCTCGTAAAAGTCGCGCTTGGCCATCAGCTCCCCGCTTCCTCCGCCGGCGCCTCGGCGGGCGCCTTGGCCACGATGACGCTCGCCGGCCGCACCAGCCGTTCATGCAGCCGGTAGCCCTTGCGCAACTGCTTCACCACCGTGCCCTCGGCCGCCTCCGTGGTTTCCTCCTGCGAGACCGCCTCGTGCAGCGCGGGGTCGAACTCCTGCCCCAGCGCATCGACCTCCTCCACGCCGCTCTCGTTTAAAACCCCCTTCAACTGTCCGAGGATCATCTCCACGCCATCACGCACGGCGGGGTCGGCGTCCTTCGCGGCGTCCATGGCCATCTCGAAATTGTCCAGAACCGGCAACAGCTTTTCCAGCAGCGACTGGTTGGCGAACTGCCGCGCTTCCTCCTTCTCGCGCTGGGCGCGCTTGCGATAGTTGTCGAGGTCGGCGGTGGCGCGCAGCACGCGGCTCTCCAGCTCGGCGATCTTTTCCGCCGCCTCCTTCAGGGTCTTCGGGCCGCTCGGCTCTTCGCCGGCGGCCTCCTCCGCCGCGGCCTTCTCGGCCAGCAGCTTTTCCAGCGTGGTCAGCTCGGCATCCTTGTAGGCCTTTGCCGCCTTCTTTTTCTTGCCCATCTTCTTCCAGAACTTCATTCGGCTTTCTTCGCCACCTTCACGTCAATGTGCAAATCGCGCAACTGGCGTGCCTCCACGCCGCCCGGGCTTTCGGTCATCAGGCAGGTGCCCTTGGCCGTCTTGGGGAACGCGATCACGTCGCGGATGCTTTCCGCCCCGCACAACAGCGCGATCAGCCGGTCGAACCCCAGCGCGATGCCCCCGTGCGGCGGGCAGCCGTATTTAAACGCCTCCAGCATGTAGCCGAACCGCGCCTGGGTCAACTCCGGCGACAACTGCAGCACGTCCTCGAACACCGTCTTCTGCACGTCGGGCTGGTGGATACGAATCGACCCGCCGCCCAGCTCCACGCCGTTCACCACCACGTCGTAGTGCTGGCCACGCACCTTCTTCGGGTCGCTCGTTAAAAACTCGATGTCCTCCGGCACCGGCGAGGTGAACGGGTGATGGCTCGAAAACCAGCGATCCATCTCGCGATCGTACGCCAGCAGCGGAAAGTCGACCACCCACATGAACTCAAACTGGTCGGCCGGAATCTCCAGCTTGCCCAGCTCCACCAGCCGGTCCGCCGCGTACGTGCGGATGCGCCCGAGGATTTCGCAACTGTTCAGCCACTCGCCCGCCGCGAACAGGATGAGGTCGCCCTCCTCGATGCCCAGCTTTTCCGTCAGCGCCGCCTTTTCCGCGTCGCTGAAAAACTTCACGATCGGCGACTTCCATTCGCCGCCCTCCACCTTGATGAACGCCAGCCCCTTCGCGCCGAAGCTCTTGGCCAGCTCCGTCATCGCCTCCATCTGCCCTTGCGTCACGCACGCGTAGCCCTTCGCGTTCAGCGCCTTCACCACGCCGCCATCGGCCACCGCGCCACTGAAGACTTTGAATTCGCTCGCCGCAAATTCCTCCGTGAAATCCGCCAGCTCCAGCCCGAAGCGTGCGTCCGGCTTGTCGCTGCCCCAGCGGTTCATCACGTCCTCGAACGCGATGCGCGGGAACGGCGTCGGCACCTCAATGTCCAGCGCTTCCTTCCAGACGCGCGCCAGCAGCCCCTCGATCACCGCGTACAGGTCTTCTCGCTCGATGAACGACATCTCGATGTCCACCTGCGTGAATTCCGGCTGCCGGTCTGCCCGCAGGTCCTCGTCGCGATAACACCGCGCCAGTTGGAAATACTTGTCCACCCCTGCGCACATCAGGATTTGTTTAAACTGCTGCGGCGACTGCGGCAGCGCGTAAAACTTGCCCGGTGCCAGGCGGCTCGGTGTTAAAAATTCCCGTGCCCCCTCCGGCGTCGATTTAAACAGCGTCGGCGTCTCCACCTCCAGGAACCCTTGCTCCTCCATGAACACCCGCGTGCACGTCGCCACTTTGCTGCGCAGCTTCAGGTTGTGCGCCATCTCCGGACGGCGCAGGTCCAGATAACGATACTCCAGCCGGCGCTCCTCGTTCACCTTCGCCGCCGCCTCCGGGTCGTCCACCTGGAACGGCAGCACCGCCGCGTGGTTGTGCACCTCCATGGCCGCCGCCACCACCTCCACCTCGCCGGTGGGAATCTTCGCGTTTGCCGTGTCCGCCGGCCGCTGCCGCACCTTGCCGCTCACGCTGATCACGCTTTCGCTGTGCAGCTTCGCCGCCGTCGCCACCAATTCCGCGTCCGTCTCCTGCGGGTCAAACACCGCCTGTGTGCGCCCCTCGCGATCGCGGATGTCGATGAAGATCACCCCGCCCAAGTCCCGGCACGAGTGCACCCAGCCCGAGAGCGTCACCTCCGCGCCCGCGTCCGCCAGCCGCAATTCATTGCAATGATGCGTTCTTTTCATGAAAACCACCGCCACTCCCGGCGAATTGGAGCGGGGATAATGGTGAAAACTGGCCGGAAATCAATGGAAAACTGTATTTCGCGCCAAGCCGCAAAGTCGCCAAGAGAGAACTTTGCGCCTTCGCGTCTTTGCGCGAGCACTTACTTTGACTCGTTCCAAAGAATCCGCAGGTTGTGCGTCTGGCGGCAGGCCACGATGATCTCCGGCTTGCCGTCGCCGTTGAGGTCACCCGCCTTGATGTCCTCCACCGCCGTCTCCTTGCCACTCAGCTGATACGTCTTCCACTTCGTGTAGCCCTTGTCTTGCGGCACGTACAACCGCACGCCGGGCACGCCGGGCGTCGTCATCCCGCGCCAGCCGGCCACCACCTGGTCGCCGCCTGTGCCCAGAAAATCCGCCGTCGCCAGCGCGTGCCCGTCCTTCAACTGGTCATCCAGCACCACGCGCTTCCAGCCGCTGCCCGCCTGCAGGTACACCGCCACCGTCGTCCCGTGCTTGGGTTCGATGGTCGTGAAAAACCGCACGCCGCCCGCCGTCTTACCATCCCGCACCTCGCCCGAGTAATTCTTCGAAAACTGTTTCGACTGCCACTTACCCGCCTTGTCGCGCCCAAACCAAAACACCCCCTTCAAGCTCGCCTGGATGAATTCCTCGCGCCCATCGCCATCCCAGTCAATCGGATGAAAATTATGGCTGTCTTCCACAAAATCGGAAATCAACGTCCGCTTCCAAGCCTTCGCCGGATCCTTCGGGATGTGGTACGCCCACACCTTTGAGCCCCCCTTCTTCCCATCCGCCCCGCGCGGCCCGTACAACGGCTTCACCACCAAGTCAAACTTCCCCTTGCCCGCCGCGATCCAGTGCATCCGGTGCGTGCTCGGCTCATGCTCAAGCTGGATCGCCTTCCAGTTCCCCTTCCGTTCCGCCGTTGGGTCCAAGTAAAACACCGCCCCCGACCGCTTCGCGTCATTCGACTCCCCAATGTTCCACTGCCCCCCCACTGCCAGTTCCGCCTTGCCATCGCCCGTGATGTCCCGCGCCGTCACGCAAACATGATCCCGCGCCGTCAACTTCCCGCTCACCTGATGCTTCTTCCACGACGGGTTCGCATACCAAACCACCTTGTCGCGATCACAAAGCACGATGTCCACCTTCCCGTCCCCATTCATGTCCGCCAACTGCGCGCCATAGCCGACCCCAACCTTGGCATCAATCTCCTGCACCCGAAACTTCGGCTCCTCCGCTATCAGTCCCAGCGAACCCACGATAAAAAACGATATAATTTTTTTCATAACAATTCAGTCGATTGCCGACAACCCATTCACACGCCGAACCCGGTTGTACGCATCCCGGCCAATTTCTCCCGACAGGTAACGCAATTCATAATTCCTCAATAGTGCTGCTACCCTTTCCTTCTCCAACGCTTCTCTCTTCTCCTTGTCTCCTCGATCCGCGGAAAAATATCGAACCGTATCACAGCCACAAAGAAAACAGGCAAACAAAAGATGGAACAAAACGAGCTTCATGGTTCGGCGGAGTGTCCGCCGACCATTGAAATGCGACAAGCCTTTTTACGACTGTCTAAATGCCATTCAAGGCCGCTTGGGCCGCGGCAAGGCGGGCGGTGGGCACACGGAAAGGCGAACAACTCACGTAATTCAGGCCCAACTTGGCACAGAACTTGACACTGCTGGGCTCGCCCCCGTGCTCGCCGCAGATACCGAGCTTGATGTTCTTGCGCGTGCTGCGCCCCTTGGCAGCAGCGATTTCCATCAGTTGACCCACGCCGGTTTGGTCCACCACGGCAAATGGATTGTTGCCGATAATGTCCAACTCCTGGTAATTCGGCAGGAACGAACCGGAATCATCGCGGCTCATACCCATGGCGGTCTGCGTGAGATCGTTGGTGCCGAAACTGAAGAACTGCGCGTGCTGCGCCACCTCGTCGGCCGTCAATGCACCGCGCGGCACCTCGATCATCGTGCCCACGAGATAATTGAGTTTCACACCCTTCCTCTCCTGCACCTCCTTCGCCACGCGATGAATGATGCCGGCCTGAATCTCTAGCTCCTTGGCGAAGCCCACCAACGGCACCATGACCTCGGGGTTCACCTTGATTTTCTTTTTCTGCACGTTGGCCGCCGCCTCAAAGATGGCGCGCGCCTGCATCTCTGCAATTTCCGGATACGAGATCGCCAAACGGCAACCGCGATGACCGAGCATGGGATTGAACTCGTGCAGTTCCTTCACGCGCTGCGAAATCACCGCCGGGCGCACTTTGAGCTTCTTGGCGAGGTCACGAATCTGTTCCGCGTCATGCGGCAGAAACTCGTGCAGAGGCGGATCCAGCAAACGAATGGTCGCCGGCAGCCCGTTGAGTGCCTTGAAGATGCCTTCGAAATCCTTGCGCTGAAACGGCAGCAACTTCTTCACCGCCTTGCGACGATCAGCTCCATTCTCCGCAAGGATCATCTCACGCACTACATCAATGCGGTCACCCTCAAAGAACATATGCTCCGTGCGGCACAAGCCAATGCCCGTGGCACCGAAGGCTACAGCGTTCTTCACCTGCCCAGGCGTGTCAGCGTTGGTACGCACAGCCATCTTGGCGGCCTTATTGCACCAGCCCATGAGTTGATTGTAATTCTTGAACGTGCGTCCGCGCCGAGCCTTGGTGTTGTTCTCCAGCAGGCCCTTGATGACCTCGCTGGGAGCCGTCTTCACTTCACCGGAATAAATTTCGCCGGACGTGCCATCGATCGAGATATAATCACCTTCCTTGAATTTCAACTTACCCACCGCAAGCGTCCGTTTACTGTAATCGACAATCAATGCCGCCGCGCCGCAGACGCACACCTTGCCCATTTGGCGAGCCACCAATGCCGCGTGACTGCTCACGCCGCCCTTGGCGGTAAGAATGCCATTCGCCGCGATCATGCCGCGAAGATCTTCCGGGGAAGTCTCCACGCGCACGAGCATCACAGGCTGCCCTTTTTCGGCAGCTTCCGCGGCACGATCAGCATTAAAATAAATCCGTCCAGTCGCCGCACCCGGACCAGCAGGAAGCCCTTTGGCGATCACTTTGGTTTTCTTCAACGCCGCCACGTCAAAGATCGGCGCGAGCACCTGGTCAAGCTGCTCTGCTGGCACACGGTTCACAGCGGTTTTCCACGCAATCAATTTCTCCTTCACCATTTCACAGGCAATCCGCACGGCAGCGAGGCCCGTACGTTTACCATTGCGCGTTTGCAGCATAAACACCTTGCGCTCCTCGATGGTGAATTCGAAATCCTGCATATCACGAAAATGCTTCTCGAGCTTGCCACGAATGGCCTCCAGTTCCCTATAGGCGCTGGGCATCACCTTTTTCAGATCAGCCACCGGATCGGGTGTGCGCACGCCGGCCACCACATCC
Source organism: Verrucomicrobiales bacterium (assembly GCA_002721895.1). Next base: position 34,791 of record PBLV01000054.1, read on the forward strand.
TCTCCCTGTGCGTTCATAAGGAACTCGCCATAAAAAACCTTTTCGCCGCTGGCGGGGTCGCGCGTAAAGGCCACGCCGCTGCCGGACTCCTCGCCCGTGTTACCGAACACCATCGCCTGCACATTCACCGCCGTGCCCCACGAGGCTGGGATGTTGTATTTGCGACGATAAACATTGGCGCGATCGTTCATCCATGAGTTGAATACCGCTCCTACCGCGCCGCGCAGTTGCGCCCACGGATCATTCGGAAAGGCCTTTCCGGTACGTTGTTTAACCAGCTTCTTGAAGGCAGTGACCAGCGTCTGCAGATCCTCCGCCGATAAATCGGTGTCGGCCGCGTGAGCGTCGCCCAGTCGTTGCTTTTTGATTTTTTCAATGACCAACTCGAAAGGCTCCTCATCCTCGCTGGGCAATTTCTGCACGCCCATCACCACGTCGCCGTACATCTGGATGAAGCGCCGGTAACTATCCCAGGCAAAACGAGGATTGTTGCTAAACTCCGCCAGCGCCTCGACGGTGTCATCGTTGAGGCCGAGATTCAGGATAGTGTCCATCATCCCGGGCATCGACTCGCGCGCACCCGATCGCACAGAAAGCAACAGTGGGTTCTTCTTGTCGCCAAACTTTTTACCCAGCTCCTTTTCCATGCGCCGCACACCCTCTTCCATCTGCTTGGCCAGCTCGCGCGGATACGTTTTTTTATGATCGTAATAATACGTGCACACCTCCGTGGTAATGGTGAAACCCGGAGGCACGGGCAAACCGATGCGTTTCATCTCGGCGAGGTTGGCCCCCTTGCCGCCGAGCAGTTCCTTCATTTTGCCGTTGCCGTCGGTCTTGAATCTACCAAAGTGGTAAACGTACTTTTTCGCTTTAGCCATAAATCGTGAATCGAAGTTTCCCGGAAAACCGGCGCGCGGAAAATAGGCGCGGGCCGAAGGCATGTCAACGCGCAATTGGCCACAAAACCGGTGAAAAACAGCAATTACATCCGCATGTCCATGGGGTCGATGCCGTACCACTCACACCAGCGCGCGTAAGCGAAGGGGGAAATCTCCGAGGGCTTGATCTCGCTGCGGCCGCCCCAGAAGACGTTGGTGTAACCCACCTCAATCCCCGCCTCGGCGAGGTGCACGTCGATGGCCCCCTTGTGCGCGAGCACTTTGTCTTTATCGGTGCCATGCGCCACGCCCATGATGTTCACGTTGCGAAACTCCGGCCCGCCCTCGCGCCAGTACCCGTGCGTCATGATGTAATGCCGGCCCACCTCGCGCCCCGCCTCGATCTCCTTCCCCGGCGGCACCGCCCAGTGGAAGAGCGCGTTGTAGCGCGTGACCTGTTCGCCGGTGGAGAGTTTTTTAACATGCTCCAAGAAAGTCGAAAAACGCCCAACCACCCGCCGTTCGTTTAAATCCTCTGCGACGTTGAAAAATTCGTCCAGCGAAACACCGGCCTCCGCCGCGCGCGCGTCCCACAAGTTCTCCACCAATTCCCCCGGCTCGAACTCCCGTTTCACCGCTTCCATGATGCGCCACTCGTGGTCGGTCAAGTCCACCACCGCCACGTCCGTCACGCTGCCCGGCTCCTCCGAGCGCGCCCCCGGCTCCATGTCCTTCCGCCGCACATGCCCCACGCCCAGCGCGAAGAGCTTCTTCGCCGGCATCACCCGGAACGCCACCGCGCCCACCTTCTCCCGCAAAACCTCGCAATGTTTCTCCAGCGAATATCCCTGCGGCACTTTCAGTGTGGTCCAAAGTTTGTATGTCGATCCCGGCGAAGCCGCATCCGTGCTGCGCGTCACCACGTGCCCCGAAAACGGATCCTCCTGAAACATGTAATCAAACGCAGCATCGAGCTTGTCCTGATTCACCTCCCAAGCCACCAGCGCTCCCTTGGCCAGATTGGTCGCCAGCAACGTCTGCCGCACTCGCCGAATCACGCCCGCCTCCAGCATCGCCCGCACCCGCTCCAGCACCACCTCCTTGTCCAGCCCCGTACGCTCCGCCACCACGCCGAAGGGATCGCGCTGAAACCCCTGTAACTGATCCTCGCTGATCGCAAGAATCTTCGCATTCACCTCATCGGCAACTTCAATTGGCACGGCGGCGGAACTCATGGAGCGGTGTTGTCGCAGCAATCAAGGACGGTGGCCAATCGTTTTTTGTTCATTGCCGGCTCATGGGCCTCTGTAGGCGGGGCCGGTGGCCCCGCGCCCCGGCCACCGGCCGGGGCTACAATAAAAACATCATCGCAAAAAATCCCGCGCCGCCGCATCTGCAAACCTCAACCCCGCACGATTCAACCGAAACCGCCCCGGCTCGCGCACCGCCTGTCCGCGCGCCACCCACTCATCCATCGTCGCACCCCATTCACCGCCAAGTTCGTGGCCCGTCACGCGCTGAAATTCCTCGAACGGCCACCCCGCCGTCATGCGCAAGCCAAAGGCAGCTGTCTCGCCAGCCCGCGACAGGGGCGGCAGCTCCTCGCGCGTGTCGATGGGCCGCTCACCGCGCTCGAGGAGTTCGCAGTAAATTTGCGTGTTTGCGATGTTCTTGGTGCGCACTCCATCCACGTAAGCCGTCGCGCTCGGCCCCAAGGCATGGCAATCACCGCCGCGCCAGTAGTTGACATTGTGGCGGCAGGCGCGGCTGGGGATTTCAAATTCCGGCGCACCCTCGTGCCGCGCGAAGTTGGCCACCTCGTATTGATGCCAGCCGCGGGCATTGGTGGAGTCCACCAGCTCATCGTACATCGCACACGCCAACGCCTCGTCCACATCAAACTCGCCAGCCGCCAATTGCTCAAAGAGCGGAGTGTCCTGCTCGAAAATGACCTCGTAGGCCGAAAGGTGTTCCGGCTCCAGCGCCGCCGTCTCGCGCAGGCTCGCGCGCCATTGGTCCATCGTCTGCGTGGGGATGGCGAACATGAGGTCGAGGTTGAGGTTGTTGATGCCCGCCGCGCGCAGAATGTCCACGGATTTGAAAACCTGTTCCCGCGTGTGGATGCGGCCCAGCCGCTCGAGCAGGCCGGCGTCCAGCGTTTGCACGCCCATCGAGATGCGGTTCACTCCCGCCGCGCGCAGAAGCCTTGCCTTGTCCGCCGAGACGGTCGCGGGATTGCATTCCACCGTCCATTCCTCCGCGCCAGTCAGCCCGTGCGCGTCCATTGCCGTCAACACCCGTTCCCATTGGCGCAGGTTTAAAATCGACGGCGTCCCTCCGCCAAAGAAAATTGTCCGCGGCCGCCAGTCGCCCGCGATGAATTCCATCTCCCGGCAAAGCGCCTCCACGTAGCGATCCACCAGTCCACCCCCCGGCGCATGCGAGTGAAACGCGCAGTAACTGCACTTGCTCGCACAGAACGGCACGTGGATGTAGAGGCTGGTGAAGGCCACAAGAGAGTTTATCCCGGCGAGGAGGTCGTTGGCAATTGTAGGCGGGGCCGGTGGCCCCGCGCCCAGGGCACCGGCCGGGGCTACAACGACGCCGTTTGACTCATCCCCCAATCCGCCACTACCCTTGCCGCGATGTTCGAACTGGAGGCGCCATACGAGCCGGCGGGGGATCAGCCGGCGGCCATTGCGCAGTTGGCCAAGGGGGTGCTGGCAGGCGATCGCCACCAGACGCTCCTGGGCGTCACGGGCTCGGGCAAGACGTTCACGGTGGCCAATGTCGTCGCGCAGGTGAACAAGCCGACGCTCGTCATCTCGCACAACAAAACGCTGGCGGCGCAATTGTTCGCGGAGCTGAAGGGCTTCTTTCCCAAGAACGCGGTCGAGTATTTCGTGAGCTACTTCGACTACTACCAGCCCGAGGCGTACATCCCGCGCACGGACACGTTCATCGAGAAAGACTCGTCGGTGAACGAGGAGATCGAGCGGCTGCGGCTCAGCGCGATGTCGTCACTGATGTCGCGCGAGGACGTGGTGGTGGTGGCCAGCGTGTCGTGCATCTATGGCATCGGCAGCCGCGAGGATTACGAGGCGCTGATGCTGCCGCTGCGCGTTGGCATGGAGATCAACCGCGAGCAACTGCTCTCGCGACTGGTCGACCTGCAGTACTCGCGCAACGACATTGCGTTCGAGCGCGGGCAATTCCGCGTGCGCGGCGACACGGTGGACATCCGTCCCGCGCAGACCGAGGACGCCATCCGCGTGGAGTTTTTCGGAGAAGAGGTGGAACGGCTGGCGCGCTTCGAGCCTCTCTCCGGCGACATCACCGAGCCGCTGCCCGACCTCACCATTTTCCCCGCCAAGCAATTCGTCACGCAGGAGGACAAGATGAAGCGCGCGATGAAGGCCATCCGCGAGGAACTGCGCGAGCGCATCGCGTGGCTTGAGAAACACGACAAGCTGCTCGAGGCCCAGCGCATCAAGATGCGCACGGAGTACGACCTGGAGATGATGGAAGAGCTGGGCTACTGCAGTGGCATCGAGAACTACAGCCGCCACATCGCCGGCCGCGAGCCCGGCAGCCGGCCGCACACGCTGATGGACTTTTTCCCGCGCGATTTTCTTTTAATCATCGACGAGAGCCACGCGACCATCCCGCAACTGCACGGCATGTACGCTGGCGACCGGTCGCGCAAAACGGTGCTGGTGGAACACGGCTTCCGCCTGCCCAGCGCGCTGGACAATCGGCCGATGAATTTTGAGGAGTTTCAAACGATGCAGGGCCAGACGCTGTACGTGAGCGCCACGCCGGCGAAGGAGGAGCTCGAGCTGTCGCAGCCGCGCGTCGCCGAGCAGATCGTGCGGCCCACCGGCCTCGTCGACCCCACCATTACGCTCAAGCCGCTGCAGGGGCAGATCGACGACCTCATCGAGGAATGCCGCCAGCGCGTAGACAAGAAGGAACGCGTGCTCGTGACCACCCTCACCAAGCGCACCGCCGAGGAGCTGACCGACTACCTGCGCGACATCGGCATCAACGTGCGCTACCTGCACAGCGAGATCGACGCCATCGAGCGTGTCGAGATCTTGCGCGCCCTGCGCAAGGGCGAGTTCGACGTGCTCGTGGGCATCAACCTCCTGCGCGAGGGCCTCGACTTGCCCGAGGTTTCCCTCGTCGCCATTCTCGACGCCGACAAGGAGGGCTTTCTCCGCAGCACCTCGTCGCTCATCCAAACCTCCGGCCGCGCCGCCCGCCACTTGAACGGCGAGGTCATCCTTTACGCCGACGACATGACCAAGAGCATCCGGGAATTCCTGGCCGTCTCCCGGCACCGCCGCGACCGCCAGCTAAAACACAATGCGGAACACAACATCACTCCACGCGGCGTCAACCGCGCCGTGGAAGACAGCTTGGCCAATCGCCAGGAAGCCACTGATAAGGCCGTGATGCTCCTGCGCGAAGGCACCGAGGACCTCGACATCACCGAGACGATCCACGACCTCGAGAAAGAAATGATCACCGCCGCCGAGAACCTCGAGTTCGAGAAAGCCGCCCACATACGCGACCAAATCAACCAGCTAAAAAGAGGCCTAGGCGAAGACACCATCGGCCCCCGCCGCAAGACAACCTACCGGCAGGGAAAGCGGCGGCGAGTGGTGAAGTAGCGCAGGTTTCCTAACCTGGTGTATCGCAGGCTTCCCAGCCTGCGTGGCGGCCGATTTGCAGGATTGGAATCCTGCGATACAGCAGACTGGGAAGTCTGCGCTACCTAGTTCCACGACAGGTCGTCGGGGGCGTCGGCCATCAGGCGGTGGATGCCGCCTTTCTCCAGCATGATTTGGCGCCAGAGATTTTCGGCGTCGTTTTGAAAGACGTGGTTCAGGCTCGCGGGGTGCGTCAGCCAGGAGTTGCGTTTCATCTCGTCATCAAGCTGGCCGGGGCCCCAGCCGGAGTAGCCGGCGAAGATGCGCAGCTTTTGTGTCGTGGAAAATGAATCGCCCAAGTCCGCCAAGTCCTCGATCGAGTGGCTGAGCGACAGGTTGGGCATCACGTTGGCGTCGGGCAGGAAGTCGTCGCTGTGCAGGTAGCTCAGCGCGCCGGCCTGCACGGGGCCGCCGATGTACAGCTTCTGCTCGGTCAACTGCTCCGGCAAATCCTCGAGGATTGTCTCGCCGATGGTGTTGTCGCTGCGTTTGTTCAACACCAGCCCGAACGCGCCCTCCTCGGTGTGTTCGCAGACGAGCACGACGGTGCGCATGAAAAACGAGCCGGCCAAGTTGCCGCTGTCCATCAGCAGCTGGCCCTTTAACGATTGGAATTCCTCATCCATGCGCCACGGCAATTTGCTACAGGCTTGCGCTTCTGGCAATCCCGTTTAGAATTTTTCGCATGTCCAGAATGCTTCTCATCCTGCTGGCCGCCGGTCTGCTCATTGCCGCCGGTTGCCAGGGGCCCAGCGGCAGCAACCGCGAGTTCCGCCCGGGCGTGGGCTGGATTCCCACCAACTAGCCCAGCAGCTCCCGCGCAGCCACCAGCACGCCCTCGACGCTGAGGCCGTTCTTCTCGTACAGGTGATCCGCCTTGTAGGCCGACTGTCCGAACTCGCCGTCGATGCCCAGCGTCTTGGCCGTGTGCGCGATGCCCGTGCGGGAAAGGGCGTGCGACAATTGCGCGCCCATGCCGCCGATGGACTGGTGGTCCTCGATGGTCACCAGCCGGCCGCCCGCCACTTGCACGGCCGCGCCGATAGTGTCCACGTCCACGCGGTTGACGAAGGGGTTGTTGATGACCGTCGCGTTGACGCCGTCGGCGGCCAGTTGTTTGCCGGCCTCGATGGCGCGGTTTAAAAGCACGCCGCTGCCCACCAGCACCACGTCGCCGCCCTCGCGCAACACCTGCGCCTTGCCCCAGTCGTAAGCGGGATTCTCCACCCAACTGAGCGGGTAGTTCTCGCGGCCGACAAAGAATATGTAGCTCTCGCCATCGCGGCCCGCCGCGCGGTCGTCGGCAAAGCGCCGGATGGCCTGGTACATGAACGCCTCCGCCTCATCCGGGCAAGACGGCACGATGACCACCGTGTGTGGGATGGAACTGACCGCGGCGAGATAAGTGGTGGCCTGATGGCTCGCGCCGTCGGCGGCGTCCTGGAAGCCCACGTGGCTGAACATCGCGATGACCGGCCCCTGGCTCAGCGCGCCCATCGTCAACGGCAGGTTGCCCTTGGTGACGCCGAACTGACCGAAGGTGTCCACGATCGGCACCAGCCCCACCTTGCTCAAGCCCACGCCGGTGCTGACCATGTTCGCCTCGGCGATGCCCACCTCGATGAACCGGTCCGGGCAGGCCTTCTGGAACGCGCTGATGCCGGTTGAGCCCTGCACGTCCGACGACACGGAGTAAACGGGAATCCCCTCCTCCGCTGCCTGGATCGCCGCCTTCGCAAGGCCGGCCTGCACCTTGCTCTTTTTAACAACAGGCGCGTCGCTCGGCGCCGCGTCTGCCTTCGCCGCCTCCTTTGCGGCCCAGGCGTCATGCAGCTCCTTTGCCCAGTTGGCAAACTCCGCGGGAGCATCGCCGCCGTAAATCTCCGTCATCCACTCGCAAATCTTCTCCGCATTGCCCAGCGGGAAGCCGTGGCCGCCGGCCGCGTTCTCCTCGGTGGCGGCGATGCCCTTGCCCTTGATCGTCTTCACCCACAGGCAAACCGGCTGGGACGCATCCGCGCGCGCGCCAGCGATGGCCTGCTCCAGCGCGAGGTACACCGCCTGCAAATCATGGCCGTCCTCCACGCGCACCACCTTCCAGCCGAGGTCGTCCAGCGCTTCAAAACTCGGCTGCATGGAGAAACTGTCGGCGGTGATGCGGCCGGAGAGCTTCGTGTCATTGTCCGAAAGCACGAGCACGAAGGGGTTCACGCGCCCCTTCGCCGCCAGCCCGGGGATGGCCGCCAGCGATTCCTTGGCCTCGCCCTCCATCATGCCGCCGTCAGAAATAGTGCAGAGCGTCACGCGGTCGTTGCCCGCCACGCGGTCGCCGATGGCCAGCCCCTGCGCCTGCGGCAGGCCCGAGCCCAGCGGCCCGTTGCTGATGAGGATGCCCTCCGGGTTCAGGTGGCTCTCGCCGTGCCCCGTCAGCTTGCTCTTGATGCCGCGGAAACCCCGCAGCGCCTCGTACGTCATCCCGTCAAATCCATAATTGGCCCGGAGCGCATAAACGCCGTTCTCCGTGTGGCCCGCGTCGTTCACAAAATTAAACGCCTCGTGCCAATGCCGACCCTCGGTGGCGAACATCAGCGCGTGCGCAGCCGCCATGATCTCCGCGAACGCCGCCGGCCCGCCCCAGTGGCACGCCGCGCCGCCGGTGACCGCGTGGATGTTCATCAACGCCACCGCCGCCCGCGTCGCGTTGGGGTCGGCCACTGCCACCTCGGCGCCCGCGGCATCCTTGACCGTGACGGCATATTTTGGCGGCCCCGCCGGCGTGTCGGCCAGCCGCGCGGGGATGGCCAGTGGTTTCAACGGCGGCGCATCAACCGCCTGCACTCCCGAGGATGTGTCTGCTCCCATGATTAAAACTGCTGCGTTTGGTTCCTTGACAGATTGGCCGCGCACTCTAGTCGGCGGCGGGAAAAAGAAAAGCCAAAAGCTGGTACGCGCGGCGGGGGTCGAACCCACAACCTCTGGCTCCGGAGGCCAGCGCTCTATCCAATTGAGCTACGCGCGCGGTTGCCGAGGGATAATCCAAAATGACCCGATTCGCAACTGCAATCAGTCGCGGTCCCATTGCCCTGGCTTGACAGAGGATGGAGCAATTCGCGGTCCATTGGGGTCATTCGGATTCTCATGGCCCACATTGCGAGCCTTACGAAGCGCCTTGGCAAAAACAGGCAACATCATGCTCATCAAGATGCCGATGATGGCCACGACGAGCATCAACTCGAGAATGGTGACGCCACGGCGGTGTTTACTGCGCGTCTTCATTTTGGCAAATCAGCCAACACGGTACAGCCGGGCAGCGCCTTGCGAAGTGCTTCCACACCATCAGCCGTCACTTCCGTGCGCACAAGACCAATCCAGCGCAGCTTAGCCAACCCATGAAGCTGGGCTAAGGCCTCGTCGGAAACCTTGGTGTCATCGAGATTGAGGCCGACAACATCGCCACCCTCCAACACGACCCGGACCTCAGCGGAGACTATAGACTTCAGTGCAACAACCATGTCGCCGTTGTTCTCGGAGAGTGCTTCGATCAATGCATCCGCCATTTCCCAAGACGTTAGAAAGGCGGCTGTGAAAAGTCAAAGCGAATGGAAATGATTGACGGCGAGAAGGATTTGCCCGATGAAGCGTCCGGAGGCATGAGCAGCGAATCCACCAGTGACACCCCACGGGATTTTATCCGCGACCTTGTGACGGCAGACTTGGCAAGCGGGAAATATGGCCAAGTGATCACGCGTTTTCCGCCGGAGCCAAATGGCTACCTGCATATTGGACACGCAAAATCAATCTGCCTGAATTTTGGTATCGCCCTCGAGAACAATGGCGTGTGCAACCTTCGATTTGACGACACCAACCCGGTCAAGGAAGACACCGAATATGTCGAGTCAATTCAGGAAGACGTTCGTTGGTTGATTGATGGTTGGGCCAATCAAGTCCTTGCGCCCAAGGTCTATTTTGCCTCGGATTATTTCGAGCAGCTTCATGGTTACGCTGTTCAGCTGATTCAGGATGGCAAGGCCTACGTATGCGACTTGAAGGCGGAAGATTGGGAGGCCTACCGCGGCGTGCCCGAGAAGCCCGGTCGGGAAAGTCCCGGCCGGAACCGAAGCGTGGAGGAAAACCTAGAGTTATTCGAACGCATGCGGGTGGGTGAGTTTGTCGACGGGGAAAAGACGCTGCGCGCGAAGATCGACATGGCCTCGCCCAACCTGCATCTGCGCGACCCCGTGCTCTACCGCATCCGTCATGAGGAGCATCATCATGCCGGCGACAAATGGTGCATCTACCCGATGTACGACTTCACCCATTGCCTTTCCGACAGCATCGAAGGCATTTCACACTCGATTTGCACGCTGGAATTCGAGGTACACCGGCCGCTTTACGACTGGGCATTGGAGTCATTGCCTGTGCCACGGCCACGGCCGCACCAGCATGAGTTTGCCCGCCTCAACCTGACTTACACAGTGATGAGCAAACGCAAACTCATCCAACTGGTGCAGGAAGGCCATGTTGCCGGATGGGATGACCCGCGCATGTGGACAATCGCGGGGCTCCGCCGGCGGGGATATACCCCCGCATCCATTCGCAATTTTTGCCGGAATTTGGGCGTGACCAAATATAATTCACTCACGGATATCACGCTGTTGGAGAACAGCATTCGCGAGGAATTAAACCAAACCGCAGAGCGCCGCTGCGCCGTACTCGACCCCATTGAGGTAATTATTGAAAATTTTCCAGAGGATACGGTTGAGGAATTGGATGCTGTCAATAACCCTGAGAACGAAAAGGCCGGAATCCGAAAAGTGCCTTTTTCCCGGCGACTATATATTGAACGGACAGATTTCATGGAGGATCCGCCCAAAAAGTTTTTCCGCCTTGGCCCCGGCCGGGAAGTGCGGCTGCGATACGCCTACTTCATTACCTGCACGGACTTTGAGAAAGATGCGGAGGGAAACATCACCCGATTGCGCTGCACTTATGATCCTCAAACGAGGGGCGGCCATTCACCCGATGGGCGAAAGGTCAAAGGCACCATCCATTGGGTTAACGCCGAGCAGGCTGTTGCTGCCGAGGTGCGCTTATATGACCGACTTTTCACACAAGCCGAGCCGGATGCGGAGGGAAATTTTCTCGAACACATTAACCCCGATTCGCTGAAGACCATCACCGCCCAAGTCGAGCCAGCCTTGGCTGAAGCCCAAGCTGGCGAACGGTTTCAATTCGAACGCAACGGGTATTTTTTCGTGGACCCAACGGACAGCGCAGCAGGCCAACCCATCTTCAACCGCATTGTTCCCTTGCGCGACACATGGGCCAAGATCGCGAAAAAAGCGTAGCCACTAGACCAGCCGCTGAACCTTTTTTCGCAGCAGACCATTGCTGGCTATCAGTTCGTATGTGTACCGCCCGTTTAGCGGTTTCCTCCAAAACTCTCCGCCCGCGCATTCGAGAATCAATCCCCCTGCGGCGATGTCCCAAAGATGGATACCGTTCTCTCGGTAAATATCTAGGCGTCCCGCGGCTGTCCAAGTGAGCGCCAAAGCCGCGCTGCCCAGCAGCCTGACTTTGAGCACTCTTTGATAAAGCCGCATGAATACTGGCATGTTACGACGAAGTGTTGACCGGCTTTTGGCGAAGCCGATTGAAACAATGGATTTCTCCAGTTGACTCGTGTCGCTGACACAAATTACCCGCCCATTAAGGCGGGCTCTTTGCCCCAACCGAGCCACCCACATTTCATCGAGAAACGGGTCATACACCACGCCAAGAATCGTGTTGTATTCATCCCAATGTCCACTGGCGTCAGTCCTGCGTCGCTGCAAGGCAATGGAAATGCAAGCATGCGGCAGCCCTCGACTGAAGTTGACTGTACCATCAATCGGATCCACGACCCAACGCCAGTCCGCCGAGGGGTCTCCAACGACTCCCTCCTCACCCAAAATTGATATTTCTGGAAAAACCCTGCGCAAAGCACGCTCAATCTTGCGCTGACTGCGCTCGTCAAGCTCCAGCTTGATGTCATATGCCGACTGGTGATTGATATCCTTGCGGACATGAAGCTGCCTTTTCAGAAATGCCCCGACATTGCGCGCGGTCTCCTGCGCCACCTGGTGCGCACGATATAAATCCCTTTGCTTCATGACGTCCCGGGCTTTATCCACCCGCGAGAACGGTAGTACAACCAGCCGAATTGTTCGTGCAAATACATGCGAAACTGCTCAAGCCGCCCTCCTACTGGAACTGGCAAAAACCGCTTGTAAAATGGTGTTTGGCTTCCGGGTTGTTTGCCCGAAAAATCACAGCCGACAGGGATCACCTCGACTCCCGTAGTCCCAAACACAGCCTCTGCGCGGCGCATGTGCCATGCCGATGTAACAAGTATTACTCTCTTCCAAGCATGTTCTTCCTTCAAATTCAACACCCGCCTTGCCTCTTCACGCGTGTTGGCACAAATACCAAGATCAAATATTTTCACATGCAATTGCTGGCGTTTCAACCATGGCCCGAGCAACTCAGCCTCTGGATCCATGCGCACCCCATTTTTGACACTCCCGCCTCCCAAAACCAAATTCGGAGCTTTGCCCAAATGCACAAGTTCAACTCCTGCAAGAAACCGGTCAAAATAAGGCCCTGCATTGAACCCAGCCGGCTCGCTCATTTTCCCCTCTCTCAGCCCCCCTCCCAGCACCACGATGGCATCTGCCGCCGGCAAACCTTTCCAACCCTCACGAATATATGGATGTTCCAACTTCCCCAGCAACCACGAGGAAAATGGTGATGCTCCCAGAATATAGAGAACAACAACCATCCCTCCACTGCCAATGGCCAATTTCGTTCTTCTCCTGTAAATGCACCAACCGCAAAACCCGACCAACACCAACCAGACCACCGCAACCGGGTTCAGCAGAAGTTTGAACAAGTAGGCCATGCCCTTGGAATAACTCAGGCTCCGGCGAGATAATCCAACGCCTGCTGCAATTGCCCCCGTTTTTCACGGCAATCCGCCAGACGTGTTTTCGCATCCTCAAGAACATGTGGAGGAACTTTCTCGACGTAGTCCTTGTTTTTAAGTTTGCCCTCATACTTGGCAATCTCTTTCTCAATCTTGTCCAACTGTTTCCCAATCCGCCCCTTTTCCGCTTCCACGTCAACCAATCCATCCAGCGGAAGATATAATTCGCCAAATGCAGAACGAGCAGTCGGTGTGCCTTTGCGTGGGGCATAACTGGCGTCTGCGGTCAATGACTCGGCGTTGAGCAGGCTTTGGGTGACTTCGATTTCGTATGGGTCCAGTTGGCCGGCGGGTTTGATGATGTAATCGATCTTTTTGGCAAACGGAATATTGCCGATTGCCCGGAGGTTGCGGCCGGCGGTGACCAGTTCGTGCTTGGCGGCAACGAGATCGTCGATGGTGTCATCCAGCGCGTAGTGTTCGTTGAAATCTTCCTCGAACGCTCTCGGCCAGTGGGCGGTCATGATGGTTTCGCCGCCTTGATCGGCGGGCATGTCCTGCGAGTAGCCCAGACCATGCCAAAGTTCCTCGGTGATGAACGGCAGGAAGGGATGGAACAGGCGCAGCGTGTGGCCCATGACGAAGTCAAACACGGCCAGCACATTGGCTTTGCGGGCGGGGTCGTCGCCAAAGAAAGTCGCCTTGCAGCTTTCCACATACCAATCGCAAAACTCGCTCCAGAAAAACCGGTACAACGCGCCGGTGGCATCGGTGAATCGGTACGCCTCAAAGGCGGCGGTCACCTCGCGGATGGCTTGATCGAGTCGGCGCAAAATCCATTTGTCATCGCTGGTGAGCAGCGCGGGATCAATCTCGCCCTCAGTCTCGCCACCCTGCATTTGGCGGAAGCGGCATGCGTTCCAGAGCTTGTTGCAAAAGTTGCGGCCGAGTTCCACGTCCTTTTCGTCGAAGAGCACGTCGAGTCCCTGCGGGGCACTGCGCATCGTGCCAAAGCGCAAGGCGTCGGCGCCGTATTGGCCGATTAGCTCCAGCGGATCGGGCGAATTGCCGAGGCTCTTGGACATCTTGCGGCCTTTCTTATCGCGGATGATGCCGGTGAAATAAACGTTTCGGAATGGCAGATCGCCGCGCCATTCGTAGCCGGCCATGATCATCCGGGCGACCCAGAAGAAAATGATATCCGGCCCGGTCACCAGATCGGTGGTGGGATAAAATTTCTTAAGCGTGTTGGTTTCTTCCGGCCAACCCATCGTGGCAAACGGCCAGAGCCATGAGCTGCACCACGTGTCGAGTACGTCGGGATCCTGTTCCCAACCCTCGCCCTCGGGCGCCTCAAGGCCACAGTGGATTTCCTCGCCGCGATACCACACCGGAATGCGGTGCCCCCACCAGAGTTGGCGGCTGATGCACCAGTCCTGCAGCCCGCCCATCCAGTAATCATAAGTCTTGGACCAGCGCTCGGGGTAAAATTTCATGTCCCCGTTGTCCACACAATCGCGCGCCTGTTGCTGGCTCGGGTATTTGAGGAACCACTGTTCGGACAGGCGCGGCTCGATCGGCACATCGGCGCGTTCGCTGAAGCCGACGTTGTTTTTGTAATCCTCCGTCTTGATCAGCGCGCCCAGTTCCTCGAGCTTCGCGGCGGCGGCCTTGCGGGCTTCAAACCGATCCAAGCCGGCGAGGTCGTTGCCGGCGAGGTCGTTCATTTTGCCATCGGCAGTGATCACCTCAATGGCCTCCACGCCGGCGCGTTGGCCGATGTCGAAATCCGCCTTGTCGTGCGCGGGGGTGACCTTCAGCACGCCGGTGCCAAACTCAATATCGATGTGATCATCGGCTACGATCGGCAGGTGCGCCTGATTTTCCACCGGCAACGGGCGCACCGCGTGTTTGCCGATGAGCTTGCCGTAGCGCGGATCCTTCGGATTGACCGCAATGGCCGTGTCGCCCGGGATGGTCTCCGGTCGGGTGGTGGCGATCTCCAGCCAAGTGTCCGGCTCTTCCACCACCTGTACCTTGAAATAATAGAGCTGGCTGTTCTGCTCTTTCATGATGACTTCCTCATCCGAAAGGGCGGTCAACGATTTCGGGCACCAATTCACCATGCGCTTGCCGCGATAGATGAGGCCTTTCTCGTACAAATCCACAAACACGCGCTGCACGCAGGCCGTGTACTCCTCATCCATCGTGAAGCGCAGGCGCGACCAATCACAACTCGCGCCGAGCTTTTTCAACTGCTCAATGATGATGCCGCCGTGCTTCTCTTTCCATTCCCAGATGTGCTCGAGCAACTTCTCGCGACCCAAGTCATCGCGATGACGCATAACGCCTTCCTTGACCAGCTTGCGCTCCACCACGCTCTGCGTGGCAATGCCCGCGTGATCCGTGCCTGGCAGCCACAGCACCTCCTTGCCGTCCATGCGCGCCTTGCGGGCGAGCAGGTCCTGAATGGTGTTGTTGAGCACATGGCCCATGTGCAGAACGCCCGTGACATTGGGCGGCGGGATGACAATGGAAAACGCCGGCCGCTGTTCAGAGACACGTTCGGGATTCGCGGTGAAACAATCGTTCTCCTCCCAGAACGAATACCACTTGTCCTCCACTGCCTGCGGTTCGTAAGCCTTGGGAATCTCCGCCATGATTATTTCTTCAACAACCGAAACTCAATGCTGTCCAGCAACGCCTGTAAGCTGGCCTCGATGATGTTCTCGTTTACGCCCACGGTGTACCAGCGCTCCTTGCCGTCGGTGGACTCAATCAGCACGCGCGTCTTGGCCGCTGTGCCCGAGGCGCGTGAGGAATTCAAAATGCGCACCTTGTAATCGGTCAGCTTCACTTTCTTGAGCACCGGATAAAATCCGCGCAGCGCATTGCGCAGTGCCTGGTCGAGCGCGTTCACCGGGCCATCCCCGTCCGCCACGGTATGGGCCGTCTTGTCGCCTACGCGCACTTTCACGGTGGCCTCGCAAACATGCTCCAACGCATCGCCGCGCATCGAGACATGGTACGCCTCCAGATGAAACGCCGGTTCCACGCGCCCTAGCGTCTTGCGAATCAACAACGCCAGCGAACCTTCCGCCCCTTCGTAATCGTAGCCGATATGCTCCTGCTCCTTGACGCGGGTGAGGATGTCCTTGAGCTGCGGCGCATCGTTATCGATGCGAATGCCCATTTCCTGGGCCTTCATTACGATATTGCTGCGCCCGGCCAGATCGCTCACCAAAATGCGCCGCTGATTGCCCACCACATTGGGGTCCGCATGCTCAAAACTATGCGCCACCTTTTGCACGGCATTCACGTGCATGCCGCCCTTGTGGGCAAATGCCGTCCCGCCGACCCACGGCTGGCGCCGGTCCGGGATCAGATTGGCAACCTCATCCACAAACCGCGACACGTCGCGCAACTTCTTTAGGCGCCCCTTGGGCATTGACCGACGCCCCATCTTCAGAGCGATGTTCGGGATCGCGCTGGTGAGATTGCAGTTCCCCGTTCGCTCGCCGTAGCCATTGATGGTCCCCTGCACCTGTGTGGCGCCCTGCTCCACCGCTGCAATGGAATTGGCCACCGCCAAGCCGATGTCGTTGTGGGTGTGAATGCCTACCTGACAGGAAAGTTCCCGGCGCGCCGCCGCGGTGATCTCCGCCACCTCACTGGGCAGCGTCCCGCCGTTGGTATCGCACAACACCACAAAATCCGCGCCGGCTTCCTCGGCCGCCTTCCACGTGGCCATGGCATATTCGGGATCATCCTTAAACCCGTCGAGCGCATGCTCGGCATCGTAGATCACCTTGCGCTTGTTCTTTTTGAGGAACGCGATGGTGTCGGCGATCATCGCGATGTTTTCCTTGGGCGTCGTGCGCAGCACTTCCTTCACGTGCAACAGCCACGTCTTGCCAAAGATGGTCACCACCGGCGTCTTGGCATCGAGCAACAGCTTTACCTGTGGGTCGTCCTTCGCCGCGATCTTTTTCCGGCGC
>PBLV01000055.1 GCA_002721895.1 Verrucomicrobiales bacterium
GAAACCATTTCGCGCTGATGATCGACGATATGGACGCGTGGGAAGCCCATCTGCAAAAGCTGGGCGTCGAATACTACGAGCGGCGCACACGGCCGGACGGGGCGTTACAGATTTACGTCACCGATCCCGACGGGCACTGCATCGAGCTGTGCACGGCACCGGTGGCTGCTTCCTGATTATTTGTTCTCCTGCCAGCGTTTCCACGCGAGACCAGGGCGCTCAGTACGGAACTTTATCAGCCGACCGTGTTCCATCTCGGTGACGTAGGCGGTGCGGCCGTCGGGGCCGCCGAAGCAGATGTTGCTGGGGTGCTTGCCGAGGGTGTCGATTTCGCGCAGCACCTCGCCGGCGGGGGAGAGAATGACGACGGTGCCCTTGCCGTGGCGGGTGATGTACAGGTTGCCGTCCACGTCGCAGCGCATGCCATCGAAGCCAAAGTCGGGGAACTTCTTCAGCAGCTTCTTGTTGGCCAACGAGCCATCGGGCTGGATGTCAAACACCCACACGTTGCGCTGCACACTCTCGTTGACGTAAAGTTTCTTGCCATCGGGACTGACCTCCACGCCGTTGGTGGTGCCCATGTCGGCAGCCACGCGCGTCACCTTGCCGTCCTTGTCGATGCGCCAGAGTTGGCCGGTTTTGGCGCCCCAGTTGGGATCGCTGGCGTAAAGGGTGCCGTCGGGCGCGATGGCCAGGTCGTTGGGCTGGTTCATCATCGGCTCGTGCGCGAAGACCTCGATCTTTTTCGTGGTGGGGTCGATGCGCAGCACGTTGTGCTCCACGTAATCGGCGATGTACATGCGGCCCTGGCGATCGAAGCGGATGCCGTTGCCGGTGGACTTGCCGGGCAGCGTGACGAACAGCTCCGCCTTGCCCTCCGGCGTGGTGCGGCCGATGGTCTGCTGCTTTTCAAAGTTGACACAGTAGATGTTGCCCATCCGGTCGCAAGCGGGCCCCTCGATGCCGCCAGTGAAGGTGTTGGTGGCGGTCAGCGGCACGGCTTTAAACACCGGCTCGGGCGCAGGCTCGGGCGCAGGCTCAGGCTTGGGCGCAGGCTCGGAGGGCCCGCAGAACGGGCATTGGCAGGCGGTGGTCAGGCCCAGCAACAGGCCGACGATGAGGGTCGCAAGTGTTTTCATTTTGATTCTTCCTTGGTTTCTCCCTTGGGCAATTCAGCCGCCAACCAGCGGACGGCGTTCTCGATGACGAGCAGCGGATATTTCTCCTTGTACACGGGGTACGTCTCGTGCCCGGGCCGGAAGTAAAACACCTTGCCCTTGCCGAGGCTCCACACCGCGCCGCTGCGAAACCACTCACCTTGGCTGAAGGTTTCCTTGAACACCACCTGGTCGGGCGCGGGCACGTGGAAGGGTTCGTCGTACATTTCCGTTTTGGCGATGGTCCACGTCTTGGGCAGCCCCTTGGCGATGGGGTGGTTGGGCAGCAGTGTTTCCATCTGGCTGGGCTTGCCGTCGCCGCGGTAGCCGGGGAAGCAGCAGTTGGGCAGGTCCACGCGCACCTTGGTCACCACGCCGCGCCGGCGCAGGGCGTAGTAAAACGGCGTGGTCTGCGACTTGTAATCAGGCGGGATGCGGCCCTCGGGCGGAATGAAGTTGAACACGATCTTGCCCGAGTCGCGCGTGCGCGGGAATCGCTTGGCGGCGTCCATGCGCGTGCGCTCATTCATCGCCTCCATGAACGGTGTGGCCCAGTGCGCGGAATGCAACGGCAGGAACGAGAGCTGGCCGGCCTTGATGCGGTCGATGATGGGCTTGCAGTCGGCCGGGGTGATCTGCGCCTGCCGCACGTGCCCCCACCAGATGAGCACGTCGCAGTTGTCCAGTATATCAGCACCAATGCCCTTTTGCGGATCGTCCTGCTTCACCGAGCGCACCGCCAGCCCCGGCCGCGTCCGCAAGTGGTCGGCGATCGCGTTGCCCAGGAAATTCGGATACGCCTGCTTCTGCCGGGGCTGTTGTTCATCCCACACCACTACGCGAACATCCGCCGCACAAATCATAAAGACGGAACACAAAAGAAGAGCGAAACTTTTCATCGTGCCGAGTGTCGCTGGAGCGGAAAAATAGGCAACGCCAGATCAACTGTTGGCAATCAACAATGGCTTGTCGCCACGCTCGATCAACGACTTGCACAGGCTGCCAGTGAAAAATTCCTGCACCGCTGATTTTGAGTGGGCACCCAGCACAATCAGGTCAAAGGGTTCGGCGTATTCTCCCGTCAGAGAATCACGGATATCACCCGCCCGAGAATCCGTCTTGATGCCTTCAAAACCGTGCGCCTTCAAAAACGCCTGCGCCTTGGCCAGAATACACTTACTTGCCTCCGCATCCTCATTGCAACTCAGGAGCGTCACCCGCGCGCTTGTCCCACGATAGAGCCCCGCAAACTGTCGCAGACCTCGCATCGCATGCTGGCTGCCATCAAAGGCGATCAACACATCAAAATCACCCTCAGCAGGCGACCAGCCCAATGGCACGGCAAATACCGGCGCCAACGACTGGTCCATGACCAACTCCAGCGAATCCCCTGGCTCGTCGTCATCCGTGCCATATACCTTGTCTTCCCCCGCGCCGCTGCCGTATGCGAAAAAGGTCCGCATGCCCAAAATCACGCAATCGAAATAATTCGCCTCCTCCAGAATCGCGTTTGCCGGCGTGCCCTGCATCTCGAACTCGTCGTGCCGCACTCCGGAGTCATCACACCGTTTCTTGAATGCCTCCAGCAGACGCTCCATCAATTGATGGTATTCCTCTTCCTTCGTGGCGATGCTCGTCTTGGCAAAGCGCATTGCGCCGAGTGGCACCGCGCCCACTGAACGCTCGATGCCCGGCACATCCAAGACCACCAAGCCCTCAAGGCTGGCGGCGTGGTGGTTCCCCAGCCAGCAGGCAAACCCCGTGGCGGCGTCTGTGTAGGTGGATTTGTCGAGGCAAACGAGAATGCGATTGATCATGGCAAGATTGGTTGGGGCCGCGCCCGATGCTGGGGATAAAAGCATGTTTTACACCCGCTCTCAACTCAATTCTTCCGCTCCAGATAAACCGGGTCACCTCGCGCTGAAAACCAGTCGCGCATGGATTGGTTCAGACGGGTTACCCGCGCCTTGTACTCCCGCTCTCCCGACAAATCACGCAGTTCATCCGGATCCGCCCTGATATCAAACAACTGGGTGACCCCAGCCTCGGGATACCAAATCAGCTTCCAATCTCCTTCCCAAGCCATCCGTTGGACATGACGAAAGTAACCGAAAGCCATGGGATACACCGACCGCACCTTTCCCTGAATGACTGGTGCGAAGCTCTTCGCCTGCACTGTGGCAGGGATGGGAATGGCCGCCATTTCGCACGTGGTGGGGAACATATCCCGCAAATAAATGAAAGCATCCGTCTTGCGGCCTTTCGGCACACCGGGGCCCCGGATAATAAATGGCACACGAATTGTGTGAGCATACATGTTCTGCTTGCCCATCAAGCCATGGCTGCCCACCGCCAAGCCGTGGTCGCTGGTGAAGACGACGACCGTGTTTGCCAGCCGTCCATCCGCGCGCAGTTGCGCCAGCAACCGCCCGACCTGCTTGTCGATGTGATCGACCACCGCGTAATACACCGCCAACTCGTCGAGCACGTCCGCCTTCGTGCGCGGCCAAGGCAACAGCCGTTCGTCGCGCCCTTCAAAATTGCCGTGGTCAAACGGATGGCGCGGCAGGAAGTTCACCGGCAGCTTCATCTTCGAGCCGGTGTATTTCTCCGCATAGCCGGGCGGAAAGATCAGTGGATCGTGCGGCCCGGTGAAGTTCACGTGCAGGAAGAACGGC
Source organism: Verrucomicrobiales bacterium (assembly GCA_002721895.1). Next base: position 3,836 of record PBLV01000055.1, read on the forward strand.
TTATCCGTCTTGCGCTTTAAAAACCGCAACGCGCCGTCGGCGATGTACTTGTCCGTCAACGCCGTCAGCCCCACGCCTTTCTCCAGTTCCACGCTGCCGCTGTCAGCCTTAAACGTCCAGTTGCGGTAGCCGGTAATCGGCCGGCCCTTGCGGCCGCCCACCACCTGCCCGCGCTTCCAATTACCGCCACCGCTGGTGAACAACCCGCCCGTCTCCTCGTACCCGCGCGTCTTCGGCTTGCCGTCGTTCATCCACTTGCCACTGTACCACGTGTGATAGCCCGCCTCGCGCATTGCCTCCGCCCAGAACTTCAACCCCGGCGCCATCCGCTCCCGCCCCACCCCCAGCACGCCATTGCGAAATCCGCTGCAGCCCGTGAGGATCTCGGCCCGGCTGGGCACACATAAGGGGTTGGAACAAATCGCGTTGCTAAAAACCAGCCCCTCTTTCACCAGCCGGTCAAGGTGCGGCGTTTGAATCCGAGGATTACCGAGTGCCCCAATCGTATCCGGGCGTTGATCATCCGTAATGATGATCAGGAAATTCGGCTGTGCCGCACATAAGGGGAACACCACGCCCACCAGTGCCAGCAAAAGAAGTCTCACGGCAACAGCATGCAGTCGGCGCGGCACGAATGCATCACTTATTTTCCGCCGGCAACATTCGGCGAACCGTACCCAGCGGCACCATGGCCCACGCACGCTCATGGAAGTAGTAAACCAGGATTTTCGCCATAACCTCCCACGCCCCGATTTCCAGCGCGATGCTAATATCCCCCGAGACCAACCATGCGATGGCAATGGTCGTTAGCGTCGCCAGCACGCGCCAACTGGCCGCCTTTAACACACTGCGCAGCCGTGATTCCTTCAGGATGGCCGGGACCTCGCTCGCTTGCTCGTCGTCCATGCACCGAGGCTACGGCAAATCGAAGTCCGTGAAAATCCTTGTGTGTGTCCTGAGCTGCAAGACCCGCGCCAGCGGAGTTGACTCTTCACCTGAAAGGGATACGCGCAAGGCCTCCTGTTTGCCCGCTCCCGCCGCCAACACCCAAACTTCACGCGCCAACGCCAACGCAGGGTATCCCAGTGTTACTCGTCGTGGCGGCGGCTTAGGCCCGATCACCGCCCGATAAACTGCCGTACTCGCAACCGCCTCTTCGTCCTCCGGGAACAACGACGCCACATGGCCGTCCTCTCCCATCCCCAGGAATATCAGATCCAACACCGGCTGCCCGTCCGGGCTTAACTCTGCCACGCGGCAAATCTCGGCCTCTGCCTGGGCAACCGCAAACGCATCATCTCGTTCCCCAAGAATACGGTGGATCTGCATCTCGGGCAGACTCAGCGGAGAGAACAGATTGTCCGCCGCCAATTTAAAGTTGCTTTCCTCGTCATCTGGCGGAACACACCTTTCATCACCCCAAAAAAAGTGCACGTTGCCCACACTTTGGGGCCTCAGGCTTACGAATTCATCGTAAAGCACCTTGGGAATTCGCCCTCCGGACAAAGCAATCGTAAACGGCCTTGAACCATCGTGTTTCTCGATGGCCGCCAGCCACCGGCCGGCGGCTTCGCGAGCTAGGGCCTTGGCATCTTCAAAAACCTCCAGGGTGTACTTGCTCATGATGCCGGTTGCGGGTCGTGCCACTTATGTCCCGACTGGGCGAGAAGATCCTCGGCTGCCATTGGACCCCATGTGCCCGCCGCGTAAAATTCACGGTTTGACAATGGCGTATCGCTCCAGCCCGCCCGGATGCCATCCACTATCTCCCATGCCGTCTCCACTTCGTCGCGTCGGATAAACAACGTTGCATCGCCGGCCACCGCCTCCAGCAGCAACCGCTCATAGGCCTCCGGCGTGTAAGCGCCAAACTCCGCGTCATATCCAAAATGCATCCGCACCGGACGAATCTCCATGCTGTTGCCCGGCACCTTGCCGTTGAAGCGCAGGAAGATTCCCTCGTCCGGCTGCAAGCGCAACGTGAGTGCGTTCGGCTGCAGGTCTGCCTGACGTGCGAACAGCACATTCGGCACTGGTCGAAACTGCACTCGCACCTCACTCGCACGCAGCGGCAAGTTTTTGCCGGTACGCAGATAAAACGGCACCCCGCTCCACCGCCAATTGTCGATGAACAACTTGGCCGCCACATAGGTCTCCACGTTGGACTCGGAATCCACCCGCTCAACCTGTCGGTATCCTTGCCGCGATTCCCCATTCACCGTCCCCGCAAAATACTGACCGCGCACCACCTGCCTCGCCACGTCCTCGGACGTCAGCTCGCGAATCGACTGCAGTACTTTCACTTTCTCATTGCGAATTGCCTCCGCCTCCAGCGAAACCGGCGGCTCCATCGCCACCAGTGACAAAATCTGCAGTAAATGATTCTGCACCATATCCCGCAAGGTGCCCGCCTCCTCAAAGTAACCGCCCCGACTCCCCACGCCGATGTCCTCGCTAACCGTGATCTGAACATGCTCAATCGTCTCTCGATGCCAAAGCTGTTCAAACAAGGCATTCGAAAACCGGAACATCATGATGTTCTGCACGGTCTCTTTGCCGAGATAATGGTCAATCCGGAAAATCTGCCGCTCCCGCGCATGCCGGATCAGGTGCGCATTCAATTCCCGCGCCGACGCCAGGTCGGTCCCAAAAGGCTTCTCCACCACCACCCGTTGCCACCCCGGCGCGCCTTCCTCCTGCCTCCTCAAAAGTCCCGCCTCATGTAAACGATCCACCGCCGATTCAAACAAGCTCGGTGAAATGGCTAGATAAAAAACAAGATTCTCCCGCAAAGCCGAATCCTCAAAACCATCCAGCCGTTGCGCCAGCCCCGTATACGCCGCCGAATCCGTCAGGTCTCCCCGGTGATAAGACAAATTCACGGCAAACTCATCCCACCGCGCCGCATCTCCGCCCTCCAGCCGGCCATGCTCCTCCACGCCAGCCCGCATTTCCGTCCGCCAACTTTCATCACTCTTTTCCCGACGCGCAAAGCCCACTACCCGAAATCGCTCCGGCAATTGCCTTTGGCAAAACAAACGAAACAAGGCCGGGATCAATTTTCGCGCCGTCAAGTCACCGCTGGCGCCAAAGATCACAATCGTGCAAGGCTCCACCCCCTTGCGCCCCGCATCCAACCGCGCCACCGGGCTCTCCGCTAAATGCTGTGTACTCACGCCCGCGCACCGTGGCCAAATGCGGCGGCCAATTCAACCCCCAATCACCCGGCCACGATCCCCCTTGCCCCGAATGCGCCCCGCCCCTATTCTCCGCGCCCATGAAAGCCCTGTTACTCGAGGAATACAAAAAACTGGTCGTGACAGACATGCCGGAACCCGAGGTGGGCAAGCGTGATGTCTTGGTACAAATCAAAGCCTGCGGGATTTGCGGAAGCGATATTCACGGGTTTGACGGCTCAAGCGGCCGACGCGTTCCGCCGCTCATCATGGGACACGAGGCCAGCGGCGTGGTGGCGCGCGCCGGCAGCGCAGTGACGTCGGTGAGCGAAGGTGACCGCGTGACATTCGACTCGATGGTGTCCTGCGGCAGCTGCAAATTTTGCCGGCGCGGCGAGATGAATCTGTGCGAGGATCGACGCGTGTTGGGCGTGTCGTGTGGCGATTATCGACAGCACGGCTGCTTCGCCGAATACGCCGTCGTGCCTGAGCACATTATTTATCCGATGCCAGACAACCTCGCCTTCGAACACGCGGCGATGATCGAGCCGGTGTCCGTGGCGGTGCACGCGGTGGATCGCACGCCCATCACATTGGGCGACAGCGCGGTGGTCGTCGGCGCGGGCATGATCGGCTTGCTCGTCGTGCAGGCACTCAAGGCGGCGGGCTGCGGGAAAATCATCGCCGTGGATTTGGCTGATGAAAAACTGGCGCTCGCCAAGCAACTCGGCGCCGAGTTGGGCATCAACCCAAACAACGCTAATGTCGTCGCCGCCATTCGCGAAGCCACCGGCGGTCACGGCGCGGATGTGGCGATGGAAGTCGTCGGTGCCACGCCCACCGTGCAAACCGCCATCGAGGCCACGCGCAAAGGCGGCCATGTGACGCTCGTCGGCAACCTCGCGCCGACGGTCGAGTTCCCGCTGCAATCGGTTGTCACCCGCGAACTCACTGTCCACGGCACATGCGGTTCCAACGGCGAATACCCCGAGTGCATGGATCTCATCGCCCGCGGCATCATTCAGGTAGAGCCCCTCATCAGCGCCAAACCCAGCCTCGACGAAGGCGCTGAATGGTTCGACCGCCTATACGCGGCTGAGGCTGGATTGATGAAGGTAATTCTTCAGCCGGGCGGCTGAATTGGCCATTGATTTTTGGCCGTTGAACAATTCCCGTTTCCAGTTAGCCTCCATCTCATGAAAGCTCTCCTCCTCTCCCTCGTGTGCGTTTCCATGGCGGCCGCAGCGCCGACGGTTTCACTGGTTCGATTACCAATGCATGGCATACAACCGCAAGTGATGACCGATGCCAAGGGCACAGCACATATTGTTTTTCTGGCGGGCAAGGAACGGGCATCCGACGTATATTACGTCACGCGGAAGGCTGGAAAATTTTCACTGCCGATGAAGGTGAATGCCATCCCGGGCAGCGCGGTGGCGGTAGGCACCATTCGCGGGCCGCACTTGGCGCTGGGAAAGTATGGCCGCGTGCACGTGGCGTGGAATGGTTCCCAAGCCGCCGGCGGCCGGCCGCATCATGGGTCGCCGATGTTGTACACGCGGATGAAGCTCGACGGCAGCGGATTTGAAAAGGAACGCGACCTGATGACGTGGACGACCGCCCTCGATGACGGCGGCTCGGTTGCGGCGGATGGCAAGGGCAACGTGCACGTGGTGTGGCACGCCGCGCCAAAGGCCAGCCCGAAGGGCGAGAATGTACGCGGCGTGTTTGTGGCGACATCGGCGGATACGGGAAAGACGTACGCAAATGAAAAACTAATCAGCACGAAGAAAGGCACGTGCGGATGTTGCGGGCTGAAGTCGTTCACTGATGCCAAGGGCGAGCTGTACACGCTTTATCGCGGCGCACAAAAGGTGGTGAATCGTGACATGACACTGCTTATCGGCCACGAGCCGGGCAAGGCGCGCGAAAGCGTGGTGGGCCCGTGGAAGATTGGCCAGTGCGTGATGAGCAGCGCCGCCTTCACCCAAACGCTCAAGGGCGTGCTCGGCGCGTGGGAAGCGCAAAGCAACATTTTCGTGGGACCGCTCGACGGAAAATCCGACGCACACAAAATCGCTCGTCACGCCCGCCAACGCCACCCCAGCATCGCTGTCAACAAAGCCGGCGACACGCTGGTGGCATGGAGCGAAAATACCGGCTGGAAAAAAGGCGGCCGACTCGCGTGGCAGATTCTGACCCAAAAACCGACCGACACAGCAACACATGGCGGCAAGGCGGGAATGCCGGTCTGGAGTTTTACTGCGGCTTATGCCCTGAAAAACGGGGATTTTGAGGTGATTTACTAATTGACGTTATCAGATAACGCTTGAAGAAGAAGCGTCATCTGATAACATCGACCCATGCGAACGATTGTCGATTTACCCGAGGAGCAGATTGCGGCCTTGGACAGTTATTGTGAGGAGGAAAAGGTGTCGCGGGCCGAGGCGGTGCGCCGGGCGGTGAGTGAGTTTGTGCCGACCAAGCCAAAAGGGGAAAAGAAAAAGCGAACCATTAAAGACCATCCCGGCTTTGGTTCGTGGAAACACCTAAACATTGACGGCTTGGAGTTTCAGGAAAAAATGCGGGCTGAATGGGATCACCGCCCGTGACAGCTGTTTTCGATACGAACATCGTCATCGATTGCCTGCGCGGCTTGGAACAGGCCGACGAGGAGTACAGCCGCTATGACAAGGTTTTCATCAGCCGCGTGACATGGATGGAGGTTTTGGTTGGAGTTGACTCGGAAGACGTCCGCGATTTTTTAAAACAAAAATTCACGACCACAGCCATTGATGTCGAGGTCGCCGAGGCTGCCATTGAGATTCGACGCAATCATCGGCGGTTGAAACTACCCGATGCAGTCATCTGGGCCACCGCCACTACACGCGACTGCATGCTAGTCACCCGAAACACGCGTGACTTTTCCGATGAGGAAAAAACTGTGCGTGTGCCATACAGCATTTAATGAAAATAGCTTACACAGGATTTGAGTTGCCCGAGGGGAAGGTGAAGTATAACGACGCCATTCTTTCTGATTTGGAGAACAAATTTAAACCGGACAAGGTTTCGCCTTACTATATCGAGCTGTTGCCGGAAGGGTTTGAGGCGGCGGAGGGGATTGCGATTGCGCGTGACTCGGTTCTCGATTTGCTGATTTTGGACATGGACAAGATTGAGGGGCGGTTATCCGTGGCGGAGGATGCGACGGAGAAGGCGGTGCTGGCGAAGTGCTTCGCGCATCTCGAGGGTGAGCAGCCGGTTTGCAATTTGGAACTGGACGACGCCGAACACGAGTTTGTGAACGGGTTCGGGTTATTGAGCAACAAGCCGACGGCGGTGTTTGATAAACCGCCGACTCCGGATACGGTTTGCGAAGAGGTGATGACGGCGGGCGATCTGATGTTCTTTTATACCGCTGGCAAAAAGGAGGTACGAGCGTGGTTCGTGGAGAAGCATGCCGACGCGGTGACGTGCGCGGGGAAGATTCACACGGACCTGGCGCGCGGGTTCATCAAGGCGGAGATTGTGAGCCATGAGGAGCTGATGACCGCGCACAATTTCAAGGACGCCGCCTCGCAAGGGTTGACGAAGTTGGTGGACAAGGATTTCCCGATTCCGGAACGAACTGTGCTGGAAATCCGGTTTAACATTTAACGCCCAAACGCAAAAAGCGCCAAGATTTTTCAACCTTGGCGCCTCGATGGCTTGGCGGTTTCCCGCTAAATAATCTGCTTAATCGGCTCCGCGCCTTCAACGCCGACGAGTTTTTGGTCCAGCCCTCGATAAAAATACGTGAGCTGGTTGGGGTCGAAGCCCAGTTGCGTCAGCACCGTGGCATGGAGGTTTTTCACGTGGAAACGATTCTCCACAGCTTTGCTGCCTATCTCATCAGTCTGGCCAACGCTTACACCGCCCTTGATGCCACCGCCGGCCATCCACATGGTGAAGCCGTAGCTGTTGTGGTCGCGACCCGTGCCACGGGCGTACTCGGCGGTGGGCTGACGCCCGAACTCGCCGCCCCAGATAATTAGCGTCTCGTCCAGCAGTCCGCGCTGCTCCAGGTCCTGCAACAACCCGGCAATGGGCTTGTCGGTGTTACCAGCATGGTAATTATGGTTCTTTTGAAGATCGCCGTGGGCATCCCAGTTGGCATCGTTATGGTTGCCGCCGCTGTAAATCTGGATGAAGCGCACTCCGCGTTCCACCAGCCGGCGGGCGAGCAGGCATTTCTTGCCAAAGTCATCCGTGCGGCCTTCTCCGATCCCGTAGAGCGACTTGACGTGCACGGGTTCCTGATCGAAATCCACGGCCTCGGGCGCGCTCATCTGCATCTTGTATGCCAACTCATAGCTGGCGATGCGGGCGGCCAAGTTGGAGTTGTCTGCACGGGCACTGAGATGGCGGTTGTTGTACTTGTTTAGAGCATCGAGCATGGCGCGTTGCTCTTCACGCTTCATGCCGCGGGCGTTCTTGAGGTCAAGGATCGGCGTGCCACTGGCGTTGACGGTCACTCCCTGATAGGCTGCGGGCATGTAGCCACTGGTCCAGTTCTTGGCGCCGCTGATGGGGCCGCCGGTGGGGTCGAGCATTACCACGTAACCCGGCAGGTTTTCATTCTCAGAGCCGAGGCCGTAGTTCACCCAAGAACCCAGCGAAGGTTTGCCGCTGAGGACATGGCCGGAATTCATCATCAACATCGCCGAGCCATGGATGGGCGAGTCGGCGGTCATGGAGTGCAGGAAGGCAATCTTGTCGCATTGCTTGCCAAGGTGCGGGAACAGGTCGCTGATGTACTTGCCGCATTGGCCGTATTGCTTGAACTTCCATTTGGGGCCCACCACCCGGCCGCCGTTCTTCTTGCCACCGCGGCCAAAGGTCTTCACCTGAATGGTCTTGCCGTCGAGCGGATACATTTTGGGCTTGTAGTCGAACGTATCGACCTGGCTCGGCCCGCCATACATGAAAAGAAAAATCACGTGCTTCGCCTTCGCGGGCAGGGGCGGGGTCTTGGGCTTGAGGGGGGTTTCCCAAGGCGTCTTGCCATCCGCCGCCAACGCCTGGTTGGCCAGAAAGCCGTCACCCGCCATCATCCCGGTGAGCGCCAGCGACGTGAAGCCGCCGCCGACCTGATGCAAGAATTCCCGCCGCGAGGTTTGCCCGCAGAACGTGTTTGCCGGTTTTTCAATTTTCGCCATAAGCCTGTTTCAGTATAGGGATTTTTCCTTGTTAGTCGAGATAGACAAATTCGTTGAGGTTCAGCACAAGCAAGCAAAAGCGCTGTAGGGCCTGATTATCCTCCACGCCACTTTGCTTGAAGGCGGCAAGGAGTTTCACGCCATCGTCGATATCCTCCTTGGAGGCAGGCCGGCTGGTGGCCAGCTCGATGGCGCGGCTGACCTGCTCGGAGGTGGACTTGGCCTCGCCCAGCAAGCGGTTGGCCAGCGCCTCGGCGGAGTCGTTAAGGAACTTGCTGTTCAGCATGGTAAGCGTTTGCGTGGGCACGGTGGTAACAAACCGGACATCGCAGGTGTTGTCGGTGTCCGCCCAGTCAAATGCCGCGAGGAAGGGCTCGTGCAGGGAGCGCTTCACGAAGATGTACACGCTGCGGCGAGCGGCGTCCTCCTTGGAGCTGCGGCCCCAGGCGGCACCGGGACGGGAAGCTGTCTTGGCCACCTCCTGCGGAATCTCGGTGTAGATGCTCGGCCCGCCCATCTTGAGGTTGAGCTGGCCGGTGAGGTTCAGAATGGAGTCGCGAATTTCCTCCGCGGCCAAGCGCCGCATATCAAACCGCCAGAAAAGATCGTTGTTAGGATCCTTGGCCAGCGCAGTCTTGTTGCCGGCGGAAGACATCTGGTAGGTGCGGCTCAACATGATAAGCCGATGCATCCGCTTGAGCGTCCAGCCGCCTTCGGCAAACTCGGCGGCCAGCCAGTTGAGCAACTCGGGGTGCGTTGGCTGATCGCCAATGAAGCCAAAGTTGTTTGAGCTGCGCACGATGCCGCGGCCGAAATGATGCTGCCAGAGGCGGTTGGCCATCACCTTGGCGGTCATGGGGTTATCCTTGCTGGCCAGCCACTCGGCCAGGACGCGGCGGCGGCCGGAGGTTTTACCACTGTCGTATTCCTTCGGAACGTTCACCCCGTCAGCACCCAAGATTTGCGGGAAAGCGGGTTGCACCTCCTCGCCCTTGAGCTGTGGGTTGCCGCGCTTTAACACCCAGGTGGGCTGGCGGCCACGCTCGGCGACAGCCATGGCCTTGCCGGCTTGGAAGGTGAGCTTTTGCGACTGGCTGGCCGCCAGTTGACGGCGCAGACTGCTCCAGTGGGCGAGCTTGGAGTCACCGAGCAACTCGCGCCCAAACTTGCGCACGAGCACGTCGGTGGAGGTTTGGCTAAGGTCCGCGGTCAGGCCGATGTCAATGTACTGCCCACCGTTGGTTTGCCGGCAATGGACGGCCAAGGTGTTGCGTCCGGTCTGGAGCACCTCCAGCGCGGCCTTGGTGATGTCGAGTTTCTTGTAATTGTCGACGTAGCCTTTCACGGAATGGATGAGCTTGCCGTTCAGGTAAATTTCGGCGTCCTCATCGTGATGAATCGTGAGCGTGAGCTTGGACGGAATGCCCTCCAGCCCAAAATCCTTGCGCAACCAGATGTCCTTGGTGTTCCAGTGTGTGCGCGGATGGCTGTTGGGCGTACCGAGCGTGCCAAAGCCGCCGGGGCCCTTCTTCCATTTGCTGTCGTCAAACGCGATCTCGAACCAGTTGTTGGCCGGTTTATCCAGCGTGTATTCCCAGACTTGGCCCTTCTTGATGGAGTCGGGCAGCACCTCCGCGTAGCGCGAGCCGCGTTTCTGGGTAGTCACAGCCACCTCGGGATGCTTCTTGGCGAGGTCCTTTAAAAACCCCTTCTCGATCGCGGCAATCTCGCCAGTGAGCGCCATCTCGGTTTTTTGCTTGGCCACCACCTTCAGGTCAAAGGCGGCCTTGTCCGCCGGGGTGTTGTTGATGGGCACATGGTTGGTGCCGCCCTTGCCATGCGGGGAAATATCGGCGAAGAACGACAACAGGGAGTAGTAATCCTTCTGCGGAATGGGATCGATCTTGTGGTCGTGGCAGCGCGCGCACCCCACCGTCATGCCCAGGAAGGTCTCGCTGGTCGTACGCAGGATGTCATCCAGGTAATCATAACGTGCCAAGGGCCGATCCGCCGGCTCATCATCCCAGATGCCCAGCCGATAAAAGCCCGTGGCGGTGATGGAGTCCGAGGTCTTGTCCGGCAGTTCATCCCCGGCCACTTGTTCCATGATGAAACGATTGTACGGCTTGTCCTCGTTGAAGGCATTGATGACATAATCACGGTACATCCAGATGAGGTCCTTGCGGCTGTCACGCTCGTAACCGTTGGTCTCGGCGAAGCGCACAAGGTCCAGCCAATGGCGGCCCCACTTCTCCCCGTACTGAGGCCGCTCCAGCAGGCCGTCGATCACGTTGCGCCAAGCGCGCGGCGATTTGTCGTGCACAAAGGCGTTCACCTCCTCCGGCGTGGGCGGCAGGCCAATGAGGTCGTAGTACGCACGCCGGATCAACTGCCGCCTGTCCGCCGGTGCGTTGGGCGCTAGGTTGCCCGCCTTGAGTTTGGCGTAGATGAAGGCGTCGATCGGATTCCGGCCCCAATCCGCATTATCCACCTTGGGCACCTCGGGCCGATGCATCTTCTGGTAGGCCCAGTAGGCACGCGTACGCGCATTGATTTGCGTGTTCGGCAGCTTCTCCGGCTCGTCGTTGCCGGCAATCTCCAACTTGGGATTATATGGCGCGCCCAACTTCACCCATTGCGTGAGTATGTCGATGTCCTCCTGTGGCAGCTTGGCCTTGGGCGGCATCTCGTGGTCGATGTCCTTGTAGGAAATCATCGCCAGCAACAGGCTCTTGTCCGGCTCCTTTAAATTCACCGCCGGTCCAATCTCGCCACCCTTCAGGATGCCCGCGCGGCTGGTGATCCGGAAATGCCCCTTGAGCTTTTCCTCGCTGCCATGGCACTTGAAGCAATTTTCCTTGAGGATCGAGTAAACTTTCTTGTCAAAAAACGTGACCTTCGCCGCGTCCGACAACTCCTGCGCCACCGCCAATCCTGGCAACGCCAACAATCCAACCCAAGCCTGTTTCCACATAAGAAATACTTTCTCCCTTTCGGGATGAACATCCTAACGACTCCCAGCCGTTTCGTCACCCCTAGAATACGTCTTTTTACAACCGCGCAGATATTGACGTGCCAGCCACACCGCGTATTCTAAACCGACCTGACCGGACACCCGGAAGGGCGACACCCATGCAAATCCATATCGATCGTGCCGGCCAACGATTCGGCCCGTACTCCATCGAGGAGGTCAAGAAATACCTCGCCGACGGCATCCTGTTGCCCTCGGACCTGGGTTGGCATGATGGCGCGGCCGAATGGCAGCCGTTATCGCAAATCCCCGGCGTCAAGCCTGGCGGTCCCCTGCCCCCTGGTGGTCCACCGCCACCCGGCAAACCCGCCGGCCCAGCCGCCCCCACCGCGGCCGATGCCGCCGGTGCCAGCGCGAACGCTCCCTTGGACGGCGCGCCCGTGGCTGCCAAGGGCAAAGGCGGAGGCGCGGTCAAGATCATCGCCATCGTCCTTGCCGTCGCCGCCTTGGGCGCGGGTGGATACTTTGGCTACACCAAGTTCTTCGGCGGAGATGGTGGAGACGCCAATGGAACCGATGCCAATGGCACCGGCGGAGATGGAAACAGTTCCAATGCCCCCCTGGCCAGTGTTCCCACGGGCTGGGAAACCCTGCCCGACGGTGCGCTCATTGCCGCTGGTGCAGAGGCCGTCATTCAGTTGAAAGCCGGTGCCATCTTGAAATCTCCATTGGTTCAAGGGCTCATTAGAAACCACGATTCGACTCCTTCGGCTCCCGGCTCCGGCGGCCGCATGCTCATTGGCCGGCAAATTCAATTTATTCAGTCCGAATCAGGATTCAACCCGTACGATATCCAAGATATCACAATCAGTGCGTCCGGCATTTCCCAAACCTTTAAATCCGTGGACTCGTTGGATGAAAGCGCGATGGAAAAAGCCTTTGAGGACGCCTTGGCAAATGGCTTTCGGCCTGCCGCGGCCCAAGGCCCCGTGATTCATGTTTGTGCCCATGTGCGACTGGCCAACGACATGACCAAACAAACTTTGGATTTAATCGATGGGGACGTCCCCCCTGAATTAGTAAAAGAGCATGGGGATACAAAATACTATATTTTGGGCGATGATCCGAACAACCCGGATGACCCGGATCCAGTTTTTGCAGCCGCTTACTTTCCTGACAAAAAATCCGCCGTCATCGGTTCGGAGAGCGCAATCGTCGCTCACATTGACGGCCAAGGCAGCTTCAGCGCGCGGCAGGGGCTGGATTTGCTTGATTCCACGATGCTGATCTCCGCCGCGTTCGTGCCCTCGGATTCCTCCCTGTTTAAGAACAAGCTCAGCGAAGCCGCCCAGGGAATTCCCGATGAGGCCCCACCCGAAGCCCAAGCCTTGGCGGGTGCCGCGCAGGAAATCACCGGTGGGGCATTAGGCGGCGGCATCGTGGGCAACACCGTGCGCCTGGCCGCAACCGGTAAGTTTTCCGAAGCCACCCACGCCACCACCTTCGCCGACAACTTCAACAAACTGCTGGGCACAGTCCGCAAAACCCCGCAGGCCGCCCAAGTCCTGTTGATGCTGCAATCCCAAGGCATCCAACTCCCCCGTGCCACGGCCGACATGGACAAGGCCAGCCTGGTCTTTGGCGTGGCCAGCTCAGCCATTGCCAATTTTGAAAACATTGCAAACGCACTCGGCGGAGGAGGCTCAGGCCCCGGAGGCCCAGGCCCCGGCACTGGCGGCAACGGCGCCCATTCCCAGAAAACCCGGCAAGCGTGGCGGCAACTCTCGCAGGTCGCCCAATTGCCAGCCCAACGCTGGCCCACTGCCCAGCAAGTCATGCAAAGCATGGGCCAACCCCAAGACCAGGCCCAAGCCGCCACCCTGAACCTGCGCACCTTGATAAACCCGAGCAACAATCGACCCAACGGACTGGGCGCTTTCAATCCCCAGTTGCTCACCCCACAGGAACGCCAAGCCTACCAACTCACTGGTATGAGATTGGATTACCACGACCAGCCCGGTGATGATTCCCGCGCCATCCGGCTTTATTTCCGGCCCCAGACCGGCCAACTCATCGGCATTGAGTGGTACGAGGCGGGCCCGGACAAGACCGGCCCACCGGGATCAGGCGGCAACAACCCGGGCGGCCCCGGCAAAGGCAAGGGAAAAGGCAAGGCCACCGGTGGCGGCTCCGCCAAGGCCATCATCCCCGGCCGCACCCCGCCCCGGCCGCCCGGCGCAACCACCAAGGCGCCGCCATCCCGCCCCAAGGCCGCCGCCCGAGCCATGCCCCAAACCGCATCCGAGGCGGAAAAATTCCTGACCGGCGAATGGGCCGGCAGTGCCACCGCCACCAACGGCGTCACCATCACCTTCAAGGATCCCCGCCAAATGACCTCCACCGGCGGCTCCCGTCCCATCGTCGGCCAATTTCAGGTACTCAGCGTCTCTGGCAACCAAATGACCATCTGGGCCGTCAACCGCGGCAACCTCGCCCAAATCTCCTTCAACAACCCCAACCAGATGACCCTCCACAGCACCATCATGAAGGGCTTTCTGCCGCTGGGGACTTACCAAAGAAAGTAAGATTCACCCGGGGTTAATTTAAAAACCAACAATCCATTCGACCGGATTGTTGAATGACGATTGTTGGTTTGTGAGTGATAAACGGCCAAAACACCTCATGGTTTCCAGAAACCACCCCCATGTTTCGGCCAAAACACCCCATGGTTCCCAGAAATCACCCCATGTTTCGGCCAAAACACCTCATGGTTTCCAGAAATCACCCCATGTTTCGGCCAAAACACCCCATGGTTTCCGGAAATCACCCCGTGTTTCGGCGAAAACACCGCATCAATTCTCCGAACCACCCCCCGATTTGGCCAAACTAGGCCTTGGATTGCCATTAAATCCGCGGATAGCCGACATAAAATCCAAAATACTAGGAATTCGATGTTCGTTGGGTTCGATTCCCAAAACACATCTTACTCTTTTCCACACTATCCCAATTGGAATCTGTGGGTTCCTGAAATTCCTGTAATTAGGTTCAGAGGGTGGTCAGAGAATTAGTCGTGAAGACAACTGTGTAATCTGTGTCGAGAGATGTGAGATCTCCTAGGAGACTTGGAGTCTTATCGTGATTGATGATTTACCTGAGATGATTGGATAATGGAGGATAATTAGGCAGCCAAGCAAATCGGCCCCAGTTTCTTTTGCGAGGCACAATCGGCAACGCCTTTTCCCCGGCTTTGGTCTCAATCATGATCTTGGGGCCTCTCCTTTCTGGATCCGGAAAAGCTCGGGTCACAAATCCATCTGGCGACCAGGTTGGGTCATCACCACGCCCAACTTTTCGTCGGTGTGTCCCGTCACTACTGACAACCCAAACATTGAAAGTGGCTGAGATCTGCTGATCCCGTCCCGGGTTTTTGATTCCGGTATACGGACTCATGTGAATCATCTCCACTCCTTCCCAATGAGCAATCCATTTGCCATTTGGAGACCAAATGGGGACTTTTTGCTCGATTGGCAGTTTAAGATTTTCATCCTCTTTTGTGGGTGTCGGTGAAATAATTCTCGCACTGCTCCCGTCAAGATTGCTCACCCAAACCCTAAAGGTGCCGCCTCGATTGGAAATAAAGGCGACCTTCTTGCCATCGAATGATATTGAGGGCATCGCATTGCTAAACTTGATTTGCTCTGGATCGCTGAAAAGCCTTCGAGATTGGCCCGTTTGTGTATCCAGAATATGAATCTGACTGTTGGATGCAGGGTCTTGCCTCTTATTCCTCTGCTGGGCCTTCATCCATACGATATGACGAGAGTCTGGCAGCCAAGATGGAAGGAGGTTCATGCCCTCACTAACAAGAGCGCGAGATTGCTTGCCATTAATATCAGACAGCCAGAGCGACAGGGAATCTTTAACCAACTTTACATAAACCAGCTTCTTGCCATCCGGTGAAATAGAGGGCATACGACAGCCGTGTTTGGAATGCGTCAGTTGAATGCTATCAGATCCATCCTCCTTCATATGGTATAGCTGGAGGATGCCGTTCCCATCGTCATGGCTAACGATGACCTCACGCAATTTTTCTGCGCTGAAAACAGAAGTAACGAGCGTCAGCAATGTAAGGAATGCAGCCAAAAGTGAGTTCTTCATTTCGTTTTCTAAGGCCAATCAACCACCAGCAGTCATAAAGCAACGGAAACTTGCACTTTTTCACTCGCGAAAATCCTACCCCACCATCCTGATTAAGAGAAGTTCAGAGGATCCTCATCCCAATCTCACTGTTTTCTACAATTCTCCTGAGAAACACTGAGATTTACTGAATCGAAGAATCCCACCCCCCAACATCACTGAGACATAGGGAGAATTGGGTCTCTCAGGGTTTTCTGAGTGATGAGTGTGATAGCTGTATTTCCCCTGAAAACGGGGATTCGATGTTCGTTGGGTTCGATTCCCATTACCCGCTCCAGCTTTATTTTAGACTGCAAAAACAGTGTTATTCTGGGTTTCAGAGTCGTGAAATAATCCAAAGTGCTACCTAAAAGTGCCGCCAAATTTGTGCACATCAATGGTGTTTGATGGCGTTTTCAGGGGTCATTTTTTCTGCATTGCTCCCCCCACCTCTGCCTTGACCGGCCATGGCGCGGGCGTAGGGTGGCGGGCATGAAATCCGCACTGACTGCCTTGCTGGCGATTTATCTCTGTCTGCCGTTGATGGGCGATAACGCTGCCAAGAAGCCCAACATCGTTTACATCATGTGTGATGAGCTGGGGTACTACGAACCCTCCTTCATGGGCAGTAAAACCATTAAGACTCCGCGCATTGATCGTTTGGCTGCGGAGGGTGTGTGGTTTACGCAGGCACTTGCCGGTTCCTCGGTATGTGCTCCAACCCGATGTGTGCTCATGACCGGCAAGCACAGCGGCCATACGTCGGTGCGCGTGAATGGCGGCGGGACGCCCATGCGCGCAGACGAGGAAACGGTTGCCAGCATGCTCAAGGCTTCCGGTTATGCCACCGGTGGCTTTGGCAAATGGGGTTGTGGTGGGCGAGGCTCAACGGGCGTGCCTGAGAAACATGGGTTCGATGTGTTTCTGGGATACTACGATCAGGTCCATGCGCACAGTTATTATCCGCCCTACATTATTCGTAATAGTGAGGAGGTGCCTTTGCCGGGGAACAAGGGCGGCAGCACAGGCACAAATTATTCCCACTACAAAATCTTCAACGAAGCCATCAAGTTCATCAAAGACAACAAGGATCGGCCGTTCTTCTGTTATCTGCCCATTACGCCGCCTCACGGCATTTTTGATATTCCCGATAGCGACCCGGCTTGGGCGATCTACAAGGACAAGGAAGAATGGCCGGAGCAAGCCCGCCGTTATGCCGCGATGGTGGGCATGGTGGATCGGCAAGTGGGGCAGGTATTGGATCTTTTGAAGGAGTTGAAGCTCGACGAGAATACCATTGTGTTTTTCTGCGGAGATAATGGTGGCAATAATTACTTTCGCACGCCGGATCATCCGCGCGGTATCCATA
>PBLV01000056.1 GCA_002721895.1 Verrucomicrobiales bacterium
GTCGTTAGCCGTAAGGCGAAGCGGTGAACCCAAGTCCCCGTGAATGTCGGCCGTAACTATAACGGTCCTAAGGTAGCGAAATTCCTTGTCGGGTAAGTTCCGACCTGCACGAATCGTGTAACGACCGGACCGCTGTCTCGGAGAGGATCTCGGCGAAGTTGTAATGGCGGTGAAGATGCCGCCTGCCCGCGGTAGGACGGAAAGACCCTATGAACCTTTACTGTAAGCTGGTATTGGGTTCTGGCCTTCAATGTGTAGCCTAGGTGGGAGACAGTGAAGCGGCTTCGTCAGGAGCCGTGGAGTCAACAGGTGAAATACCACTCTTTGATTGTTAGGATTCTAACCCCGATTTCTGTTAGCCAGACGGGGGACAGTGCTTGCGGGTCAGTTTGACTGGGGCGGTTTCCTCCCAAAAGGTAACGGAGGAGCGCGAAGGTACCCTCAGCACGGTCGGCAATCGTGCTTCGAGCGTATGGGTAGATGGGTGCTTAACTGCGAGACCAACAAGTCGAGCAGGTGCGAAAGCAGGCCCAAATGATCCGGCGGTAGAGAATGGAATTGCCGTCGCTCATCGGACAAAAGGTACTCTAGGGATAACAGGCTTATCGCGTCCAAGAGTTCATATCGACGACGCGGTTTGGCACCTCGATGTCGGCTCGTCACATCCTGGGGCTGTAGAAGGTCCCAAGGGTTCGGCTGTTCGCCGATTAAAGTGGCACGCGAGCTGGGTTCAGAACGTCGTGAGACAGTTCGGTCCTTATCCACCGTGGGCGTAGGAATCTTGAGGGGTTTAATTCATAGTACGAGAGGACCTGAATTAACGCACCTCTGGTGTGGCAGTTGTCGCGACAGCGGCAGCGCTGCGTAGCTATGTGCGGACGAGATAAGCGCTGAAAGCATCTAAGTGCCAAGCTCTTCCCAAGATAAGGATTCCCCATCAGACGCCTGGAAGACGACCAGGTTGATAGGCCAGGGGTGTAAGCGGCGAAAACCGTTTAGCTGACTGGTACTAATCCGTCGATTGGCTTATCACTTAAACCACAAATTTGGCTTGGTGACATTGTGTCGCCCGGGTTGTGCTCGGTTTTCGAGGAACACCGTGAATTTACGGTGGCCATGGCTGGTGGCCCGACCCGATCCCATCCCGAACTCGGCCGTCAAACACCAGCTTGCCGATGGTAGCGATTGTATAGCTTTCGCGAGAGTAGGGAGCCGCCAACCTTTCATAACAAGCCGGGCAATGTGCCCGGCTTGTTTTATTTCTGCAGCTCTGTGGAAACCATGCGCACCTCCGTGCGCCCAATCAGGATTCGATCCCCAAATGTCACCCGACGCGGATCCTTCACCCGCAGTCCATTGACCAGCACCCCCAGGCGGCTCCCCAAGTCCTCAATCCAGTAACACCCATCCTTCAGGAAAATGCGCGCATGCCGGCGTGAAACATTCTTGTCCGGTTGCAGGTTCAGATCCGGGTGCCCCAAGCTGGAACTCGGGCGGCCAATGATGATTTGCCTTCGCTCCACCTCGATCATTCTTTCCTTCCCCTTGTAAATACACAAAAAAAACATCGTTAAAAGCCGACAGAAAATAGGCAAGCCCTCCCTCACAGCCAATCCAAAAAACAAGGAGCATTGCTCCCCCGTGCAGTCTCGGGTAGCATCCCGCCCTCCATGGCTGAATCGGGAACAGTATATCTCGTTGGCGCTGGGCCCGGTGATGCCGGGCTTCTGACGTGCCGTGGCGCGGAATTACTCCAGAAGGCAACTCTGGTGGTCTATGACGCCTTGGTAAACCCCGCCTTGCTGGCACTGGCTCCAGCCGATGCGGAAATCCTCTATGCCGGGAAGCGTGCCTCCGCCCATGCCATTCCCCAGGAGGAATTGAACCAGTTGTTGGTTGAGAAAGCCGGCGAGGGAGGGGCTATCGTCCGTCTCAAGGGGGGGGATCCCCTTGTGTTTGGCCGGGGGGGCGAGGAGGCTGCGGAACTCAAGGCGGCCGGCATTCCTTTCGAGATAGTTCCGGGCATTTCATCCGCCATGGCTGCGCCCGCGTATGCCGGCATTCCCGTGACCCATCGCGACCATTGCTCCAGTTTTACGGTCATCACCGGCCACGAGCAGCCGGGCAAGGATGAAAGCTCCATCGACTGGGAGAAGCTCGCCAAGGAAACAGGCACCCGGATCATCCTTATGGGCGTTGATCGCATTCGTGCCATTGCCGGGCGGCTGCAGGAGAACGGGCTGCCTGGCGAGACTCCCGTGGCCATGGTGCGCTGGGGCACCACCGGCCGTCAGGAAACGCTGGTCGGCACTTTGGCCGACATCGCCGAGAAGGTCGAGCAAGCTGCCTTCAAGGCCCCGGCCGTTACCATCATTGGCGGCGTTGTGAACTTGCGTGAACAGTTGAACTGGTTTGAGAACCGGCCGCTCTTTGGGCGTCGAATCGTGGTGACTCGTACCCGCCAGCAGGCCAGCCAGCTATCCCGCCGACTTGCCGGACTGGGTGCGGACATTCTCGAAATCCCCACTATCAGGATTGTTCCGCCTGCCGAAAAGCAGCCTCTTATGGATGCCATTCTGGGCATTGCCAGTTATGATTGGCTCGTGTTCACCAGCCCCAACGGGGTTGACCAGTTCTTCCACTGGTTTCTGCAAACATTTGATGACATTCGTTCCATCGGCGGTTGCCAGATAGCGGCCGTGGGGCCCGCTACGGCTGCCAAGCTTAAACAGCTTCACTTACGCGTGGATCTCATGCCGGAAAAATACACGGCTAAAGCGGTCGCCCAAGCATTCAAGGATCATCAAAATATTGAAAACCTCACGCTGTGCCTGTTGCGCGCCGAGGTGGCCAATCCTGATTTGCCCAAGGTGCTGCATGAGATGGGGGGCATTGTGGATGACATTCCTATTTACCGGACTGTTCCCGAATCCGAGGACCGCAATGGCGCGGCCTCTCGGCTGGCGGAAGAGGGTGCGGATATCATTACCTTCACCAGCAGTTCCACGGTTGAGAATTTCCATGCCCGTTTTGACCTGCCGAGAATGATGAAGAAACACAACCTGCAGTCCGTTAGCATTGGTCCTGAGACGACAAAGGCACTGGTGAAACTCGGCCAGTCTCCCGCCGTGGAAGCTTCCCCTCATAATATTGAGGGAATGATCGAGGCGGTTCTCAGTGTTTCCAGAAAATGACTATCGGCAGAACCATTCCAGAAGGGCCTTAACCTCAAGCGCCTGCAGCTTTTGCAATTGCTTGTAGTCGGCGGATCCAATACGCGCCTCACTGACGGCGTCTACCATCGCAAACGGATCCCATGCAGTGGATTGCTTAAGGAACTCCATTTCGGTGCCTGCTGTTATTGCGCGTTTAAAAATCTCCACGAATGAAGGGTGAGTTGCCGCGCGGTGAAACCAGTAGTTTGCGTTCGGATAATCCGGTTCCCGGCGATGCATGATGCCGTGCAGAA
Organism: Verrucomicrobiales bacterium; assembly: GCA_002721895.1. The sequence continues at coordinate 3,470 of PBLV01000056.1, forward strand.
AACTGCCGTCACTGTCTCTGATTTCCTGTGAAATGGAATGCGAAGCATCGAGATGATCGTGCCAAAGCAGCGCGGCACTGCGAACCTTGTCAGCGGCATCACCCGCGAGATTTGACGCAGCCAGTACCTCGTCAATGTCATCCTCAATCACGCTCAAAGGCAGCGCCTCATCTCGCCGTTCCGGACCCAGCCCCGGCAAGGTGGATGTTTCGAAAAGCGGTTTAACGATATCCAGCTTAATTGGCATGCCGCGTTTTCGGCTGAGGCAAGGGGGTTGTCAATCGTCTTCCGGTCCGTCGAGCATGCCGGTGGCCTGTGCGGCGTCGTAGGCGGCCATCAGTTTTTCGGCCACCGGCGAGGATTGGAGCCTTTGGTTTAAAAGCGACTTTGCCGTCCGAACGCCGTGGACGCTGTTGGTGGTGAAGATGCCTTCCTTGGTGGGCAATTCGGCCGGCGTCACGTTTTTCTCTTCCACCTGAAAATCGAGCTTCGGGCACAGCTCCATCAGGAATTGCCTCGTGATGCCCGGCAGACAGCCGCTATCCAGGGGGGGGGTGCAAACGGTTTCGCCTTCCACCCAGAAGAGGTTGGCGGCGGTTGCCGAGACCACCTTGCCATCAGGATTGAGCAGCAGAGCGTCATCCGCGTCGGCGGCCTCGGCTTCCGCCGCGGCCATGACTTGTGGCAGGCGATTGGTGGTCTTGACCTGCGAAAAATAACTTCCGGCCGTCACCACCTGGGTGGACAGGACCAGTCGATACCCATCCGGGTTGAGGGTCTCTGTGCTGGGGAAGGGATGAAGGCTGACCAGGAGATTTTCACCGGAGGCATTGCTGGGCGCGTATCCGCGCTGTTTGCTGGCGCGGGAAAGCTGGATGCGGAGAACGCCATCGTAGAATTCGTTCATTTCCATTAGCCGCACCACTACCTCGGCTAGGTTGCCTTTGTCCTGGGGCATGCGGATGAGCATCATGGCGGCTCCCTGCATCAGGCGCTGGAGATGGCGGTGCCAGAGAAAGGGCTTCCCTTCAAAAAGGCGCATGGTGTCAAAGAGGCCGTCCCCATATAGCCAGCCGCGATCAGTGACCGGCACGAGGGCTTTTTCTTCGGGAATGAATTCTCCGTTAAAGAAAACCCGCACGCCCGATCAACGCACGACGGGCGGGATCACGCAAGCCATTCCGGTATCACCCGGCCGGCTACGTCGGTGAGGCGGAAATCGCGGCCCTGAAAACGATAGGTCAGTTTCTCGTGGTCGATGCCAAAGCGGTTCAGCATCGTGGCATGCAGGTCATTGGGATGCACGGGATTTTCTTCTATGCTCCAGCCAATTTCGTCGGTCTTGCCATATATCTGCCCTCCCTTGAGACCGCCGCCGGCGAGGGCCATGGAGAAACAGAAGGGGTGATGGTCGCGGCCGGTATTGGCGGCGCGGCCGCCACGGTTTTCGCCGAGCGGTGTGCGGCCAAATTCCGCGCCCCAGACAACCATAGTGTCGTCGAGCATGCCGCGTTGTTTCAGGTCGCGAATGAGCGCGGCGATGGGTTGGTCCACCGCGCCGGCGTTATACTGTAGCTCAGGGTCAAGGTTGCTGTGGTGATCCCATGAGGCGTAGACGATGTTGACAAAGCGGACTCCGCGTTCGACCAGTCGGCGGGCCAGCAGGCAGTTACGCGCGAAATCCTGATAGGTGTTGCCTTTCTTGCCGCGGCCTCCGCCCTTGGGTTCGGGGCGATTGAGGCCGTAGGCTTCCTTGGTGGGTTCGGTTTCCTGGGAGAGATCGATCAGCTCGGGCGCGGCTGTTTGCATGCGGCTGGCCAGTTCATAGCTGGCGATGCGGCTGGCGATTTCCGGGTCACGAATTTTCTCGTAGCGTCCCTGATTGATTTGCCGAAGCACCACGAGGCCCAGTTTTTGCAGTTCCGGCGGAAGGCCCTTGGGATTGTCGAGGTTCAGGACCGGCTCGCCGGTGGTGCGGAAAAGCACGCCTTCATAGGTGGAAGGCAGGAAGCCGCTTTGCCAGAGGGTGGCGCCACCACTGGAGCCACGCCCGGCACTGAGCACTACATAGCCGGGAAGGTTTTGCGATTTGCTACCCAAGCCGTAGGTGAGCCACGAACCCATCGTCGGCATGCCGAAGCGGGATACGCCGCATTGCATGAGCAACTGGCCGGGGTGATGGTTGAACTCGTCTGAGTGCATGGAGCGCACCAGCAACAGGTCATCGGCCACGGTGCCCAAGTGGGGCAGGTAATCACTCATCTCCATGCCACATTGGCCGTGTGCCTTGAAAGTGCGGTTGCTGCCCTTGAGCGTGGCGGTGGCGGGCTGGATGAAGGCAAAGCGGGCCTTGTCCAGGATTTCCTTGGGCAGCTTTTGGCCAGCGCGTTGGTTCAGCACGGGCTTGGGGTCAAACAGATCCAAGTGCGACGGCGCGCCCGCCATGAAAATGAAGATGCATGCCTTGGCTTTGGGCTCGAAGTGCGGCTTGCGCGGGGTCATGGGGTTGGCGAATTCCGCGCCCAGCAGACCGTCCTCCATCAGAAGGCTGGACAGGGCCACGCCGCCAAGGCCGGAAGCGGAGGTTGCCAGGAAATCCCGGCGGGTTTGGGATGCCATTTGTTGGGCAGCGCGATGGATTTCTGACGGTTGCATTTTATTCACGGGTAATGAATTCATCCAGATTCTGGAGTACACGGGCAATAATTGCCCAAGCGCTGGCCTCGGCGTCGCCGTTGAACGTCTTGGCGGTAGCCTCGTTGCCTTTGTAGTAGACGCGGGCTCGGTGAAGGAGGTCGGTGAGGGCAGCCATTTCACGTATGTCCGGTTTGCGAGCCACGCAGATTTGAAATCCCGTCGTGAGTCGTTCGGTGTCGGTTTTACTGGTGGCGAGCATGCGTTTACCCAAAGCCTTGGCGGCTTCGGTAAACACCTCGTTGTTTAAGGTGGCGAGGGCTGCCAGCGGGGTGTTGGAGCGGGTGCGCTTGACACAGGTGACGTTGCTGTCCGGGCAGTCAAAGGTCAGCAGGTTTGGGTGTGGCGAGGTGCGCTTGAAGAAGGTGTACATGCCGCGCCGGTAGCGGTCTTCACCCTTGCTGGGATTCCACTTGAAGTTGTTGGCGTAGCTTAAATCGGCGACACCCGCGGGGAGGGGAGGGAAAACACTGGGTCCGCCGATCTTGGGGGAAAGAAGTCCGCTGGTGGCTAGGCTTAAATCCCTGATTATTTCCGCCTCCACTCGAAAGCGGTTTTGGCGATGGAGTAGATGGTTGTTGGGATCACGATCGGTTAGTTCCGGGCGGTGAACAGAGGATTGGCGGTAGGTGGCGCTGTGGACGATGAGCCTTATCATGTCCTTGCGGGACCACTTTCGGCGGATGAATTCGCCGGCCAACCAATCGAGTAGTTGCGGATGGGTGGGGGCATCGCCCCGGACTCCAAAATCATTAACGGTTCGCACGAGTCCTTCGCCAAAAAGATGCATCCAGATATGATTGGCGGTGACGCGTGGGACGATTGGATTTTGGCCGTCCACCAGCCAACGGGCGAGGTCCAGCCGGTCACCTTGGGCACGGTTTTTTGCCGTGGGAAGAGTGGCCGGCGTGAGCGGGGATACCTTGTCCTTGGGTTGCTTGAATTCGCCGCGGTGAAAGATGTGTGTGGACCTCGGGCTATTCGTTCGTTGGGAAAGCACCCGCACACTCATGACGGGCGGTTTCGGCGCGCTGGCGTTGAGATTTTTTATTTGGGTCTGCAAGGCTGTGGCCTCGGGATCACGATCGCGGACGAAGTTGAGCAGTGCCTGCTGTTCGGCAGCTGTGCGCTGGTCAGGATTCTTGACGAGGAGTTGCGCGATGATTTTTGGAATTCCCTCGCCCGGGGCATGGCCGGTCCGGGTTGAAATGCGGAAGCGACCGATGGTGTGTTGTTTGCCGTATTTTTGGTCGAGCACGACGTGGAGGAAGATGTTGGTCTTCATCCGGAGAGGCTGCGCAAAGGTGACTGTGAGGGTGTGCGGTTTGCCATAGGCGGGGCCGATGGCCCACCCAGTGCCCTTGGAGCCAACGCCAATCCTGCCGTCGATGGCGTTGCCGGCGGGCCAATCCTTTTGCGAATGGGATGCCGTGGCTCGGCTGAGCTTCAGGGGTTGGCCGGTGAACTCCTGCCGGGTGCTGGCGTAGACGCGAATATCGTTCAGGACAAAGTTGCCATGGGGAGTTCGGCCGGGGCCTTTGGCAGGCAGGGAGGGATCGGGCAATACCTCGAGTTTGAGACCAGTGATCTCGCGCTGTTGGGTTTCGAGTTCCAGTTCGTACTCGGCACCGTCGGGATTGTCGCCGGAGACAAGCAGGGAACCATCCTCTTGTGCGCTGAATTTCACGCTATTGTTTTTCCCGGCCCGGGCGGAGAGAAGTTTTATGGGGTGATACGCCACGGGAGAGCTGGCTTGTTTGGCCAGTTCCGAACGCAGGGCCTTCTCCAGTTCGGTCAGGGATTTGCGCAATACCTCGTCGCGTGCGTTTACTTGGGCCTGAAACGCTTTCATTTTGGTGTCATGCACGGTCTGAGTTTCCGCGAACGCGGACAACTCCTGGCGCGAACGTGGGACACTGGCGCTGGTTTCGTCCCCGTTGTTAAAGTAGGCAAAAAGTTGGTAGTACTCTTTGTGTGTGAGTTGATCGTACTTATGGTTATGGCAGCGGGCGCAGGTGACAGTCAGCCCAAGCCAAACGGAGCCCAAGGTCTCCACGCGGTCCATCACGGCGGCCACGCGCCACTGTTCCTTGTCGGTGCCACCCTCGGTGTTCGTGAGGGTTTGGCGGTTGAAGGCCGTGGCGAGTTTTTGCAGGTCGGTGGCATTGGGAAGGAGGTCGCCGGCAAGTTGCTGGATGGTAAACTGGTCAAAGGGTAGGTCGGCGTTAATCGAATTGATGACCCAGTCGCGGTATCTCCACGCATTCATGCGTGGCCGATCTTTTTCGTAGCCATCACTGTCGGCGTAGCGGGCTTTGTCGAGCCAATGACGGCCCCAGCGCTCGCCGAAGTGTGGCGAGGTCAGGAGTCGGTCAACCAGTTTGGAGTACGCCTCGGGTGACTTGTCGGATTCAAAATTTCTGACCTCAGAGGGAGTCGGCGGAAGGCCCAGCAGGTCATACGACAGGCGGCGGATCAACGTGTGCCGTTCGGCTTCGGGAGATGGTGTGATGTCATTGCGTTCCAACTTGGTGAGAACGAAGTTGTCGATGGGATTCCGTGGCCAGATTTTGTTTTTAACACTGGGTGTCGCTGGTTTTTCCAGCGGCCGGTAAGCCCAGTGTGTGCTCCATTCAGCACCTTCCTTGATCCATCGGCGCAGCGTGGCGATTTGTGCAGCGGCAAGCCGTTCGCCTTTCTTTGGCGGCGGCATCAGTTCATCAGGATCAAGGCTGGTGACTCGCGCCATCAGCGGACTGGCATCGGGGTTGCCGGGTGTGACTGTCGCCTTGCCGGAATCCAGAATCGCAAGGATACCCTTTCGAGTGCTCAGGTCCAGATCAGCCTTGGGGTTGTCGTGGCCATGGCATTTTATGCAATGGGCGGCAAAAATAGGCTGAACATCCTTCGCAAAATCGATCCCGGCCCATGAAGTCATGGCCGTGACATAAGTCAAAAAAATCAAGTAAAACCGCATAAAAATCATGCTTTTCCGAGGAAACAATAGACAAATCGCGTCCAACCTGTCAAATTGTTGATGCGGGTTTGCGCGCCGGAGAAAATGTGGTTCGGCCCTTTCGCATTGGTACAATACGTGCTAATTTGACACATGATGAAGACGATCCCAGTTGTTTTGTCAGGGTTTTTTGCGGCGGGAGTTTTTGCCGCCACCCCAACTCCAGGGGCTCCCGGAAGTTCGGCCACGAAGGCGCCGAAACAAAAGGACGTCAAGGATATGAGTCCGGAGGAGCTGATGCAGGTGCTCAACCGCGCCAACCTTCTGGCTCGTCCGTATTACAATGGAGTTCCAGACCCCGCCGCGGTGGGGCGTGGATACGGAGAACGGCGCAAGGAAACGCGTGGTGATGTGATGCGTCGGCTGGCACGGATCAATATTCCTTTCGTGGAAGCTTCTCGGTTCAACGGCGTTAACATGGAGCAGGCTGTGGCCGCGTTGTCCGAACTGGTAAGGAACGCGGACGATGGACGCGGATTTAATTTTCGCATCAACCCATACTTGGTGGCTGGTGGCGCGTCGGGCGCTGGCGGCGCACCCACGGGCGGTGCTCCCGGGTCAGGTGGGATTCCTGGGATGGGGGCCGGAGGTCTTCCTCTCGGTGGAGGTGGAGGCATGGCTCCGATGGGGCCAGGTGGATTGCCACAGCAACCTTTGGGTGGACTTCCCGCGCCGGGTGGCGGACTTCCGGGTGCTGTCCCTGGCGGATTGCCGGGAGGAGTTCCAGGTGCGCCCATGGTGAATCAAGCGGGGCAGCCGGTGGGTATTGCGCCGGGCGCTCCCGGAGCTTTGGGTGGCCTTCCAGGTGCTCCCATGGGAGGAGCGTTGCCGGGAATGGCGCTTCCTATGGCCGGAGGTCTGATGGGCGGCGGCTTGACTACCATGGGAGCCGGCAATATTGGCGAGTTCAACCCCGCGCGAGTGAGGGTCAAGGGCTTTGTCTCCGACATGCAGAATGTCAGCGCCATGGATCTTTTAAATGACCTATGCTTGTCCTTTGATCATGCCGACGGGATTTGGTATCAGGTGATGCCCATCGGCATCGTTCTGGTTGAGCGTTCCGCGAATGACGTGGACCAGACCACTGGCGCGCCGCTGTTTTCACGGGTCATCAATGTGCGGCCGAACCTGTTCGGGGGGCAAGGGCTTCCACAGCAGGGCGGCGGTGCCGGTGGCCCGGGTGGTGGTCAACCCGGCGGTGGCATGATGGGCGGTGGCGGCATGGGGATGAACCCGATGATGGGTGGTGGCATGGGCGGCATGGGAATGAACCCGATGATGGGCGGCGGCATGGGCGGCATGGGAATGAGCCCAATGATGGGCGGCGGCATGGGTGGCATGGGGATGAACCCAATGATGGGCGGTGGCATGTTCCGGTATCGCCAAAACCAAAATGTGGCTGTGCCCCAGCAGCAACAGTACCGTAGCTTTAATTTCCGCCGGCGTTAAATCGATCGCCGATCAGGCGAGGATATCCTTCAACACATGGCCGTGGACATCCGTTAAACGGAATTCCCGGCCTTGGTACCTGTACGTCAACCGTTCATGGTCGATTCCAAGCAAGTTTAGGAAGGTGGCGTTGACGTCATGCATGTGCACGGGATTGTCGGCGGCTTGATAACCCAGCTCGTCCGTGGCACCGAAAGTCGTCCCTCCCCTCACGCCGCCGCCGGCTAGCACCATCGTGAACCCTTCCTTGTGGTGATCACGCCCCACATTTCCGGCGTTGCCGCCATTGCTGCGTCCCTGCAACATGGGCGTGCGGCCGAACTCCGCACCGATGATAATGAGCGTGTCATCCAACAGCCCGCGTTGCTTGAGATCGGCAATGAGCGCGGCAACAGGTTGGTCCAGCTGTTTGGCCTTGCGTGGAATGTTCGTGAACACGCCGCTGTGATGATCCCAGCCTTGGTCGAATAGCTGCACGAAACGCACGCCGCGTTCTACCAATCGCCGGGCAAGCAAGCAATTGTTGGCGAAGCTCGCTTTGCCCGGCTGCGTGCCATACAGTGCGTGCGTGGCCTTGGATTCTTTCGAAGTGTCCATCAGTTCCGGCACACTCGTTTGCATGCGAAAGGCCAGCTCGTACTGTGCGATGCGTGTGGCAATTTCGGGATCTCCCACATCGGCGAGTGCCTGCTTGTTCAGGAAATTGATGCCATCGACAATCTCACGCCGTTCCGTTCTGCCAATGCCCTTGGGATTAGAAAGAAACAACACCGGGTCGCCGCTGGCACGAAACTCGATGCCCTGATGCACCGTCGGCAAAAAGCCGCTGCCCCAAAGGCTGTTGCCCGCGCCCGCAACACTACCGGTGATCATTACCACGTAGCTCGGCAAATCACGATTCTCCGTGCCCAGCCCATAGCTCACCCAAGATCCAATCCCCGGCCGGCCAAAGCGCCCGAAGCCCGAGTGCATAAACAGCTGTGCCGGCGCGTGATTAAAATGCTCCGTGCGAATGGACTTCACGAGGCACAGCTCGTCCGCCACGCTGCCGAGTTGCGGTAAATGCTCGCATAGCTCGATCCCTGCCTGACCGTGCCGTTGAAACTTAAACCGTGTGCCCAACAGCAGTGGATGCTCACGAATGAACGCCAGTCGTTTGCCCTTGAACATGTGGTCCGGGCATTTCTGCCCATTGCGTTTCACCAGTTCGGGCTTGTAATCGAAAAGGTCCAGTTGCGACGCCGCGCCAACAAGGTGGATGTAAATCACCCGTTTGGCCCGCGGGTGATGGTGAGGTTTTTGTGCGCCGGTGTCCCCACCATTAAGAACCGAGCCCAATGCCATTGCGCCGATGCCAGCGCCGGTGTGTTTCAGGAATTCCCGGCGGGTTTCGGCGAGGTAATGAGGGGAGATTATCATTGTTTGGTAATCGTCTCGTCCAAATTCAGCAAAATATTCGCCACGTAAAACCACGCGGCCAATTCGCCGGGGTCCGTGTCCTTGGTGGGCTTCCACCCTTTCACATTGCCGATCAACTCCGCGGTGGCTTTTTGATTTTTCTCAAAGAAAGCATGGCGCTTGAGCAGCAGGGTTTTGACAAACTTTAATTCCGTTGGTTTCGGTGAGCGTGCGAGGGCGGTCTTGAAGGCGAAATCAATCTTGCCCTCAGGACCGTGTGTGGCGGGGGCCTCGTCGAGCACGCGGTTGGCGAAGGCGAGGGCCATCTCGACGTAGGCTTCGTCATTCATCAACGTAAGCGCCTGTAGAGGAGTGTTAGTGCGGGGGCGTTGTACGACACAGGTTCCACGGTCGGGTGCGTCGAAATTCACAAAGCTCGCATACGGCGCGCCGCGTCGCCAAATAACGTACACGCCACGGCGGAAGCGATCCTCGCCGGTGGCCACGTTAAATTTCGGCGCGTTGCGGCCCACGTGCCGCCAGAGACCCGCTGGTTGCGGCGGATAGATTGGCGGGCCGTGCATTTTGGTGCTGAGCAAGCCGCTGATGGCGAGCGCGTTATCGCGGATCATCTCGGCATTCAGGCGCAGGCGTGGGGCGCGGGTATAAAATTTATTGGCCGCATCCTTGGCCAGCAGTTCTGGAGTTACGCGTGAGGACTGTCGATATGTTGCGCTCATCACGATGAGCTTGTGCAGGTGCTTCATCGACCAGTTGCGCTGCATGAACTCCACGGCCAGCCAGTCGAGCAATTGCGGGTGCGAGGGCGGCTCCGCTTGCGATCCGAAATCCTCCTGCGTGTTTACGATCCCGCGGCCCATCAGCTCGGCCCACCAGCGATTCACAGTCACGCGCGCCACTAGAGGGTTTTCCGGTGACACTAGCCACTTGGCCAGGCCCAAACGGTTACGCGGCCATTCCTTTTTGAAACGGTGTAGAACGCCGGGCGTTCCAGGATTCACTGCATCACCGGGCGACAGATATTCGCCGCGCTTCATCACGTACGTCGGGCGGTTTTTGTTCATCTCCACCATTACCAGCGTGGTGGCGGGCTTGATGGCTGCAATCTGTTTGTCGAGCGCAGCCAGCTTGCTTTCGGCGGTCTTCAGTTCGGGAAAATTCGCGAGAAAATGTTCGGCCAAATTGTCGTGCTCCATTTTCGTACGATTCGTTTTGCGAAGAATGGCGACAATATCGTCCGGCAAAGTTAACGCCGAAGGGTCGCCATCCATTACCGACACACGCGGCCGACCGATGGTCCGGGCACCGCCATAGTTTTGGTCGATGACAAACTTCAGTTCAGCATCTTTCGGCAAATCCAAAGGCTTCGCCAATCGATAAATTGACCAAGCTGATTTGCCAAAGGCGGGGTTGATCGCCCACCCAGTTTTGGGATTGTCGTCAATGCTGCCGGCTGCATCCCAGCCGCGCTGACTGAATGATGCCGTGACACTTGCGAGTTTCACCGGCTTGCCATCGGCGTTGACGCGGAATTCCGTGACGATAAAGTTCGGATTCTCCCGCACCGCTTTGTTGCGCCCCGGGCCGCCTTTGACCATCGACTCGTGTGTGAGTGCCTCCAGGCGAATGGCCGTGATGCGGCGCGGAATTGTCTTGCTGATCAGTGTGTAAGTGCTGCGATCAGGATTGTTTCCCGTAATCAGCACACTGCTGTCGTTTTGAATAGTGTGTGTTGGATTGCCGGTGGCGGAAAATTTCGTGGGCATCAAGTTCGACCATTTCGGAGCGCTCGCCAGCTGCTTGAGCACTGTGCGCTCCCAATCAAGCTGCGAGGCGGTGGTATGTTTGCGGAGCGCTTCCACTTGCTTGGCGGCGGAGGTGCGTTGGGTTTTCAGCCAGGTCAATTGTTTTGCCTTCGTGCCGGTGATCGGCAGATCCATTGTGGGGCCGTAAAAATCCCATGTGACTCCGCTGCCTTGTTGCTTCACCTCGAGTGGTGTGTTGTTGAAGAAGGCGAAGAGCGAGTAGTAATCCTTCATCGAGAAAGGATCGTATTTGTGGTCATGGCATTGTGCGCACTCCAGCGTAGTTCCAAGGAAGATGGTTCCGGTGGTGTTTACGCGATCAACGACCTGATTTACGCGGTTTTCCTCTGGATGCACGCCGGCTTCGACGTTGCAGGTGGGCGTGCGGTGGAAACCGGTGGCGATGCGCTGGGAAGGGGTGGCGTTGGGCAAAAGGTCGCCGGCAATTTGCTCGATGACAAACTGGTCGAACGGCATGCCGACATTAATGGCGTCGATGACCCAGTCGCGATAAGCCCAGCTGTCGCGGAGTTGGTCGGCCTGAAAACCGTTGCTGTCCGCGTAGCGCGCGAGGTCGAGCCATGGCCGCGCCCAACGTTCGCCGTAGCGCGGGCTCTTCAACAGGCGATCAACCGTCTCCTCATAAGCCTTGGTGCTGGGATTTTTTAAAAACGCTTCCAACTCTGCAGGTGAGGGAGGCAGTCCGATGAGGTCGAGATGCACGCGCCGCAGCAGTTGCTCAGGCGCAGCTTCGGGAGAAGGTTTCAGGCTATTTTCCCCGAGTCGCTGTAGCACAAACCAATCAATCGCATTACGTGGCCACGTGGTATCAATTCGCGGCAGCGAAGGCCGCAGGGGTGTGCGATATGCCCAGTGCTTTTTGTCGGCAATCGCGTGGCAGGCCAGCAACAGGCTGATGATGGCAATGATGCTGCGCAATCCCATAAGACTGAGGAGAATAGCGTGAAATCTCGGGAGAGGCAATTCAAGTTTGAGGCTGCTGGTAAACCAAGGGGCACCGGGAAATGAATTGAACGACGGGCCGATTCGGCTACATTCGCCGCATCCCATTTGACATGAGCGAGGCGGAGCATCAATACGGTGGCGGAGGGGGCGGAGGCATTTGGCTGCTGGCATTGACGTTCGTCATGGTGGGTGCACTGGTGTTTCTGATAAATCGTGATTCTGGTGGTGCGGAAAATCCCGCTGCACCAAGTGGTAGTACAGGAAACGGCGCCGTGCCTAGCAAAGAGAAGAATGGTGGCGGCAAGACGCTGATTGTCTACTGCGCGGCGGGAGTAAAGCAGGCGGTCGAGGAGGCGGCCGGAAAGTTTACGCGCGAGACGGGCGTTAAGGTGGCACTGGAATATGCAAGCAGCGGGGTGCTCTTCAACAAGCTTTTACAGGATCACAAGGCGCAGCGGCCGCGCGCGGACGTGTACGTGGCGGCGGATTTCTCGTTTGCCGAGCGGGCGCGTTCGGAGGGGCTGGTGGCCGAGGCGCTTAAGGTGGCCACGTGGAAGGTCGTGCTCGGTGTCAAGCCGGGGTCCGGGCTGGAGCTGAAGTCGGCCGGTGATGTTTTTAAGGAGAAAGTGTCCTTCGTACTGTGCGACCCGCTGGCGGGTGTGGGCAAGAAGACCAAGAAGATGCTGGAGAAGTCCGGCCACTGGGCGGGCATTGACGCGGCCAAGGCGGCCTCGTTCCCGACCGTCACCGAGGCGGCGCTGGCGGCCAAGGAGAACGCGGGCACGCAGGCGGCCTTTGTCTGGGACTCCACGGCGCGGCAGTTCGGCCTGCGCGTGGTGGAGCTGCCGGAACTGGAGGCCAGCCGCGCGGACATCACCGCGTCGGTCACGCGCACTACGGAAAAAGCCACGCTCGCGCTGCAGTTCGTGCGTTTCCTGTCCGCGCCGGAAAAAGGCGGCGATGTTTTCGAGTCGCATCACTACACGCCCATGCCCGGCGACGCGTGGGCCGTGCGGCCGAGGCTGCGCATCGACTGTGGCGGCGTCAATCGCGAGGCCGTCGAGAAGACCATCCGCGAGTTTGAATTGCGCGAGGGCTGCGAAATCGACGTCGTCTACGCCGGTTGCGGCACGCTGGTCAGCAAAATGAAGACCGGCGATGTCGGCCTGCCCGACCTGTTCATGACCTGCGACGCGACATACCTCGACAAGGTGCAGCTCGACATGGGCAATCCCTTCGGCCCCGATTTGAAAGTCTCCAGCACGCGCATCGTGATGCTCGTGTCCAAGGGCAACCCGGAGGGCTTGAAGAAGCTTGCCGACCTCGCGCGGCCCGGCTTGCGCATTGGCGTCACCGAGCCCACGGCCAGCACGCTTGGCATGTTGTGCGTTGAGCTGTTTCGCGAGGCCGGCCAGTACGACGCCATTAAAAAGAACATCGACGAGGTCGGCGTGCGGACCGACACCGCTCACACGCTCATCCAGTCCATGGAAGCCGGCGGCAAGCTTGACGTGGCGCTTGTGTACGAGGCGAACATCCAGCACCTGCGCGATCGCTTCGACTACGTGCCGCTCCAGCCCGCGCGCGCGATGGCCATCCAGAACGTCGCCGCCCGCAAGACCACCCCGTACCCGCAACTGGCCGGTCGGCTGATGGCGGCGCTGACCTCCGCCGATTCCCGCCGCCGCTTCGAGCAGCTCGGCTTCAGCTGGAAGGCCGGCGCCGAATGAGCGGCCCGGGCCCAGCCCCCTTTCGCGTCGCCTCCGACAAGCCCTTCCTCATCGGCCTCGGCGTCCTCGGCGGCAGTTATCTGCTCATCATTGCCGCCATGGTGCTGGCCGACCTCGTCTTTCTCGACTACGGCGACAAGCCCATCCTCGGCCCCGAGCAGGTGCCGCACGGGCGTTATGCCGATGAACAGGCCAAGGGCGCGCCCGTGCCCGTGGAAAAGGGCCGCCGTTATTTTTACCGCGCGGGCAAGAACGAGTCCGGCCTCGACAACGCCGGCCAGCGCCTCACGCGTAACGGTTTGTTTAAAGCCGGCGCGGCGGAGGTGGCGCTGCTGCCGCGCAACGGCGATGCGCCCGTCACCGGCTCGCTGCAGCCGGTTGCGCGCGTGGTGTCCGTCGCCGTCACCAACGGTGTGGCCACGCTCACCACCGACGTCCAGCACCGGCTCATCTGGAGCGAGTTCATTCGCCTCGACGGCGCCGGCGACTGGAACGGCGTCCACGAGATCACCGACACCGCCAAGACGCAGATTCTCATCGCCGCCCCCACCTCCACCGCGCCCGACACCGTCACCATCACCAAACCCAACCCCATCATCCAGGCACTGCGCAGCCGAGATATTCAATTCTCCATCAAGCTCTCGCTCATCAGCTGCACGCTCACCACGCTGCTTTCGCTGTGGGTCGCCGTGCCCATCGGCTACGTGATGAGCCGGTTCGATTTTCGCGGCAAGACGATCATCGACACGCTGCTCGACATCCCCATCGTCCTGCCGCCGCTCGTGGTCGGCCTCAGCCTGCTCATCCTTTTCCGCTACCTGCCCGACTGGCTCAGCGACGCCGTCGTTTACAAGTGGCCCGCCGTCGTGCTCGCGCAGTTCATGGTCGCCTGCGCCTTCGCCGTGCGCACCATGCGCGTGACGTTCGACCAAATCCCGCAACGCTTCGAACAGGTCGCCCTCACTCTGGGCTGCAACCGCCGGCAAGCCTTCTGGCGCGTCATCATGCCGCAGGCCAAGGGCGGGGTGCTTGCTGCCGCGACGCTCGCTTGGGCGCGCGCGCTGGGTGAATTCGGGCCCATCCTTGTCTTCGCCGGCGCCACGCGGCAGAAGACCGAGGTGCTGCCCACCAGCGCCTTCCTCGAGCTGCAGGCCGGGCGCACCGAGGGCATGCTCGCCGTTTCGCTCATCATGATCGCCGCCGCGGCCATCGTTTTCATCATCGCCCGCACACTCGGCATGAAACGCATCTTTGCATGATCGCCCTGGAGAACATCGCCCTGCGCCAAGGCAGCTTTGAGTTGAAGGACGTCAACCTCGAGCTGGCCGCCGGCGAGTACGGCGTGTTGATGGGCCGCAGCGGCTGCGGCAAGACGACCATCCTTGAGGCCGTCTGTGGCTTGCGCAAACTACAGGGCGGCACCGTGCGCCTCGGCGAGGAAGACGTGACGGACCTGCCGCCCGCCGAGCGTGGCGTCGGCTATGTGCCGCAGGACCGCGCGCTGTTCCCCACGCTCATCGTGCGCGAGCAGCTCGCCTTTGCCCTCGTGCTGCGCGAGTTGCCGCAGGGCGAAATTGCCGCGCGCGTCGATGAACTCGCCGAACTGCTGGGCATCACGCACTTGCTCGACCGTGCCCCCGAGAAGCTCAGCGGCGGCGAGGCCCAGCGCGTCGCCCTCGGCCGCGCCTTGGCGCACAAGCCCAGAGTTCTTTGCCTCGACGAACCTCTCAGCGCGCTGGACGAGGAACTGCACGAGGAAATGTGCCAGCTCCTCGAGCACATCCACCGCGAGACCGGCGTGACCATCCTGCACATCACCCATAGCCCCAGCGAGGCCCGGCGGCTGGCGGGCTGTCATTTCCGGATGGAAGATGGCAGGGTGACGCGGGAAGAGTAATCACTGATGACTGATCACTCAACCGAACTGACCTCCCTTGAGCGCGAGGTCTACTCGTGGCAGACCACCGTCGACGGCTTCGGCGAGGAGGGGCAGCGCAAGCTGAAGGGAGCGACCGTGCTCGTTAGCCGCATCGGTGGGCTGGGCGGGCTGGTGGCGTACGAGTTGGCGGCGGCGGGGGTGGGGCGGTTGATCCTCGCGCACGCGGGCGACCTCAAGCCACCGGACCTCAACCGGCAATTGCTGATGACGCATGACGCGCTGGGCACTTCCCGCGTCGAGTGCGCCGCGCGGCGGCTGAAGGAGCTCAATCCGCGACTCGAGGTCACTGCCATTGCCGAGAACATTAATGAGGGCAACGCGGCGCGAATCACTGCCGAGGCGGACGTGATCGTTGACTGCGCGCCGTTGTTTGAGGAGCGCTTCCCGATGAACGCCGAGTCCGTGCGACAGCGCAAGCCGCTAGTCGAGTGCGCGATGTACGAGCTGGAGGCGCACATCACCACCTTTGTGCCCGGGCAGACGGGCTGCCTGCGGTGCCTGTACCCGGAGGCTCCTGACTATTGGCGGCGGCGTTTTCCCGTCTTCGGCGCGGTGTCGGGCATGGTCGGCTGCCTCGGCGCGATGGAGGCCATCAAGCTCATCGCCGGCCTCGGCCAGCCGCTCCTCAACCGCCTGCTCACCTGCGACCTGCGCGCCATGACGTTTAAAACTGTAAACCTGCGGCCCGATCCGGGTTGCCCTGAGTGCGGCGACAATGTTAAGGTGGGTTGATGCGACTGGTTGCGCTTTTCCTGCTGCCCATCGCGGCGGCGGCCGCGGACTGGCCGACATATCTCCGCGATGCCGCCCGCTCCGGCATTTCCGGCGAGCAGTTGGCGTTTCCGTTGAAGGAGGCGTGGGTTCATCGGTCGCCCCACAAGCCCCGGCCCGCCTGGCGCGGCCCGGCCAAGCGCGACCTTTACAACAAGCACTTCGGCCTCCACAACCGGCAGACTTTCGATCACGCCTATCACGCGATCGCGAACAGCGACTGGGTGTTTTACGGATCGTCGGCCGATGACCAGCTCTATTGCCTCGACGCCAAGACCGGCCGTGTGCGCTGGACGTTTTTCGCCGAGGGCCCCATCCGCCTCGCGCCCACGCTCCACGAGGGCCGCCTCTATTTCGGATCCGACGACGGCCATGTCTACTGCGTGACCACCGCCGGAAAGCTGGTCTGGAAAACGCGAATTGGCCCGCGCGATTATCGCATCGCCGGCAACGGGCGGATCATCTCGGCTTGGCCGGTGCGCACGGGCGTGCTCATCGACAACGGCACGGCCTACGCGGCGGGCGGGATGTTCCCGAGCGAAGGCGTGCACATCTGCGCGCTGGAGGCTGGCACCGGCCGCGTGCAATGGCGCTCGGAGCAGACCGACCTCACGGCGCAGGGCAACATATTGTTGTCGGCTAAGCACCTCTACGTGCCCGCCGGCCGCGCCAGTCCGGTGGTGTACGACCGCGCAACCGGCAAGCGCCTGCGCACCCTCGGTGGTCCCGGCGGCACGGATGCGACGTTGTCGGGCGACACGCTGGTGGTTGGCCCTGGGCGCACTGGGCAGCTGTGCCTCATCCCCTCCGGCTGGAACAAGGTTTTTGCCACGCTCGACGGCACGCATATGATTGTGACACCGGAGCGTTTCCTTGTCCACGGCTTGGGCGAGATGCGTGCAATTAATCACCCGAATTTCCTGAAATGGGAGGCCGAGCGTCAGTCGGTGAGGGTGCAAATCAATCAGCTGGATGGGCAGATAAAGAATGCTCGCCGTGGCAAACCTGTACCCAAGCCTCTGGCCGCGCTGAACATCGATTTGGCCACCCTGAAGGCGCGCTTGGCTGTGATAGAAAAGGAGCTGCTCGCCTGCGAACTTTGGAAGCGGCCCAGTGACTATCCCGACGCGCTCATCCTTGCGGGCGACACCATTTTCGTGGGCGGTAAAAACGTTGTCGCTGCGTTTAGCGTTGGCAACGGCGTGGAGGCTTGGCGGCACGCGGTGAAAGGCCGTGTATTTGGCATGGCCGTGGCGCACGGTCGCCTGCTGGTGAGCACGGATGAGGGCGTCATTCATTGCTTTAGGGCGGGGGATGCACGATGACGGATTTGAGGCATCTTGGTTGCTCGTCGAGGGTGGAGGTATTGTTCAAGCCGGCAATCATAGTTGGTTTATTGTTAATGACAATGACCAACCTGTCGAATGCCGCCGAGGGGCCGATGTATCATTGGCTGTTCGAGCCGTTGCGCACGAAGGATAAGATAGTGCAGCCGATGGAGGGTAAAGTGCCCGCGCGTTTCAATGGTTCTGCGCGTATCGAGGCAGAGAACGGTCCGTCACATCTCGCCTTGAGTGGCGTGGGGCATCGCGTTTGGGTGGCGGACGGGCTGGAA
Organism: Verrucomicrobiales bacterium; assembly: GCA_002721895.1. Next base: position 20,874 of record PBLV01000056.1, read on the forward strand.
GGGTTTGCCTTGCCGCAAAAGGAAATCACCGTGATGGCGTGGGTGAAGGTCGATCGGCCGCTACGCTGGGGCGGCATCTGCGGCGTCATTCAGGACAACGGAAAATATGAACGCGGCTGGGTGCTGGGTTACGAGAATCAACGGTTCAATTTCGGCCTCAACTCGGAAGGCACCGAGGTAATCACTTACCTGAAAGATTCAGTGGACTACGTGAAGGGTCACTGGCACCACGTGGCCGGCGTGTATGACGGCGCGGAGATGCGACTGTACGTAAACGGCAAGCTACGCGCCACCTCCGCCGCGCAGAAGGGCGCCATCCGCTACCCGCCGCAGGCGTTATTCGAGCTGGCGGCGTATCACGACGACGATGAGTTTAACCGGCTAGCGGGCGGGCTGCACGAGGCCGCCGTGTGGTCGCGCGCGCTGAAGGGCTCGGAGGTGGAGGCTTTGTTTAAAGGCAAGGCGGATAAGTTCCCCCTGCCGCCGCAGCCGGTGGAGATCGTGAGTGGGCCATTTGTGGGCTGGGCGGGTCGCACCACCGTGAAGGTCGAGTGGGAACTGGAACAATCGATGACTGCGCGCGTGGTGTTTCGCTCCAGCGGCGGACAGAAGCTGGAGGCCAAGGTCGCCAGCAGCGCGGCGCGGCACATCGTGACCATGCGTGGCCTGTTGCCCGACACGGAATACACCTACCGCATCCACGCCAAGCGGGCGGATGGCCGGGAGTTTGTCAGCAAGCCGTATAGTTTTGATTCCTCTTTTTACTATCGTCTGCCGGACATCCCTGTGGTGCCTTCGCCATTTCCGGATGACCGGCTGGCCAAGGCCGTACGAAAGGTGGCTGACATTATTTTGAGGCAATCAAAGATCCGTCAGGGCTACTGCCTCGTGTTGGGGAGCGTGGAGGGAAGGCTGGCGCATGAGCTGGCGCGGCGCACGGATTTGCAGGTGGTGGTGGTGGAACCCGATGCGGAAAAGGCGCAGGCCGCGCGGCGGGCCCTGAGCCGGGCAGGGCTGTACGGCATCCGAGCGAGCGTGCATCACGATGGTTTCGATGACCTGCCTTACGGTCCGTATTTCGCAAACCTGATCGTCTCGGGCAGCCTCTTGCTGGACGGCAAGCTGCCGGGGAAAAGCGGCGCGGAGCTGCAGCGCGTGCTGCGGCCGGCAGGTGGAAAGGTGGTGCTGGTTCCAGGTGAGGGAGAAAGTTTAGACTTGGAGACGTTGAAATCATGGCTGGGTGATCCCCACCAATCGGGTGTGACGCTCAGGGCGGCAAAGGATTTGGTGGTGCTGGAGCGACTGCCGTTGAAGGGCGCGGGCGAATGGACACACCAGTACGGCAGCCCGGACAACACGACCAACAGCCGCGATGACCTCGTGCGTGGGGAGATGGGCGTGTTGTGGTGGGGCGAACCGGGTCCGCGGCCGATGCCCGATCGTGGCGGCCGCAATCCCGCGCCGCTCGCCGCCAATGGCCGCTTGTTCGTGCAGGGCGACCGCATGTTCTTCGGCATGGACGCCTACAACGGCTCGATTCTCTGGACGCTGTCCGCGCCGGAAATCCGCCGCTCCAACCTCCCTCGCGACGGCAGCAACATGGCGGCGTCGGAGGATTTCCTGTATCTCGCCGCTGGCGGCCACGCGCTGGGCATCGACGCGCAGACAGGCGAGCGCAAGCTGCGCTTTGACGCGCCCAAGGGGCGACACTGGGGGTACATGGGCGTCGTGGACGGGCGGTTGATCGGCACAGCGGTGAAGCCTCACTCGGCGTACGTGGCCGATGTCGGCGAATGGTACGATAGCGTCAAGGCGCCCGACGTCGGCCGGCTGGCGAGCGAGGAGGTGTTCAGCTTCGACCGCCGCACCGGCAAGCGCCAGTGGAGCTACAAGGGCGGGCTGGTGATGAACTCCACCATCACGGTGGCCGATGGTGTGATGTACTTTGTTGAGAGCCGCAACGACGAGCCGCGCAAGTTGGCAACCAGCCGCATCGCGCCCAGTTCCTTAAACAAGCAGCACCTTGTGGCGCTGGACATGACGAATGGCCGCATGCTGTGGGAGCGCCCGGTGGATTTTTCCAAGTGCGAGAATATGCTCTACCTTATTCACTCCAAGGGCACACTGGTTGCCAGTGGCAGCGACCGCCACAAGGAGTATCATCTGCATGCGTTCGACGTGAGCTCGTCGGCACTGCGATTCGGCACAGACAAGCCGGAGGTGCCTAAGCTATGGTATGCGAACCCGCCTGTGAATCCCAAGGATAAGGATGACCGCAACCAGCATCATGGTGGCCATCTGCAGCACCCCTTGGTGGTGGGCGGCAAGCTGTTTTCCGACAACCGTGCGTTTGACCTGCGAACCGGCAAGCGTCTGCCCATAAAGCTGCCTTCGCGCCGTGGCTGTGGGCTGATGGCTGCCAGCAAACACAGTATGTTTTACAGACACTACTTCCATGGCGTTTGGGACTTGGAAAAGGACACGAAGATTCAGCTCGAAGGCATCCGCAGCGGCTGCTGGCTGGGCATCATCCCCGCGCAGGGATTGATGCTTGCGCCGGAGAGCAGCAGCGGTTGCTCGTGTACACATTCCATCCAAACCTCGGCTGCGTGGGCGCCGCGTAATGCCTTGAAGCAGCCGAAGAAAAAATAAAGCCGGCTAGAGCTTTGCCTCATTCTTGACACAGTGTATCACGGGTGATTTTGATTGAGGGTTGAGAACTGAGGACCGAGGGTGGGGCTGTGAGTTCGGATCGATCTCGAATTTTAAAGTTTGGCGGAGGGATGTTTGCGGTGGCGCTGGTCGGATACGGGCTTTTGTACAGTCTGGACAGCGAGTTGCGGCGCGGCGCGGGGCCGTGGGAGATGGATTTTTCGGTGAGTGGGACAGGGGAACCGGTTGTGCGCATTCGACAGGAGGGGTTGGGGATTTCAGGATTCGAGATTGTGTTTCCGGGTGAAGCTGTGCCGGAGGGTTTTGTGCCAGAGACCCTGCGGTTTGATGAGGTGGCTCCGAGGAATGCGCCGGTGCCATTTGGCCGCTGGGTGTACCATGATCTGACGATTTTGCCGGGTGTGGTGACGCTGGAGTTGTTTTCGGAGATCAACGGGACACGGCGGCATGAGGTGGAATTGGTGCCGCGCAGGCTTTTTGTGAACCGGAAAGGGCATGAATGGCAACGCAAAGGGGAATTACGGCTGAGACAGGGAGAGAAATTTACCGGCGGGGCACCGGATGCTGAGAGTTCGCGAGGGCGCCAGGGGAGCAGTTGGTGGCTTTGGCTGGTGGCGTTGACGCCGGTTTTGTTTGTGGCGGGGGTGTTTATTCTGAAGCGCCGCCCGGTCGACGCAGGGGAAGGGGGGGGCTCTTGAGCGCCTCGGCGGCGAGGGTGCCGATTTGCCTTCGCAATGGAACTACATTGCCTTGGCCGTCGGGATGCAGTCGGTTACAGAGGAATATGACAAAGGTGTGGGATGCTGGGTCGATCCATATCGAGGGCCCAGTAAAACCTGTATGACCGAATGAGCCGATGGGAAAATGGGCGCCGCGGGGACTGCTGTAAACTGTATCGACATCCCAGCCTAAAGCCCGGCGGGCAGGACGGTTTTTGGCATCCTTTTGCTCTGGGTTTTGGATGCGGACCCATTCCATCACGGTTTCCTTCTTGAAGATGAGCACGCCATCCAGTTCTCCGCCGTTGAGGATCATGCGGCAGAAGCGGGCGAGGTCTGGCGCGGTGGTAAACAACCCTGCGTGGCCAGCGATGCCTCGGGTTTTGCGTGCCCAGGGGTCATGGACGGTGCCGTGCAGCCAGCGGCCATTCTCCAGTGTGGTGGGGGCAATGCGGTTGTGTTTTGATGGTGGCGGGTTGTAGCCGGTGTCCTTCATCTTTAATGGGTTAAAGATTTCCTGTTGGCAGAAGGTGTCGATGGGGTGTTTGCTGGTTCGCCGGATGATTTCGTTGAGGAGTTGAAAGTTGATGTCACTATAGATGAAAACCGTGCCAGGCGGGTGCTGGGGAATCTCGGCGCAGCACTTGGCTATGCATTCGTCATGACCATCCCAACCCTCCAGCGAAATGCCGGGGCGCAATCCACTGGTGTGGGTGAGCAGGTGGCGAATGGTGATGGCATCGCGGCCATCGCTGGCAAACTCCGGGAGGTGCTGGGCAACCTTGTCGTCGAGGCCAAGCTTGGCTTGCTCCCAAAGGCGGAGCACGGCGGGGGTAGTGGCCACCGCCTTGGTGAGGGAGGCCACGTCATAAATGCTGTCGAGATGTGCTAGTGCGTGTTTGGGTTTTTCGCTGAGCTTGCCGTGAATTCTGGTATCGTGAACGCCGTTGTGTTCAATCCATGTCACTGCGCCGGGAAGATGGCCAGCGGCGCGGGCTTTCCCGATGGCTGTACTGATGGCGTGCAGTTTGTTCAGGTGAAATGTGGAGAGCAGCGCGGCGGATGGGGGGGGCGCCTCTGGCCAGCGAATGCACGCGGTGAGCAGACCGAGGGCGATGAGTGGAGCGCAACGCATGCGCAAGGATAGGCTCGGCCTGCGATTGGCTCAAGTGGCTTCTAGCTTGCGGAGGGGATACTTTTCTGCGACAAAGGGTGAGCCTCATGATGATCGCACGGATCGTTATTTTCAACTTGGTGTTCGCGTGTGTCTGGTTCGCGCGCGGGCAGGCGGAATACCAACAGGCGCCCGAATCCATTCAGCCTTTCTTCAAAGGTCGCCCGATGCCGCGGGTTTCAATGAGTCCAAACGGGGAGTATCTGCTGATTGTGCAGGGGGTGCGATTCCAGCGCATCGAAGATTTGTCACGTCCGTACCTTGGCTTGGCGGGGGTACGGATTGACCCGGTCAACAACGGCCCGGCCCATCCGGTTTATTACACGGAGTTCCGGTTGTTGCGCATGAGCGATGGGAGGGAGGACAAGCTGCCCATGCCGGGCGGACGATCGCGTTTTAGCCTGCCGGTTTGGTCGCCGGATGGCAGCCGGTTTGCCTGCCTGCGTTACCAAAATGATCAGGTGGAAATCTGGGTGGGCAACCCTGCGCGACGCACATTGTCGCAGGTAAGAAACGTGCGGATCAATGCCGCGTTCGGACGGCCGTTTCAGTGGATGCCCGATGGGAAGAGCTTGTTGTGTCAGGTAATCTCAAGTCGCCGAGGCAAACCGCCTTCCCGGGGACGGCTTGCGCTGGGGCCATTGATCCAGGACACGCGCCCGGACAAGGCGCCGCATCGGGACTCGACGGATGGGCTGGAGAATGATTTTGATCGCGAGTTGTTCCTCTACTACTGCCAGGCGGAGTTGGAAAGGGTGGATGTGGACACGGGCAAGCGGACAAGGCTGCGCAAGTTGAATCGTTCCCATGCGCCGGGCGAGTCTTTGAAGCCCACCATTTTTTTTAATTACGATATTTCACCGGAAGGCCGACATATTCTTGTGGAACGGCTGCACCCTCCTTTCACGCTTCATGTGCCGGCGGGAATGTTTGCCCGGAGCGTGGAGGTCTGGACCTTGACGGCGGACGTAAAAAGCGCCACGGCATTGCCTTCGGCCGAAACCATTCCACTGGGCGGCGTGCAAAGCCGCCCCCGGGCGCATCATTGGCGGCCAACGGCTCCGGATACGCTTGTCTGGATCGAAGCGCTTGATAACGGTGATCCCTCAAAACCTGCTGAGTTTCGGGATCGCATTGTCCTGTTGCCTATCGAGCAGGGAAGCAAGCAGAGTGAGTTAATGCGGCTGCCACATCGGTATTCGAAGATTTATTGGGGAGAGGATCCATCCGTGGCCTTGGTGCGCGAATACAATAGCAGTGACAACCAGCACCGCGTGTGGCGTGTGAACCCCGAGGACAAAACGCGCGAACTTGGAAAGGTTTGGGACATCGCGGTGCAGGATCGGTACAACCATCCCGGTTTCCCCATGATGCGACAGCTCAAAAGTGGCAAGCGAGCAATGCGCGTTGTGGACGGGAAAATTTTTCTGAATGGATGGGGGGCATCCGAGGATGGGGACCACCCGTTTCTAAAGCGGTTCGACTTGGAGACGGGAACCGAAGAGGTTCTTTTTGAATGTGGAGACAAGGGGTTTGAGGCTGTTGTTGGCATTTTGAATGACCGGGGTGAAAAGGGTGTGGAATTTGTTACCCACTATGAGTCATCGGGCGTCTACCCCAATTTCTATCGGCGGACGGAAAACGATGAGGCGCGCCAGCAGCTGACCAGATTCAAGGATCCGGTCAAGGCCCTTCGTGTTCGCAAGCAGGTGCTCACCTACTTCAGGGGAGAAGACAAACTATCCTGCATGCTGTATTTGCCTCCCGGGTATGACCTCGAAAACCCGATCCCCTTGCCAACGATCCTTTGGGTTTATCCCCGGGAATACACGCGGGGAAGCGATGCGGGCCAAGTTGCGGGCAATCCCCGGCGGTTTGACCGCTTCACGGGTGCGGATCCGAGGTTTCTAACTCTGGAGGGTTATGCCGTATTGGATTTAAAGCTGCCCGTGGTGGGGGGGGGCGAGACAGCCAACGATCAGTTCATCGCGCAAATTGTTGCCTCTGCTGAGGCAGCCATAGCCAAGGCGGGGCAGATGGGTGTGGCAGATCTGGGCCGGGTTGGCTTGGGAGGGCACAGCTATGGAGCTTTCGCGACCGTAACTCTGCTTGCACACTCGGATGTGTTTCAGGCCGGCGTGGCACTCAGCGGCGCCTACAACAGGACGCTTACCCCATTTGGTTTTCAAAATGAAAGACGCACTCTTTGGGACGCCGCCGAGACTTACCGGAAGATGTCGCCCTTTTTTGATGTGCCCAAAATTCGCGAGCCGCTGCTTTTGATACATGGCGAGGAAGACAACAACGCGGCTACCCTACCCATGCAGAGCCGCCGGCTTTTCCAAGCCATCAAGGGTCAGGAAGGGACGAAGGCCAGGCTGGTGATGCTGCCTCACGAGGCACACCTGTACCGCACTCGTGAGTCCATTGAGCATGTGCTTCACGAAATGGTAGGCTGGTTTAATGAGCATGTGAAGGATCGAAAGCCGCAGCCCTCGCCACCCGCGGCCGGCGGTTAGCCAATAGCTTTGCGGATGGCCGCGCAAAGTGCCTTCGGTTCGTCTGTGCCCAAGCGAATGTGCTTGCCGTTCTTCAACTCGACCTCAACCGCATCCAGCCCGGATACATTGTAAAGCCATCCATGGGGTGTGTACTTGATTCCAAAGCCGTACCAAAATTTTTTTCGCACAGGATGGGCTCTGGAAATGTCGGGCACCATAAGTGTCTTGCGAAGCAAGCCGGGGCCAAATATCGCGCGCACATGGTTGGTGTCCACCGTGATGTGCAGGTCGTGGAACAGGAAAGCCAGCAGGCCCATGAATCCGAACAGAAACGGGAGAATCCTTTGTGCTTCTTCGCCGCCAAATGCTAAAAGGAGGGCTGTCGAAATAAAACATCCGCAGCCTATGCCTATCAGCATGGTGTGGCCCGGTTGTCGGTGATCGTAAATCACTCCAGTAATGCCCCCAAGTCTTTTAGGGCTTTTGGCACGGCTGAGTAGGGATCCTCGCGCGATTCATATTCCAGGGTGACATAGCCCTGATAGTTCGCTTCGCGCAAAATTTTTGTCACGCGCTCAAGATTCGTGGGCTTGGTTGCGCCACCGACACGCAATTCCATCTTGACTTGAACATTGACCGCAAATGGTGCGGCGGCGGTCATATCCTTGTAAGGGTCGGCAGTCCGAAAATTTCCCGTGTCCAAATTTACGCCAAACCATGGATGGTTTACCGCCTTTACGAACTGGATGAGGCTCGCGGCATCGCCGATGCTGTCGTGATTTTCAATCCCGAGAAAAATCCCCCGTTGCCCAGAATAATCACAGCATTCCCGAAGCGCATCGATGGCCCATTGGTCGGCCTCTTCACGCGCGACTCCTTTGGGTTCACGTCCGGCAAAAACGCGGATGTGTGGAGCGCCAAGGGCTACGCAGTGGTCGATCCATTTTTTGACATAGGCAATTTGGCTGTCCCGTTGCTCGCCTTTTGGCAGGGAAAAATTATTGCCGACCGCTGATCCACTGATGTCCACGCCGCGCAGGAACGCATGGCGGCGAATTTCCGCAAGATATTTGGGTGTCACATCCGGCCGAAAAAAATAACTCGTCAGCTCTGTTCCATCGCATCCGTGATCGGCGCAGAAGTCAATGAACTGAAACATGTTCATGGGTTTGCCAGACGGCTGCCGCTTGCCGCCCTTCATAAAGGCGAACTGGTTGCGGAAGGAGTAGGCGGCGAGCGAAAGCCGCAGGCGTGGTTTGCCGGTGCGTTTGAATGGTGCTCCCAGCGTAGTGCTGGCGGCGGTTGCGGTGGCACTGATCAAGAATTCCCTGCGTCGCATGGCGACAGTAGAGCACACCCTTTGATTGCGGTGAAGCGGATTGTCGGTTAGCCGCACCCGCAGTCGCCGAATCCATCGCTGCAGAAATCGAAATCGTCCTGACTCGGTGTTCGGCCAATCTCGAACATTTTTGCCAGATACTGGTGTATCCGGTTTTGGATATCCTGAACCTCCTCCTGTGCCTCCAGAAAATCCGTGGCCACCTTTTGGCTCATGAAACTTTCGCGTAGTTTTTCAAATTGATCATACTCTTCCTGCTTGATCTCCAGCCCGTACTGCTGTTTCTGTTCCAGCAGGGCACCCTGATCATTGAGTTGGCCGAAGTCATACTTCAGCTTTTCATCGTTCATGAACGCTTCGATTTTGGCATAAAGCTCCTTGAATTCCTCCTGATTGGCGATGGCATCGCACAGGGCTTCAGTCTTTTCCTTGATGGGGCCGGCTTGAAGCACGCGGGTTTCGTTTTCCATGGCAATTCTCCCGCTCTAAACGGTCATGATTTCCTTTTCCTTTTGCTCGACGTGCTCATCGATCTTCTTGATGTAGTCGTCGGTCAGCTTTTGCACATCCTTTTCACCCTTGCTCAGGTCATCTTCGGTGATGTCGCCGGATTTCTGCTCAGTCTTCAGGTGCTGCAAGGCGTCGCGGCGCACATGGCGCACCGCTACTCGACCATCTTCAGCCATTTTCTTGACCACTTTGACCAGTTCCTGTCGGCGTTCCTCACTTAATTCGGGCATGGCCAAGCGGATGATCTTTCCATCCACCTGAGGGGTCACTCCCAAGTTGGCCTTTTGCAGTGCCTTGTCGATAGGGGCCACCGTGCTGGCGTCCCAGGGCTGAACAACGAGCAACCGCGTTTCTGGCGTGGTGATGCCGCCGAGTTCTTTTAATCGCATTTGGCTGCCGTAAACCTCCACCATCAGGTTTTCCACGAGGGCAGGGGACGCCTTGCCTGTGCGGACGCCGCCAAATTCGTGGGTCACAACCTCCTCGGTCTTCTGCATTTTTTCCTCGGTCTCAAGCAGAATATCGTCAACTGGCATGCCGCAGTCTAGGCGGGCTGTGGGCCGCGCAAAAGCACAAACTTAATCAGCCATGAACCAGCGTGCCGACTGTTTTGCCTAGGATGACATTGCGAATGTTGTGCGGTTTGAAGAGGTCGAAAACAATAATGGGCATCTTGTTGTCGAGGCACAGAGAGAAGGCTGTTCCGTCCATGACTCGCAGTTGTTTTTGGAGCGCATCGAGATAGGAAATTTTCCGGAACCGCTTGGCTTTGGGATTCTTGACCGGGTCGCTGTCATAGATGCCATCCACCTTGGTGGCTTTTAGGATGACATCCGCGCCGATCTCATTCGCGCGCAGGGCAGCAGCGGTGTCCGTTGAAAAATACGGGTTGCCAGTGCCTCCACCAAAAATAACAACGCGGCTTTTTTCCAGATGCCGCATGGCGCGCCGCCGGATGAAGGGCTCAGCAACCTCGCTCATCTCGATGGCGGTCTGCACTCGGGTTGCGACTTTTTGTTTTTCCAGCGCGTCCTGGAGGGCCAAGGCATTGATGATGGTCGCAAGCATGCCCATGTAGTCTCCCGTGGCGCGGTCAATGCCTTCCTCGCTACCTTGTAGGCCGCGAAAAATATTTCCGCCACCCACGACAATGACCACCTGAACGCCCAAGTCGCGTACCTCGCTGATTTGGCGGGCCATGTCATGCACGGTTTCCGGGCAGATGCCGTAACCGGCATCGCCACCGAGCGCTTCGCCACTGAGTTTCAGGAGCACCCTCTTGTATTTTGGCTTTCCCTTGGCCTTCACTTGGGATCGTTTCTAGCAGCACGCCGGAGTGGCGGTCAAATGAATCACGAAAAAAAGGCCGGGAAGTTGTCCCGGCCTTGCGAAAAGATTTTGGGTCCACCTAGTCCTCGGCGGTCTCACCAACCTGAAAACGCAGGAAGCGCTTCACCGTGATTTCGTCGCCAACCTCCTTCGCGGTGTTGCCGATGTAATCCTTTAACGCTAGGTCGCCTTGCTTCACAAAAAGCTGATCCACGAGGCACTTTTCTTGGTAGTATTTTTCAAGCTTGCCCTTGATAATACCCTCGAGTGCCTGCGCCGGCTTGTCCTTGAATTGCTCAGCGGCAATTTCCTTTTCCTTTTCGATCAGTGCGGGGTCGATTTCGTCGCGTGTGACCGTGATGGGGTCAGCGGCGGCGATCTGCAGGGTGATGTCCTTTGCCAATGTGCGGAAGGCATTATTCTCAACCGTGTCCTCTTGGCCCACGGCAATCTCCACCAACACGCCAATCTTGGAGCCGTGGTGAATGTACGCGGTTACGCAGCCGTTGCCATAGACGGTCAGTGTTTCGTGCCGAGCGATCTGGATGTTTTCGCCGATTTCCGCCACGGCCTCAGTACGTTTGGTTTCCAAATCCGCATTCGGATCAGCCAGCAGGTCCGCGGCAAGGCCGTTGCAGAAGTCCTGAAACTTGTCGTTCTTTGCGACAAAATCCGTCTCGCAGTTGACCTCCAGCAATACGCCAGTTTTGGCTCCCGCAGCAATGGACTGGGCGATAACGCCTTCCTTGGTGGCCCGCCCCGCCTTCTTGGCGGCAGTGGCAATGCCTTTCTTGCGAAGTTCATCGATGGCGGCCTCAATATCGCCATCGGTTTCCACGAGAGCCTTGCGGCAGTTGCCCAGTCCCGCGCCAGTGCGCTGCCGGAGTTTGCTAATTAATGCTACTGTGATTTCAGCCATATAAAAACAGTGGTTCGGTTGGTTGGTTCTTGGTGTTCAAATGATTACCTTAAGGAAGCTTTAGGCTTCCACGGTGGCGGTTTCACCCGCGGGTTCCGATTCAGACTCTGGGACTGCTTCTGCTGTGTGAGGAGCGTCCTCAGAAGCAGGTTCCGCTGTAGCCGGTTCATCAGACGTGGCAGCAGGTTCTACTGGCTCGGCCGTGGCTGCCGGTGCCGGCTCGATGGATTTGCCTTGGCGGGTCAAGTGCTCCGCGCGTGCCTGAGTGGTTGCCTGAGTGATGGTGTTCAGGATGATTTTGATGGAACGAATGGCGTCGTCATTGCCCGCAATGGGATAATCGACAAGATCCGGATCGCAATTGGTATCCACCAGTGCAACGATGGGGATACGGAGCTTGCGCGTCTCGGCCACGGCATTGTGCTCGCGCTTGAGGTCTACGATGAAAACGGCATCCGGTTTTTGGTGCATGTCACGCACGCCACCAAGGTTTTTTAGGAGCCGGTTCTTTGCGCGGCGCAGTCGGGCCTGTTCCTGTTTCACGTAGCCCGTGATGGAGCCGTCCTCCTCCATTTGCTCGATCTTCTTCAACTTGCCGAGTGACTGCTTGACGGTGTTCAGGTTGGTCAATTGGCCGCCCAGCCAGCGGTCCGCCACGTAGGGCATGCCACAGGCCTCGGCGGTTTCACGTATGGCCTGCTGGGCTTGTTTCTTGGTGCCCACAAAGAGAACCGTGCCGCCATTGCGCAGGGTCTTGCCGAGAAACTCACAGGCGGCCTCCAACTGTTTGGCCGTTTTCTGGAGGTCTATAAGATGAATACCATTGCGCGCCTCAAAGATGTATTGCTTCATCTTGGGGTTCCAACGGCGTGTCTGGTGCCCAAAATGGACGCCTGCCTCGAATAATTCCTTGATGCCTATTTCGCTCATTTTTCCTAGTTTCAATCCTTGGTCGGGCCAAGGACATCCCGCGGAACACGGGATTCATGTTTGGTGTTAATGGGGCCGCCGCACCCACTCAGGTGCGGTTGGTTTAAGGCCGTTCCAATGACCGAGTGCCACTGGGCACGCGGAAAAAGGGCTGGAAAAATAGCAGGGTTGCCTCTAAACGCAATCCCTAATTTATGCCGGCCAACTGCAAAAGTGGAACTGAAGCCTGCGTGCTCGCGGGCGGTATGGCCACGCGGATGGGGTGCGAGAAGGGTGGTTTGAATTTTCATGGGAAAACGCTTTTGGAGGTTGCGCGTGAAACGGTGGAGTCGGCTGGGTTCAAATGCCGGGTGGTTGAGCGCGATGTCGTCCCTCGATGTGGCCCGCTCGGGGGTATTATTACCGCCATGAGGGAAATGCAGGCAAGCCGGATTCTGTTTCTATCTTGTGATATGCCATTTGTAACTGCCGGTTTGTTGGCGAGGATGGACGGGGAACAGGCCGACCATGTGTTTGCGGACTCCGGGGGGCGCGTGGGGTTTCCCTTCGTCATATCGGTGGGCTTGGAGGGGGTGCGCGAAACCATTGAGGCGCAACATGCGACCGGTAATTTTTCAATCCAATCCCTTGCGGCCGCCCTGTCTGCTGCACGTCTGGCTGTGCCTAAGGAAATGCTTTTTAACATTAACACACCGGCGGATTTGGAGGCTGCCCTCAAAAGGCGCGCTTGATCTTGCCGAGGCCGACGTTACGCTCGGCTCCTGCCTTGATGAAACTCGTCAGCATAAAATATGTGTGCTTTGCCCTAATTTTTTGGGCAGTGATGGCACCGCCTTCCAAGGCCGCGCCTGCTCCGCAGGATTTATTGCCCCGAGATACCGTGGCAATGTTCACGGTTCCGGATGCAAAGGTGTTCGGCGGGGAGCTTGCCCGCAGTCTGCCCGCCCGGTTTTGGGGCGATCCGCACATGGCGGAATTTGCGAGGTCCGTGGAGCGGGGCATGCTTGAAATGTTTTTCAACCCGGGTGAAGGACGCAATCCGCTGGGGCTGTTTTCATTTGCTGAGGGGCAAGTTACACTGGGACTGGCGTTGCCGGCTGCTGGAGCCAAGGAGGCTTTTGCCGTGTTACTTTTGGATGGAGGGAAAAAAGCGGATGCATTGGCCGGTGAACTGGATGCATTGGTGGGGCAGGCCCGTGCTGACGGGATGAGTGTTGGGGAACGGATGATCCGTGATGTGAAATTCCATCATCTACGCCCAAAGAATCTTCCGGCTGTTCATGTAGGAATGTCCGGCACGCTGTTGATTGCGGGGAATGATCCTGATCGATTGGAAAAAATCCTTGTACGCCAAGCGGGAGGCAAATCGCCGGCGCTGAATTCACATCCTTCCTTCGCGAAGCGTTTCAAGGCGCAATTTGCCATGGCTCCGGCCTTTGGCTGGCTGGACACCTTGGCTTTGTTCAAGGAATTGCCGGTGGCAGGGGTTGTGGATGAAGGAGTTAACCCCGGAAATATGATGAAGGCTTCGGGCCTGAACGAGCTTCGTTCCATTTCATTCTCCATCAGCGGTAACCTGCTTGAAGGTGAACTGTTTTTGGAGGTGCCGGAAAGTAGTCGCCGTGGATTATTCGCGATCATGACGCCCGATCAGGCCAATGTAGCGCCACCACCTTTTGCCCCTGAAAATCTAGCTTTATTTATGCGCGCGCGGATTGACATGGCAAGGGCTTGGAAGGCGTTTGAGGGCGTTTTGGTGGAATTATCCCCGGATGCGGGCAAGGCGGTGGATTTCATCGAGAGAGCGGCTCAAGCGGCAGATCCGCAATTCAATTTGCGTGATGGATTCATCAAGTCGATGGGGAATGATATCATTCTTCTTGAATGGCCCAGTCGTGCAAACGGTTTGGACAATCCGGATGCATGGCCAGCCATTGTGATGGTTGAATCCAAAAAACCGGCAGTGACCTTGAAGGGCATTCGGAATCTGGCGACTATCGTTTCGCCAAAAGGCCCGGAGCGGCGTGGTTTTCTGGGGCGTTCGATCTACACCTATAAGCTGGGTGATGGACTCGTGGAGCAGGAGGCGCCGGATGCGCCAAGCATTCATTTGACTACTGTGGCAAATTATATCGCTGCAGCAAAAAACCGGGACTTGTTGGAAACCTTTTTGCGCGGCCCGGATAATCTGGATTTACGCCCGTTAAGGGATCTCCCCGCATTGAAGGCTGCAGTTCAAAAAGTGGGGGGATTTGAGTCGGGGTTTCTCTATTACAGCGATGATCGGGATTCGTTCCGTGAGTTGTTTCACGTGCTGCGATCAACCCCGAATCCGGCGGAGTTGCTTGGGCAATATCTGCCATTGCGGGCCGATGGCAGGCCGCATGACTTGCACTGGATTGATTTCAAGAAACTGCCCGAGTTTGACCGGGTGAGCGGGTATTTCCCAGTCGTGGTGATTGGGATGATATCGGGCAAGGACGGCTTCTCGATCAAGGGATATTCCTCGGTGAACGCGGAATGAGCCGGTCATTTTCTCCAGCAAAGCGCCGCGGGAATTAGGATTAGAGCGGAGGTCAGTGCGGCCAGATAGCCGATGGCCGACAGCCAGCCAAAGGCGACCACCGGGGGAAAGGAGGCCATCGAAAAAATCCCCATGACGGCCATGAGAATCACGGTGGTTGAGATGATGGGCGTGGCCTTGACCCGCAGGGTTCTTAAAACTGCTTCCCGTGTGTCTGCGCCGCGTTTTCGTTCCAGTTGCCAATGGGTGATAAAATGAATGGTGTCATCGACCGCGACACCAAAGGCGATGGCGGCCACCATGATGGTGATGGAGTTCAAGGGCACATCAGCCAAGCCTTGCACGGCGACAACGAGCCCGACGGGAATGATGTTGGCCATGAACGCCAGCAGTGCCAAGGGGGCGGAGCGCCACAACACCGCCAAGACGAGGGCTATTAGGATTGTAGTGAAGAGCGCGCTGTTTTTCTGGCTTTCGACAATTTGGCGGTCGGCCTTTTGAATGGCTTGGATTGGGCCCCGCATGGATACCTCCCAGTCTTCTGGCGCGACCTGCCTGGCCTCGGTTTCAATGGCCTTGAGCATGGCGATATATTCACTGGATGGCAGGTCTTGTGTGCGGATGACAAACCAGCCTTTCTGCCGGGTCCGATTGTAAAGGGAATCCAGCAAGGGGAGGTCGTTCCGGACTTCAGGCTGATCGAACTGGTCCAGCATGATGGAAGCACGGAGACTTGCGGGAGTGAGCGCTGCCAACCGGGGAAGATCTCGTTGTATGATTTCATCCGAAGCCCTGATGAGCCCACCCAATGAGTAGGTCATGGAAACGCCACTTTGTTTTGAGGCAAATCGATGCAGGTGATTGACGAGGCCAAAAAACTCCCTGCTGCGAACGCCGCCGTTTTTGCCGGTGTCGATCTCGAGCTTGGCAAAGTTGATCCCGCCGTAGGATTGATCCAGCGACTCCAAGGATAGCCGTGTGTTGCTTTGGGGGTTGAGGAATTCAACGATGCGTATGTCGGTACGGATTTTCTGGAGGCCGGCAATGATTACGACCAAGGTGATCACGGTCGCTGCGAGGATGGCGATCCGTTTGCCGGCCAATTTCATGGGCAGGGACTCGAGCCACTGGGTTGTGTTGTCGGTTTTTCGCTGTGGTAATGGGTGAAGACCTCCCAACAACTTCAGGAGTACAATGCCTGGGCCGAAGGTCAGGGCGAAAAGCAGCCCGATGCCAGCCGCACCCAATCGGCCAAATTCGGCAGTGGGGCGCACTTCGCTGAATGTGAGCGAGAAAAGTCCCACACAGGTTGTCAGGGCGGCATATGCGCTGGGTTGAAAAATCCGACCAAGCATTGCGCTGAGCGCGTTGTTGCCAGAGTGACCGGAGCGTAGGGCGGTTTGGAGAGCAGTGCCCACATGGATGAGCAGGGTCAGGTGAATTCCCGCGAGGAGAGGAAACAAGGGGGCGGTGAATGGGCTGACGTGGGAGCCCATCGACGGTGCAAGGCCGAGAGCAAGTGCAATGCCCGCCATCTGCAGGCCCATCACGAATAGCACCAGCCGGAGGGAGCCCCGGAATGTGATCAGCAACACGATGAACACGATGCCAAACATAGCTGGGGCAAATCGTTTCAGATCCTGCTCAAGGTATTCCATGGTTTCGATTTCGCCATGTGAAAAGGACAGGACGCGAATGTCATATCCGGCATCACGAAATGGCTGGAGACGCTCGTTGATGTCCCGGCAGAAGGTAGCCTTGGCTACTCGGTTGGTGGGGCCTTTCCGGGCGAACGCAAAGATCATGGCATTGCGGCCTTGACCATCAACAATGAGGTTTCGGAAGAAGGGGAATTGGGTGGCCCATTCGCGAATGTTATTGATTTCGTCGGGAGATAGTTGCGCGATGGGCTTGGGGAAGATGGAGGTGAAAACAAACCGGAAGATGGGGCGGCCATAGGTTTTCTCAATTTGTTTTACTGCGGCAATTTCCATTTTGATCTTTTGCCGGATGTCGTCCATGGCAAGGGCAGTTGCGTTTGCCTCGCGATTGAGCGCGGTCTTTGTCCATTGGGCCAGAGGAATGAAGGGTTTTATGTTGTATTCCTTAAATCGGCTCCATTCATTGGTGGCATGGTGGGCGAGGCTTAACGCTGCTCCGGCAAGTTGAGCTTGCTTGGAAATGACACGGGCGCGGATCAGCGCTTTTTGCACCGCCGACAACTCGGGGGACTTGAACTGGTGGGTATCGCGGATCAGGGCGGGTCCGACGGTGGCCACGGCGTGGACGAGGCTGCCGAGGCTTGAGCGAGTTCCATTAAAATCACCGTGCCCAATCAAGGCCAAGTTATTGGCTGAAATCCGGGACTGGAGGGTGAGGTTTAATAATGTTGGGTCGATTTTAAAGGAAGGATTGATTCTTGGGCCGACAAGGCTGAAATTGTGGACGATATTGCTGCTGGCCATCAGAGCGGTGGTGATCTTCTCGATTTCCGCGATTATTTTGGGCGAGAAAATATTTTCAGACCGGATGCTGACCAGCACCACTGCGGACTGTCCGCCGATGGTGTTGGTCAACTGGTTGTTGGCGTCCTTGAAACTGGATAAGCTGCGTTGGTCCCCGGCAAGGAGGTCGGTCATTTCCGAGCGTACTTGAAATGAGGGAAGGGCGGAGAGAAAGGGGAGGGATGCCAAGGCCATGACCACGCCAAAGAGAATGAAAGGCGCGACCGGAGGGCCTTTGGAGGGCGAATCCACGGGCTGCTTTTAGGCGGGTGTCAGCGCGATGGCAAACATGGAATGTTCGCGGAGCGCGGGCGTGACAAGGCCGGGGCCACAGCCTAGGCTGGGCACATGATTTCCTCGCCAGATTTCTTTAGGCTGTCGCGGCGCGATTTGTTGCTGGCTGCTGCGGCCGGGGCGTCGGTGTTTCCTTGGGTCAGTCGCGCCCAACCCCAGCCTGTCGCTCGGCCGGGCCGTTCCGAGCCGGGCATGCGGATAAAGCAAATCAATCGCACGACGCTGAAGGTGCCTTATCGTACTGTGCCCGCTCGCAACATGGCTCGTGAGTTGCCGCACTGGAAATACATTGAAATATTCGAGGTGGAATTGGCGTCTGGTCATGTCGGGATTGGCGAGACTCTGTTGTGGTATACCTACAAGGCGACGCAGGATTCGCAGGTCGAGTTTGCCAGAGGGAAAAATGCGGCGGCGATCATGTGGGACGATGAACTGGGCGCTGGTCTGCAAATGGCTCTCTTTGATGCAGTGGCCAAGGCGATGGATGTGCCGGTGCATGCTTTGCTGGGCAAACAGGTGCATGACAACACGCCATTGGCTTGGTGGGATATTGACCTGCCGCCGGAGGATGTGGCGGCTGAAACCAAGGCTGCCTCAGAGGCAGGGTATCTCGCCTTTAAAACAAAGGGGCGCCCATGGTTCGATATCTGGGAGCAGGCGCGCCAAGGAACGGAAGCCGCGCCCAGAGGATTTTCCATCACCTTCGATTACAATGACACCTTGCTGGATGCAAAACGTGGCATCCCTATATTGAAGGAAGTCGAAAAGCACCCTATCACAAAAATTGTGGAGACGCCCATTCCGCAAGGTGATATCTCTGGGAACCAGAGAATTCGCCGCGAGACACGGGCCAAGGTTGCGATGCATTATGGGAACCCATCGGCTATAGTGACGTTGCGACAACAGGTCTGTGATGGGTTTGTGATTGGTGGTGGGGCAAGCCGGGTGATGCGGCGTGGTACGGTGGCGGCCATGGCAGATATGCCGTTCTGGCTGCAGATTGTGGGCAGCAGCATCACGGCGGCTTGGAGCATGCATTTTGGGGCGGTGTGCAGTCATGCAATTTGGCCGGCGGTGAACTGTCACCAGCTCTACACCCACTCTTTGCTGGAGAGTCCGATTATTGTGAAGCAGGGAAGGGCGGCAATTTCCGACAAGCCGGGCTTGGGCGTGGAGTTGGACAGGAAAGCCATGAAAAAACTGGCCATTCCCAGGCCCGCTGTGAGACCCAATCCTCCTCGCTTGATCGAGACGCGTTGGCCGGATGGACGTAAAATGTATGTCGCAGAGTCGGAGGTGAATTTCATGCTTCGGCTGTTTATGAAGGATCGTGGATACCCGTATTTTGAGCCGGGGGTAAAGACGGCCGTGCGTATGGATGTGAAAAGTCGCGAGTGGCGTGACTTGTACGAGCGCGCCAAGGTGAAACCCATTTTCAGCAGGATTTAATATGAGACACGTGTTGTTGTGGATATGTTTGTCGGGAGGCTTGATGGCCTCACCAAGTTCAGATTTTCGCAAGCGGTGCGAAGTGTTGTTGGGGCAGAAAGGAAAGGTGGCTGAGGAAAACCGGCTGAGGGAGTTCTTCAAGGCACACTGGGAATATTCAATGCGCGAATTTCCGGAATCGGCGACTTGGCGCGGGTGGCCGGGGCAAAATGATCGCTGGACGGATTACACTCCGGTTTCCATCAATCGGCGCAAAGGGGATACGCAGATGGGTGTGCGCGTATTGAAATCCATTGATCGAGCGGGATTGCCTGCAGCGGAGCGGCTGAATCTCGACTTGTCCCGCCACGGCTTGGAGTTGGAACTAGACAGCTACAAATTCCCGGGCCACCTGTTGTTGATCACCCAGATGGACGGCATCCAGCGGAGCATGGCGGAGATGCTGAGGATGATGCCGGTCCGCAAGGTGTCGGATTACGAGGATATTTTGTCGCGATTGCGGAATTCCGAAAAACTTGTGGACCAAACGATTGATCTCCTGCGCGCGGGGTTGCAGGCCAAGGTGACGCCGGCAAAGGTTTGCCTGCGGGATGTGGCTGGACAGGTGGCGAAGCAGTTGACCGAAGATCCGCTGGATAGCCCGTTGTTGGCTCCGTTCAAGGAGATATCAGGGGCGATTCCTGAAAAGGAGCGCATACGATTGAGGCGCGAGGCATTGGCGACGTATCGGAAGCAGGCCGGGCCTGCATTTCGGCGATTGCACAAATTTCTCAAGGATGAGTATGTGCCGGGTAGCCGGGAGAGTATTGGATGCAGCGAGTTGCCCAATGGGCGGGAGTGGTATCAGCACCGCATTCGCGCAATGACCACCACCAGTCTGACGGCGAGGGAGATTCACCAAATTGGATTGGCGGAAGTGAAGCGAATTCGTGGCGAGATGGAGAGGGTCAAGGCGGAAGCGGGTTTCAAGGGGAGTTTGGCGCAATTCTTCGAATTTCTGCGCACGGACAAACGGTTTTATTACAAGCGCGGAACGGAGTTGCTGGCGGGCTATCGGGACATTAGCAAGCGTGCAGACCCTGAGCTGATCAAGCTCTTTGGCCGACTGCCCCGGCAACCTTATGGGGTGCGCCCGGTGCCTTCCTATATTGAACGCAGCGTCACCACGGCCTATTACCAACCAGGATCAACCACTGCGGGCAGGCCGGGATATTTCTTTGCGAATACCTACAATCTTGCCGTGCGGCCCAAGTGGGAGATGGAGGCGCTGACACTGCACGAAGCTGTGCCGGGGCATCACCTGCAGTTGGCCATTGCGGATGAGCTGACCGGCCTTCCCGAGTTTCGGAAGTACGCGCGGTACACCGTTTATGTGGAGGGGTGGGCCCTTTATGCCGAGAGTCTTGGGGAGGCGATGGGCTTCTACAAGGACCCCTATTCCAAGTTCGGTAAATTGACCTACGAAATGTGGCGAGCGATTCGGCTGGTGGTGGACACGGGCATGCATGACTTGGGATGGAGTCGGCAAGAGGCCATTGACTACTTCAAAGAAAATGCTGGGAAGACGGAGCATGACATCATCGTGGAGATTGACCGCTACATCGTTTGGCCCGGGCAGGCACTGGCCTATAAAATGGGTGAGTTAAAGATCAAGGAACTGCGTGCGCATGCAGAGAAGGTGTTGGGGGAGCGATTTGATATCCGGAAATTTCACGATGAAATTCTTCGCCATGGCGCCGTGCCGCTGGATTTTCTTGAGGCACGGGTAAAGGAATGGATCGCCACACAAGGCGAAAAATAGGGTCTGAAATTAAACCCGGCAAAGCGACTGGGCCTCCGCAACCTGGTTGGGGGTCATCAAGCGGGTCATTAACAGCTTGGCGCTGGCAGCCAGTTCCTCTCCTTGGGCGGCGGCGCGGCTGAACAGTGAATAGGCCTTCACGTAATCCTCCGGCACCCCTTGGCCACGCCGGTACATTTCCGCCAGGATCAACTGGGCGCGGGAGTGGCCCGTCTCCGCGGCGGCCTCGTACCATTTAACTGCCTCGGTATCATCCTCAAAAATAGCGCCTTCCCCGTGGTCATAAATCACGGCCAAGGCAAAGGCCGCCCCGGGGTGGCCCTGATTTGCGGCGGCTCGGTACCATTCGACTGCTTCAAGTTCATCGGCACGAACTCCACGGCCATGATGGTGCATCTGGGCGAGATTATACTGGGCGCTGGCAAGCCCTTGAGCAGCCGCCTTTGAATACCAATCCACGGCTGAGCTTTCATCGACCGCCGTGCCGCGGCCTTGTGCGAACATGGCCCCCAAGTTGCATTGTGCACTGGCAACACCCTTCTCCGCAGCCTGCTGGTACCATTGAAAAGCGTCTTTTACATCACGCTTCAGGCCTTGCCCGGCATCGAGCATGTAGGCGAGATTGAACGCCGCAAGACCATGCCCGTTTTCAGCAGCACGACGATACCATTCGGCGGCCTTCAAATCATCAGAAGATACTCCCTCGCCATTTTCTAAAAACGTTCCAAGAAGAAATTGCGATTCTGTATGCTCAGCCTCGGCAGCGGCTTGATGCCAGCGCGCGGCTTCGGAAGCGTTGGGAAGAACACCATCACCAGTTGCGTACATGACCGCCAGTCGATGCTGTGCCTCAGTGTGCTGTTGTTCAGCGGCGTGCTCAAAATAATAGGCGGCGGCGGCGTTGTCGGCGGGAACCACAACGCCCTCATGGTAAATCACCCCCATCCGGTATTGGGCGTCGGCATGGCCTTGGGATGCGGCCAGTTGCAGCCAATGTGCGGCACTGGGCTCGTCGCCATCTTTTGAAAGCTGAACTCCAAGCTCATAGGCCATGGCCGGGGCCAGAGTTCCTTCCGTCGCGGCTTGTTCCAGTAATTCCTGAGCGCTCCGCTTATCACGCTCCACGCCTTGGCCGAGTGCGAGGCGCCGACCAAGGTTTTGGCGGGCAGCAGTCACCCCTTTGTCGGCGGCCATCTTGTACCACTTGGCGGCTTCCTCATCGTCTTGGGCTACTCCGCGTCCTTGCGCGAACATGATGCCCAGATTGTTTTGAGCAGGGGCATGCCCCTGCTCGGCGGCTTGGCGATAGAAGTGAACAGCTTCAGTATCATTGACCTCGATTCCCTCGCCGTTCGCCAGCATGGTGCCAAGGGCGAACTGTGAGCCGGCATGACCTTTCTCGGCGGTCAGCCGAAACCACTTGGCGGCGGCCGTGGGGTTCTTCTTCACGCCACGACCGTGCAGGCACATCAGTCCGGTGTTGAAACGGGCCAGCGTATTGCCCATGTCGGCTGCTTTTTGAAAGTGTTTAACGGCTTCCTTGAAGTCACGGCCCACGCCGGTTCCTTGGGCGTACATGACCCCCAAGTTGTTCAGGGCGAGCGGATGATCCTGAGTCGCCGCCAACCGGTACCATTTGATGGCCTCGTCGACATCCTTGTCTGTGCCTTGGCCAATGGCCAAGCGCCAGCCGTAGTTGCACTGGCCATGGGCATTCCCGCGTTCGGCGGCCTGGCGATACCAGTAGACGGCATCATCAGTTTCCGTGGTGATGGGTGGTTTGGAGAATTTTGCCTTTATCGCGTTAACAGTTTTTTGGAAATAGCCAACCGGAGCATTGGCGCGGCCCTTGGCGATCAGCACTCCCAAGTTGTTTTGGGCGGGCGAATAGCCCTGGTTAGCGGCCTTGCGGAGCCACTTTGCAGCCTTGGCGTCATCACTACATTCCAGCGAGAGTCTGAACATCGCCTGAGCGTCACCAGCATTTGCCTGCTGGAGCAGGGTGGGCTCTGTTTTGTCCTTCTCGGCGGCCATCAAGATTGTACCTTTTTACCGGTTTTGACGCCTGTGCGCCCGGAAAAAATGCACACCCATACGGCAAAACACCGCTCCACACGGCCAAATTTGCCCTTGGATTCGTGCATAATTCCCTGTTTTTCCGATCTAATCCCAGAAAAGCAGGAGTTATGCCAAAAAAGCTCTTCTTGAGTGTCTTGGCGAAAGTCGGGAGAAGGCTATTTGATTTTCTTGAACTGCGACTCGAATCTTTCCACCTCGCCATTGGGGTTTGTGACCTTGATGAGGATCAGGCTTCCTTCCGCGATTTGAAGAGTAATGGTGCCCGTGCGTTTCTTTCTACCGGTCAGTTTTGCTTGGATTAGTTTGCCATCCAATTTCCATTGGCCCCGCAGGATCAATTTTTTCTGATCGAGATTTGGCCGGGCAATGATGAATCCATCGGCTTTGATTTGGATTTGGGCTTCCGCATCCTCTACTTTCCCGCGGTATATTCCCGCGAGTTTTTTGGCCACAGCAGGCGGTGCTTTTTGGGGCTTGGTGAGTTTAGCATTCTTGAAGCGAACCTCCTTGAATTCCTTCACCGTTCCATCCGGTTCAGCAAGATTGATGAGTCGCAGATCTTTTCCCTCGACCGACAATGTTACCACGGCGTCTCCGCCGTCGGCCTCAACAGTGCAAGTAACGATGTCATTCTTGGCTCTCCATTTGCCGCGATGTTCGGGCATGTCGGAGTCTGGATCCTCCGGGCGTGCGAACATTGCGCCACCACCGCCCAATGTCAGGCGCATCTTCTCCCCATCATACGTTCCAGTGTATTCGCCCGCATGCCTTTCCTTGCCGATCTTGACTTGCTTGAAAAGGGGGGGCTCAAAGGATTTCACCTCGTTGTCATTTGATCCAACGCTGGAAAGGATCAACTCGGCCCGGTCGATTCGAAAGCGAATGAATATTTTCCCGCTGTCCACAACCGGGGGCTTGACGGAGACGACGATGTAAGACTTCTCTACTTTCCATGTGCCCTCAAGCTGTTTTTGATCGTCCCCGGGACGAAGGAACGCCGCCCCATTTTCATTCAGGATGACGGTTCCGGTTTTTCCGTCCACCGTGCCTTCATAAATCCCGGCGAATTTTTTTGTGGCATCCTCGGCGGGCAGGAGCACTAACGCTGCCATCAAGGTGGCGAGCATGGCTATACGTTGCATGTCCAGTCCTTTCCAGTGGGGATTATATTTCCCAGCTCTTGCGGTATTCCTTGGTGACAAACTGGGCCACCTTTTTGTTCGGAGAGGATAGCTTGGCGGCGTTCCATTCGAAGCCTTCGCCCACTTTCATGGCCACGTTGCCGAGAAGGATGGCCTCGGTGAGGTTTGCGGCATAGTCAAAATTGGAAAGCGCAATCCCGGGTTTGTTTGCCTTGATAGCCTTCACCCATTCCTCCTTCATGCCGCCGTCGCCACGATTGTTGCGCGGCAGGCGAGGGGCAACCTTTTCGTATTTTGGCGCCTCGTTGCCTCCACGCTTCGGGAGGATTTGCCAACTGGAGCCGTAGTCGTTGGGCGAATAGAGAGTGCCCTTGGTGCCGACAACGAGTGAGCCGCTGTTGGAAGGTCTGATGCCGTGGAAATAGTCAGGCGCGGGCAATTTCTTTTTGCCGTCCTCCCTGCCTTCATACCAATTGAAGGTGATCTCGCCGCGTCCCTTGATGGCGGGGAATTTCATCTTGATAACCGCCCAGCCAGGATAGGTCTCGGGATTGATGGGGCCAACGGTGACGGGCTCCACCCAGTTGGGCTGCGTAAGCTGCGTGCCCATATAGGCTAGGTTGGCGGTGTGGCAGGCCATGTCTCCCAGTGCGCCGGTGCCGTAGTCCCACCAGCCGCGCCATTTGAAGGGGTGGTAGCCGCCGTTATACGGGCGCATGGGGGCTGGGCCGATAAAGGAGTCCCAATCGATATGATCCGGTTTCTGCTGGCCAGGCAGGCGATCCGTGATCCCCGGAGCTTGTGGCCACACGGGACGATTGGTCCAGACATGCACCTCGGTGAGTTCGCCGAGCACGCCACTTTGGATGGCCTCGACACCCTCGCGCAGACCGGTGCTGGCGGTGCCTTGATTGCCCATCTGGGTGCAGACCTTGTTCTTGGTGGCTTCCAAGCGCATTTGGCGTGCTTCCCAGACGGTGTGAGTCAGGGGTTTTTGCACGTAGACGTGAATGCCCTGGCGCATGGCGCGCAGCGCGGCGGGGGCATGGGTGTGATCCGGCGTGGAGACGGTGCAGGCGTCGATGCTCTTGCCCATCTCGTCGAGCATTTTGCGGAAATCGGTGTAGCGCTTGGCTTTGCCAAACCGGTTGAAGGAGCCTGCACCGCGCTTGGAGTCCACGTCGCAAAGGGCAACGACGTCGCCCAAGCCGCCGGCTTGGCCAATGTCGCCGCCGCCTTTGCCGCCGATGCCGATGCCGGCCATGGCCAGACGCTCATTTGCGCCAAAGACGCGGCTGGGAAGATAGTTGACTGCCAAGACCGAGGCTGCGCTGGCGCCAATGAACTGACGGCGGGAGTAGTTTTTAATGAGTGCTTTGCGTGGCATAAATTGAGGGGGTTGAAGTTGTGGGTTTGCTTCGCCGAGTATCCGTGACAGCTCGGGGTTCGCAAGCAAATAAAGGGTTCGGGTGAAGGAGCCGCTTCGAGTGTCTTGGGGAGGCCGGGGGATCAGCCCTTCTCGATGCAGGCGTAGGCGTTGTGATTGTGTATGCTCTCGAAATTCTCCGCCTCGATCTTGTACCATGTCACGTGGGGAAGCGCATTGAACCGAAGCGCAACATTGCGGACAAGGTCCTCGACGAAAACGGGGTTTTCGTAGGCGGCCTCGGTGACATGCTTTTCATCCGGCCGTTTCAGGAGCGAGTAGAGTTCGCTGCTGCCGGAGGACTCAACGAGAGAAACGACATCCTCAATCCAGACGGTTTCCTCGGAGCGCAGCTGAACGGTGACCTGCCCGCGCTGGTTGTGTGCGCCGGCCACACTGATGGCCTTGGAGCAGGGACAAAGCGTGGTGACATTGGTGCGCACCTCCAGCACAAAGTCTATCTCCGGCCCATTGGCGGTGGCGTCGAATCGGGCCTGATAATCCATCAGGCCAGTCTTGCCGGTCACCGGGGCGGCTTTCTCGAGAAAGAAAGGAAAATCCATTTCCAGATGCGCGGTCTGTGAATCGAGCCTTTTCTGCATGGCGGCGAGAATGTCGGGAATGTTTTCAACGTGAACAACATTCCCGTGGGCGTTGAGGACCTCCAGAAAGCGGCTCATGTGGGTTCCCTTAAAATGATGGGGGAGATCAACATACATGCCGATGATGGCGATGGTGTCCTGATGTTCGTGCGCCTTGTCTCGGATGCGAATGGGGAAGCGCAGATTGCGCACGCCGACCTTATCGATGCGTAGGTTTCGCTCATCGCGTCCACTTTGCACGTCATGCAGTTGTTGATTTGCTTTTGCGTCCATCAGGGCGCTGAGTATGGCAGGGGTGAGGCGGCTGCGACAACACTTTACAGCGGAGTCGGGGCAGGTTTTAATATGGGCATGCGCGTTGTTTGGTTTTTGGGGATCTTCTGGTTGTGGGTCTCGTCGGTTACCGCGGGACAGTTTGTGGTGGTGAGTTTCAACTTGGAGAATTTCGTGGGGCCGAACGAGCATCGGCGGCCGGTAAAGACGGCGGAGGCAAAGGCAAAGATTGTGGATTGTCTTTTGCTGGCCCGTCCGGATGTGTTGGCAGTCCAGGAAATTGGCAAACGCGGAAGACTGCTTGAGTTGCAGCAACTGCTGAAAGCCAGAGGGGTGGATTTGCCTGAGTTGTTCTTCGTGGATGGCCCGGATCCTGCGATTAACCTCGGTGTCCTGAGTCGGTTCCCGATGAGGGGAACCGCGCACGAAAAGGTACGGTTTGTGTTGGGGAGAAAGCGGTTCGAGGTTTCAAGAGGGTTTGCCGAGGTGGAGGTGATGGTGTCCGAAGGGTATTCCTTCACTCTGTTAAATGTGCACTTGAAATCAAAGCGGCCCGTGGGGTTCGCCAGCGAGGCGATGTTGCGTTTGCGGGAGGCGGAGGCGCTGCGGGCGCTGGTGGAAAAGCGGTTGGCTGAAGCATCGGAACGCAACTTGTTGGTGGTGGGTGATTTGAATGATTCCCCCGGGGCGGCTCCGGTCAAGGCGGTCATCGGACGGGGTAAAGATAAGCTGCTGGATCTACGGCCGTTTGAGCGCAACGGAGATGCGACCCCGAGTGTTGGGAGGAAGTCGCCGCGCCGTATTACCTGGACGGCATACTACGCTGCGGAGGACCGGTTTTCGCGGTTTGATTACCTGCTCGCGAGCAAAGGCATGGCGCGGGAACTCGTGCCCGCAGGAACATATGTTTTGGCTGTGGCCGACTGGGGATTGGCGTCGGACCACAGACCGATTGTGGCTCAGTTCAAGAATGCGGATGAGTAAAAACAGTTACCGATCTTTTGGCGGGCGGGGATAGGCCTTGAGGGAGAAATTGAGCGAAATTTGGAAATCGTCTTCGCGGGAAGTCCCGGAACTGTCGAGCATGCGGAGATCCAGGTATCCGGTCCAACTCCGAAAATCCCGGTAGAGGGTGTAGCTGTGGTCGGAAAGCGTGCCGCGCTTGGCGTCGTAATAATGCCGTGTGGAGAAGGACCAGTCTTCGTTGAAGCGGTAGCCGAAGGAGGAGTAGAGGACGCTGTCGCGGTCGGCCTTGGAGTTTTTGCCGGATTCAAGGTAATAGAAGTGGCCAAAGCTGGCAGACCAGTTGGAGTAGGGGGAGAAGGTGACGCTATTGTTGATGACGCGCCAAATGTCGTCATCAATATCGAGGCGCATTTGGGAGTTCAGGCTGATCCATGAGCGTGGGCGAAATGCCACTTCGGAGAAGATGTCGGCAAAGTCATGCTGGTCAACCCGTGGATTGAGGCGCCAGTCGGTGTAAAGATTCCAGTCGAGAAAGTCCTCCGCCAACCCTTCGCGCTGGGTTTGCAGCCGGTTGCGGATGCCGATGCGGAGTGCGTTTTGGCCGTCAATCTGGTCAATGGCGTTGTAGTCGGGGTAGTTGATGGGCAGCAGCCTTGAACTGGCGAGTTCATAATCGTAGGCGGGTAGGCCGCTGGGCTTCTTGTTGGGGCGGGGGACAAACACGTAATTGAGCGAGGGTTGCACGATGTGGCGCAGTCCGTTGAGTTCCAGCAAAGTGCTGGATGCGTCGGGATAGAAGCGTGAGAACTTCGTGGACAATTCCGCGCCGGTGTTAAACGTAAACCGATCCATGTCGTCAAAATCGGCTCCGGTGCCGTCGGTCTCGCCATAATGCGTCCAGCGGCCACCCACGCGAGGAGTGAACTGCAGCCATCCAAAGAATGTTTGGGGAAGATAGAACTGGTGCAGGGTGTCCGTGCGCAGACCGCCAAACCAGTCGCTGCTGTCGTTGGCATACTTGCGGCGAAGGTAGGCAATGGAGGTTTCTTGATCGTAATAAAAGGGGGTCTGGCCCACGCGCTGGCGCAGTCCTGTGAGCTTGATGTCTGGGATGCGCTCAACGGTTCCGTAATGATCGTTGAGCCGCGGTTGGGCAAGCAAGCTGAGGTTGTAATCCGTCCAGTTGTGGTTCAGCTCCAGAAACGTCTGTGGCTGTGTGTTCCGTCGGTAAATCTCCTCAAAAAAATCCCGCCTCACATATTCATCTGACTCATAGTTGAAGACCGTCAGCAGCGAAGTTTCGCCCCACTCGGCCCTGTGATTGAAGGCGAGCCATTGTCGCTCGTGGTTGAGAGGGTTGCTGTTGGAGTCCTTGAAGGGGTCGCTGTCAAAGGCGAAGTAACTTTCCAAGTCGCCCTCGCCCCATTCACCAAGATTCCACTTTAAATCAGGACCGAAGGCGAAGCCGCGTTGAGTGCGGTAATCGAGCTTCATCTCACCGTCAAGGCGCTCCGAGCCCGGCCAGCGCAGGGCCGTCAGCAGATAAGCTCCCCAATTGCTCCGGAAACCTGGCTCAAGGTGGATGTTCCAGGGGTGGCTCTTCAAGCTTCGTTTGTAATAGGGCATGTAACCAATGGGGATGCCTCCCGCGTGCAGGGTGGCGTTGTAGAATTCGATCTTCTCGCCGGGTACGATATGGACTTTCTTGGCCTTGATAAAATAGTCGGGGTCGGGGTGATCATCGGTGGTAAAGGTGACATTGCGGCCCGTGTAGTGACCAGCCGTCTGATTGCCTTCCATGGCTTCGCCCTTAAAGAAGACATTGATGTTGCCTCCGCGAAACTCAGCGGATTTCACTCGCTTGGTTTTAAAATTATATTCCATCCTCTCAGATCGCCACGTGATGCCCTCACGCCGCAGGATCACATTTCCAACGGCAATCACTTGGCCAGTGGACTCGGTCAGTTGAGCCTCAGTGGCAGTCATCTCGGCAGCGTCCGGCTGGCCATCGCGGTATTTCACCAAGACACCTCCGGTGGCATGGGCCACGCCGTCGGAAAACTCAATGGCACCATCGGGCCCGGTGGACTCAATTTTCCAGTCTCCCCAGGGCTGCGCCCACGCGCCGCCCGCAATGGACAGGGCACCCGCCAGCAATAATGAACGCAACCACTCCTTCATCAAGGTGGGCACTCAAGCAGATTCGCGGTCAAATGCCAAACCCGACTTATCCGCAGGCCGCACGTTGACACCAATTTCTTCCCGGAAAATACTCCCGCTGCCCATGAAATGCAGTGAAGGGAAAACCCTCATTTACAACGGCCAACTTGTAGACGGGGCCGGTGGCCCCGTTATCGAGAACGCCGCCATCCTCATCGAGGAAGGTAAAATCACCTTCGCCGGTCCCGCCGAGGCTTGCCCGGAAAATGATGCCGAAAAAATTGATGCAAAGGGCGGCACGATTATGCCGGGGCTGGTGGAGGCGCACTTCCACGCCACCTATTTCAACGTCTCGGAACTAACGGATCTGGATATCAAGTATCCGGTTGAGTACGTCAGCTTACTGGCGAGTGTGAATTGCCAGCTCGCGCTGCAGTGCGGCTACACCAGCGCGCGGTCTGGCGGATGCCTGTTCAACTGCGACTTCTGGCTGAAGGAAGCCATCGAGAATGACCTCATCCTTGGGCCGCGGCTCTCGACCAGTGGACGCGAGATTTGCTCCTCGGGCGGGCTCATGGATTGGAATCCCGACTATCGCAAGATCGGCATGGAAGGCCTCGTGTTTATCATCAACGGCGTGGAGGACGCCCGCAAGGCGGTGCGCGCGTTGGTGAAGGACGGCGTGGAATGGGTGAAGACTTATCCCACTGGCGACGCTGCCGCGCCGGATACCAACGATCATCACACCCTCTGCATGACCTTTGAGGAAATGCACGCCGTGGTGCAGACCGCGCACAATCACAGCATGAAAGTCACTGGCCATTGCCGCGCCACCGAGGGCATCAAGAACGCCCTGCGCGCCGGCTACGACACCATCGAGCACGGCTCATTCATCGACGACGAAGGCCTCGACCTCCTGCTCGAGCGCGACGTGCCCTGTGTGCCCGGCTTGTATTTTGAAAAAGCCAGCGTCGAGCGCGGGCCGGAATTTGGACTGCCCCAAGCCGTCATCGACGGCCATCAGGAAACCCTCGAAGGCGGCGCCGCCAGCGCCCTAAAAATCCTCCGAGCCGGCGGCCGCATTGGGCTGGGTGGCGATTACGGCTTCGCCTGGACCCCCCACGGCACCTACGCCCGGGAGCTGAGCTTCTTCGCCAACGATGTCGGCTTTACGCCGATGGAAGTGATCGCCTGCGCCACAAAGACCGGCGCCGAGATCATGGGCCGCGGCGACGAACTCGGCACCCTTGAGCCCGGCAAACTCGCCGACGTGCTGGTTGTTGACGGCGACGTCCTAGCCGACATTTCCATTTTGGAAAATCGCGAAAACCTAATCGCCGTCCTCCAAGGCGGCCAACTGAAGGCCGGTCAACTCGCCCCCCGCCATCAAGCCCAAATCCCCGCCGTCGGCTAACAAGGATGCACACGATGCCCAGGATATTCTTTAATGAGACGCCTAAGTGCTGCCGGCAAGATGCCGGCAGCACACATCACAACCCCAAAAACTTCATTCTGAACATCCTGCCCATCCATGTTTAACAAAAAAGCAAAATCCCTGTTAACCCTGCTCGCCCTCGCGCCCATCCTGTCCGCCGCGCCGAAGGATATTCCCCAGCAAAAAGAATCCGACTGGGTCGATGCCCGCTACGCGAAGGTGAAGTTCGGCCCGTTCGTTTCGGGCCACATTGCCACGCCGAAGGGCAGCACCCACAAGGGCATCGCCATCCGCGTGGGCGACAAGGGCGAAGGCACGATGGTGTTCGACACCGACCTCTGCATCTGGCGCGCCGGCTGGGCCGGCGGTTTTATTAAAACCGACCCCGCCCGCTACGGCCTTATCCGTGCGCTGAATCCCGATGGAAAAATCGTTTTTGCAAACACCCCAACGATGGGTGTGGCTGATGCGAAGGGATCCTTCGTGGATTCGCGAAATCCAAAGAACGGACCGCTGTCGGAAGGTAGTGCGCGGTACAAAGGACTGTTTGTGCACGGACAACGGGTAGTTGTGCGGTATGATGTCAATGATCTGCAAATTTACGATTCGCCGTGGCTGGCAAAGGACGCCGATGGAAAGGTTCATTTTAGCCGGGATTTGAGAGTTCAGAAGGGATCGGCAGTTCTTCAAGTAATTCGGTTAAAAGATCCCACGGCTCCCGTTAATCTGCTCAAGCTTGTTGGGGTAAAATCCTTGCTGGATTTTGATAAATTCATCCAGCCCGGCCCGCGGCGTTGGGGCAAGCCGATTGTCACCAAGGGCATCGTGGACGAGCGAAAGACGCCGTTTGCCATCGACACGATCACGGTGCCGTACAAGAACCCGCACAACGCGCTGTTCTTCACGGCGGGGCATGACTTCACGAGCAATGGCGATTGTTACGTGGCCACGGCGCATGGGGATGTTTGGAAGGTGACGGGCATCGACGCGGAGCTGAAGGCGGTGAAGTGGCATCGGTTTGCCACGGGGCTGTACCAGCCGCTGGGCTTGCGGGTGGTGAAGGATCAAGTGTACGTGCTCGGGCGCGATCAAATCACGCGGCTGCACGACTACAACAAGGACGGCGAAGCGGATTTTTATGAGGCGTTCAACAACGACATCATGATCGGCGGCGGCGGTCATTCGTATGCCACCTGTCTCGAGACCGATCCGGACGGCAAATTTTATTTCATCCGCTGCGCCGAGGGCACGCCGCATGGGGGCGTGTTGCTAAAGGTCGCCGCCGACGGCAGCAAGCTGGAGGTCGTCGCCACCGGTTTTCGAAATCCTAACGGACTCGGCGTGGGGCCCAACGGCGTCATCACCGCCGCCGATCAACAGGGCACGTGGGTGCCCGAGACGCGGCTGGACGTCATCAAGCCCGGCGGCTTTTACGGCTTCATGCCCATGCACAAACGCAAGGTGGCACCGAAGACCTACGACCCGCCGCTGATGTGGATCCCGCGCGTGTTGGATAATTCCGCCGGCGGCCAAGTGTGGGTGCCGAAAAACCAATGGGGCCAATTTGGCGGCGAGCTGATCCATTTCTCCTACGGCCGCTGCACGATGATGCACATCCTCCGCGACGGCCCCAATGGCGGCGCGATGCCCATTGGCGGGCGCTTCCTTTCCGGCGCGTGCCGCGGGCGGTTCAATCCCAAGGACGGCCACCTGTACGTCACTGGCTTGCTCGGCTGGCAAACCGCCGCCATCCGCGACGGCTGCCTCCAACGCGTTCGCTACACCGGCGCGCCGCTGCAGCAGCCCATCCGCATGAAGGTGCACGCCAACGGTATCCGCCTCACCTTCAGCACCGCGCTCGACAAAAAAATCGCAGAAGACATCGAAAGCTGGTCCGCCGAGCAATGGAATTACAAATGGAGCGCCACCTACGGCTCCAAGGATTGGTCCGTGAAAAATCCCGGGAAACAGGGCCGCGACGCCGTCGCTATCCAATCCGCCAAGCTCCTCCCCGATGGCAAAAGCGTTTTCCTGCAAATGCCTGTGCAGCCGGTGCACTCCATGGCCATCCAGTACAACCTCGACACCGCCGCGGGCAAAATCTTCAAGGGCACTTTCCATCTGACGGTGACCAAGGTTGGCATGGTGTACGAATAGTTCGACACTCCGCAATTGCCAAACGGTTTCGGGCCGCTACAATCGTGGCATGAAGTGGCTGTTGATGGCTGGGGGTGTTTTTGGGTTTGCGGTGTGCGGGCAGGGAGCAGGGGCATTTTCGATGGCATGCGAGGTTTATTACCGCGCGAGCGAAACGCGTCCGCTGTCGCAGGCAAAGGTGCTGAAGCAAAACATCCTGATCCCGCGTGGGCCTATTCCAGAAATTGCGCGGCCGCCACGTGTCAGTGAAGCTAGGTTTGCAACCATGACCCTGCGCTTGGCCAATCATCACAACGGCAGCGTGGTGGTGGATGTGGTGGACAATCATACTGGCAAGCAAATCTCTCGCCATCTTTGGCAGTTCAGCCGGGAGCCGGGGAATATCTTTGGGGGAACCGGGCAGGGGTTTACCGGCCTGATTTACGTCAAACATCCGGGGACAAGTGCGGAGATGCAGTTCTTTTGCAAATCAGCCGGGAAGCCTCTCAAACGATGAAAAAGATTTTAGCCATCGCATTTTTTGGTGTGCTGCTTCTATCCGTAGGCGCCGCGCCGCGCAAGGGCACTCTTATCCTGAGCAATGGGGACAAGATTGTTGGTGCCTTGGTGGGCTATGACGTGAAGGGAAATTTTTTGTGGAGGCATCCGGCGGTTAGGACGGAAATGCAGGTGGCAGGGAGTGGTGTGAGCAGGCTGCAATTGGCCGCGGTTACCCCGATCAAGGGCGCACGTCCTCATTCTGCGCGAGTGAAACTGGTTAACGGGGATGACTTCGCAGGTGAGTTGGCCGCTCTGGATGAGAAAGCCCTCACGCTAGACACTTGGTATGCGGGGCGGCTGCGCATTCCCAGGGCTGCGATTGCTCACTTGATGCCGGGCTCGACTTCCAAGGTAGTCTTTGAGGGGCCGGATTCTCTCAAGGGATGGGGCGCGGCAGTCATGGGGGTTTATTTGGGTGACGATGGGGATTTGTTTGGCGGTGTGACGGTTGAGCGAACGGTGGACAACAGTCCGGCCCAAAAGGCGGGGTTGATGGCCGGGGACATCATCACCAGCATCAACGGCCAGCCATTTAAGGAGCGGGCTAAATTGATTCGCTTTGTGAAGGGGCATGAGCCCGGTGACAAGGTGGAGGTCGCCCTCAAGCGGGATGGGAAGGAGAAGAAATTCAATTTCGCGCTCGACAGTATTCACTGGCGAATGGAAGAGGGGGCGCTGGTTAGTCGTGGCACGGGGGGCATCATTGGTCGCGAGTTCGATTGGCCGGGGCGTGTGAATGTAGAGTTTGATCTGTCGTGGAATGCCACCCCTAGCATGGATGTCATTCTCAAGGCTGATAAGCTGTATACCATCAGCTACACCAACGCATATTCCATTCGAATCAACTCCAGTTACGTTTATCTGTACCGGTATCTCAGCGCTGGCCCGAATAATTTCCAGACCGCCAGTCTGGGTAGCGCTCAGGTGTCGCGGTTCCTGTCCGGCAAAAAGGGAGGACGGTTCTCCATTCGCATGGATGAAAAAAAGAAAACCATCGCGCTGCTCATTGACAACAAGCACGTCAAGACATGGCGCGAGCCGGCGGCTTGGGCAGGCAAGGGCCGCGCCCTCCAATTTAGTCCAACGACTCCTAACCCCATGGTGATCGGAAATATCCGCGTAACTGAATGGGATGGGCGGTTGCCCAACCAGTCGATTGATGCGGGGGGAGGCGACGGCAAAAAGGATTTTGTAAGACTGATCAATGATGATTCCATGTCAGGCGAAATCGGTCGTATCTTTGGCGGTAAATTGACGGTGAAGATGCCCTTTGCCGAGAAGCCGCTGGATGTGCCGCTCAACCGCATTGGCTTGGTGAAATTTGCCCGGGTCGAAGGGGGAGGGCCGGGAACTCTGCCTGAGATGACGCCGATTGGCAGGATCACTGAGATAGCGGATGATCGGAAGCATCTGGGCTTGGAGGAATTTGCTCGGGGCTTGGCAGCCTTGGGGGATGAGTTGGAAATTCACCGGGAAGGCAAGCTGGTCGGGCAAATTAAAGTGATCCAGAACAAGGAGGATGCCATCGTCTCCGCGCAAATCATCGCGGAGGCAGACCCTGTTAAAAAGGGGGATTTAGTCGTGCGGCCGGGGTTGACATCGCCCAAGGAAGCGACGGCTAGCCTCACCCAGCGCGGGAAATTGAGCTTGCGACTGCACAACTGGCGGGAGGGTCAGACATTGGTGACCCACCCCTATATCGGCCTCATCAAGCTTGTACCCGAGGCGGTGAACTCCATTCAGTTTAAGTGACTTGACTTTCATGTGGGCGCCAGTTCCGGGCCGCGTCATGGGCGAGTTTTTCCAGCCAGTAGGCTGCCCTTGTCATGGCTTCAGGCACTGAAGTGAGTTCGGTTATGGCCCGGCAGGTTCCCATTCGGTTTCCAAGGGTATCATGATCGTTAATTGTCCCCGCAAGAGCGATATATGGGCGATCCTGTTCTTGGGCCAGTTTGGCCAGTTCGCCGACGCCCTTGCCCATCATCGATTGTTTGTCCATTTGCCCTTCGCCGGTGATTACCAGATCGCTCTTTTGAATTAGCGTTTCCAGTTTTGCAGCCTTGGCAAAGATTTCAAATCCCGGCCTGATTCTCGCGCCTGCAAAACAATGCATGCCGAAACCGAGGCCACCCGCGGCACCGGCGCCGGGAATGTTCGCGGTATCCTTTCCCACTTGCATCTTCCAAACCTCGGCCAATCGAGTGAGTGCGGCCTCCGCACTTGAGATATCCTTTTTCTGCAAGCCCTTCTGGGGGCCATAAACACGCGTACACCCGTTGGGGCCGAGCAGCGGGTTTTGCACATCCACGGCAACAGTTATCGCTGGGCCGGCACCACTCGACCAGATCTCAGGACTTGGTTTTCGAATACTTTCCAAGCGGGAAAGCTCAGTCCAACAAGTGAGTTCCTGGTCTTGTTTATCCAGAAATTGCCACCCCAATTCACGCGCCATGCCAAACCCTCCATCGTTGGTGGCGCTGCCGCCAATGCCCACAATGATCTCCGTTGGCGGTTCTTGTCCGTTGATGATTTTGATCAGGGCTCGCCCAATACCCTTGGTGTCCATTTGCATCGGGCTGGGGGCAGGACCATGCTGCATCAGTGCCGCTAAGCCAATGATTTCAGCTGACTCTACAATGGCTGTGCCTTTGTCGGCATTCAGCCACCAGCTATATTTGATGGGGCTGCTTGCCGGATTAGGTGCATTCCCATCTTGTTTGTCAGCATTTAGTATGGGAGACAGCAATTTCCCAAAACCATCTCCCCCGTCACTGATGGGCTGAATGGTTAGTGAGTCAGGCGGGCGCGCCTTCTTCCAGCCACGGGAGATCGCCTCGGCTGCTTCCGCGGCCGTCAAGGTGCCCTTGAACTTGTCTGGGGAGATGAGAACGGAAAACGGCAAGGGCTGAATTATCATTTCTCAGAGATCAAATCTCAATTGAAAATTGAGTATTGAAAATTGGGCATTCCTCTGCCAGATTCATCGCCCCTATGGAGAAGCCAAATATTACCTGTTATCTCAAACCCATGTGCGGCTGGAGCGAAGGTGTTCGCTCGGTCCTGCGCAAGCACGGGCTGGAGTGGGAGGAAAAGGATGTGGTGAACAATCCTGAACACCGCGCGGAGATGATTGAACGCAGTGGGCAGATGTTGCAGCCATGCGTGGAGATCAATGGCAACATGCTTGCTGACGTGAGTGGCGATGAGGTGGAGGCATGGATGTTGGCCAACGCCGTCGTGCAGCCGTCAGAGGCCGAGGCGGATGCGCCAACCAACCAACCCTGTGCGGATGAGATGCCGCAGGAACAGGCGATTCAGTTTAAAAATTAATCCTCCGATCTCTGAAACGGGCCGCACTTAATGGGCGGCCCGTTTGTTTTTGCCCGTGAAAACCCTCACTTCCCGTCGTTCGATGCAGGGACAGGCCCTCGCGTGGCGGCGCGCGGGCACACGGGTGGCGCTTGTGCCGACGATGGGGGCATTGCACGCGGGGCACGTGGCGCTCATTCGCCGGGCTCGAAAGTTGGCGGGAGATGGCGCGGTGGTGGTGAGCATCTATGTGAACCCGGCGCAGTTTAATGATGCCGGCGATCTACGCCGGTACCCCCGTCCACTGGCGGCAGACAAGCGGTTGTGCCAGGCGGAGGGAGTGGATGTGGTTTTCAATCCAAGAACGCTTTATGCGGGCGATGCAAGCGTGATGGTGGAGGAAACGGCGGTGTCTCGCGGCATGGAGGGCACGGCACGGCCGGGACATTTCCGTGGGGTGGCGACGGTGGTTGTTAAATTGTTTAATCTTGCGTTGCCGGATGTGGCTGTATTTGGCGAAAAGGATTTCCAGCAATCGGCGCTCATTCAGCGGGTAGTGCGTGATTTGAATCTGCCGGTGCGTGTCGTGGTGGCTTCGACGGTGCGTGAGCCGGATGGACTGGCCTGCAGTTCGCGCAATGAATTACTGAATTTCAACGAACGCAAGAGGGCGGATGTGTTGTGGCAGGCGATCCGCTTGGCGCGCAGGTCAGTGCGTGATGGGGACTTGCGCGGACTTCGACATCGGCTTAGAAGATTGATCGAGAAGCAGCCCAACACCCGCGTTGATTATATGGAGTTTTTTGATGAACATACACTGCGACCTGTGTTGCCAGGAAAAGGGGTACGCCTGGCACTCGCGGTATATGTGGGTAAGACACGGTTGATTGACAATGGACGATTGTAGGCGGGGCTGTAAAATTTACAGCACACATGAAACAGTATGATTCCATCGTGATTGGCAGCGGGATTGCGGGGCTGACCTTTGCCTTGAAGGTCGCGACGCATGGGCGTGTGGCGTTGATCACCAAGCGCAATCTTGCGGAAGCCAACACGCAATATGCACAGGGCGGCATCGCGGCTGTGACCAAGCCAACGGATTCGTTTGACCTGCACGTGGCGGATACACTGCGCGCGGGTGCCGGGCTGTGCCGGGAGGATGTGGCGCGGACAATTGTTGAGGAAGGGCCGGCACGGGTGCAGGAGCTGATTGACTCGGGCATGGAGTTTACGCGGGGCGATTCCATCTCGGCGGATGGCGAGCGATTTTACTCATTGGGCAAGGAGGGCGGCCATTCGAAACGGCGCGTGCTGCACGCCAAAGACGCTACGGGGCGGGAGGTAATGCGGGCGTTGCTGGCGGCGATTGAGCGGGTTCCAAACATCGACGTATTTGAGGATCACCTAGCGATCGATCTGGTTGCCACGCACAAGCTGGGGCTCGACGGGGAGAATCGCTGCGTGGGGGCCTATGTCTTAAATCGGGACACAGGCAGGGTGGAAACATTTGCGGCACCGGCGACGGTGCTGGCCACGGGCGGGTGTGGAAAGGTTTACCTTTACACGACGAACCCTGACGTGGCGACGGGTGACGGCTTGGCAATGGCTTATCGCGCAGGGGTGCCGGTTTCGAACATGGAATTCGTCCAGTTCCATCCCACCTGCTTGTATCATCCCAAGGCTAAATCGTTCTTGGTCAGTGAGGCCCTGCGTGGAGAAGGGGCAGTGTTGCGCGATCTGGACGGGAACAGCTTTATGGAATCGGTGCACCCGATGGCTTCGCTGGCGCCGCGGGACGTCGTGGCGCGCGCCATTGACAGCGTGATGAAGCGCAGTGGAGCAGACCATGTGGTGCTGGATATTACACACAAGCCGGCGCGGTTTATCATCGACCGCTTCCCAATGATTTATTCGACGTGTCAAGACTTCGGCATCGATATCACCAAGGAGCCAATTCCTGTTGTGCCTGCCGCGCATTACCAGTGTGGCGGGGTGGTGGCGGACGTGGATGGCCGGACGGCCTTGGCGGGACTGTTCGCCGTGGGTGAAGTTGCAAGCACTGGATTGCACGGCGCCAATCGGCTGGCGAGCAACTCGCTATTGGAGGGGTTGGTTTGCGCGCATCGGGCGGCAGGAGCAGCGATTGAAATGGTGACTGATCTGGGCGATGTGCGGATTCCGGCTTGGCAGTCAGGCGCCGCGACGGACCCGGACGAACTGGTGGTGGTGTCGCACAATTGGGATGAGATTCGTCGGTGCATGTGGGATTATGTGGGGATTGTACGCACGAACAAACGGCTGTTGCGCGCGCGCAAGCGCATCGAGAATTTGCGTGAAGAGATTCGGCAGTATTACTGGGATTTCAAGGTGACAGCGGACCTGTTGGAACTACGCAACATTGCGCTGGTGGCGGAGTTAATCATCAACAGCGCCCTGCAGCGCCCCGAGAGTCGTGGTTTGCACTACAATCTCGACTGCCCCGGCCACGATGAGACTTGGATGCAGCGTGACACCATTCTTCAGCGAGAGTTGGCACGGCCGGTGTCTGCCGGATAGGTTCCCGATTTTCAGCCAGGCCCATCACCTTTATTGTGCTCTTCAACACCGGTGGCGGCAGCGGAATTTTTGCCACCGCGCACCGGACGCGTTGACACAAGCTGGCCGTTTATCATGGCAAGGGCGTCGGCGAGCTTTTCGACCTCAAGGCAGATCCGTGGGAGCACGAAAATTTATGGCACGACTCCGCCCATGCCGTCATCAAGAGCCGACTTTTAGACGAGAGTTTCGAAGCTCATGTCCTGCTGACCACCGACAAGGAATCCCCCGGATTGCGTCGATGAAAGTCAGGAAACGCTTGAAACCTGCTGCCTGCGCGTTACTCTGACCGGCCCGTGCGCGCTTAGCTCAGCTGGCTAGAGCACATCGTTCACACCGATGGGGTCGGAGGTTCAAGTCCTCCAGTGCGCACCATTTATTCCTCTGGCGAATTGTTAGCTATTCCAGCCGCCCTCCAAGTCGCAGAGTGCGGCGATTGAGGGGGGTCAAGGACATGCCTCTCCGCCTGTGAATTGACTCGTTGGGGCTGGAGTTGGTTGTGGATTGATAGATAACCGGGGCATTTCTTTTCGGCGGAGGATTCCAAATGGGGGTGGGGATGAGTGCTCCAAATCGTTGGCCAAGTTTTTTGCGTGCTTCCCGTGGGAGCGGGTATTTGAGATTTACGGAGAAAAAGTTATGGAGGTTTGAGTTCGACGCAATGGAACTGGCAATGACGAAGTTGGAGAGAGCGTCTTGCAGGTTGATTGCCGGTGGCAATTCATTCGCGGCCCGGAAAAATTTTTGATGGAATTCGGGGCCGTACTTTTCGCCGAGATGAAGCCACAGGCCGCCAATGATTTTTTCACCTTTCTCCCCGCCGTTTTTGATGTGTGCAAAATCAGGATCTTTTTGATACTGGTTGAAGGCGTCACGGTATTCCTGTACCCAGTCGACTAACTCATTGCCGGGTTGGGTGGTTGATCCAGCTGCAACTCCGGCAAGGTAGCCGTAAACGGTGGCGAAAGCGGTGGCCAAGTGGTAGCGGGGTGTGTCGGGGCTTTGTAGAATGTGGCCATAAAACCAGAAGTTGCGGCCCATTTCATATTCGAACACGCCACGTGTTTCCTTTCGTTGCAAGTGGTTCCGGTACGTTTCCAGCCAGATTCCCCGGCCTACCTCAATGCCCGCATAGCCGACCAATCCGCAGCCAGCACCGCATGTGGCCTCCACTGCTGCCAGCGTTGGCAAGACGGTGATTCGATTTTGTCCGTTGATGGAGATTCTGTTTCCGCTGAACGGTTCTCCACGCCCGGTAAGATCGCGGTAGTATGCCCAGCTTTTATCCAATTTACCGACGATTCGTCTTATTTCCGTGGGACTTGTATTTGAGGTGAGGGGGATAAGCAGTAGAATATTTTTTCCACGATAAGCTGACAGTGCCTCCTTGGCTCCATCAAATCGAGTGTATGAAACCGTTTGTCCCTGCAAGGTAATGCGGGGCCTTTGTGATGAGGATATCTGGCTCAAGGTAAGCTGGCCTCCATCTGAATTCCAGTGGCTCAATCCTTGGTTTAGGGTGCCATTTCGAACAACATCTTCACCCGACGAGGAATCGACTAATGAGATCTGCGTCACTTCGAATTCATTCCAATTCCAGGTCGCCATTACCAGAGAATATGAGCCGCTTTCCTTGGGGTGTACGTTGCTGGTGCACAAAGTCCAGCCATCTTGTTCAAGGTATTTCGGGCGGCTAACCATAACTGGTTTTGGGCCGCGGAATTCCGGCACATGATCGGTATGGTCAGACCGATAGGCTCCCCAGATCCGGCACTTGAACTGGTAGGATCGGCCGGCTTGAAGCTGGATTTTTTCCTGAACAATACGGCCATATCCAGAATTTTTAGTGAGTCTCAGCACGGGAACTGAGTTCGTGCCATTTGCCGCTAGCGGAAAAACCAGCGTTAGCCCAACAAGACCGGTGTTTAGGTGAAATTTCATTCGGTCAATTTTTCGGTTACATCGCTGTTCACGGGGATTTTCTTACAACTGAAATTGAAAATCTTATGTCCGTTCATCGGTAAGCGAATGGAATTTTGGCCAAGCTGTTGCATTTCCGCTTGAGAGACAGGGGCTGTTGTCTATCGTTTGCCAATGCGATCATTTGCAGTTTTCTTTGCGCTCCAATTCACGTTGTTGGGGGAAAATTGGCCGGGTTGGCGTGGGCCGAGGGGAGATGGAACGAGCTTGAGCAAAGAAGTTCCGTTGAAATGGAATTCCAAGGAGGACGTGGCTTGGAAAGCGGCCTTGCCCGGGCGCGGCCTTTCATCGCCCATCGTTTGGGAAGACCGAATATTTCTCACGAGTTGCCTTCTGGAACGTGAGGAGAGGGTCTTGTTGTGTTTGGATCGCAAGACGGGGCGCGAGTTGTGGCGGCGGGTGGTTGTGAAGTCGAGACTGGAAACCGTTCACCGATTGAATAGCCGCGCATCAGGTACACCGGCGGTGGATGGAGAGGGGGTTTACACGGCATTCCTGAAGGCGTCGGGGAAGGAGGTGCCTGCACCCAATGTGAGTACGCCTCGCTTGATTACGCCGGGCAAAATTGTGGTTGCGGCGCATGACTTGAAGGGGGGCGAAAAGTGGAAGGTTGAGATTGGGGATTTCATCAGCGCTCATGGGTTCAATTCCTGTCCGGTGATTTTTGATGGTTCGGTGATTATTAATGGTGATCACGATGGAAAATCCTATCTCGTAGTGCTGGACAAGCGCACGGGGCGGGAGCGCTGGAGAGTAGCGCGAGAGCATGGGATTCGGAGTTATGGAACGCCGATCATCCGAAAGGTAGGGGGGCGGACGCAGATGGTGTTGGCCGGCAGCAAGACCGTGACCAGTTATGATCCGGCAACGGGCAAGAAGCTGTGGACAGTGGATGGGCCAACGGAGCAGTTTGTTGCCTCGATGGTGTTTGATGGGGAACGATTTTTTGTGACAGGCGGGTTTCCGGAAAGGCACATCATGGCAATTCGGCCTGATGGTCGCGGTAACGTGACGGAAACTCACGTCTCTTGGCGCGCTCGGCGGGGGGCTTCGTACGTGCCGTCTCCGATTGTTGTGGGGAAGTATTTTCTGGTGGTTTCGGACAGCGGAATTGCCAGTTGTTTTGATGCGGCATCAGGTGAGCGGCTTTGGATGGAGCGCCTTGGCGGAGGGCATAGCGCATCACCTGTATCTGCTGGAGGGATGGTTTATTTTGTCTCGGACAAGGGGGTGACCACGGTGCTGAAACCGGGGCGTGAATTCAAGGTCGTGGCTCGCAATGAGATCGGTGAACTGGTGTCCTCCAGCCCGGCGATTAGCCAAGGACAAATTTTCATTCGGGGCGGGAAGCACTTGTTCTGCATTGGGCGCTGAGGCTCATTTGAAGAAAATTTTTCGGGCTGTGTTGCGCAGCAAATTTTCCCTGTCGGCTGGGGTGATCCCTTGGAGTTGATCTCGAACGAGGGAGATGCTGGTGGTGTAGTTGTTGGGCTCGTTTAACTGATAGGGGCAATCGCTGGCCCACATCAGGCGACTGGAGCCGTAGGCTTCAAGGAGTCGCTGGATGCGGGGAAGTTGCTCCAAATAAGGTGGTTTTCTGGCCCCGAAGGCATAGAAGGCGGAGATTTTGACGTGGACGTTGGGGTGGCGGGCAAGGCGGCAGAGGGTGTCGAGTTCTTCTGTGTGTTGCTGGTCTATTCGCGCGCAGTGGTCGATGACCACCGGGGTGTCCAGGAAATTGGCGCACATGGGATCCAGTCCGGCGATGTGTTCGGGATTGATGAGGGGGCACATGGCAATGTTGGCCTCGGCACCGGTACGCCACATTTGGCGAAGCCCAGGATGTTCAAGCCAACGGGGGTTGCCGTTGGGTTTGATGCGGTAGCCGGTGATATGGCGGGCGCGATTGGCGTGCATGCGCTGGGGAATGCCGGGGAGAGAGGGATCCAGGGCGCCGACAATGGCAAAGGTGCCGGGGTGCGTCTCTGCGGCATGGAGATAATAATCGTTGCTGAAGCCATGGTATCGTTGGTGCGAGATGATGACGTGGCGGGTGACGCCCTCGGTGTGGCCCAGCTTGATGAGATCCTCGGCGGTGAAACTGGGTGGGGCGAGATCATTCAGGGTCCGCCCCGAGGCGAGGGGAAAGCTGAGAATATCGCGCGTCCAGACATGACTGTGTGCATCTATCCAGCCGGTTTCCCTGTCGGCCAATGTAGCGCAGCCGGCCAAGGTGATGGCAGGGAGTGTTTCAAGGGCTTGGCGGCGGTTCATGGGGTTTGGATAGCGGCAAGTATGGGGCGGGGCAAGTGTTTTGCTGTGAAGGATTGGACTTGGAGGCGGGGTCGGGTTAGTTTCTGGGAGCCAATGTTGGAGATTGAAATCAGGCATGCGGAGGACACGCGATCGCTGACGGTGGAGAAGCCGGAGGTGGTGTTTGGTCGCAAGAATGAGATGCGCGAGGTGGACGTGGATTTAAATCCAGACGCCACGGTGTCGAGGGTGCATGCCAGGGCATGGAAATCTAAGGAGGGTTTGCAACTGGAAGACTTGGGCAGCTCGCTGGGAACAATCGTCAACGGGGACAGACTCGAGGAGCCGGTGTTGGTGGGGCCGAAGGATGTGGTGCAGATGGGGGAAACGGTGCTGAGCTTGTCGCTGAAGGCGTCCCAGAGGGAAAAGCGGGAGCGGCAGGTGGCGGCACGCAAGGCGGTGGTGAAGCGGGAAAGCGCGGTGGAACCGGGGCAGTTCCGGATGGAGTTTGAGGTGATGTCCAAGGGGAAACGGAAGGCGGTGGAGGTGGCCAAACCGGAGGCGATCATTGGGCGGGCCAATGAGGAGCAGCCTGTGGACTTGGACTTGAGTGATGATCTGGCGGTCTCACGAAGGCACGCGCGGGTTTGGGTGGATGATGGAGCCTGTTGGGTTGAGGACTTAAAGAGCCGGCACGGGGTGATGGTGAATGATGAGAAGATCGATGGCCCGGCGAAACTAGGCAAGGCGGACAAGCTGCGGATTGGCTCGACGCAACTGCGGGTGCAACTGCAGGTGGTGATGAAAAAACCGGCACCGACTCGGAAGCCCGCGCGGGGCGGGGAATCGACACGGCCGCTGCCGGTGGGCATGGAGCCGCCAGGGAACAAGCGGTACCCGGTCTGGAAGGTGGACTCGGCTTGTTACCTGCCGCCGGCTACGCGTGAGGCGGGGAATGTAGATTTCCAATTGCCTGAGGAGCAGCCGGTTGGGGTGATTCGGGTGACAAGTGAGTTGGATGAAGATGCTCCGCCCGAGGTGAACATGGTCAGCAAACGCAAGTCCGTCGAGTATTACCGGACGCTGTTGCAATTTCCGGCGACGATTGGTGGGGTACACAATTTGGACAGTCTGTGCACACTCGTGGTAGAGGAGATGTTGAAAATTTTTCCCGGAGCGGAGCGAGCGTCCATTTACACCTGTGATGACGCGGGCAAATCGCTCTCTTTGAAATCGCATGTGCCGAATTTGAAGCCGGCGGTAAGCCCTTTGCTGGCGCAACTGGCGATCGCTGGAGGTTCGTGCCATGCATGGCAACAATGCGACAAGGAGGAATCCATGCAGCGATTGCCAATTC
The DNA here is from genome assembly GCA_002721895.1 of Verrucomicrobiales bacterium. Next base: position 65,814 of record PBLV01000056.1, read on the forward strand.
AAGCAGGCATGTATGGACCGTTGCGGATGGGGAAGATTGAGGTGGGTGTGCTGTGTGTGGACTCAACCCAAAAAGGGCTGGAGTATACCCCGGAGGACTTGAGCCTGCTGATGGCCATCGGGCGTATTTTAGGCGCTCATGTGCGCTTGGTTAGTGCGTAATGTTAGGCTCGCCAAGGGGGAGGGCAAAACCAGTTTTTCAAAATATTCTACGGAATCGCCGGCGGCGCACTTGGCGTGGGAATACCGGGAACTAGCGGTGCTGGGACTGGAGTAGGCACCGGGGGAACGGCGCCGGGAATAGTGCCGGGCACGGGAGGCACTACAGCAGGTGGTGCGGGCACACCGGGAACGGTCGGGGCCGTTGGCCCGGGTGTAGGTGCCGGTGTGCCTGGGGCAGGGGCAACCGGTGGAGTTGGAACTGGAGCAGGTGTGCTTGGAGGTGAGGTTGGGGCAGGTGGTGTCGCTGGGCCGAGTTGAGGCTGCGGTGGGGCGGGAGTTGAAGGGGGTGTGGGGGTAGCTGTGTTGCCTCCGGTATCGGGTGGGGTTGTGTTGTCGGTATTATCGTCCGGATCTGGCGTGTCTCCGCTGTCCGGATCCGGTGGAATGTTTTCCTCGGTGCCGGGCTCACGGTTGAGTTTGGCCCGTGCTTCGCGCAGATATCGCATGCGCTTGATGTAATCCAACTCAATTTCGAATCCGCGACACATGCGCTGGGCTTCGGCAATTTCACCGCGAGTCAGGTACTTGGCGATGCTGTCGCGTGCCGTGGCAGCCCCTTGGAAGCCCTGCGCGGCCGCGAGGTTCCACCATTTGTAGGATTGCAGCCGGTCCTTGTGTGTGCCTTGGCCAATGGCGTAAGAAATGCCGACGTTGAACTGGGCTTGGACAAATCCTTGTTGTGCGGATTTGAGATACCACTTGAACCCTTCTCGAAAATCCAGCGGAACCACAACGCCCTGAGTGTAAAACACTCCCATGTTATATTGGGCCTTCATATCGCCATTTTCTGCCTGACGACTAATCTCAGGCAATTTTTGGCGCAACATTTCGACCACCACGTTCACATCGACGGGGGGAGGCGGCGGGGGAAGATTGGGGCGCGGGTTGGGGTTGTAGGGCGGGTTTACTTGCGGAGTACCGGGGAAACCCCCAGCCCCGGGTTGCATGCCGGGCTGGACCCCGCCGATGCCTGGTTGGCCTCCTGGAAAACCGCCGACCCCAGGTTGGGCACCCGGAAAGCCACCAACACCCGGCTGCATGCCGGGCTGAACCCCAGGTTGCACACCGGGGAAGCCACCAACACCCGGTTGCATGCCGGGCTGAGCACCTGGGAAACCTCCAGCACCCGGCTGCATGCCGGGCTGAGCTCCGGGGGCAACGCCGACTCCAGGCTGCATACCGGGCTGGACTCCGCCGACGCCAGGTTGGGCACCCGGAAAGCCACCAACACCCGGCTGCATGCCGGGCTGAGCACCCGGGAAACCTCCAACGCCCGGCTGTATTCCGGGCTGAACTCCGGGGGCAAC
>PBLV01000057.1 GCA_002721895.1 Verrucomicrobiales bacterium
CAAGAGCATCACCAACCGTGCCCTCGTGCTGGCCGCGCTGGCTGACGGCGAGGTGGAGCTGTCCGGCGCGCTATGGAGCGAGGACACGCGCCTAATGATCGACGCCCTGCGCGCGTTGGGCTTTGAGATCAACGTCGCCCCGGACACCGCCGAGACCGGCAACCGCGTCATCACCGTCCAAGGCCTCGCCGGACACATTCCCAACGCCGGTGCCGCCGACGCGCCGCTGGACATCTTCGTGGGCAATGCCGGCACCGCTGCACGCTTCCTCGCCGCGATGGTCTGCCTGGGCGATGGCGCCGTGCGGCTGCACGGCGTCGATCGCATGCACGAGCGGCCGCAGGAGGAACTTTTCCGCGCCCTTCGCCGCCTCGGCTACCACATCGACTCCCCCAACAACCGCCTGCCCGCCGTCTTCCATGGCGGCGGCCCGCGCGAGGCCAGCTGCACCGTCAGCGTCCGCGAAAGCTCGCAGTTCGCTACCGCGCTGCTGCAGGTTGCCCCCCGCGGCCAATGGATCGTCGATCTCGCCGGCGCCCAACTCGACGAGGCCCCCTACGTGCACATGACGCAGGAAATGATGGCCGCCTTCCCCCACGGCGGCGGCACGTTCGCCATCGAGCCCGACGCCTCCAGCGGCAGCTTCTTCTGGGGCATCAATGTCTTTCGCGAAACCGTCGAGGTCGCCAACTGGCCCGTCACCGGCTGGCAAATCGATGCCCAGTTCCCACGCTTCATCTCCATGCCCGCCGAGATCTCGCGCGCTGTCGACCTCGGCGACAGCATCATGACCGCCATCGTCCTCGCCCCGCTCACCGGCCGCGCCGTCACCTTCACCGACCTCGGCCGACTGCGCGTGCAGGAATGCGAGCGCGTCCACGCCCTGCGCACCGAGCTGGCCAAATGCGGCGCCACCGTCACCGAGGAAGGCGACTCCCTGCACCTCGAGCCCGCCGAACTCCACGGCGCCGAGATCGACACCTACCGCGACCACCGCATGGCGATGTGCTTCGCCATCCTCGGCCTCAAGGTGCCCGGCATGAAACTGCGCGACCCCGCCTGCGTGCGCAAAACCTTCCCCAACTTTTTCCAGAAACTCGCCGCCCCGCCCCCGCATGGTGTCGGTGCCGAAATCCGCGATGCCGCCGGCCTGCCCCTCGTCGGCGACGCCCTGAACGCCGAATGAGCGATCCCCTCGTCATCGCCATCGACGGCCCCAGCGCCAGCGGCAAAAGCACCAACGCGAAACTCGTCGCCCAAGCCCTCGGCTGCACCTACGTCGACACCGGCGCCATGTACCGCACCCTTGCCTGGCATTGCCTGCAACAAGGTATCGACACCAGCGACCCCGAGGCCATCGCCACCCACTGCGGCCAATGGAACGACGAGCTTGCCTGCCAAGACGGCCACGCGCGCCTGCTCGTCGATGGCTATTACCCCGAGGCAGAAATCCGCACCGCCGAGACCAGCGCCGCCGTCTCCGCCATCGCCGCCGTCCCCGGTGTCCGCCAATGGATGAAGGAGCAGCAACGTTCCTGCACAAAGTTTGGCAACCTTGTCATGGAAGGCCGCGACATCGGCTCCCACATCTTTCCCGAGACCCCCTTTAAATTCTACCTCGACGCCTCCCCCGGCGAGCGCCAATCCCGCCGTGACGCCGACGGCATCCAGGAAAACCTCGCCGCTCGCGACCAGCGCGACAGCACTCGCGCCACCGCCCCCCTCGTCATCCCAGAGGGCGCCATCATCATCAACAACACCGGCGAAACCCCCGCCCAAACCAGTGCCCGCATCCTCGCCGAGATCAAGCGCCTTTCAAACCAGTAGCCGCGGGGACCACCACAATCCACTTGCCAACCGCCCACCGCGGCCTAGCCTTGCCTTGCAACTATCCATCTTATGAAACAACCCATCACTCGCCGACAATTCACCCGAACTGCCGCTGCCGCATCCATTGCTTTTCCCGCCATACTCCAGGCAAAAGACACCCAGAAAAAAATCACCGTGGGGGTGGTCGGCATGGGCCGTGGCACCGGCCATTTCCTGAAATACCTGACCGCATCGAATTGTGAGGTTGGTTATGTATGTGATGTAGATGCCCGCCGCATTGCCAGCGCACTGAATCGCGCCAAAGAGCCATTGGCCGCCGTGCCCCAGTTAAAGGTGCCGCAGGGCATCGATGATTTCCGGCGCATCCTCGATGATAAATCGATTGATGCGGTGTCGATTGCCGCACCGAATTTTTGGCACACACCAATGGCGATTCTCGCGATGGAAGCGGGCAAGCACGTGTACGTCGAGAAACCCGCCAGTCACAATGCGCGCGAGGCGGAGCTGATCGTGGCTGCGGCGAAGAAGTATAAAAAGAAGGTGCAGATGGGCAATCAACGCCGCAGTCAGCCGGGCATTATCGAAGGCATTGAGCGCGTGAAAGCCGGCGAGATTGGGCAGCCGACCTTCGCGCGCTGCTACTACGGCGGGGCCCGTGGCAGCATCGGCAAGGGCAAGTTTGTGAAGGTGCCCGAGTGGCTCGGCAATAAGGGCTGGGAACTCTGGCAGGGCCCGTGCCCCGACCGGCCGTACAAGGATAACCTCGTGCATTACAACTGGCACTGGCACTGGTTTTACGGTGGTGGTGAAATGCAAAACAACGGCCCGCACTTCATGGACGTCGCCCGATGGGGGCTCGAGGTGGATTACCCGAAGAACGTGACCTTCAACGGTGCGCGGTATCACTTTGATGATGACCAGGAAACGCCCGACACCGGCTATGCCACGTACGACTTCGGCAAGGTGGGTATCGGCTGGGATCAAAGCAGCTGCAACCCGCGCCGGCAGGAGAAGCGCCCGTTCTGCACCTTCTACGGCAAAGGCGGTTCACTGGAGATTCACCACGCCGGCTACAAGCAATTCGACTTGGGCGGCAAGGAAGTGAAAGCCAACCCCGGCAAATGGGATGACGGTTTTCATTTCGGCAATTTCCTGAACGCCATCCGCACCGACGAGCCGCTCAATTCCGAAATCGGTGATGCCCAGATCAGCACGCAACTCACCCATCTGGCCAACATCGCCTATCGCACGGGCGGCGCCATTGAGGTTGATCCCAAGACTGGCCGCGTGAAAGGTAATGACCCCGCCGTGGAAAAACTTTGGGGCCGCGAGTACCGCAAGGGTTGGGAACCGAAGGTGTAACTAAGCCACCGCGTCCACGCAGCGGGTGCAGCACTCGGGGTGCGCCTCGTGTTGGCCGACGGATTCTTCCCAGCGCCAGCAGCGGGTACACTTGGCGCCTTCGGCCTTGGTGACCACATAGGTAGCGGTTTCGGCGTTGGCGTCGCCCACAAGGTGGAGTTGGGAGATGTTGATTAATTCCCGCAAGGTTTCGGCGTTGGCTTGAGCCGTCTCCAGTGCCTCGGGCTGGGCGGTGATAGTGACGCGGGCTTCGAGGGCTTTGCCAATGAGTTTTTCCTGCCGCGCTTTTTCGAGTTCGGCCAAGGCCGGTTCGCGCAGGGCGAATAGGTTTTCCCACGTATCGCGTTCTTCATCGGACAGGCTGAGGGATTCCTCCGGCAAATCGGCGAGGTGCACAGATTCGGCTTTGTTCCCGGGTAAAAATTCCCACGCTTCCTCGGCAGTGAATACGCAGATCGGCGCGAGCATACGGGTGAGGCCGGAGCAAAGGCGCAGCAGGGTGGTCTGTGAGGCGCGCCGGCGCGGGGCATCGGCGGCATCGGCGTATAGGCGATCCTTCACGCAATCGTGATACACCGAGGAAAGTTCCACGGACACAAACTGGCTGATACGCTGGTAGACCACGTGATACTCAAAGCGGTCGTACGCGGCGGTGACATCGCGCTGCATAGCGGCGAATTGATCGAGGATCCAGCGATCGAGCGGCGTGAGATCGGCATCGGCCACGGTGTGTTGGGCGGGGTCAAAGTCGTACAGGTTGCTGAGCTGATAGCGCAGAGCGTTGCGCAGGTTGCGATACGTCTCGGCGACCTTCTTGATGCGCTCGTTGCTGACAGTGATGTCGTTGCGGAAATCCTGCGAGGCCACCCACAGGCGGACGATGTCCGCCCCGTACTCGCCAATGTACGCCTCGCTGGTCTGCGGCTTGGCATAGCCGCCCGCGCCCTGTTTGCTCTTTGAAATCTTTTCGCGATCGGCATCAACCATGAAACCATGGGTAAGCACCGTCTTAAATGGCGGCGCGCCATTGCCGGCGAGCGATAGTAGTAGCGAACTTTGGAACCAACCACGATGCTGGTCGCTACCCTCGAGATAAACATCGGCCTGCCAGTTTTCGAGGCCGTCCTTTTCGGCATGATGCAGCTCGGGCCGTTGCATGATAACCGAGCGCGAGCTGGAACCGGAATCGATCCATACATCGAGCGTGTCGGTGGATTTGGCGGTGGGCTCGGGGCCGGTCCAGTCGTCGGGCTTCACCTCGGCCCACAACGCAGCGGTATCGCGCTCGAACCACACGTTCGATCCATGCTCCTCAATGAGCGCGGCGGTGTTGCGCACGATGCGTGCGTCGAGCACCGGCTCAGCGCCGGCATAAAACGCCGGGATCGGCACGCCCCACGTGCGCTGTCGGCTGATGCACCAGTCGGGGCGTGACTCGACGGCGCCTTGGATGCGGTTTTGGCCCCAGTCGGGCACCCACTCCACGCCATCGATGGCAGTCAGCGCCTGTTGGCGGAAATTGTTGTGGTCGATGTTGATGAACCACTGGTCCATGCCGCGGAAAATCACCGGCGTCTTGCTGCGCCAACAGTGCGGGTAACTGTGCGAGTAATTCTCCTGATGCACCAGCGCGGCCTTTTCGCGCAGCAACTCCAACACCGCCTCGTTGGCCTCACTCTTGCCGTTCTTTTCGAGGATGGATTTGCCGAGCAGATCGGTGGGCATTTGCTCGGTCACCGGCAGGTCGTCGGTGTGGGCGAATTTGCCGTCGTCATCCACGGGGCAATAGATCGGCAAACCGTTGGCGCAGCCGAGATGATAATCATCCATGCCATGCCCGGGCGCGACGTGCACGAAGCCGGTGCCCGTGCTGTTCTCCACAAAATTATCGCCGGCGTACAGCTTGGCTGTCTTGTCGATGAAGGGATGGCGATATTCCAGCACGCCCACTGCCTCGCCGGTGAGCGATCCGATTTCCTCAGTGCCCTCCCAGCGGCACGTCTCGGCCACCTTGGGCAGGAGCGTGCTTTCGACGATGTACACCGCGCCATTGACGCGCACTTTTTTGTAGGTGAACCGCGAGTTGTACGCCACAGCGAGATTGGCCGGCAGCGTCCACGGTGTGGTGGTCCAGATGATGAGGTGCGTATTGTCCTCACCGGCGACCGGAAATTTGACAAACACACTTTGGCTGACGTGATCGGCGTATTCCACCTCCGCCTCGGCCAGCGCGGTGCGGCAGGGGATGCTCCAGTACACGGGCTTTTTGCCGCGGTACACAAAGCCTTTCTCGACGATATCGGCAAACAAACGTAGTTCGTCCGCCTCGTATTTTTTGTCCAGCGTGAGGTACGGATTCTCCCAGTCGCCAAACACGCCGAGGCGCTTGAACTGTGTGCGTTGATGGTCGATGTACTTACGCGCATACGCCTCGCATTCGCGGCGGATCTCCGCAGGCGTGGCATCCTCGCGACCGGCCTTGCGCAATTCCTGCACCACCTTGAATTCGATCGGCAACCCATGACAATCCCAGCCCGGCACATACGGCACATTCTTGCCGCGCATGGTTTGGAACTTGAGGATGATATCCTTGAGTGTTTTATTGAGAGCCGTGCCGATGTGCACATCGCCATTGGCAAAGGGCGGGCCGTCGTGGAGGATAAAATTCTCGTCCGATTGCGCGTGGCGTTCGCGAATCTTCGCGTGCAGATCGTCGGCGTACCACTGCTCGAGGCGCTGCGGTTCACGCTCGACGAGGCCGGCTTTCATGGGAAAACCGGTCTGCGGCAGATTGAGCGTGTCCTTATAATTCATGCGCGGCTCTGTGTGGTAATGGGCAGCAAAGGGCGGGACGCTACCAACCGCGCGAGGTAGTGTCAATTGAGGCGATGCTAGGACCCCACTATCAACCACACACAATAGAGGACTACAGCGGTAAATGCACCGGCCATCACGTCATCCAGAGTGATTCCCCAGCCACCGGGCAAGTCCTGGAGCTCACGGATGGGGGATGGTTTCCAGATGTCGAACAGCCGAAATAATGCGAAGCCCGCGGCGGCCCAAGCCCATGCTGAATCGTCTTGAACAAGGGCCATGAGGGATATATCCACGCCCTTCAAGTACAGGGGAATGAGAACGCCAAGATAACAGAGGGGCAGGGCAATGATCTCGTCGAGGACGATTTCCCCCGGGTCGGCCGCCTTTAACACTTTGGCGGCACGGCCACAGGCCCATGCGGACAGGAGTATTCCAAGTAGAGCGCCTCCCAGAAAGAAACCAAAATTTCCAGGAAACAGCAGCAGGGCGGTCCACGCTATCCCGCCGAGGGATCCCCATGTGCCCGGCGCAATGGGCAGCAGGCCCAAGCCGCCCCCGCGGGCAAGCCAAAGTACGGCGCGGTCCATGGGTCACATGTCTTTCAAGTAGAGATCCCGGTTGCGCCATAGGTAGTGCACGCCTGAAACACCAGTCAGGACAACCGCGCCCCACGTCACCAACAGAGTAAACCAAATGGACCACGGCAAGCCGGAAATCTCGGGACTAAAAAGGCGTTGCCCCCAGTCTCCCCAGTGCGGGTAGCTCACACACACGAGTACGGAGATGACGGACACCACCTGAAGGTTTGTTTTCCGTTTACCGATGGTCTCGGCCGGCAGAACGACATTCTTGCTGGCGGCGAGCAGCCGCAGCCCGGTGATGGCCAACTCGCGGGCCACGATGATAATAACCATCCAAGCGGGCATAAGAAAATCCTGACCGGGCACTTCCAGCCAGCGGGGAACATGGGGGATGTTTGGCTGTTCACTGATGTAGGGGTGAGTAGAGGCGCTCATGCCCACCAAGACAATGAACCCGGCACAGACCATGATCTTATCCGCCAGTGGATCCATCAGGATGCCGAAGTCCGTCTTTAAGTTCCGACGACGTGCGATTTCCCCATCCGCAATGTCCGATAAACCGCCAATGAGAAACAGCAGGCAGGCTGCCGTGGTAGCCCATTGCCATTCAAATAAAAGCACAACAACGAAGGCCACGGTAATGAAAAACCGCGATGTGGTGATTTTGTTGGGGAGATTCATGGCGCTCCCGGCGGCCGGCTACGGACCGGGGGTCAAGTGGTCGTAGTCGGATGAGTCCGGCAGGTCATCAATGAGGCCGGTGCCCAGTTGCGAGGCCGCAGGGCCAGATGAAGACGCAGACGATGGCTGATTCCAAGCTTTCACGCCAAAATAAGTGCCGGCTACCAGTCCCAAAAATACAAAAACCGGCACCGTGACCCGCCAGTTCACGCGGGAGAACCAAAGTGTCAACGTGTTGACGGTCGTCCGGGTGGACTTCAGGTCATCCTCCACTTCCTGAAACTTTTCCGTGCCGCCCAATTCCGCTTCCAGCGCATCGTTTAGTTCCGCCTCAGGCAGTTTCAGCAATCGCGCATAGGACCGCACAAATCCGCGCACATAAACCGGCGCGGCAAACGCGTCCCAATCACCACACTCCAGCGCCTCCACCTGATCCGTCTTCAGGTTGGTTTGTTCCACCACATCCCGAACCGACAGACCAAGCGCCTCGCGTGTGTTTTTCAATTGTTCGGCAACACCCGCCACCCAGCAAATCTACGTTCCCCCGAGGTAGCGCATAAATGAAAAGTTATCCCAAACTTCCTGTGAAAAATGGGCTATATTTGCACTGGCTTAAACCCGCCCCCGGTGGTTTAGTCCGCCCCTTGGGCGGGCAAGATGGCATGAGTAATTTGAAGACAACCTGCCTGGGCACAGGCGATGGACACCCGAGCGGATCGCGCGCCCACTCCGCGTTTCTCTACGAATTTCCGAGCGTCACAATTCTGCTGGACTGTGGTGAACCCGTCACCCAGACCCTGACCCGCCGCGGTATTCACCCCGATGCCATCGACCACATCTTTTTATCCCACCTCCACAGTGATCATCTCGGCGGTTTTTTCATGCTCATTCAGGGACTCTGGCTGCGACGGCGTCAAAAGCCGCTAACCGTTTTTCTTCCCGAGGAAGGCATCAAGCCCGTGCAGCAACTCCTGTGTTCCGCATACCTGTTCCCGGAACTCATGCCCTTTAAAACGGAATACAAGTCCTGGACCAGCGGCCAGCCATGCTCTCTGGGCCCCCTCACCGCCACCCCGTTCAACACAACCCACCTCGAGCGACTCCGCGAATCATTCCAGCCACAATACCCCCAACAGGCTTTTGAAGCCTTCAGCTTTACGCTGGAAACAGGCGACACCCGCGCCGCCCATAGCGCTGACATTGGCCATCTCAACGACCTCGATCCACTCGTGACCAAACCGCTCGACCTGCTGGTCTGTGAACTGGCGCATGTTGAGCCCGCAGACTTGTTTGAATACTTGGCCGGCCGAAACATCGGCCGAATCTTGTTCACCCATGTAGCGCAGGGCCACTGGGAAGACGAGGTTGGGCTCCGGCAACTCGCCCGCGACACTCTGGGGGGCATGCCCCATGAATTTGCCGCGGACGGTACTGAAGTTGCACTTTAACGCCCCTTGGCGTGCATCATCACGACATCCTTCTTGTGCCTCTCGTTGTCCGCACGAATACGCCGGGCCATGTTACGGCCCACCGCCATCAGGAAAGGCGTCGCCACCTCGGGCATTTTTTCCGTGAGCTCATCAAACTTATCCTCTGAAATTTTCAGCAACACACTCGCTTCATTGGCTACCACGTCCGCCGAACGCGGGTCATCATCGAACAAGGAGATCTCCCCAAAAAATTCCCCCGGCTTCAATGTCGCGATCAGCGATTCGCGGCCGCCCACCATCTGCCGCACCCTCAGCGAACCGGACAACAAGAGGTACATGGCATTCCCTGGCTCACCTTCCGACACCACGAAATCAAATTTGCCCACCTTTTCCACCTCCATGAACTGAGCAAACCGCCCCAGTTGCTGGTCATCCATCGTCCGCAACAGCCTAACCTCACGCAACGTTCCCACCGGAACATCCGCGATCAACGGTGAGTGCTCCGAGGGTTCGGGCTTCTCCGACACCGGCGTCACGCTGGCAAAATGCTCCTGCAACTCCGGCAACTCACTCGCCTTCGACCACTGGCAAGTATCCATCGGGTAAAGCCACATGCCCGGCAAAATACGAAGCTCGTTGATCCACTCCACTGCCGTGGCAAACGACACCGGGCCATAGACGACATCGTCCACTGCCCAGACCTTGTATTCGCGGTCGTCGTAGTTGCCACTCATCCCAAGCAACCTACGCCATGAAATGACCCGCCGCTAGAAAAAAGCCCGCGCGCCACGACGTGGCGTCCGGGCCGGATATTCAACCGCCCCTACTCCACCAGTTCCGCCTCAGTCGCGGGCACATCTAGATCGATGAGAATATCGCGCGGCTCCGCGCCCTTGCTGGATCCGACAATACCCCGGTCCTCCAATTCATCCATAATTCGCGCCGCGCGCGTGTAACCTAGGCGCAGCCTTCGCTGCAACAGGCTAACACTCGCCTTATGTTCCGAGCGAATCACCTCGATGCTGGCCTGAATGACCTCTTCATCCTCACCGCTCGCCCCTGTCTCGATGGTGGTTGTCGGCTTGTTCAACTGGTTGTGAATTTCCATCTCATACGCCGGCGAACCTTGCTTGACGATGAAATTCACCACTTCCTGAATCTCCTCATCCGTCACCAGTGCTCCTTGGGCACGCACCGGCCGCGCGGCTGAAGGCTTCAAGTACAGCATGTCCCCCTTGCCCAGAAGTTTTTCCGCGCCCATCTCGTCAAGGATCGTCCGGCTGTCAATTTTCGACGCGGTCTGGAAGGCGATCCGCGCCGGAATATTCGCCTTGATGACCCCCGTGATCACGTCCACGCTCGGCCGCTGCGTGGCCACGATGCAATGGATGCCCGCCGCCCGGGCCATCTGCGTAATGCGGGCAATGGCGCTCTCCACATCCGCCGGGGCAGAAAGCATCAAGTCCGCCAGTTCGTCAATGATCACCACGATGTAGCTGAGTTTGTCCGGCACCTCCACATCATCCTCCCGGGGCACCACGATCTCCTCATCCACCTCCACCGCAAAACCTTCGGAATTCGCCTCCACCTTTTCCCCTCCGCTGAAGAGCGGCAGCTCCGGATCCTGCTCCGGTTTCGGTTTATCGATCGGCCGTTTGTTGAAGCCAGCGATGTTTTTAACTCCTGCCTTGGCAAAAATCTTGTAGCGGTTTTCCATCTCCTGTACCACCCAGCGCAGTGCGAGAATCACCTTTTTCGGGTCTGTCACCACCGGCACCACCAAATGTGGCAGGTTGTTGTACATTTGCAACTCGACCACCTTTGGATCGATCATCACGAAACGCAGTTCATCCGGAGGGAAACGGTACAACAACGACGCCACAATGCTGTTCACGCACACACTCTTGCCCGCGCCCGTGGCCCCCGCCACCAGCAGGTGCGGCATCTCCGCCAAGTCCGCAATGATCGGGTCGCCATAAACATCCTTGCCCAAGGCCACCGGAATGCGCGCCTTGGATTTCCGCCACGAGTCGCTCTCCAGCAGGTCGCGCAGGGTCACCAAGCTCTTGTGCCGATTTGGCACCTCGATGCCCACCGAGCTTTTGCCCGGCACCGGCGCCAAAATGTTGATCCGTTCCGCCCGCAGCGCCGCCGTGATGTTGTTGGAAAGGTTGGCGATTTTTTCCAGCTTCACGCCCGGTGCCGGGTGCAGTTCGTACCGCGTAATCGTCGGCCCTTTCGTGATGTCCCCCAGCGCCACATCAATGCCAAACTGCGCCAGCGTCTGCTGCATCACCTTGGCGTTGGCCAGCAATTCCTCCTTCGTCTCCACCGGCCCATTCACCGGCTCCGGCGTCTGAAGATAATCCCGTGGCGGCAGCTTGTAATCTCCAATGATCGGCGTCTTGGCCACCACAGCTGGCTTGGGTTTGCGCAAAACCGGCGTTTTCCGGGGTGAGGCAACTCCCCCCATAGCAGCCGTCGCGGGAGCTTTCTCTCCGAGAATCTCCTCCTTCGTCACCTTGCCTTTCGTTTCCTCAACCGGTTCGGCCACCTCACTGACTGCAGGTTCCTCCGGCTCAATCCAACGCGTCTCATCCAACGATTCCCCAAGATTGGAGGTCACCGTGTAAATCTCCACCCGCTGCTCAACCCCTTCCAGTTCAAATTCTCCCAGCAACTGGATGTTCACCTCGGGATGACTCGCGACATCCTGCTGAATTTTTTCCGAGACCGCGATGCCTCCCACCGGCGCATAAGGCTCAATGCGCGAGGCAATATTCACGCCATCCCCGTACACATCGTTCCCATCCACCACGATATCCCCCTGATGCAGCCCAATCCGAAGATCCAAATGCGGCTCTGCCCGCGTAGCTTCCTGAATGGCAATCGCACAATTCACCGCGCTGAGAGAACTGGGGAAACACAGCAGCAACCCATCACCCATCTCCTTCATCCACTCGCCGTCATGCGACTCGACAATAGGTTTTAAAACCTTGCGCTGCTTCTTGATCAGCTTCATCGCCGCCTTCTCGTCGCGGTTGGATAGGCGCGTGTAGCCGGCAATATCCGTGAACATAATTGCCGCCAGTCGGCGGGCCGGCTCCGGTCCCTCCGCTTCCTTTTCGAGCACAGACTGCGTGGATTGCGTTTCGCTCAGGTCTCGAACCTTTGGCTCCGGCACGGGCTGCAAGTCCGCTCCCAAGCTCGGCGTGCCCGCCTCCAGTGAACGGCCGGATTTCTCCACCTGCTCCTTCAGTTCGCGGTACTGCCGTTCCAGCTCCCGAGCCCGATTGGCCAATTCATTTTCCTCGTCCTCAATGCCCGACTCCGCCGTGCGCTTGCGTTCCCTCCGTTCGCGGAGCTTTTCGCGCACCCACTCCGTCAGCCGGAAATTGGTTAGATACAGAAAGCTGATGCAATAAATTGCCAGCAGGATAATGGTCGCCCCCACCGTGCCCACGTAGCCAAACACATACTGGTCCAGCAACGCACCCACAAACCCACCCGGGTCCGTGGCGCCTAGGCGCGAGGCGAGCGCCGCAAACGGCCCGTCATAAAGGCTGAATACCGCCGTGCAACTGAGCAACAACACCAGCGCCCACGGCCAACGCCGCACCAGCGGCTGGAGCTTTTGAAACAGGGTAGACACCGCAAACAACAACAGCAACGGCGGCACCGCATACGCCGCTCCTCCCAGTGCCAGGAAGAATCCCTGTGCCACCCACGCTCCCACGCCACCGATCAGATTATGCCTGGGGTCATTGACCTCGGTGCCGTTGAAGGCAAGGTCTCCCTTGTCGAACGAGAACAGGGCAAGCAACAAGAGCATGGCCAGACAAAACAGCCCAATGCCAATAATCTCGTTGGAACCTCCCTGAGGGGATTCTGCAGTCGCCTCCTTGCGCGCCATGCGAGGTGAGATTAGAGCAAATCCCCGGGCGTTTTACAAACCCAAACTGACCCGTCTGACGGCAGATTCAGCTTTTGCACACGGCCTTTTCAGGGTAATGGAAGGGGGTCCATGAGAGGGTTTGTAGCCATAGTGTGCCTATTAAGCGCGGGACTTGCCGCGGGACATCCCATTTCCATGAGCCACGCGGTGGTGAACGTGCGCGAACACGAGGCGCTGGCGGAACTCAAGATCATGCTGGAAGACTTGGTTATGTTTCACGGATTGAAGGCAGACAAGGAGACCCGGTTTGCCTCCAAGGATCTTCAGGCGGCTGCCGTGAAGCACCAGAAATTCCTTACAAGCTACTTTACTGTCCGCGACGCCAACGGGACGCATGTACCGGGCAAGGTGGCCAAGATGGACACGGCGGCCATCCCCGCCGCGGGCGCGTTTCAGTCGGAACTTATGAAACGACAGGTCATCTACCTGATGGAATTCAAGCCCAAGCCCAAGCAACCATTCCTGACCTTTCTCCAGAATTTCGGCGGCGACAAGGCCGTGCTGCCGGCGGTAATGGATTTCATGGTTCTCCAAAAAGGCATCTGGAATGGGCCACCGGTGCAACTGCTGGCCGGCCGACCGCACACAATCCGATTCGACTGGGTGAATCCGCCCACCAAGCCTCCCGCCAGTTGGCGCGAACTGCGGCAGAAACGGGAAGCCGAGTTCAAAAAACTCCTGGGCATCACCAGCTACAGCGGACTGTATTCCTACATTTACCTGACCCACCGCGAGGTGCGCCATGAAATCCTGATACCGGTTTTGTCATTTGAAAAATGGCTGAAGCTGGAACGAAAGAACCCCGATTTCCTGACCGTGGCTGAACAAGAGGCAACCCACAGCAAAATCGAGGCCTTCTTTCGTGATCGCAACCCGGTGACCATCAATGGCGTAACAGTACGCCCCAAGCTGTCGCGGCTCAATTTCTTTGGCTTGGACATCAATGACTTTGCACAAAACGCCAAGCCGCGAAAGGTAAGCGTCTATCAGGCGCGACTGGGCTTGATCCTCGAGTACCCTGCCCGTGAACCCGTGCGGACGGTCAAGATGAAATGGGACACCTTCAATCAAGCAGCCCCATTCCTGCGCTCCATTCTCTACGTGCATGATGAAAAGCCCAAGGAGCATTTTTTCGTGAAGGACCAGGCCGTGCTGGACTGGAAAAATCCAAGCCCCGCCGCCGCCACGGCCATCGCGCCCGTCAGAACAAAACCGGGAGCCAGACTTAATCCTGAAACCGCCGAGAAAATCTTCAGGCAACTCCATGGCAACATCTACCATGCGTTTGACCTGCGGGATGACCGAGCCATTTACAATGCCCTCGCAACATGTGTGGAGGGGGATTTGCTCCGCACGCTCTATCTTCAGTTCAAGCGAAGCCTGTTGATGGCCGAACAGGGTGGGGCAGTATCGCGCGTGAAGGGCGTGGAAATCGTAGATGGCAAAATGAAGACAGCCAAGGAAGGTTTCGGGTTCGATTGCACCTGGCGTGTCACCGGCACGGTTGAACACTGGGGGCATATTCACACACGTGTGAATGAATATGCCGGCACCTTTTCCGTGACGCCTACACCCGGTGGCTGGAAAATCACCGACTACGAGTTGACCCGCCAGAAGCGCGTTAAATTTGAAACCGGCCTGCGTGCATTCGGAATACCTCGCTAATCCGCGCCCTTGTTCACAGACGCTCCTGCGTGTGTCAGCAAGTTTTTGTTTTGCACTGGAAACACCGCCTCATACTTGCCCCTGAAGGGACGAGGAGGTGCCTTTTCACAGTTTGAAACGGCTCGGTGCTGTTGGTGCGGGTTTACACCCTTTCCCCCGTGTCACGCAAGACCGCCTCTTCCAAACCAACACCTTGGCATCCGCATGCGGATTCTGACACGCACAGCCATGTTACTGGTTCTGCTCACCGGGCTGAACCTTGCGCAGGGCTTTGTCATGATCGGCCCCATGCACACCAACCGCCTTACGGCGCTGGGCATGGATCTCAACTACTGGGACGACCTCGGCGGCCCCAAGGAGCGCAAGAGCTTTTTCCGCTGGAACACCCCTTCACTGGTTTATTCGTTTGATGCCTCCTTTATCACCTACTTCGGCCTTGAGGGCCGGTTCGCCATCAAGGAAGCGTTCGACATCCTGAACGATTTTTTCCAGCCCGTCGACGAAAGCTACAGCGGCATGACCGAGCTGGACCTTGCCGACCATGGATTCCTTGGCAACTACAACACCACTTGGGTCAACACCACCGCGCAAAACCAAAGCATCCTCGACATTAAGTCGCTAACCTTGGGCTTGCTGGTCAACCAGCTGGGGCTGGGCAATCCCCACCGATACGCCTTCAGCATTCACGATGCCACCACCAACCAAGCGTCCACGATGATCAACTTCCGCGTGCGCCTGCGCAACTTTGATCCCATCACCGAGAACCCCACGGACATGATCAACAACGTGAAATACAGCTACCGGCTGGTTCATGATGGCACGAACTCCCCCGGCGTTGGCAACGCGCCCTTCATCATGCCCACCTTCGCCGACATGGAGGAATTCACCACCGACACCAGCGGCAACGCATGGTCCTCTGTCGCGGCCATTGCCGACGCCTTTTATGGCAACAGCCTCATATACTGGACAGACAAACCCTCCCTCTACGATTTCGGCGTCTACTACGATGGCATGAACGCCATGGGCGGCAAAAATCAGCCCCGCCATGCGCTAACCTACGATGATGCCGGCGGTCTCCGCTACCTTTACCGAAACAACAACTATGTTTATGAAACCCTGCCCCTCAATGTCGTTCTAGTCGTGCCTACCCAACTGCTGCCGCTGACCGCCGTCCCGGTTTTCCCCGGACCTTTTGGGCGGCCATACCCCTCCTCACTAGGCGGCAATCCCAACTTCATTCCCCGCCGCAACACCGGCTACATCCCCGCCTTACCCATCACCAGCGTGCTCCCCGCCCAAGGGCCGCCACCCTTCTTCGATCTCGCCATGCGCGGCGGCATCGACAAGATCCAGTTCTACGAGCAACCCTTCGACTCACTCCTCGGCATCACCTTTACCCCCACCAACCTGACTTGGACTGACACTTTCGTAACCACCAACGGCCAGAACATCATCGGGGCAGACAAAACCGTGCCCGGCTCAGAACTGTTCCTCGGCGTGCCCGAGTTGAAAACCGCCACTCAAGAAGTCGGCCGGGCCGTCTGGATGCCGGACATCATCTTTGTCGCCGACGACCTTGGCCTTTCACCTGACGGCGTGCCCATCGGCTGGAACCGTACCGGCCCAGGCACTTGGATTGACAACTTCACCAACACCCTCGGGCCCACTCCGACCTTTGATACCAACGTCGGCCCCGGCGTCATCACTGGACCCATCCAGTTCAGCTTTACCAAGATCCACGAGGAATTTGAACTCATCTGGAGCGGCGAAGCCAGCATCGTGGGCAACCAAAACACCTACTCCCTCTGGGGCCACATCCGCGGTCCCGGCCCCAAGGATGTGGTTATCTTCCCTCGCGATGTTCGCCATGCCATCATCGAAAACTCGATCGCGCCCGCCTCGGATGTGCCCAAGATCACCCGCGTCTCTGACGACGGAGGCACCACGGCCATCAGCACCGCCTACACCCGTACCACCGAAACATTGACCCTCATCGGCCAGCGCCTTGCCTCTGTCCGGGTCATTCAGATTTTGAACGGCAACGTCGTCGTGCAAAGCATCGCTCCAGCCACGGAATATGTTATCTCCGACTCCCGGCTTGACATTCCCGTGGGCATCATCAGCGATGCCGCTGAAGGCACAGACCGCGAAATCCGTGTCTGGAGCACACTGGGCTACAGCGAGAAGGGCCCCCAGAAATTCACCATCGAAACAGGCAACCCTGTGCTCACCGGCACGAACGCCGATGGTCTCGTCTACAATCGCGCCGAGCCCCTCCTCATCCAAGGCTATGGTTTTAAAAGCGTTGATGTCAATGCCACCAAGATTGCCTATGTCCGCATTGATGATGCATCCGGCAACGCAGTCTGGCCCACGGACGGCAACGTCACCTCCGTCACGTTGGACGTCAAATCCGACACTCTAGCGGAGTTGAGCCGGGACATGGTCTCGTCCATCGCCGACGGCTCCAATCGCCGCTTGCGCCTCTCTAGAATCGACAACAACACCCAGCTCAGTTCCACGAACGACGTCCGCCTGATCTCCGCCATCTCCGCCAAACCCGAGATCACCAGCTACACCACCGAGGGTATGGCCGCCAATTCCGGCGAATATCGCCGCGACAAAACCCTCGACATCAATGGCACTGCCCTGAATACCACCTATCGTATCGAGATCATCAAAGCTGACGGCACCTCCTACAGTCCCGCCCTCGCCCTCGATCTCCCGCATCCAGGCGTTTACGTCGAAGACAACGGCTCCCGCATCCAGCTTTCTGCCGACGTCTTCACCAGTGCCGCCGCCGACTCCAATTCCTCCGACGACACCCACGAGTTCAAGATTTTCAACGCCATCAACAACACCGACCAGAACGCATCCTTCCGTTTTAACGTCAATCGCCAGCCGTTCATCAACTTCATCGGGGCATTCTCCAGCACAGGCGCCTTCAATCGGGACAAGACTGTCGGCGACGATATCTTCATCGCGGGGACTGGCCTCAAGAGCGTCGGTAGAATCCATCTTATTGACGCCAACGGCTCCGGCCTCAACAGTTCCATCGAGGCAAATGCCACCGGTGTCACCCTTACCGATGCCTCGATCATCATCGACACCAGTGTCATTCAATTCTCGAACCCCGGCAACGCCGACTCCGTGGGCACCCAGCAATTCCGCCTGTTCTCTCTGGAAAGCGCCCGCGACAATGCAACATCGCCTGCCGCTCAGCGCTTCCACATCGGCACCCCGCCAACCTTCAGCACGCTCTCCGGTCTGACCAGCAATCACTATCGGCGTGACTCCGATACGCTTGAATTCAATGGCACCGGCCTTGGCATGGTCACGAAAGTTGAAATCGTCGACGCCGCCGGCCAGCCTATTTCCGGTCTGAACGCCATCAATACCAGCGGCGGCGTCACCATTGTCGATGGTACCTCCTTCACCATCACCGCCGACGCCCCCGGTTGGCGCCCAACCCTTCACCTTGCCGATAGCATCGGCTCCCTTAGCCGGCGTCTCAAGGTCACCACTCCATACGGCACCGCCACGACGGACACCAATGCTTCCGGTGCCTTTACGGTCTCTGGCACTCCCTCATTCTTCGGTGTTTCCCAAGCCACCTTTGCCGGGGGAGGCTATGATGGCGGCACTAGCACGGCCGGCACCTACGACCTCAGCTCCGGCCCGCTCCACATCAACGGTCGCAACTTCCGGGGCGTGAAACAAATTGTACTTGAAGACAACGCCAGCACCACCTATGCCACCATCAATGTCAACGCCGACGCCCCACCACAAGGCATCAACATCAACGCCGACGGCACACTGATCACCATCACGGGAGCCACCATCTCCAGCCACAATGCCACTTGGGCCGCCAATGATTCCTCCCTCATGAAACGCGTCACGCTAATCAGTGTCGCCGACCAGAACGGTACCACTCAGGACATCAACACCCAGCCCTGAACTCAATCCGCCTCCGAACCCGGCGGTTGATACTCCGGCACTCGCACCGAGATCAGGCCCCGCACAGTACCGGAATCCGCTCCCTCCATCTCCTCATTCAAACACCCAAGAGATTTGCGCACCTCCTCCATTGGCTCGGGCGCGGCCTCAAACCTGAAAATTTTTTCATGAACGGTGGGTGTCAACGCCTCACGATCCAGTCGAATCTCCTCAAACAATTTTTCCCCAGGACGCAATCCCGTAAACTCAATATCAATTTCCACACCCGGCACAAATCCACTCAGTTCAATCATCTGGCGGGCCAAGTCCGCAATTTTCACCGGCGTTCCCATGTCCAATACAAAAATTCCTCCATCCCTCCCCATCGCCGCGCTCTGTAGCACCAGTCCCACAGCCTCGCTAGTGAGCATGAAGTAACGCGTCACTTCTGGGTCCGTCACCGTCACCGGGCCGCCCGCAGCAATTTGCTCACGAAAAATCGGCACCACGCTGCCCGAACTGCCTAGCACATTGCCAAACCGCACAGCTAGGAAGCGAGTCGAGCCACCCTCCGCATCCATGGACTGTAGGCAGACTTCCGCCAACCGTTTGCTGGCCCCCATCACGCTGGTTGGGTTGATCGCCTTGTCCGTGGAAATAAACACAAATCGCTCTACCTCGGCCGTACGCGCCATGTCCGCCAAGGCCATTGTACCCAACGTGTTATTCCGCAAAGCCTCCGCCGGTTGCGCCTCCATCAGGGGAACATGTTTGTGGGCCGCCGCGTGAAACAACAGATGTGGCTTGTGGTTTTCAAGAATTCGTTCCATACGCGGTTCGTCCAAAATATCGGCCACCTCCGCCGTAATTCTGCCTGAGTGCCCTGACCGAACCAAATCCTGCTCCACCGAAAACATCTGCACCTCGGATCGCTCAACCAACACCAGATGCTCCGGCTCAAACGAGGCAATTTGTCGGCAAAGCTCAGACCCGATGCTTCCCCCCGCACCCGTCACCAGCACTCGGCGCCCACGCAACAGCGCCTCAATCTCTCCCATGTCCAACTCAACCCGTTCGCGTCCCAGCAAATCCTCAATATCCACCGGGCGCAATTGCGTCACCTGCACCTTACCCGAGGTCAATTCCTCCACCGAGGGAACGGTCACGTGCGCCATCCCGACCTCTCGCAGAAAAGCCACCACCTCACTGACTCTCGCTGAAGCAGCCGAAGGCATGGCAATGATCACCTCCTCCACGCGCAGTTTCTCCAGTTGCTCCCGCTCCAGCTTTCCCACCACTGCCACCCCGTGGACACGTGTTCCGTGTTTCCGTTCGTCATCATCAAAAAAAGCCACCGCTTCCCGGCCCATCCTCGGCTTGTCCGCCAGCTCCTGAGCCAACATTGCCCCTACCTCACCCGCGCCCACAATCGCTACACGCCGGACCACGCCCCCCTGTCCCAGCCGAAATTCACGCTCACGTATCAGCCGAAATAATACCCGCGCAAACACAACCCCCGCAAATGACAACATCGCATCAATAATAATCACGCCCCGCGGAACCACCGGTGATTGTTCCATTCCTCCCAAGAAATACCACCATCCCAGCATCCCCAAAAAAGGAGCTCCCAGGGCTAGGGCCACACGCCGCAAGTCTGGCAGGCTAAAATAAGTCAACAGCGAGGAGAATTGCCCAAACAACCAGAGGCAAGCCAGCTTGAGAGCCACCACAACCGGCCAGATTCGTGTGAAATGCCAGCCGTACTCCGATGGAACTACGAACTCAAAACGTACCTGATACGCCAGCAAAAAACTCAGTACCAAGACCACCGAGTAAACGAGCAGAAGCAGCACATGGCGCTCCCACCGGCTTAATTTAATGGCGTTCAAGTCCATGGGCCTCTCACCCGCGGCCACCGCGAGCGGTGGCGGACTGTAGAAATAAAAAAACCGCCTTACAAGGCGGTTCCTCACCGGGTGGTGACAATCGACTCACTCCCCGGAGGCGGATGAGGCTCCAGTTCCTTTTCCCGCCGCGCCATCGCACACAACTCCTCGCTCGCCCCCAACCCTTCCACCACCTGACTGAGCCGGCACAGTGCACACCGCCGACAAACCATCGCCAGTGCGGTGATGAGTATCAATTTCACATCCAGCCAAAAAGATGCATGCTCCACGTACAGTAGTCCCATCCGGGACTTCCATGGCCTGATGAGTTGATTGTACGCCAAGTCCGGATCCTCGCTCCCCCGCAAAATATCCGACTCATCCGCAAACACAATCGACGCTATGTCCGTGATCCCGGGACGCACATCCAACAAATGATTTTCTGCCTCCGTGTACAGGCACGTCTCTGCCTCCACATTTGGCCGCGGCCCCACCAGACTCATTTCGCCCAGGAACACGTTCCAAAGCTGAGGGAATTCATCGAGTTTGAATCGGCGAATAAACCTGCCAATGCCTGTGATGCGCGGATCATCCCCCGCAGTCGAGGTCACACCGGAATCGTCGGCCCGATGAACCATGGACCGGAGTTTTACCATTTGAAATTTTCTCCCTCCGAGCCCCATGCGTTCGGGGATATAAAACGGAGACCGAAAATCCTGCAGCCACACCAGCACCGCCCCAACCAACAAAAACGGCGACAATAAAACCAACCCGATAAATGACGCCACAATGTCCAGCAGCCGTTTCACTCGCCACACATCTCCTGCGCGACTGCGACCACTGATTCCACTCCAACAGCCCGATAATATGCCTCCTCCATCCCGCCACTCGTCGGTGCTGGTGACGCCGGCAATGTCAACGCGCGACCACCACCCACACCCGCCACCACCGTCGCTGCCCAACCGCAATTTCCCCATGCCGCATCCACCACCAACATCCGACCCGTGCGGCCATAAGATTCACGCAGCACCGCCCAGTCTGCATCCAGCATCGGGTTTATCACCGGCACATCAATCACTTCACACGATTCGTCCATTGCCGCCGCCGCCGCACGACACACCGCCGCCCCGTAACCCGTTCCTACCAAGGTCAAATCAGTCCCTTTCTGTTGAACCCGTGGACGCATTGACCTCAAGTCAATCGGATCAACGGCATCCAAATCGGCCGCCTCTTCATAAAGCCACCGGTCATCGATATACACCACCGGGTCATCACATAAAACACTGGCCACCAACAAATCCCGAGCGTCCGCCGCCGTCGAGGGCATCACCACCCGCAGACCCGGCACGTGCGCATACCACGCGTGGAGCGCCTGTGAATGCTGCGCCCCTTGCTCGCCACCACGATTGATGATTGCCCTGACCGTTAACGGCACCGGAATGCCCCCCCCAAATATGTGGTTCCAGTTCGCCGCTTGGTTGACCACTGCATCCATCGCCAAGACAGCAAAATCCACCCGCGGGTGCACCACAATCGGCCGGTACCCCCCCAGTGCCGCGCCCAGTGCTGCACCTGTCGTAGCGGCCTCCGACACCGGTGTATCGATCACACGTTCCACTCCAAACTCCTTTTCCAAGTCCCGCATGCTGTTGCCCACGTACCAGGGACTCCACAGGCCTTGACCGATGCAAAACACTTTCGGCTGTTCCCGCATCAACCATCGGTGCGCTTCTAGGATGGCTTCGCAATAAGTCGTCATGAAAACACCCTATCCAATAATTCTGCCGGATTTGGCTTAGGCGCATTCATTGCCCGAGCCCAAGCCGCCGATACCGCATCACGCGCTGAAGTCCAGTCCGGCTCTTGGTCAAGCGCCTTGGCCAACCGGGAAACGGGATCACGCCTTTTCCACATCTCCAAGTCGTCTTCACGTTTCACTCCCACGTCCAAGTCCTCCCGAGGACCCACGTGCCCGCGCCAACGGTAGGTCACGGCTTCAATAAATTGCGGACCACTTCCAGCTCTGGCTTGTGCCGCCGCAGTGCTCATTGCTTCCGAGACCGCCACCACGTCATTTCCATCCACTCTTTGCCAAGGCACACAGTGCGCCTCCGCATAGCGGCAGGTCGAATCCGCCGGCTGCCTAAGCGACACATGCAGATGACTGGAGAACAGATTGTTTTCACAAATGAAAACCACCGGCAACCCCTTCACCGCCGCCAGATTCATGGATTCATGAAACACCCCTTCTTCCGTTGCTCCGTCCCCAAAAAAACTCACCGCAATCGAGTCGTCCCCATCCATCTGCGCGGCCAGCCCCGCGCCCACCGCAATTGGGATGGTTGCCCCCACAATGGGCACCGAACCCCAAAAATGATTTTCCACATCACGCAAATGCATGGAACCGCCCATCCCGCGGGAGCATCCCGTCTCTCTCCCCAAAATTTCTGCCAACAGACTTTCAACCGACGCCCCCAAGGCCAGAAAATGCCCATGGGAACGATGCGCTCCAAACACTCGATCGCCTTCGCAAACATGCCCGGCCACCCCCACCGCAACAGCCTCCTGGCCAATCGCCAAGTGGCAGGGACATTTCACCTCTCCCGACTCAACGGCGCCACCAATACGTTCCTCAGCCGAGCGGATGAGCATCATCTGCTCCAGCATGGCCTGGGCCTCAGCCGTCGGCAGCCCGGCCAAATCGATTGGCTCATGACATTGGGCCGGATCCCCCAAAGGACCAAGTGCGGCTGAATTCGGTTCACTCATAAAAATCGCGTATGGCCTCACACACGTAGTCCACCTCTTCGTCGGTCAACGAGGTGTTCATTGGTAAAAGGAAACACCGTTTAAAAATTTCCTCCGTTCGGGCTAGCGAAATTCCCTCCAGACCCAAGCCGCTCAGTTGATGCACCGGCTTGCCGCCCCACTGGATAATGGTGCCCACTCCCCGGGAATCCAAGTGCGCCCGCAAGGCATCGCGCCGATCCGCCTCCACCTCGTAATTTTGGTAGACATCAAAATGATCACCGTCATCCGGACCCGGCGGCAAGGTCATGACTGACAGGCCCGAGAGGCCCATTCGATACCGCGCAGCAATCTCACGCCGGCGCTCAATTTCCGACGGATAATGCCTAAATTTTGCCAGCAATACTGCCGCCTGCACCGTGTCCAATCGCGAGTTGACACCCCAAGACACCACCTCGCCCGCTTCGTTTCGGCCATGATCGCGCAACAACCTCAATTGCCCTGCCATCCCGTCATCATTGGTCAACACTAGACCACCATCGCCCAGACACCCCAACAACTTTGCCGGATACAAGCTGATCATGCCCGCCAGACCAAATGTCCCCGCGCATCGGCCACGATATCTTGAGCCCAATGCCTGCGCCGCATCTTCCACCACCAGCAGCCCCCGCTCGTCCGCCAAGTTCATCAACTCATCCATGTTGCAAGTACGGCCATTGAGCTGCGTCGGGACGATAGCCCTTGTCTTTTCCGTAATCGCCGCCGCTGCCGAATCCAAATCCATGAGGTGGTCCGCCCCGCATTCCACCAAAATCGGGGTGGCTCCATTGAAATGCGCTGCCGCCGCAGTAGCCACATACGTATGCGACGCCATGAGAACCTCATCACCCGGCTCCACCCCAGCCGCACGCAGCGCCAAGGTCAGGCCATCGGTTCCATTAGCCACCCCAATCGCATGGCGCGCCCCGACAAATGCCGCCACCACATTCTCGAATTCCCGCACTTCATCCTGAAGGATGTATGCCCCGCGTTCGGCGGTCTTTAGGAATGCCTCCAGCACCTCCTCACGGTGTTGCTCGAACACATGCGGATATCGGAAAAATGGAACCTCCATCGCCACGGCGGATGACAATAAAAAAACCGCCCCGGGCAATCAATCCCAATGGATTCACTGCCCGAGGCGGTTCCTCGACCAAATCAAGATTAGGTCTCTGCCTTGACCACTATTTTAAAAGCCCAACTTTTGGGAACCCCGGGCCATTTGTCACAGTCATTGAGCCAACGCGCAGTCCGCACTTCCCCAGCCAAGGGCTGCAAGATCGGGGCCATGAAAGAAAAGGCGCCAAAGTGTTCCACTGACAGCCCGGCAAAATAACCCCCAGCTAGATCCAGCCATTTTCGGGAGGGAATTCGCCGGTTTACCGTAGCCGTCCTCCGTCCTCGCAGCCAATGCCGCCAGCGGTTGAGACGGTACACGGGACTGTGGTTGAACGAATCCACCGCGATGAACCACCCTCCCGGCTGCAACACCCGCCTCAATTCACTCAAAACTTTTTCCCAGTCCCCATACGACAATCCACCGGCGCAAATCACCCCGCTGAACGCTCCATCCTCAAATGGCAACTCCTCACAATCACCCTCGCACCACCTTACCCTTTCCCTCAATTCCTCTGGGCACCGCTTCTCAGCGAGAAATAGGGATTTGCGCGACAAATCTAGCCCAGTTACCCGCGCGCCAATTTGCGCAGGAAAAAAACTGAATTGGCCATCCCCACAACAAATATCCAACACCTCATCCCCGGGCGAAACCGCCTGCCCCAGCAATTCCTCAAACCGCAGATACGGCCGGCGTAAAACCAAAGGCATCCCGGCTGAACCCAGACATAATTGCGTTTCCTGTGTTTTCAGTGCTGTTTCAGCGAGTTGCTCAAACCGCTGCCTCTCCACTTCTTTGTCAGATACCGGCACTTTAGTTATTGCCTGATCCATTTTGCGAAAACCGTCCCGCGACCTCCATCAAGTGATTGGCAAATTTTGGATAAACCCGTTCCGCATCAAACATTTCCTCAAACAACCTTCCCGAATTCCGCTTCATCGTCTTTAACCTGCTGCCATCCTCAATCGATTCTTCAATTCTATCCGCCAGATCTTGGTCATCGCCCCACGAATAAGCCAAGCCACACCCATACTCATTCACCAATTGGCCCACAAGACTGTTTGCCGGCGACACCAACAACGCCATCTCCGCCGCTAGGTACTCAGTCGTTTTATTGTTCACCGACACTCGAAAATCCGGCCGGTCAGCCAACGGCACCACGCCAACGTCACTCGCCCGCAGCAACTCAAACACCATGGAACGATCCACCCAGCCCGGAAAACAAATCCTCTCTGATTGTCCCGCCACTTCCTCAACTTTTCCCCGCATATCTCCATCACCACAAAAAACAAATTCACAATCCGTCCCCCGTTCACCCAGTAACGCCGCCGCCCGTGCGACCGTTTGTACATCATGCGCATTACTGATGGATCCCACAAAGACAACCCGGGACACCTTCGACTCTAAGTCCACTCCCTGTTCCCGCCAATACTCAGTCGCCGCCCGCCGCTCATCCTCAGTACCTTGGCTGCGGCTGTATCCAATCGGGAAAACCGCGTCATTCCTCCCCCTCTCACGCCGCGCGCGCCGAAGACCCCACCGCATGAAGTCGGGCGTAATCCCCAGAACCCCGTCCGCCCGGCTGCAGGCTCGGTCATACATCCATTCCAATGGAGTCAATCCCACCCGGGCCAACGGCCGCTGCCAATCAGGCAGCACATTGTAGAAAATATCCGGCCACCAATCACGAACATCCACCAATACGGGCGCGCCATGTCTCTTTGCCTCGTCAATCAAACCCAACGCCAGCTCTGCCGTTGGCAACGATGCCAGAACAACATCCGGACGAGGCAGCTCGCGCGCAATCGCCCGAAACGAGCGCGCCACACACCAATGATCCCACATCCGTTCCAAGCTCACATTTCGCCGGTAACCCGGCCCATTCAACAAAACCAACTCAATCCCCAACTCCTCAAATTCCACCGCAAATTCAGCCGATCGCTGCTGTTTCATCCCGTGGTCAAAACGAGAGGAAATCCAAGTCACCTCGTGCCCTTGACGGCGCAGCACCCCCGCCAACAAGCCCAACCGCATTGGCCGATTTCCCGGCCGGGGCGCAATAGGTGCCTCTCCAATATGCGCCAGCCAAACCCTCATCCGCGAGCCGTCCCTTCCCTGACACATCCGGCCACATACTCTTGTTCCTCACGCGTTATTTCCGGAAAAATAGGCAACGACAACACTCGCTCTTGGTTTGCATGTGCATGGGGAAAATCCGCCGGCGTGTGGCCCAAGTATTTGTACGCACTGTAAAATGGCAGAGCCCGGCCGTAATTCACCCCTGTCGCCACATGGCGTTCCTTTAAATAACTTCGAAGCTCATCACGCCTCTCCACCCGAATCATGTACAAATGGTAAACATGCTCCCGATTCGGGGCGACATGGGGTATCTCCACTCGCTCCACCCCGGCAAGCAATTCATCATAAATCTCCGCCGCGGCCCGGCGCTGACGGGTCCACTCCTCCAAGTGTGGCAACTTCACCCGTAACACCGCCGCCTGCAGACCATCCATCCGACTGTTGATTCCCTCTATCACATGCTCTCCCTTCCCTCCATGCCGCGCAAAAAGGCGCATCCAATCCGCCAGGTCCTCCCTGTTTGTCACCACCGCCCCGGCATCACCCATCGCCCCAAGGTTTTTGCCCGGATAAAATGAAAACGCCGCCACATCCCCAAATGTTCCCACCCTCTGGCCCCGCAATGTGGCCAAGTGCGCCTGCGCACAATCCTCCACCACCCACAGTCCATGTTCGTCCGCGATCTCCCGAATGACATCCACATCCGCGGATTGCCCACACAAGTGCACCACCACAATCCCCCGTGTTCGGTCCGTAATCTTGTCCCGCACCGCCTCAGCATCCAGATTAAAAGTTCGCTCTTCCGTATCGCAAAAAACCACCCGCGCGCCGGTCTGCGTAATCGTCTCCGATGTCGAAATCCATGAATGCGCCGTCGTGATCACCTCATCCCCCGACCCCGCACCCAGCGCCCGCAAGGCAATATACAAGGCATCCGTCCCATTCCCGCAAGACACACAATGACGCGCCCCCAACACCGTCGAGAACTCTTCCTCAAACGGCTCCATGTGGCGACCCCGGATAAAATCTGAACCCGCAATCACCTCTGCAATGGCCGCATCCAACTCATCTTTCAACTCCACGTACTGCCTGTGCAGATCCACGAACGGGACGTTCATACATCCCCCTTTCCAGCCGGCCGCCCCAGCCGGCAGTTGGCCCGCCCACTACCTGGTACTACCTCATGCCCCGTATCCACGGACTCATAAATCGCCGAGATCAATTCCAAGCTGCGGCGCCCTTCCAATCCATCCACCATTTGCTGCCCGTCATGGTTGATACAATCCACCACATGCTCATAATAGCACTTGTGGGCAAACCCAAATGGATGCTCCGGGTTGCGGCCATGCGTCTCAAAAATGTCCGCATCTTCAGGAGCTCCATTCTCGAAATCCCATGTCACCAGCTCATTCGCCGCAAACCCGCCGATAACAACCGCTCCCTTTTCCCCCAACAGAGACAACGATCCCTCCAAATCTCGCGGCCGTGTCGCTGTCGTAGCCTCAATCACACCCAGTGCCCCGCTTTTGAATCGCAACGTCACCACCGCCATGTCCTCAGCCTCGATATTCGCCAATGCCCGCGAAGCTTTCGCAAAGACACTCTCCACCTCCCCCATCATCCAAACCAACAAGTCGATATGATGGCTCGCCTGATTGGCCAGCACCCCACCATCATGCTCCCAGGTGCCGCGCCACTGCGCTGAATCATAATACGCCTGCCGCCGGCACCACCGCACCCGCACTGTGCCCAGCGTCAACCGCCCAAAACGGCCTGCCTCAAGCGCCCCGCGCAACGCCTTCACCGACCGATTCATTCGGTTCTGTTTCACCACGAACAACTTCACCCCATGCCGATCGCATGCCTCAATCATCCTATCCGCATCTTCCAGACGCAGAGCCATGGGTTTCTCCACCACGATCGGCACCCCATGCCGGGCCAGTTCCACCACGTTTCCCGCATGTACCCCACTCGGTGTCAGAACAGTCACGGCGTTCACTCGCCCAGAACCCATCATTTCTTCAATCGAACCAAATCCCACAACCCCGAAACGCCTTCCAAAATCCCCTGCCAGCTCCCCATTCACATCACACACCGCCCCCAACGACGCTCCGGCCACTTCACCCTGTCCCAACAAATTCGCGTGTCTCTCCGCAATCTTTCCGCACCCGACCAAGCCAAATCTAATATCGCTCATTTCACATCCGATCGCGCCCCGTGGCAATCCGGCGCCCAAACCGGTACAACCAATGCGTCCGACAACTCAACACCCGACTTACCCGGTAACGCGAATGAGACACCGGGTCGGCCCTCATGATTCCGCCCCACTCACTCTCCCCAAACCCCAGCTTCTTGCACACAAACTGTATCAATTCACGCTTTTCACCATCTTCGAACAATGGTTTTTCCAATTCCGCCAACGCCTCTTCACGTGTCGTTTGCCCAGCACAAATCAGCGAAGATAAATGAGATCGCCGCTTGTCCACTCCGAATTTTTCCGGCAAATAATACTCTTGGAAAAAACGCGTAAAAATCGATTCCCCGTGCTTTCTCCCATACCGCCTCCAGCCAAGCTCTTTCTCCAGCAGGCTCATGGCCTCCCGCTTGTTAAAATCAAAGAAATTCAGGATTGGCAAAAAACGAATCCCTCGGGCCAGAATCGCCCAAGCAAAACCCGCCGGCGACAAATGCGGATAAGACCGCAGCACCCCTTCGCCATGACGATTGTTGATATCTTTAATATTGATCCAATCCTTGTTGTCATGCGCCCACCCACCCGATTGAACAATCCCCTCCCCATTCAGGTTGCTGCCCGAGAGAATGAATCTCACGCCAAAACGCCGTGCCTCGCGAAACAATGTGGCATTAATCGCGTGATCCGTCGTCATCTCCACATTACCCACTGACGCACGGAAAAATGCCTTTTGGAGTCCACGAAACTCCCCCCAATCCAAAACCTCCGTGTGAAGGTCGATCCCCAGCCCCTTGACGATTCGTTCAATATTCGAAACCGCCAACTCCGAGTTCCAACCGTTATCCATGTGCACCGCCAATGGCCTTAACCCCAGCTCCCGAACCACCAGCCAAGCCACATAGGAACTGTCCACACCCCCGCTCAAGCCAATGATACAATCATACCTCTTTCCGCGCCCGGCACTTCTAAGCTGCTCCGCCAATCCCTTCGCTCGCCGCCGCCCCTCAGCTCCCAAATGCAACTCTTTCCTCGCCCGCTCCTGAAATTCATGCCAGTGGTGACTCACGCCCTCCTCATCAAACTGAATCTCCGGATCCGAAGTATCCATCACTGTTCGATTGCAAATTCTATACTCGCGCATCCCCTGTCTAACCCCCATTTGAAACAAACCCCAACCCCGAATAAATTCCCAGCATCACCTCCCGCTCGCGCTCCCAATTACATTCCTCAGCCACCCTTTGGCACCCCTCCTTGGCTCTCGCCAACTCCTCTCCATCAATCTCCAGAATCTTTTCCCGCAAGCTTTCCGCTGAATCCTTCACTGTCCATCCACACCCATACCCCGTCACCACCCGATCCACCTCCGGCAAGTCACTGAAAACCACCGGCACACCCGCATGCGTGTACTCAAACAGCTTATTCGGCAGACAAAACAAATGGTTTAGACATGTGTCGCCGATCAAATGCAGCCCCAAATCCGCCCCCTGCGTCAACGATGGCATTTCATCCGGAGAAACGGGCTCATGATAATGAATGTTCGAACATTGTGCCGCCTTCTCCCTAATCCGACCCACCAGTTCACCAAACCCGAGTAACACCAAATGAAACCGTTCAGGCAATCCTGAAAACGCGTCTAACATTGTTTCCACTCCACGTCCAGCCTCCAGCCTCCCCTGATGCAGGCAAACCAATGCCTCATCACCAATCTCAAAACGGCTCCGAAAATCTTTCCCGCCGCCCCCCTCCTTCCTGTTGCCTCGCGCCGGAACATTGCGCACCACGTAAACCCGCCTCAGTCCAAAACGGTCCCGATACCAGTGCGCAATCGAGTCACTCACAAACACATGCGCATCCGCCTCATGAATGCAAACCCACTCCACCAACTTCGCCAACCATTTCCGTCCACCCCTCATGGATTCCGTTTCGGTTTCCAACTCATGCGCATCATAAATCAGTCTCGCCCCAGTCAAGAACCTAAGTGCCACACATACCGGAAACGCCGACAAACTATGACAATTGATGCAGGACAGTTTCTCCCCACGAAAGCGCCCAAAAATCAACCCACTCCACTCCAGAAAACGCAACAACCGATAAAGCAAATCCTGCCGATCCGAATTCAGTCGCCCGCGAAGCCGGCATATCTCCACGCCTGATCCTCCCAATTCCCGCTCCTCCAAGCCCGGCCGCCATACTCCCACAAATACCACTTCTGAAAACAATCCCGACCCAACCAACGCCCTCCCAGCCCGACCCATACGCGACTCAAACTCAAACGTCGAGGGATACACATGCACGTTCACTCCCAACCCCGCCTTTGCTCCGATCCCGCTCATTCCGGACGCCCAAGTCTGTCCATATATTTAAAATACAACTTGCGCATCGCCAGCCATCCCACATGCCGGTTTGCCAAAATATCAGGCACCTCATCCGAACCATTGAAATCCATCGGTGCCTCCTCATACCGCTGAACAAACTCAGTACAACTCAGCCAAACCACGTCATCACGCCCAACCATCTCCTCCAGCATGAGATTCAACTTTTCGCGGTTTTCACGCGACGGCTGAAAATCACGATAATAATAATCAAATTTTAAAAGTGAATAACTGTGCATGAACAAATTGAGTACACGTACGTCCATTTCATGCGCTTTTCGGATAAACCTGTGAAATTCATCCAGCGTCAGGTCTTCCAAGTCTGTCTTCATCATTTTGCGGTAACACCCGAATGTGCGCCCGCCCAACCGCACACCCACCGTGTAATTGCACACCGTCACTGGCAATTCCACCACCCCGCCTCGCTCCACGACCTGATTGCGAGTCCATGTCAATTTTGAGTTCCCATGGGCAGCATTCATGCTTGAGTCCACGCGAAATCCAACCTCCTGAAGCGCGCACACCGTATCCTCGTTGATCGAATATCCTCCACTACGATGTGCCACGGGCCGGACCCCCGTCCATTTCTCAAGCAGATTTGTGCCCTCACTCAACACCTCAACCTGTTGCTGCCGTGTCAACTTTGCCATGAAATCCTGCTCTTGGGATCGATACGAGCGCTCCCGTTTCATTTTGCGCACAGCCGCAAAATCACAGGGGTCATCCCGCCAGGAAGGATGCGTGTGCAACTGCACATCCTGCCCCAACTCAAGCAATTCATTACACACCCGTTTCATGGGCTCCTCGCCATGAAACGTGTACTCATAGACATCCACAAAAAATGTTGCTGACACACCGTGTTTCCGGAAAAGGCGCGCCAACAACATCACCCCCCACTCTTCATCCAGCCCCACATCACCACGCAACATCTGGCGAAATGGCTCCCGCCCATGCGTCCCCTCCACATCAATCGTGGGAAAAATATATAGCATCATGCCGGAGCAGCGGCAGGTTTTCGGCCGAGAATTACAATATTCGTCTCGCACCCCGTCAACGGAAATAATCCCCCGTTCAACCACGAGCACATCTGTGGCAATTTTTCAGAACGCAATATCAAACCACTGAGCCAGCCAGCCAGCCCCAACAATTTTGACATCCCTGGAACAGACATCCATCGGGCGGCACGCCGAAATTTTTCCTTGCTACCCTTTAACCCAGGTTCCGACCCTTCCTCCCAATACATTTTAAACAAACACACTTTCATAAGAGGGCTCGTGATCTTATGATAAAGCCAGTGATGCTCAACCCTCTCAATCTCCACCTCCATACCCTCTTCTACAAAGCCCC
The DNA here is from genome assembly GCA_002721895.1 of Verrucomicrobiales bacterium. The sequence goes on from PBLV01000057.1 coordinate 32,040, forward strand.
TCGCCTCAGCCCGTGTAAAATATCCCTGCCCCAATACCGACGCAAAAAGCATGACTCCCCCAGGCTTTAATAGGCCCTCAATCTCATCCTGCCATCGCTTGCGAATATCCGGCGCCAAATAATAAAACACCTCTGATGCCACCACCAAATCCCATGAACCGGCGGGCTGCTGGGCCTTCAGCAAATCGCTCGCTTCGAACCTCAAATCAGGATATCGCACTCTCGCTCTGTCGACTGCCTCCTTTACAAAGTCAATCCCCAAACAATCTTGCGCTTCAACTTTCTCGGCAATTCGCGCCGTTAATTCCCCCGTTCCACATCCCAAATCCAAAACGCGTGAGCCCTTCTTGATTCCTCCATGCCCGAGAACCTCACAAATCCCCTTGTGCCGAAATTTTTGGTAACCGCTCGACTGGTGCCCAAAATATGCTGCCGGATTCTCCACTCCCTGTTTTGCATATAAGTGGGCAAACCAATCCCGCGAGCCCCATTCACATTCAAAATCTTCACTCACTCCAGCCAATGCGGCAACTCCCTGCCTGAAATCTCCGAAAACCTCTGCACGTCTTCACGGAAGTAAGGGGCAACAAATTTTTTATCCCCCTTTGAAAGCACGACCTTCTTCTGGTGGTTCATCGCCAATAACGCCCCCCATGCCCCGACACTCCGTGCTTTAATAGAATCCCACATATCCTCCATGCCACAGGCTGCCATCGCCGAATCTACCCTGCGTTTTGTGCCCAATAAAACCCTGTTCACCCCCTCCGATTTAACCTTGCCGCCCGATTTTTCCCTCTTCGCCATGGCCGCCATGCCTTCAATTAAATCAATCCCCATGAAATCGAACAGTGGCCTCAAAAAAATATCCGCACCCTTTAGTAAATCTTCATAAAATAAAACGCACATGTTTTTAGCATCGAAGTATTTTAAATATGCACCAAGAATCTGCCCATATAGACCTCGGGCAAGAAGAACAGGGTAATCTTCACAGGCCTTGTTAAATGAAATCCCCTTGTTCAATTCACCCATCCGGATTGATCTAAGATAATCCGAATAGGCCCTTTCCGCCGGGTGTCGCACCACTATGAATAGTTTTGCCTTGGGAAGGCATGAAAAAATACGCGCCGGCACCGTCGCCAAATGCTCTGGATACGAGTAAGAAATGGAAAAGTCGACCACCACACGCTTTCCCGACAACCCCTCGAACTGTTTTCTATACCAACTCTCTCCCAGGTCCCAGTTGTCGGAAAAAAAATGAAGACCGCCCTCTTTTCTTTTGCCCACATCCGGATGCTCGTTCAACACACGATGCGTCCACGAGCTGGCACATCGCCGGCACCCAATACCAACATAATTTGGAATTGCAAACCCACTCATTCTTTGGCCGGCGCCAGGTTGCCGGCGAAATGCCTTGGCAAAATTCCCATGAATTTCATCGCCCGCACCAGCCTTGGCGTCAGTCGGTTTCCCCTCAAATTCAGCAGCCATGCATGATTGCAATAGTCTCGGTGCGAACGCATCGGAGCGTCCATTATTTCACCAAAACTCTTCTTGTCCAATCCGAGCTTTTTAAGCACATAAGCCCGGTCTTTACGCATCAAATCCGGCGAACAAGCCGGTTCCCGCAAGGCCTCCAACGCGTCCCCCCGTGCCATCTGCCCTGAAACCACCAACACGGACAAGTAAGACTTTCTCTTGTCTATGCCAAATTTTTCGGGCAGCACTTGCGACTGGAAAAAGCGTGTATAAATTGACTCATAATGTTTCCCCCCGTAGTCACGCCAATCTAGCTCATCGGCCAGCACTTGCATGGCATCACTCTTATCGAACTTTATATAATTCAGAATCCCCACCTGCTTCACCCTCTGCACAGCAGCCGACCAACCCAATCGCGCCAGATTAAAATGCGGGAATGTCCGTAAGGGCACCCTGCCAAATTGCCGGTGCACGCCTCGTATATACCTCCAATCCAAAGCACTGTATGTCCATGCCCAAGGCGAAATGCCCTCAGTAACATAATTCCTGCCATTTAAAATATAACGCACCCCGTGACGCGCGGCAGCCTCCTGAAGTACGGCCCGGATGGCATGATCTGTCGGGATTTCCCCGTCCGGTGTTGAGGCGCGCAGCATGCTCAATTGTAGATCGCGAAATTCCTCCCACTGAAGAACATGAGTATCCAAATCAATGCCCAATCGCTCCAAGGCTCTCTGGATATTGGCTACCGCCAATTCGGAGTTCCAGCCGTTGTCCAAGTGAACCGCCAACGGCCGAAGTCCCAATTTTTTAACCACATATGCCACATACGTACTGTCCACTCCGCCACTTACACCGATCACGCAATCATAAGCCCGGCCATGTCCTTCGGCTTTAACCTGTCCCACAAGCTGGTCCAGTTCGCGCTTTAACCTGTCGCGGCCTGAAAACCGTGCCCGCTCCTGCAGATATTCACGACAGTGATTGCAAATCCCTTCAGAGTCAAATTCAATGTACGGATCCGAAGTGTCCATGACACAACGGCCGCAAATCTGGTGGCTCTCACTCCTCACGCTCATTTGCATGCTTCCGCCATCAACCTGACCATTTCTGCCGCCGGCGCATCATTAACCACTTCCAATGGTGCTCTGACGGCATCACCGTCCAGACGTGAAAGCGCCATCAAGATTTTATCGCGCGATGCCCCCACCAGCTCATTCCAGCCTGCATCAACTGTTTCTCCCCACTCAGTCTCCTCGCGAAGCGTAATGCACGGCGTTCCCAACCAGCATGCCTCCTTTTGTATCCCCCCGGAATCCGTTAAAACGGCCTCAGAATCTTGAATCAAGGCCAGCATTTCAAGATACCCGACGGGGGGGATCACACGTACATTATCCCCAAATTCCTCTTCAAGACTCCCCAACCCGCGATGCCGCTCGATCCAATCAGACGTCCGTGGATGCATTGGAAGGATCACTCGTCGACCACACGCATTCAAAGCCTCAACGATGGCGTTCAAGTTTTCCGCATTATCCGTATTTTGCGGCCGATGGATAGTCGCCAACAAATATGGCAAATCATCACTTTCGAATGATTTTGCAACTCCCCTAAAAATCTGGCTGGCTTCAAACATCACATCCCCAACCAAATGTACCCCCTGCGCGATCCCCTCCAGTTTCAAATTTTCCACCGCAATCGAGGTGGGGCAAAACAACAATTCAGAACACCGATCCGTCAGCACCCTATTATGCTCCTCTGGCATTTGCCTGTTATACGACCGCAGCCCCGCCTCCACATGTGCCACTCTCAACCCCATTTTCACAGCCACCAGTGCTGCCGCCAAGGTGGAATTTGTATCCCCATACACCAGCACCCAGTCCACCTCCCGTCCGCATAACTGCTCCTCCAATCCCATCATCATTTCACCTGTCTGCTTACCGTGACTGCCAGATCCAATCCTCAAATTAACCGCTGGTCGCGCCAACCCAAGCTCCTCAAAAAAAACGGCGGACATCTCCTCATCATAATGCTGCCCCGTGTGAACTAAAAACTCATCCACGCCAAACGCCGACAAAGCCCGCGAAACCACCGATGCCTTGATAAATTGTGGACGCGCTCCAATAACCGTGAAAACCCGCATCCCCATTAGGGTAACTCTTTGTCTAGCACTTCAGGCGGCGGAACATTGATCAGCACCGCCCTGTGCGGTCCCTGAAATACGAACATCGCGCCCGCTGCCACTGCTGGAATGCCCACCTCGACCGCCTTCCGAAAGTCTTCCACACTCCCCGCTCCTCCACACAAAATTACTGGCACTGACACCGAATCCGCCACACTTCGCGCCAACTCCAGGTCATATCCCCCCATGCTGCCATCGCGCTCAATCGAGTTGAGCAAAATTTCACCCGCTCCCAAGTCTTCAGCGCGGCGCGCATATTCCGCCGGCCCCATTCCCGTGCTCACCCGCCCTCCCCGGATACAAACATCACGCCCACCAAGAAATTTGTTCCGGACATCCATCGACACCACAATGCTCTGGCTGCCAAATTCCCTGGCTGCTTTTTCAACCAATCCGGGATCCTCATGGGCCGCCGTATTAAACACACACTTCTCTACGCCTGTTTTAAACAAGCGCCTCACTTGATCCAGCGTGGAAATCCCACCGCCATAAGTCAACGGCATAAAACACTCACTTGCAAACTCCCCCAAATAATCCACCCGCGGCCCCTCCTCGGCGGGGGTCGCCCCGATATCCAGTACGCAAATCTCGTCTACCTCCTTGTCATTAAAAATTTTGAGTATATTTATTGGATCCCCAAGGTACACGCCTCCGTCGAATTTTTTTGTTTTGTAGAAACCTTGCCCCTTTAACAGCAAAACAGGAATAACTCTTGTCCTTCTCAATTTGCCTGACTCAATTTTAGAAAATAGCGCATCAAAGCCATCCCGTGGCGATGACTTTTTTCCGGATGGAATTGAACTCCCAGAACACGCCCGCTCCGAATTGCGCTTACAAATTCCACACCCTCATAATTTGTCACCGCCCAGCAAGCCGGCGAATCCAAGCCATCAACATAATAAGAATGAACAAAATAGAAACGATTGGCATCTCCAAAATTGCCATCTCGAAATTCCACCGCATTCCACCCCATATGAGGCACTCTACGCCGCCTACCATCTATGCCCAACTCATCAAATTTGCGTGTTGTTAAGTCTACCCAGCCTAAGCCCTGCCTTTCCCCTTCTTCACTGAATTTAGTCAGTATTTGCATTCCCAGACAAATTCCCAAAACCCAACACCCCCTGCCTCGCGCCTCATTTAGGGGCTCCACCCATCCGCCCTCTTGCAGCCTCTTCATGACTTCTCCAAAATGCCCCACACCAGGAATAATCAAGCAATCAACCATCCTAACGTCTTCAGGCTCACTCACAAGTTCCGCCGCCCCTCCCACGTATTTAACCATGTTCAAGACAGAGCCTGCGTTACCTGCCCCGCAATCCAACACCCTAACTCGTTTTAGTGCCATTTACACCCTGAACATTAATATGATTTATGGGACATCCTTATTTTACAAATGTTCTTAATGCCGATAACCTAATAAAATAAAACGCACCCCTCAGAGCAACTGGCTGAATTAAATCCAGATTTCAATCAAGCCTAAGCCCCGCTAAGTCCCTAGATTTCGACACTTTAAGTAAATTATTGGCAAATTTTTCATAGTTTTTTTTAGAGTTGGCACACTCTTCCCACTTCAATCTGGCCCTCTCTTTTTTAGCCTCCAGCACTGAGGGGGCCCCCAGCATTTGGCCAATATGATTAGCCAGTTCCCGCTCGTTTATCTCGTTACATATCAGCCGCCCCACCGATTCTTCAACTTGGTCAGCCACTCCTCCAGAGTCTGTCGCCAACACTGGCAACCCGCAACTCAGCGCCTCACTTACAGCTAGCCCCCACCCTTCGGAACGACTTACATGAACGAATAAATCTGCTGATATTTTCTTGTAGTAATTAACCACATCAGTAATTCCCCTAACCATTATCACGGAAAGATTGCTCGGAGCTTCATGGCATATAAGTTGTTTAATAGATTTATCCATTTTCCCCCAAAGCATATGCCTCCACTCATATTCACATTTAGTGTTATTTTTGGCAAGCAAAATCATTGCCTTGGCTAATAAATCGTAGCGCTTCAATTCAACCATTGAACCACATGAAAGAATACGGCGGCGCCCATCAGTTGATTGCTTTATCATAAACCCAGCTTTAGGCACACCATTTCGGGCCACAGTAGATTTGCTCTTCAAAGACTTTTTTTGACGTATCAAGAAATCACGCAATGAACTGGACACGGGGAAGAGCCAGTCGACGGCCTCTAATCCAGCCCTTTTGTATGGAATATAGAGGGACTTATGATTTTCCTCCCGAACATCCCCTCCAATACATCTACTCACTACCCGATATCCATTTCTACCCGAAACACCCTTGCATATCCCAAGCGTGACCGGACTAAGTGAATTCGTGTAGAGCAGCGACCCGCGGCCATCAACTGGCAAAACATTCCGCACCCAACGCGCAACCGCTAAAGCTGTCAGTCCTCCCGCTAAAATCCGCCTCACTCCCCCCTTCATCCCGCGTATTTCTGTCCGCACATTTTTATCCTCTAACGCTGTTAGCCACAGCAAGGGATTCCACACACGGCTAGCCCGCACTGCGGAAAAACTCTTATCCACAGACACCCCCTCCGGCAACGGCATACACTCACGCCCACTATAATATGGTATATTTACTATTTTTTCGAATTTTTTATGCAAATACGGCAGTTCAGGCTCTGAAAAAGATCGGTCAGCGGCATCTATATATGGGAATCCAGTGGTAAAATGATATAAAGTATTTCTCGCCGGAACCTTATTCATGCTGGCAGTAATGGGTTCATATGGCGGCCCTTAACTTTGAAATGAATTCTGAATCGCTATAGCGCCCTGCATTGTGCGAATGATATTCACTTATCTTTGACATGCCATGCTGGCCTTTTTCTAGGTACAGCTGGTAGTTAAGGTCACGGTTGTCTGCGGAAATACAAAAATATTCCCCGCAATCAGCTGCATGCGCCATTTCCTCCCGCGTCAGCAGTGTTTCATAAAGCTTTTCACCATGCCGGGTTCCTATTATTTGGCTTGGGTGATTCGGCTTTCCTGCATATTTCTTTATGCATCTGGCCAGTTGCTCCATTGAAACTGAGGAGGCCTTTTTAATAAAAATGCTACCGTTGGCCCCTTTTTCAAATGCAAATTGAACAAGAGCAATTGCATCATCTAGGCTCATCATAAACCGCGTCATTGCCGGATCTGTTATTGTCACCGGCTTATTTGTTTCTATTTGGCTAAGAAACAGAGGGATTACCGAGCCCCGTGACGCCATGACGTTCCCATAACGCACCCCGCAAACAACTAAGCCCGTTCCCTCTAGGCTCCTTGACTTGGCAACCATTACTTTTTCCATTAGCGCCTTAGTTAGGCCCATTGCGTTAATTGGATAGACTGCTTTATCAGTGCTCAAAACAACAACTTTTGAAGCGCCCCTCTCTGCGGCTGCATCAATGACATTTTCAGTTCCGAACACATTTGTCCGAACTGCTTGCAGCGGATAAAATTCACATGAAGGAACCTGCTTTAAAGCCGCCGCATGGAAAACATAATCAACACCTCGCATTGCATCCTTAACCGAGTTTAGATCACGCACATCCCCCAAGTAGAAGGACAAGCGTTCATTGCCGTACAACTTTCGCATATCATCCTGTTTTTTTTCATCACGTGAAAAAATTCGTATCTCACCTAGCCCATGGTTAGCAAACCGACGAATCACTGCATTCCCAAAAGAACCTGTGCCTCCGGTTACAAGCAAAGTTTTGTCTTTAAACATAATTTATTTTCCCGTGATCTTCATAATGGCCCGCCGCATTAATACTGCCAGATACCATATATGCATTCTTAGCCAACTACTCGAACGCAGCCGTTGATAGTATTTTCTAGCCCGGTATTCACCGACCCAATCGCCAAGTGACTCCCGCTCCGCAGCTGCTTCAGTGTAACACTTGGCTCCAGAACATACTTTCAAATTTATGCCCTTCTCTCGTAGGTGATGCGAATGAATCAAGTCCTCGCAATATGCTTTGCCATGGAATGGAAAATAATCTTTGGTTATGAGGTTTCGCCGGTTGTGCAACACACAACCTCCACTAACCCACTCCACTTCTTGGATTTCTTCAACATCTTTATGAAATCGTGGGCCAAAACAATGGCCGGATAAAGTTACCTTGCCTGGTTGAAACCCTCGCCGCCCATTCATAATGAATAGATTCACTCGATTAAAAAATCCTTTCCATTTTTCTCTGTGCAACGGTTTTGAGGACAAACGACCAAGAAACACTGGAGCCAATGCAATTCCGTCTTCCGTCTCTTTAGCATAATTCAACAATGTCTCAAGGCACTGCTCCTCCAGCGCCACATCGTCATCCAACTGCAAGACCCATTCGCCCGCTGCCATCTGAAAGCCTTTCGCGCGTTGGGCAACTTGCCCTCGTTTTTCCGTGCGAATCTCTCGCAACGGAGGACTGAAGTCGATGCGGGCTGCTAGCTCCTGACCCTCGGGCAAGCACACAAGCACCTCGTCAGGGGTCAGGCTACCATGAAGTAGGTGACAGAGTGTGCTCTCCAAACGTTTACCTCCCAAGGTTGGGATAACGCAGCTGAGTTTGCCCATTTTTAATGCCCGGGAACTTCAGAGCCAGCCGATGCCGGGTTTGCAATCACCGACGCCAACGTCTCTACATTTAATGGTTGGAATATGCGCTGACAATGAGCCAGCGCTTGTGCCTCCGATTGGGTTCGACTTACTATATCGTCTCCCAAGTCTTTGACTGCGCCTGCGCGAAACTCACCCGGCGAGGTAACCGTCTCCTGCCAAGAACCGGCTTGGTGAATGGGGTTGAAATTCAATTCATCCGTTTTCGCAAAATAAAATGGCTTTAACCCCGCTAACACCGCCTGCACTACCGCGCCGCTGCCGCGATACAAAGTCCACCGACTGCGCTGAAAATCCTCCTCAATCGCCCGTTCCGATCTTTCCACGTTGGCCGGCCGTTCTCGCCATCCTTTCACCTGCCCTAGGATAGCTCGAAACGGCATCACCGGGTGGGATCGAAAAATAAATTTCCAGCCGGGATTTTCTCGGGCGCATTGCAACGCAAACTCAAACAAAACCGTGCATTCATCAGGAATCCCTTCGGGCACGACCAGGCACACCGGCTCTGCGGAGGCAACCGACTTTTGATGGCCAGTTGGCGCTTTATTCGTGCCCAATATATCCACTGGAATTTCATCTAGACGTTCGGCATTCCGTAATGCGTCGCAGGATATTTCGCCGGCGGTAAAAATTCTGTCGGGGTTATATTTGGGTGCCAACTGACGCTTCAACGCGTGATGCCACGGAAAAATAACTGCATGGTGATATCCCATACACCTTACTTCCGGCACTGCCTCGCGAGCACGGGAAAACGCCAGCCGTTCCCAGGCATGCCCTTCATTGATGGCTAGGATATTTCTCGGCTTCGTACGCGCGGCCAATTCCCCGATCTGATGCCCAATTCGTAGCGCAGCCCGAGCGCCTTCACCACGCGCCTCAAACGCCGCACGTTTGGCCACTTGCCAATCAAAACCTCGCAATTCCTTGCTGAGAGCAGCCAAACGTGCTGATTCATTTTCTTGGCGCCGTTGAAATTCCTCTTCAAGAGGGGCTCGATCACCTGTAGCCAGCCGCACTCGGGGCACTCCCCCAGCTTTGACTGGAACATCATATCCATCTCCCTCATCGCTCGCGTGATCAATGGCAGCCATCACCACCCGCATCCCGCGATCTGCCAATTGCCAAGGCAAGTCTCCAAAATAAAAATCTTCCTCGATTTCGTCATGCGAACTGGAAACGCGGTGAGTGATAAATAGGACATCCGAACCGCTGGGCAAACAACATTTGGGCTGCCAATGCGAACCATCCGCCGGTGCCGCTTTGATTTTACTGCGGACACCATTGAGCACGCCTCGCATACGGTCACGTAGTTTTTTCCAGCCGAATTTATCGGGTGCTCCAAATAAATCCTGATACTGCTCGCATTGGGCAGGATGCCCGTGCAAAACATGCAACCATGGAATTGCCACCCGTTCCGGCGTGGAATCGGATCGCTGCAATAGGGCGTCACAACTAACGGTAAGCCGCCTGAACTCGGCCTCGTCAATCACTTTCTGTTTCTTCCTCTGCGCGATCGATGAATGCCCGTGCCCGGTCGGCATTTTGCTTGGCGAATTCGGTGAGAAACACGAGATCCGAGCCGATCACAAAAAACTGGTATCCCTCCGTCAAGTGTTCTGCCAATGCTTCCTCATTCGGATATATGATGAAAATGCCGGGAGCCACCCTGTGGCGTTTCGCCGCCGCCAAAATTTCTTTCTGCACGCGGATCATCTCGGGATGCCGCATTTGCCCTCCGATCCCCATGGAGCCACTAAGATCCATCGGCCCAATCATGTATCCATCTACGCCCGGCGTGGAAAAGATCTCGTCAATTTCATTTAATGCGTCGATATGTTCAATTTGAACAATTACTAACGACTGCTCATTTGCCGTTTCGAAATGCTCAGAAAACGAATATCCATACCGGTGCGCCCGCCCAATCCCAACGCTGCGGATGCCTTCCGGCGGATATTTCACCGCGGCCACCGCCCGCGCTGCCTCCTCGCCGGTCTTCACCATAGGTACGAGCACACCCCACGCCCCAGCATCCATTACCTGCTTGGCTTGGTTCTCATCATTGCTCGTCAACCGTACCAACGGTGCCGCTCCGCACGATTCCACCGCCATGATAACATTTTGCATTTCGTACAGGTCAATAGCACTGTGCTCCATGTCGATGCCCACAAATTCAAACCCCGCGCTCGCTAAAATCTCCGCGTTTGAAGTATGGGCAAAATTCAGCCACGAGCCGAGAGTCACCCCACCCGAAGCTAGAGCTTTTTTAACTGGATTATTTTTTAACATGACCATTCACTGCGGCAATACCCCGCAATCCACATTAATATTCTGCCCTGTGATCGCTCCCGCCGCCTCACTGGCGAGATACACACACAAACTCGCACATTCCTCCCCCGTGGGCAATCGCTGCAAAGCCGCACTGCGACTGCCCCACTGATCCAAAAACGCCTGCCCCTTCATCTCCCCCACCTCCGGATGATCCCCCGACAAATTACTCAAGAGCGATTGCGTATTCACATATACCGGGCAAACCCCATTCACCCGGATTCCCGCCGGGCCCAGCTCCTTGGCCAAAGCCTGCGTTAGCCCCACCATGCCAAACTTGGAGGCGCAATAAACCGAATTGTTCGCACTACCCCGTTTCCCGGCCAAGCTGGCCACATTGATGATGACCCCGCCATTCGACATTCGCGCCGCCGCCGCCTGGCAACCCCAAAGCGCCCCCTTTAAATTGGTCTCAAGCAGCAAATCCGCAAACTCCTCGTCTATGCCCGACAACTTTTTCCATATAGATATACCTGCATTATTTATCATCACATCCACCCTGCCCGAATCCTTTGTCGCCCGATCCATTAATGCCTCCATCTCCTGCCTTTGGCGCACATCCGTGCGCACAAACTCCGCACCCGGTGCCTGCGCCCCAAAGCCATCCACCTCACTTCGGGCCGCGGCAAATACGCGATCGCCTTTGGCTAGGAATGCCCGGACTATCTCCAGCCCGATCCCCTTCGTGCCGCCCGTCACCACCACCGTTCGATTTATTTTGTCAGCCATCGCTAAATCGTCATCGCCGTAAATCCGCCATCCACCACCACCTCTGTTCCCGTCACAAATTGGGATGCATCTGATGCCAGCCAGATCACTGCTCCCAACAATTCCTCCGGCTCGCCAAACCGTCCCATCGGCGTGTGTCCCAAGATAGCCGCCTCGCGTTCTGGCGTGATAAAATTTTCCCGGTTCCATTCCGTCGGGAAAAACCCCGGCCTCAACGCATTGACACGCACTCCCCGCGTGGCCCACTCCCGTCCCAAATTGGCTGTCAGATTTTTCACTCCCGCTTTGGATGCCGAATATGCAAAGGCTTTGGACAACGGTGGGCCGGATGAGGCTGAAGAAATGTTGATGATGGATCCACTCCCGTTCTCTAGCATGTGCTCACCAAACACTTGGCAACCCAAAAGCGTGCCTCGCAAATTCACATCGAAAATGGCATCCCAATCATCCACCTGAATCTCCAAGGGCAAACTCGCCGAATTAATCCCGCTACCATTAATCAACACATCCACCCGACCAAACTTCTCCGTGGCAGATTTTAACGCCGCTTCAAACTGACTGCGCTCTCGCACATCCAACTCCAAGCCCAAGAAATCCCCGCCACTCTCATCAATCTGTACCTCCAGTGGCTGTAGCTTCTCAGGACGCAGATCCATTGCCACCACCTTTGCCCCTGCCTTTGCCAAGCCCAGCGCCATCGTACCACACAAATGCCCGCCGGCACCAGTAACAGCCACCACTTTGCCCTCCACGCCGAACATCCCGGCCACAAACTCTGTCACCTTACTCCCACTCATGTATATTATCCTCCGCCATGCCCGCAGCTCGCATGATTTTCTCCACCGCCGCCACATCCTCCGGATTATCCACCGTCTTTGATCCCGCACCAATCGCCACGCAACCCATCGGGATGTTGTGCTCCATATACCGCATCATCTCAATGCCCTCCGCCAGTTCAATGGGCCCCTGCGATAACTCGGGAAACTGCATCACCCGCTCACGCGAAAAGGCATACATCCCCACGTGCGAATTACGCTCCGTCTCCTGATGAAAATGATAAGGAATCGGATGGCGCGACAAACCCAACACCCGCCCATCCACCGTCCTCGTCAGAAACGCATGCACCGCATCATCAGCAAACGGCAGCGCACTCTCTGGCACATAAGCATTTGTCACACCGATCCCCAGTTCCACAAACCCCAAATGCGCCTTCACAACCGTGTCGATCCCCTCTGGCTCCAGCAACGGCTCATCTCCCTGCACATTCACATACACCGCCGCCTCAACCTTCCCGGCCACCTCTGCCACGCGATCCGTCCCCGTCAAACAATCCGCACTCGTCATCACCACCTCCATCCCAAAATTCTCCCCCACCTTGGCAATGCGATCATCATCCGTCGCTAACACACACCCATCCACCCGCTTTGCCCGCATCGCCCGTCGCCAAACATGCACAATCATAGGCAGACCCAGCAAAGGCACAACCGGCTTGCCCGGAAACCGCGAAGACGCCCATCGAGCTGGAATCACTGCCAATACATTCATTGTGTGATTGCACTCATCCGCACAAACCTGTGTCTTATTGGTCCGTCATATGCGTGAAAGCCCGGTGGGAATACTGTATAGTAATCTTGATGCCACGGACATAACTCGTCCAAAAAAATTTCATCGTTAGAAATCCAAGGATAGTCTCTGAACCGAGTCACCGTTCCATCAGGCAGTTCCTTCTGCTCTCGATTGCAGCAATAAAAAAACAGGCTTTTCCTCGCGGCAATCAATCGAAATTCATCAAAATACTCAGCGATTACCTCGGGGTCCATCTCTTGCATTGATGCCACATTAAACACGACATCAATATCAAACTCGTGAATCCAGTCAGCATCTTTCGCTCTGATAGCAATGATTTGCGCCCCAGCAATTTCATCACTATTCAGCTCTTCTCTTGAATCAGGGAGAATGATCTGCAATTGAGGATCTGTCTTGAGCAGAAACATGAGATCAACCACTAAGGTCTTCGTTAAATTCACCAATACCACTTGGCTAGTGAATCCTCCCCCCAATAACAAACTGGCCAAGGTGCCGAACCCATCCCCAATAATGGCAACCAACGGCGAATCCGGCAGTTTTCTCAAATACTTGGATTGAACATGTGACGCAGTCAGCACTTGCCTCACAATATCCAAGTCATAAGCACGCTTTTGCTTCTTCGCAACAGCCTTCGCAACATTATCATACGTATTAAAACAATCCCCTTCGCCCAACCGCCGGTATCTTCGTTGCATTACCCAATGGACAGCTTTTAGAATTCCGCGATACGGTCTCGAATTCCCCCCAAAACCTTGAGTTTCGATGGAGTCAGGCGAATTAATTTTTAGATGCTGATGATATTTTTCCCAATGGGATGAAGCCTTAGGATCGGGTTCATCAAATTCCGACAGCAATTGCTCGATTGCATCTTCCCCAAAATTCATTTGCGTTCTAACAATATCTTGATCGCCGGATGCAGATGGAGCAGCCCCTTTAAAAACCCGTCATGCGTTACTACCGGCAAATCCCAAATCTGTTTTTCCCCCATCAATTCGATCCCATCTTCCAATCGATCGCCCGGGCGAATTGTTGTCGGGGACTCCACCATATACCCTGACACATCTTCCATGAATAACGCTGCTAATGGCTTTTGTGTCCGCAATAAAATTCGTCGCACATCCCCGTCCGTTAAAACCCCAAGCAATCTCTCTTCAGAATCCACTACCAAAACCATGCCTAACCGGGCTTTACTCATGGCCTCCAAAGCATCTCTAAACAGAACCTCCGGCCCCATGACCGGGACTTGTCCGACATTGAGCATGACTTGCTCAACTTTCAATTCAACCTTCATCTAGTTGATCCAACCCCCAACGATCAGTCAATTCCATCCGCAATTCATGTATCGCAACCGCTTGCGCCAAAATTCGCTCCAAATGCCGAATATTTAAAACCGTATTCGGATCCGACAACGCATTCGGCGGATCGTCATGCACCTCCATAAATAACGCATCAACTCCACACCCCACCGCCGCCCGCACCAAATGCGGGATAAACTCTCGCTGACCGCCTGATACATTACCCATAGAGGTTGGCATTTGGATTGAATGTGTCGCGTCATAACAAACTGGATACCCTGTTTCAGCCATAATCGGCAAATTTCGGAAATCATTCACCAACATATTGTACCCAAAAAAAGTCCCTCTATCTGTTAGGAGAATCTGGTCGTTGCCCGCTTTTTCAATTTTGCGAACAGAATTTTTCATATTCCATGGGCTTATAAACTGCCCCTTCTTCAGGTGTACCGGCTTCCCCGTTTCCGCTGCTGCACACAAGATGTGAGTCTGTCTACAAAGATATGCCGGGACTTGGATCATATCACAAACTTCCCCTACAGCAGCTGCATCCTCCGCACGCGAAAAATCCGCCACAATGGGAACCCCGAATTCTTGGCGCACTTCCGCCAAGATAGCCAATCCCTCATCCCGCCCCAATCCATGAAAACTATCCACCGAGGATCGACAATCCTTATCATAACAAGATTTATAGACCCACTCCACTTCTAATCTCCGGCAAACCTCCGTAATACGCGCAGCCATCATCAAAGCATGATCCCGTCCTTCAATCGCACATGGGCCCCCAATGAACCTCAGGGGCAATCCAGCCCCCATTGCCACGGACCCACGCCCAGTTTCGCCAACCTGGATCACCATTCGTTCCATTATTTCTTCTCCACCAAAAAAGCCTTCTGAAAAGGAGTCAATTGACTCATAACCTCTGGGCATATTTGGAATCGACTCTCCCGGCATGCAGCCCGTTGAGGAAAAAATACCGCATAGCCCAAGTCTCGAAACCCTATCTCCGGCACCGCTGCGCGATGAACACCTCGAGTATCTTCAATCAAAACCGTTCCCGCTGAAACATGACTCACAAATCTTTTAGGCGAACCCTGCGGATAACACTGCCCAACTACTTCATCCGAATAATACCGTTCCCCGTTTAATCGGCTGTAATCGGTATGTGTCCCTCTCAAAAACTCATGCGGGCCCGTAAACTCGTTGCAATCCGTTAAGAACACAAACATCTTTAAAAGATGTCTGGGATGATTCAAATCACGATGCCAATAATGGTTCAAAACCCGATATTTCGCCGGATAATTTCTTCTAACATAAGCCTCCTGCATTTGCGGCACCATTCCCATGTATTCAGTTACAATAGAAAGCAAAAATTCATCAAGCCAAACCTTAGCGAAAGCCGATGAGTGCTGCAGCATGGACACAGTCAAGGTCGAAGGATTGAATTCTTCAAGCACCTGATTAAAACTATGCGCCTCTGGACGATCAAACATCACTCCTGCGCTAACCATTTCCTCTTGCGGGACTGCCCAATTTTGATCGATTAAATCCTTGTGACAAACACGGTCAATTCGCGACTGAGCTAAACAAGGCATATCAAACTTCAAATTTTCCAGGCTGCCCTTAAACTCTTGTTGCAATTGATCCAAGCATTTCTGATCCAGGTATCCTTCCAACAATAAATTACCAGCCTCACGCAACTTAGATACAGCAGCCTGAGTCTCCCTATTTGGCTTAGGCGCAAAGTCTTTGCGCCTAAAACAATCGCTATATTGGATCTGATCAATCCATTTCACCATAGTCCCAGAGCTCTTAAAGATATATGGGCTACTAGTAATCATTGTGATTTTTAACAGCCACAGCGCGCAACCACCAGGAAGGGGCCACAGACTCTACGTGAGCCCTATATGGCTTCACTACTGCCCGAACAATTTGACTTTCCTCATGCCCCAATCCGTCCTGCTGACCCGCAAATGGCCTTATGACCCCCATTCTAATCAAGCGCGTACGGATAGACTCCCATCTTTGTTTTAATAATGATGGCTTCTCTAGCTGCTCCAGCGTGCTGCCATGGTAAGACAGGCATACGTCTGAATATCCAGACTCTTTTAGCAACGCCCCCATCGACTTCTTATCAAAAAAGACAAGGTGCGGCTCGTGGATTGTTTTATGCTTATGATCGAGGCACGGAACTTCAATGAAAAGAGCCCCCCCAGGCATCAGGGAATTTGTATATTTTTCTATAAAATGCCGCGGGCGTGGAAAATGCTCCAAAACATGCGACATGACAACTAAATCATATTTTTGTTCTTGTCCATTTTGATCTACAGGAAGCAAAGTTATTCCTAATTCCCTTAATGAGGCGTGGCGCGCAACATCTGTTTCAATCGCGGAATAACGCACATTAGGATTTCTCCCAATCCATTCTCTTGCAAAAAACCCTGAGCCTGGGCCTATTTCCAAAACGTGTTGAACTTGTATTTCTTTATGGCAAATATAATTCTCCACATATTGCGCCCGTATCCCAGCCATGCCTTTAAAAAAGGCAGTTGATATTGCATCCTCCGCCATGCCGCCATGTGCAGAATCATAGTATTGTGAATTATATTCCTCCAGACTCTTCTCGGCTGGAGCCGGCCACGCAAAATGCAATCCGCACGCCATACATTCTACTATCCATGCACCACTGAATATCTGACTTTTTGATTGGTACGTCTGAACTTTTGATATATCGCCCCTCAGGCACAGAGGGCATTCTATTTGGCCTTGCACTGCCATTAGAAATGCGGATAGTTATCATCCCAATCCCCATTTTTGCGGGCAAAAATATACCCAAGTATCACCACAAATATGACACATATAATGATTATGATCATATAGATGCTAATTTTTTTGCACAAAGGGAATTCCCCAGATCCGTCAGGTGTACTTTATCCAAAAAACACCAGTCCAAACTATCTCCAATAACGGGATTCATATCAACAAATTTCACCTCTAATTTCTTGCAAATATTTTCTATTCCACTGCGATACCACATATATATTTTATTATTATCAATTTTTTCCTGTGCCGTCTTCCAGCTAACTTGTCCGGTCAAATTCCTAGAAATATTTTCTAATTCCACCTCCTCTTTGCATCTTTCCTTTAAAGTCCATGGCAAATAAGGCTGCAAGCAATATACTATTTCAAATTTATAATTTTTGCTAATTATTCTCCAGATTTCCATATTTTTCCTTATCGTTTCCAGTATCTCTGGAAAATTATCATTATCTAATTGGTCCTTACCAATCCCAGAATTTAAATGCAATCCACGTATTTCTTCTACGGGCAACCGACCTGATCGGCTTAGTAGATAATCTCTAATAGAAATAGAATTAAAATTGAATGATTCCTTAAAAATTACTCCGAGCATACGGCATACTAGATTTCGCATAAAGCCATTTGAGCCAAATGACGATCTTGTTCTTTGCCAGAAAAACTGGCACCCGAATGGAGACCAATACTTAGACATATAATATATTACCAGATCATTCACGCCAGAAAACAAATATATTCGCTTCACGCAACTTAAATCGACCAAGTACAAACCCATTAAAAGTTCTTGAGTTGAGGTAAATGCCCTGCCCCCAGCATTTCCACATTCAAATCCACTCTCATAACTAATTTGAGAAGATAATGTGTTATCATCAGAACTTGAACCGACCCCAAAAGCAGCAGATCCGCCAAAAATGTAACAATCTGGAGCACTGCCCCCTCGACTCTTATCACCCGGAAACCTAAAACCCTTATCATCTGTATTTACGGAAGGGGACCTATATTTAGGATCATGGAAGAAGCCAAGGAACGGAACCGGGCGCACTCCAAGACAATCGTAATGTCGCATTTGAGGCGCAAATTTATATCGATCATGGAAATGCGGCGTCATTCAGCTGGCAAAATACTTTTTTTTGTAGAGCCCTCTGGGATGCTATGATCAAAATCTTTAATCAATTTTATTACTTGGTAAAATCCAATGATAATAGGATATGCTAATATGCCTAGTATCACAATTGAGCCCTTTATTCCAAAGTAAATCCAATTCATATCAATCTAAAGGAAAAAACATCTTATTTAAATTTATTTCTGGCTGTTTCTTTTTATCCAGCCAATAATTTCCTAACACAAGACAATCTATTTCCGTAGCCATAAAACATTTATAAGCATCTTCAGGAGTACATACGATAGGCTCTCCTCTTACATTAAAAGATGTATTTACAATAATTGGACAACCTGTAAGTTTTCTAAATTCTTCAATAAGATTCCAAAAGCGCGGGTTCCTCTCTTTATCTACTGTCTGAACCCTTGCAGAGTAATCAATATGCGTTATCGCGGGAACATCTGATCGCATTTGGCCTAACCGTTCTGACATAGTAAATGATGGATCGTCAGCCTGGCAATGCCGCCTTTTTTCAGGCTTTATTTTAGAAACGAAAAGCATATATGGGCTTTGAATTTTTATATCAAACCAATCTTTTAGATATTCTACTTGTATCGCAGGCGCAAAAGGCCGGAAAGACTCTCTGTGCTTTATTTTAATGTTCATCATACGCTGGATTTCTGGGTTCCGAGGATCTCCCAAAATAGACCTGTTCCCCAACGCCCGAGGCCCGTACTCCATTCGACCCTGCATCCATCCAACTATTTTGCCACCAGCAATAGCAATAGCTGTATCATGATATATCTCATATTCTTTTTTGACTGAAAAAACACACCCTTGACTTTCTAGATAAGCACGAATCTCCGTATCCGTGTATTCAGGACCCAGATAACTTCCACCCATCAAATCGCTGAAACTGTCCTTATTTTTGAATCGAAACGATTTTTTTGGGGAAAAAGCTAATGCTGCTCCTAATGCGCCTCCCGCATCACCTGCTGCGGGCTGTATCCATATACTATCAAAAATTTCTTCCTCCTCTAGCTTCCCATTAGCAACACAGTTTAAAGCAACTCCACCTGCGATACAAATTCTTTTACTCCCCGCTTCTTTCCTCAATGCCCGACACAGTTTAATTAAGATTTCTTCCACTACAATCTGAATAGATGCAGCTAGATCCATTTCCCTAGAAGTTATTGGAGACTCCGGAACACGAGCACCTCCCCCGAACAGAGTCTCAAAGTTTGAATTTGTCATTTTATTACTAATATGGAATGCAAAATATTCCATATTTAGTTTAAATGATCCATCCTCGTTAATTTCAATTAAATGATTTTTTATTAAATCAACGTATTTAGGAATTCCATACGGAGCTAAACCCATTATTTTGTATTCACCTGAATTCACTTTAAAACCAAGAAAGCTTGTAAAAGCTGAATACAGAAGGCCGACGGAATGTGGATACTGTATCTCCCAAAGCTTGTCCAAATTCTCTCCCTTTCCTTTCCATGCACTAGTGGTTGCCCATTCGCCTACTCCATCAATGCAAAGAACGGCAGATTCATAATATGGACTACAGAAAAAAGCTGAACATGCATGCGAATAATGGTGCTCAACAAATTTCACAGGCGGGATTGACCGGCCCTTGCATAACGACCTAAGTTCCCGGGATATATTTTGCCGCGGCCATATCTTAGTGATTAGCCATTCAGGCAAAGATCTTAAATATACGCCGAAGCTTTGCGGTGCATACTTACACACAGTACTTATAAATCTCTTAAACTTAAGGCGGGGCTGCTCATAAAATATAACCGTGTCCACATCAGCCAAATTAATTCCCGCTTCGCTCAGACAATATTTAATCGCATTTATAGGAAATCCTTTGTCGTGTTTTATTCGGGTGAACCGCTCCTCCTGTGCAGCCGCCACAATATCTGTTCCTTTTACGAGAGCAGCTGCACTGTCGTGATAATATGCTGACACGCCCAGAAAATAAGATTTCCCTGACATTATTTTCTCACTCCTGTAATATGCCTAGTTTAATGCAGCTTTTAACCTTAACTCACTACATCCATCCGCAAACGGATCAAACTCGCTGATTATTTCCTTCCAACAACCAAGGCCACATTCCGAAAAATTATCTTGATCCACCTTTTGAATTTCATTCAGAACTGACTCCATTGATTTGAACTCTATATTACACTTCTCATACAAATAATCTTGTTCTGTTTTATAGCCTATGTCATTAATCATCACCGATGGCGTACCCACTACCGCAGATTCCAATGAGGCCGTTGCCCCAACTTTGTGACCTATAGTAATATCACTAGCCAAAGCAACCTCCGCAGGGCGTATGATATTCCTGTGATTCCCAACGCAAACATCAATCATCCGGCCAGTAAGGCGTGCCTCATTGAGAATCTTATCGTTTGGATATTTTTCAGTCGGGTTATTCCTTGCAAACTGACTTTTAATAATCACACCGTATTTTTTTTCATTTATGACTAGCTCTGCAAGGCATTGCAGGTCATGCAAATGCTTCCTTTCACTGAACAATCCCCATCGATCGTCTTGTACCGATTCGTCAAAATAGCATATGATGACTTTGGCTCCGTTTCCCATTAGATATTTCCTATGTTTTGAAGCATATCTGAGAAGTGATTCATTAACACTGTCATAGCAATATCCCAACTCTTTAAAATGTTCCGGATGCACGGGAGTTTTATTGTATATTCCTTCAAAAAGTTTTGACATTACCAGCATTATGTTGGCGGTTGAGCACATCACGGGATGAATAAATCCAAGATTTGAATATTGGTAAGACACCGTGTTGACGTTCAACCTGGGCGCCACCAGCAATAATGCATCCACATCTTTATGATAGGGATCTCCAAAAACAAAAGTTTTTGCCCCGCTCGCCAGCACAGTTCTTGTCATTAATTCCGCACTGCCCAGAAGGCTTCGGGCAGCCGCAATCTGCTCCCTGACTAAACTGTCCCGCTCAGTCAATTCTGCGCTGAAAAGTATCCGTTGATACATTTTAATTTTTTCTATTACTTTTCTATTTTCTTCAGTAATGCATTGTGGTTCTTTTAAATAAATTGGCAAATATACAGCCTTTCTGCCCTCAGATTCTACTTTCTTTAGGCCAATCTTATTTGAGCCGGCTATATATATAACTCTATCGGCGCTAAGCGCGCTTTTAAGTAAACTAAGCTGCCCCCTAAACCGCTTTCTCGCGTTAAACACTAGCTCGTCTTCTTGCAAGGTGAGAACATCCTCCCCGCAGCCTGATTCTGGCATAATCGGACTAAACTGGTTTAACATTAGATTTCTGGTTTTTCTAAGGACTTCTTTTATTATTGTTTTTAGATATACGTTATTAATCCGTCGCTCCCCATAGAAATTGAATTCTATTTCAGGATATTTTTTCTTTATTTCTTTTATTGGAAAATTTGGTTTTTTAAGCCACAAAACGACTTTACTGTTCTTGGCCATATTTTTGGCCACATTTACAAACATTAACAGTTTTTCAATTTGAAAAGCTTTCGCTTTTGCAAAGAATAGCATCAATGTCGAACGGTCAAAATATTCATTAATGTCTTTCAGAATTGGGTTGGCTGAAATTATTTCATTTGCGACAAGGTAAGATAATTTCGCTGAATCCTTTCTGCTTTTTAAATATAACGATTCTCCACAATGTCCAAACAATTCGCCAATAATGAATCGAGGGTAATTGATCTCAATTCCAGCACTTTCCAGTCTTAACCTGTTGCCGCTTTCTTTTGGGTCAACAATTTCCTCAAGTACCCATACCTGCTGAGGAGGCGACTTAAGTAAACTTTCGGTTACTTCTTTAGTCAAATAATCACAAAAATATGCGCTGTTTAGATCCACTATAAACTAATCGCCGTACATTCCAATAGTACTCAGCATTGATAAAGATGCCAGATCATTTAATTCATCTCCACGCATTTCATCTCCTGACAAATATTTATTTTCTATTCCTGCTATATATTCATGACAGAACCATTCTTCAGAAAAATTATTTATGTAAGATTTCTCTTTTATTATGTTTTTAAAAACCTTAGTAAATGAGGAATTATGCATTATTTCGCCTATATGGCTAAAGCTGGGATCTATATCATAGATATATGAGTGCGGCCCTGTTTGAAGTTCTATCGGATATTTAATCCTATTTTTCAGCATCCATTTAAGAGGATATTTTGTTGGTTTGAAGTCCAGGCCTCTTCCCCAGCTTTCTGGCATTTTTGCAAGGTATTCTAATATCTTACTATCAATGAATGGTAGTGCGCACGTTAATTTATGAGCTTCTAAAGTGTGTTCCAGAGTTGCAACAGTTGCCCCTTGCCAATGGAAGGAATGATATAAATGCAGATACCATGAATAAAGATTATCTGGACTCACGCTATTTGCTGCATCTTTCAGATATTTTCCCTTCATGGACTCGGAATAATCACGTTGTCCCTGTGCGCTTAACATCCGGCTATTTTCAATTGAATAAAAAGGTAAACGCCCTTGACTTAAGAAAAAACTAGCTAAAAATTGTTCTATTCTCCCTTTTTTCCCCTGCAAGGGCATGTCAAAACGCACGCTGACGTTTCGATTTCTATATATTTGCCAAACAGGATTAGCCTCATGCTTGTCTTCTAATATATCTTTAAGAAAGGTCGGGCCAAACAAGTGTGAGGCCATTTTATCGCTATACTCACGAAAATCTATTGAAGACGGATGAAAGATTGAAACATATTGGCTGAATCCTAGATTATGTGCTCCATCACTAATCTCTCCTGCAAACACCACCTCATCGCAACTGGCAGTGCGGGCGACATGCTTAGCAAGCTTCCAGTGGTTGAATCCCGTAAGGTTTGCGAACTGTTGGGATCGAAATAAAGTTCTAACTTCATCTAGTATTTCAGGGGCACCATTCCTATAATCTAGCTCACATATTTCGAGCGGAACATTATAGTAGTCAGCAATCGCCTGGGCGCGATCTATCTCAAATTGATTAATTACACCCGCCCGCTCTGAATACCGCATGCGTCCAATAACCGCCCTGACCTTTTTGTTGCCGAAGCAGTGTACCAATACCGCCAATATAGAAGTTGAATCCCAGCCAGAAGATAGATAAACAACATTGCCTTCATGTGAACCGCGTGCTCGTATAGTCTCAATAAAAATATCAGAATATTTATGAAGATCGCTTTCCGTATATTCTTCTATCTGTAAAGGCTGAAAATTTTCTTCATCAATTGTAATATTATCTCTACTTATATTAAGTACCTCTCCAACGCCGAGTCTCATAACATCTTTATATAACGTATCCATCTTAGCTGGGCGCGACCCATAAACAACAAGGGCGTGAGCTATCCCGACCATATTGGCTTCAGGAGCACTATTTGCCACAGGCAAACATTTCATCTCCGTTGATGCTATAGTTTGGCCCTCATGCTCCTGCCAGTAAACATCTATTCTACCAAACTGATCTGTCCAAATTGAGCATTTATCATCTTCAGTAATTTTCACTACCACAAAACGTCCCTCCAAATCCGATACCTTGCGTGGGTCTTGAAGATACTCCTGTGATATATTGATACTTCGTCGAGATAGCTCATTTGTATTACTATCTCTAATCCCAAATACTTCACCGAATAGATAATAAACATCTCCGCTATCTAACTTCCAGCAGCAAGATGCATTGCCTTCAAGAAGTATCTCCCGAGATGTGTAAAGGCTATCAATCGATTCATCCCTTTTAAAATTTCCTTTATGGCTGATCGTAAGTTTCATTTCGTCTTCAATTTCACGCCCGTTTGCCAACGCTACAACATCTAATAAGGCTGATATTCTGATTTGTATAAGATGCCATACGAACGATTATGCATTAGTTTTATTCTATCTTCAATTACCTTGAGGTGATCCGCCTCTCTAAAAATTTTTTTCTTCATAGATCGGGCAATGGACATCAATGATTTATTTTGGTTCACTAATTCAATTTTAACCGGACCATCTGTCTTGCTGCAAATTACCGTACTCCTGCCGACTAACCTATCTCTAACGTTAATTTCAGGCGAAATATACTGATGTGCTAAAGTGTCATGATGCACTTGCTCATGCTCCCCACCATAATATATGTTAATTCTATTAAATTTCTCATCTAACATTACTTCTATAACCTCAAAGAGATTTATAATGTCGAAATACACAAATTCTCCCCCCCCATGCCTATAGCGTGCCTTATCCAAGTCTGAGATTGTGCTTCCATTGAGACAACTTACAAATCCGCACGCAAACGATTTCCGAGTTACTTTCAACATCTTTGAAAATATTGCTAGTGGGTTGGGCATGTGATGGACTGCTATTCTCTCAAATGAATAATCATACATATTTGTAAAATCTTTTTTAGTTACATCTCCCAGATGCCATTTAGCATCTGGGTAATTATTTATACAATAATCGTGACCCATTTTCGAAATATCATATCCTGTATAATCATGACTCGAATCAATTGCCCCAACTGATTTTAAAAAACTGTATGCGCCTCCGGCAGCAGAACCAATTTCTAAAATTGACCCATCAATACCTTCTGACGGCGGACTAAATATATCTTTTTTATTGTTAAATAATGGAAAATGGCGCCATCCCCATGTAGACTGATTAGTCTTATACTTCTCGTAGGGACTTTCGCTCCAAGTCTGCGAAAGCTCATCTCTATTATATTCCGGATTAGTGAGTTTTAACGACTTATATTCCATAATTGATGTAAGCTAAAAATGTTTTTGCTGAATCTCTAATAATTTTGTGCTCTCTCCTAAATTTTGCCTTTTCTAGATACGCAAGATTTTTGCGCATCTGGTCGCGCAGCCATTTGTAGTCCGATGACCCATTATTCAAACGTTTAATTATTCCTGTTAACTTCTTACTTTCATCTCCAAATATTAACGGATCACTTCCGCACGTATATTTTAGCTGGATCATCGCCCTCCATCCATTATTCAATTGAGCCTTGTGGACGCCCGTGACATCCATAAACAGCGCATCCCCGACGCTCGAGAAACATCGGGCCTTTATCTTTTTGGCATATTCAACTGAGACTTCATCATCGGTCATAGTGCGCGCCGCACCTGATGCGGGCATTCGGTGGGTCGTTTCAAGATACTGAGTATGAGGGGTTGAATTATCAATTTCTGACAATGGGATATGAATTGTGAATTCAGTCGGGTAATCTGTATGCCATACTGCTGGAAATCCATGCTTACCATGAACAAACTTTTCTGGGCTCATTGATGGCTTGGTGATAACGATGCTGGGAACTATCTGCAACACAGGGCGCCCTCTGTAAGCCAACTTAAAATAATCGTCTAACAATTTATTCAAGCTTTTTGATTCAAGAAATTTGTGTAGGGTTTCATCAATTACTGGCCAAGAGTAATTGCCTTCTGCTGCCTTGAAATTATCTGAACATATGCGAAATTCTTTACTATGTATATTGTCTCCATTAGCATCAAATAGTGATGGCACATTTACCCATCCATCCCTAACAAGTTCTACTAAACTTTCATCTCTCTTTTCGCTAGATCGAGACAGAAACCTCGATGTATTAATAGTCTTATAAAGTTGATTAATTCTATTTATAATTCTATTTATCACCTTTATTAAATCCTTACTTTATTAAGTCCCACTTCATTGGAGTTCCTTTCTTAATATCCTTGGCAGCAGACTTCCCAAGTAGGCACTCATAATATTTTGGAGGCAGCCCCATCCCTGGCCTTATGCTCCGGATATTGTTAGTTGTGAACTTCTCGCCTGCCCTCACGTCTTTAGTAATATATAATGATCTTTTAAATTGTATTGATGATTCTTCTGACCTTTCGATCCCGTATTTCACACGGCCTAATGCCTGCCAAGCTCGATGAGTCTCTACTACCAGGGATTCCATTTCAGCAGGCTCCAGTGAAAAACTTGAATCAACCCCTCCATCAGCCCTAGACAAAGTAAAGTGCTTCTCAATTACTGTTGCCCCTTTGGCAACAGCTGCCACAGCCACGCCTACGCCCATCGTATGATCCGATAATCCAACTTCACACTCAAACATTTCCCTCAGGTGAGGAATTGTATTAACATTACTCTCTTTAGGGGACGCAGGATATGTGCTTGTACATTTTAGTAGAACGAAATTCCCTCCGCCGTATTCATAGAGCGCACTCACGGTTTCTCCCAAATCAGCTATCGTCGCCATGCCTGTGGAGATTATTACCGGCTTACCAGTCGCTGCCACCTTTCTGATTAGACGCAAATCTGTATTCTCGAATGAAGCTATTTTGTATGCGGGGACTTCCAAATCTTCCAAAAAATCAACTGCCGTCTCATCAAAAGGAGTGCTAAAACATACTAGCCCCAATTCATTGGCTTTCTTCATTAACGGCTTATGCCATTCCCAAGGCGTATAAGCTTTCTGATACAATTCATATAGCCCGGCTCCTTTCCATAGACTTTTTTTATCATCAATATAAAAGTCCATTTGATCAATATTCAAGGTCATCGTATCCGCCGTGTATGTTTGCAGCTTCAAAGCATGAGCCCCTGCATCAGCTGCAGCTTCAACAATTTTCATTGCCCGATCGAATGACTGGTTATGGTTGCCCGACATTTCAGCAATTATAAAAGGCTGATTGCTCAGCCCCACAGGAATACCGCCAAGCTTAAATTCATTCATTATTTTTCTCTTGGGTAATTTTTACTTTTGCCAAAATGCTATTGCCCTCCTTATTTGCTCCTGAAAATTCAAGCTTATACTCACCTATATATACATAAGCCGGCGGATAGCCCTCAGCATCTAGCATTCTGATATAATCATATACCTCATTCAATGTTTTTGCATCACGCCAGTTCCCATCCTCTGGCTTTCTTCTGTTAAAAACAACCGTTTCTCCTTTTTGCGGCGCTGGGTCAGGGTTTGTTTCCAGAATTTCCACAATCATATCCTCAATCACGCGGTCCATGCGTAAAAATATTTCCGTTGCACTTCCCATCAAACTCAAAGGTTTCTTCGTATAAACTGGCCCGGCATCCATTCTCTCCACGCAACGTATTGCAGAGATCACAGTTTTCTCTTTCCCTCGAACAATTAAGTTTTGTAAAGGACTCCCACCTCGCCCATAAGGCAAATCTGTCATATGAAATATTATGCACTCATAATTTTCATATATTTCAGAACAAATTCTGATAGACCAATGCGGGAAAAAAATAATTCTTGGACTTATTCTTTTAAGAAAATCTATGTTTAGGTCTGCGGGGTTATTAATTCCAGTGAATTCTGCGTTTAGCCTTTTATTCAGCCGAGAAATAAGGTGTTTACACTGATTTCGGCTATAGGCAATGATATATTTCATATCAATTAATTTCTCGCTCTAATTGGAATGCCTCAGCTGCATTCTTTCCAACCGCTGCTCCTCGCCAGCGTGCTAAATGCTCAACCGCCTTAATAGATCGCACATGAGGCCATTCCCGCATTTCAGATTCATACGCACGTAAAGCTTTAACCTTTAGATCTAACGTCGCTGTAATATCCTCGAACCAATTCGGAGCAAATACTTGCCCATATCTAGGTGATTGCCATTCAGTTGAAGAAGGCACTTCAAAGGATAGAATACGCTTAACCGTATGTCCTGGCTGAGGCCTGCAGGAGGTCATAACTGCCTGGTGAATGATTTGATGGTCAATATTCAGGTCGGCTGAATGATGCGTGACCACTATTTCCGGCTTTATTTGTGTAACCTTTTGCTCAATGGATTTGACAACATCCAATAAATCCAAGGAATCCATTCTGTTGTCCGGGTGACCCAGCAACTGAACCGAACTCAATCCCAGTATGTCACCTGCTCTTTTTGCGGAATCTGCCAAATCATGTAGTTCATTTCCCCGCATATCTCGATCTCTAATATTGTCTCTTGAAGTAGCACCTTCCGCCATAATAAGAGAGTGGACTTCCATGCCCTCAGATGACCACTTAGCCATAGCCCCACCGCAACCCAGCACTTCATCATCAGGATGAGCTGCTATACTAAGAATTTTCATCAATCAATTTTTCTATCTTTATCGTGTATGTGACGCCGTTTAGTTCGAAATATGCCGGATAACGCTCATTGTCCACAACTCTTAGTAAATCAAACTGTTCAGCTATCGACTTTTGCACATCCAGCCTACTTTCTTTTTTAGTTCTTTTTCTATAAAATGTTTCCTCGCCTTTTTGAGGCATTCCTTCCGCGATAATATCAGGGTATTTTCTTACAAATTGAGAACAGATCTTGAAAGTGTATTTCGCTTGCCGGGCTCGCATTTCATCAATTAGCTCTGATCCATTAAAATATATATTATCTCTTAAATAAATAATCCCACTGTCTATATATTTTCCAGCTTCCAGCAACGTTATTGGAATAGTGTTTTTACCCTCTAAAACTTGCCAGGTTAAAGGAGACCACCCTTTCCCCTCCGGCAAATTGCTCTCATGTACAACTAAATTGTTTTTATTTCTACGCATAATCTCCTCTTTCATTATTTGGCTACATCCCAACAGAAAACACAGGTCTCCAGAGGTGACCTTACTAATGTCATGTTGCCATCTCAAATCGTGCCCTCCATCTTGCATCTGCTCTATAAATGACGGCATATATGAATTGATCCAGCTGTCCCCATCGGAGACAATAGTAATTTTAAGTGATGATTTCATTAGGATTTCTGCCACCTTTATACTTCCTTTTCCTTCCGTTAATCTGGAAAGATGAACGGACTCTTTTTGCAGGGTATCTCGGCAAGAAATCTTTCTCAACAATGCTTGCTTAAGCATCCCCTCATCCACTTGACAAGCAACCCCCAAATGGGTTGTATATTTATGCGTTATCAAGTCCTTAACTAGAACTTGATGATTTTCTGAAAATCCAATTGTAATCGCAGGAAGCCCTAGGCACGCTCTTTCCCAAGTATTTACCCCGACTGAACCTATGCCCAGATCTGCCCTAGCCATCTTAGAAGAAATATTATTCACTTGAACGTGTAACTCACAGTTTTCTCGTGCCTGAACCATTTCCTGAACCTCGTCTCTATGGATGTTACTCTGGCCTATTACAACATCTACGGTTAAGTGAGCTAGATCGGATTCTGATAATACTTTTAGGGCCATTCCTGTTAGGTTGTAAGGGTCAACGCCTCCAAAAAATACAAAAATACGCTCTACCCCCCCTGACCTGGGCTCCCTCCTCCTTCTGGCCTCTAAAAATTCTGATCTTAATAATGCATATTCAGGACCTAAAAGTCTTTTGCAGCTCTTAGAAACAAGATAGCTGTAACGATCTTCCATATTCTCAAACCAATTTTGGTCCAGCAATATATCGCAATCGTGATTGCGATTGGCCAGATCGTCTATCACCATAATATTCTGGACATAAGGGCTTATTAATTTTTCCCATCTTTCCCCAATTGAATAATGGTCTACCACCATCCAATCGAATTGGCTATTTCCCATAGCTTGAATGGTTTCTCTAGCATCTTGCTCTTCCGAAACGCCAAGCCATTTGCTGTAATCATCTTTACTATCATGCAATACACCTATGTTTGTCTCTTCTGATAGAACTAACTCAATTAGCTTAAATTCATGGCCTTTAATAACATCATTAAGGTTTCCCAGATGCCGTCGACATATAAATATTACTACCGCTCCGTTTTTTCTCAACTGCTCGGCCAGCGTCAGGCATCGCATTACGTGACCACTGCCAATATGGATCGATGCATCTGCTCTGAATATTACTTTCATTAATTGAGCCTTTTAAAGGCAGCATGGCACACTGGCCCTTCTAAGAGATCATCAATATCTCCTCCATTTTCACACTCTGCGATTCGTGCAAAGACAGGTCTAAGCGCCTCAAAATAATTATTTAAATTCTGATCCGTATGTTCTGTGCATACATAAACTGAATTGGCCGCTAGAAATCCCTTCTTGAGCATCTCTTGCGTAATGTATGTTTTGTAACCCAAATTATTTATGCTCTTAAAACTGAATGTCGGCAATGCAGAGATGCCAGTAATATCCATTCCGATCTTGTTTTCCTGAGCTAACTCTCTCCAGAGTTTACTTATCTGCGCCCCTGCCTTTGAAATAATTTCCCATGAACGCATTCTTTCCATCACCTCCAGGGTCTTGAGCGCTGCAGCAGGGCCAATCCTGTCGGTCCAAAAAGTACTACTTATAAATGTAGTTTGTGCGGCTTCCATTATCTCGTCTCTCCCTATAACAGCAGATATAGCATAGCCGTTTCCTAGCGCTTTGCCAAAAATAGCCATATCTGGATCAACTCCATATTTCTTGTGCAAACCACCGAATGTTTCCCTAAATCCAGACGTACATTCATCAAATATGAGTATTATATTTTTTTCAGTTGCTAACTTGCGCACAGACTCCAAAAATCCATTTGCAGGCTCACAGGAACGGGATACTTCCATCTTGATAATCCCAATATCACTATCACCACAAATAAGTTGCTGAAGTTCATCAAAATTATTGTATGCGAAAGGCACTGTAGTTCCTTTAAGCTCAAGCGGAACCCCTCTTGCATTTAATCCAGGTAACAAATGCCCATCTAAAGTAGTGTCGTCTCCCAGGTTGGCAGAAATATACCAGTCGTGCCACCCATGATAGCCACAAATAGCTACTTTTTGCCTTCTTCCCGCTGCCCTAGCAATACGAATTGCCATTGCGTTTGCTTCGCCCCCAGTACGAGCAAAGCGGACTTTTCCTGCCCAAGAATGAAGATCCACAAGTCTCTCTGCCAAATATACCTCCTCAGGGCAATTGAAGGTAGACATGTTTCCTTCATCTACAACTCTCCTTACTTCTGCATCAACTTCCGGATGACCATAACCCAGGATGTTTGTACCAATTCCCATAATTGAAAAATCAGTGTATTCAACCCCATCCAAATCCCATATTTTACAGCCCTTTGATTCCTTAAAATAAACAGGCCATCGATCAGGCAAAAACATTTCCGGCCGCTTTGATAAGAGCATATTACCTCCGGGAATGATTCTTTTTGCTTTAGCCCATAGTTCTTGCCCTTGATTTTTCACAAAATACTACAAATACATTTTTGAATAACCAGACTCACAATATCTGGCCACCAATTCTTTCAACGGTATATTCTTATCAATGAATTTAACTATTTTTATTGGGTCAATTTGAGGTGCCTCCTCCTGATGGTTACTATATATGGCGCGGCACAAGATTAAATCTTCAGGGTAATCCACAGTCAGGCGAAGATCTTTGCGCACTAATTCAGTAGGAGGCGGAAGCTCGCCAACCTTAAATATGTCTCGATTTTCTCGAATATATAGCGTGCATAATTCCGACCTATGCTTGTCTTCCCCATCTCGGGCAGAGGTCTCCAGTGCAGCTAATTTAATTAGCTCAAATCCACAGCCATCCACCACATTGTCCAAAAATGTCGCATCATTCTCTTCTTTTAAATGGAGTTCCCAAGCAGATTGGATTAATTTATAACTTGGGAATGGAGACTCACTAGTGACTCGAAATATATCCGTTCCATTTGCATATTCACCACATTCAATCAGTCTAGAAAGAACATTTGTTTCGTCGCCGACGATATACCGAATATTCTTGTTTTCTGCATAGTCTATGTACACATGATTATCTGAACCTTTAGAAATTCCGAGAAGTATCTCATTAATAGAAGCAGCTCCTTGCAGGCAATCAATAATATTATCGAGTATTGAAATTCCTTTTTCCACATCTAAATTTTGGAGCGGCTTTCCATACAATCTAGATCCTTGATTTCTGCAAGCAAGTGCCGCGACCAACTTTCTATCATTAGGCTTCATCATTATTATCTGTAAAAAAATGACAATTGAAAGGTTTATTAGCGGCAATATCTTTTGTCAGGATTCTTCCGCACACATCTTGTGGATCTGTCATCGCATCTTTTGCGCTTGTACGTTTTAAACCAATCTCTGCCGGCGACACCCTTGCCCCTTTTCTGATTGGCTGTGAGGCCACAACGTGTTTTCTAGTATTGTTGCGATATTGGCGCTCGGCTTCTGACATCCCAAAATCAGGAGCGGCTGTAGATTTGCCGAGCGCTTGGCCACAAATCCGAATTGTGTTTACGAATTGCTTAAACTGGTCAGGCGCTAAAGCAGACTCATAGTCTTCCAATTCTAACGTTCGACCAAGCGAAAGATGCTTTTCCAGGACTGTCACCCCAGCCCCTATCGCCACTGCAGGAATTGCATAAGCAAGTTGGGATTCAGTGTTTGCATGATCAGCAAAGCCAAACTGAATATTCGGATTAGACGAATATTCTTTTTTTAGGACTTTTATTCTGTCTATTTGATTATCACTTTCTTTGGTAGGATATCCTTGAAACCCGATTATTATAAAAATGTTTTTCCCATTCAATATTTTCACAGCGTTTTCTATTTCCACGGAATATCCGCCACCCACCCCTAGATAAATATTTTTTATTTTCGACAACGAAACAGATTCAAGCAATTTAATGTTTCCCATATCCGTACCATGCACCTTAACGGCATCAGCCTTAATTTTGTCAGCCATTTGGAGACTTTTTTCTCCGAAAATATCAAAATGCAATTCCCGACCCTGATCATGAGCGGTCTTTACAAGACTCTCCCAATGCTCATTTTTCATTTCCAAACTTTTGAAAAGTTTACTATACTTATAATCAGGAGTGCAGAACTCATCTGCATAAACAAGCTGAAATTTAACTGCATCAGCACCCGCCTTGATCGATGCATCTAGTAAAATTTGAGCCTGCCTAAAATGTCCTTCGTATCCCTGAGCTATCTCCGCAATTATTTTTATCATAATCAGGTTTTACACACAGTTCCGAACAATACAATATGACTTTCTAGGTACTGCATTTTATTTATCATATTGTGCTATCCAAGCGCGCGTTCGATAAAAAGCGTTAATTCTACCGTGCTTTAAAACTTCATTTTAGCAAATTAAAGAATTCCCCGAACAATGTTGTGCCCCAACTGAACCCTTCCATCATTTACAGAATCCCAAATTCCTAAGTATCGCTTTGGATTCATATTTACGATATGAAATCCTTTAAAACATAACGCATTACCATAAGAGCCCGTCGAATCCATTCTCATCAATAGTCTACGAAAAACTCTGTATTCCCAGAGGAGATATGCTTAGTTCCATGTATATAAATTTTAATCCTAATTTATAATCAATCAATGAGGAAACCATCGTTAGATAATCACAAGATTAATTTTTGAATTCTGCGTCCTCCCCCGGCACTTGTCCCCGCGAAATGTTTAGTTCTCCATTATATTTGTCTCCAGAGTGGCTCATTTCATAGCTAGGCTCGATTGCCCGAACATCTTTAAATTACAATTCTACCTCCATTCTGACTTATATTTCATTGCCCTATAACAGCCCTTGAAGGGTGCGGATGCATTATCAGGGGCAATCCGATCAACTCTTCACCCCCCCCTAAGATTAACCGTTTATTAGATGAAATAGTTGTTTGATTCTAAGGTATATTTCATGGATGAAATGTCTGGACCAGACTGGCACATCCTTGTTCTAACATTGATAAGTCTCTTCTATAATTACACTTTTTTCTTACAGAAAAACAAAAATCTGACAGTTATGTTTTTATTTATAGAAATGACTTAGAAGGTTAAAAGACATTACACATTTACTTCTTTCTCGTGTTTTTGTTCTATCATATTTCACCTTAAAGCCCATGCTGAAGGGTTAATTAAACCTACATCGTGACAAGAAAAGTCTGGAGGCGGCTCATGAAGCCTTGCATTCTCGGCACTCATAGCTTCGCGCAACTCTTCTTCGCTAGTTACTCCTACAACTATCTGATCAATTTCTGATATTGATGACACGAACCCCAAGCATGCCTCAACTGCGCTGCAATCTTCCTCCTGCATCCATTCCCCTATACGCCTCCACAAGCTCGACCACTTAGAGAAATAAGGCGGCAGTTCTTTTATGGTCTTTAGTAAGATTCCCTGCAAAAAGATTGAACGCGCATGAACCTCAATCCCCGCAGCTTTGATAGATTTCATCGTTCTTTCCTGAATCAGCCGATGATCAATCAAGTTCAGTGGCGCTTGAATAATGCCTATCGGGTATCTAGATATAAGGGATGTAATGCTGTCAGGATCGTATACTGAGACTCCAACTTTCTGCACCACTCCTTCTTCTTTAAGCTTTAAAAGTGCTTCGAATATTGGCTCGCCAATAGCTTGCCCCAACTGCACCTCCTGATGCACAAGAAGCCCATATATCGACCCACGCCTCAGTCGGACTAATGAACGCTTTGTTTCATTGTAAATCCATTTTTTAATATCTTTAATCTCTTCGGGAATTGGTGGAATTTTTGTAATAATCTTCCATTTTCCGTTCATTTGCGTACCTAAAACAGACTCAGCATCTCCATAAACCATTGCTGTATCCAGCACATTTATGCCTTTTTGATAACCAGTTTTTAAGATAGACCCTGCATTCGCTTGAGACACTTTACCTCTAATATTCGTAATGCCATATTCCGCCCCAAACTGGGCTGTCCCTATGCAAATGCGACTACTCACTTAACCGCCCATGTTCTTTATACATCCCCCTACTTCCTTGAGCTGTCTTAATTAATGAAGTCTTTCCAAACTCGAAGCCAAGCTTTCTGTACGCCTTTATCGCTGCTTTGTGACGTGCATCTACACCTAATTCAATTCTCTCAATACCAAATTTTTTATTAAGCAAATCAACTGAAGCCTCGATCACTTCTTGGGCTACCCCTTGGCCCTGCCAGCATTCGGAGCCAATCAAAATGCCCATAACAGCAGTTCTGTTCTTAAAATCGATCGGTTCATATTTTATATTCCCTACATGATGGCCATTTTTTTTGACAAAAATGCCTAAAAATAAAATATCATGCCTGCCCTCTTTCTGGCTAACATATTCCTTTAAGTCTTCTAAGCTCTTATCACTTTGAGCGTACACTATGTGTTCACGGGCCATTGCCCCATCCAGCCAACCGAGGTAAGTATTCGTGACATCGCTCACAGTCAATGGCCTAAGAAAAAACCTGCTTGTTTCGATGCAATTTGAGCGTTTCATTTGCGTCTTATTATCGCCGCAATATCTTTTATGCATTTATCTACTTCTTCATCTGATAGGCTCGGATAAAGAGGAATCGAGAGCGACTCTTGATAGCATTTTTCAGCTACAGGAAAATCACCTTGCTTATACCCAAAGTTGCGCTTGTAATACCCCAGCAAGTGTATTGGGATATAATGAACCATAGGCCTGTAATTAAGCCGTTGTAATCCTGTGAAGAGGTCGTACCTGTCCGCCTTCATGCCAGGCCTAACCCTCAAAAGGTATAGGTGGAAATTGCTGTCAACACTTGGGGATTCAAAAGGCACCTGTAACTCTTCGTATTGTGACAGTTCTTGATTATAATACTTTACTATCTCACGACGTCGACGCTTAATCTCAGGAAGTTTTTTTAACTGACTGGAGCCTAATGCTGCTTGGAAATCAGTGAGCCGATAATTGAAGCCCAAACTATCCATTTCATAGTACCAACTGCCTCGCCTTTCCTTATCGCTGAACATATGATCTCGGCGATCAATTCCGTGTTTACATAAATTCTGTATTCTTTGAAACAGATCGGAATCATTTGTTGTGACAGCACCGCCTTCCCCCGTTGTTATATGTTTTACAGGATGAAAACTATATGTACATAAATCTACATGCTGGCAATCTCCGCATTTATATGTTTCCCCTTTATATTTGTAAGTCGACCCAATGGAATGAGCTCCGTCTTCAACCACTTTGATGCCGTAGCGGTCGGCGATTAACTTAATTTCACGAAGATCAGCTGGATGGCCCCGAAAATCCACAGGCAGTATAGCTTTAGTTTTAGGGGTTATAGCTCTTTCAATTAAATTGACATCAATGTTCAAAGTATTTGGATCAACATCTACAAACCGAACGTTTGCTCCTGTATACAGTATGGCATTAGCCGTTGCGCAAAATGTGAGCGGCGTGGTTATCACTTCATCACCCGGGCCAATTCCTAGCGCAATAAGTGATAAGTGAAGGGCCGCTGTTCCGTTGGATACGGGCCAGGAAAATTTCGCCCCTGAAAAATCGGCGAGATTATTCCCAAACTCGCTTACTTTTGTTCCTTGAGTAATCGTACTGCTGCGCAGCACTTCCACAACTGCATCAATGTCTGCTTCAGAAAGACGGTGCTGACCATAAGATATGGTTTTTTTGTTAAAAAGCTCTGGCTCGGGAAAACATGGATCTTTGGTCGCATTTAATAGCTCGGCGTGCCGACCTTGAGCCTCTTGATCCCGAAGTCTTTCGAATTGCTCATCCAACCCAGCAAGATCAAACCCCAAAAGCTCTTGAATCTTTTTCGAAGACAGAGACATGTCTTTAGGCCGAGACGTCAAATTTTTCCGTTCCGTAATTGAAGCCCGTTGCACATTTTGATCCGGCAGGTAAAACTTTTTTGCAATACGACATGCAAATTCGTATTTGGATACTCGTTCACAACCGGGAACATTGACTATCCCCTTGTATCCTATTTCTATTAGATTATGCGCAATGGTTACCAAATGGTCAGCTAGGATGGGGCTGAAGAATACGTCTGTGAACATATTAATTGTGTCCCCCTGCCTAAGGCTTTGAATAATCTGGTCACTTATTGACTTCCTTCCAAGATGGCCCCATCCAAAAAAGTTTGTCCTAATAATCAAAGAATCCGAATTGTAGGTTTGAACAAAATCCTCTGCTTTCTGCTTGCTTTTCCCGTAGCAATTTAATGGAGACGGAACACTATTTTCTGTATAGAAACTTTCATTGCCTTGGAACAAATGATCTGTAGAAATATGAATATGAGGCACTTTCAGTGTTGCAGCTATTTTGGCAACGCTTCCTGCCAATCTGGCGTTGATTTGCATAGCAACTTCTGGATGTGCCTCACATTTTTCGACGCTCGTCCAGCCGGCTGTATGAACTATCAAATTAGGCGCCAAATCCCTGATTTGGGAGATGGATTTTTTAGATTCATCGAGGTTCAAAAACTGGCTTCTTGCGCCCAATAATTCTGCCTTTCTATGATGCAATCCCAGGATAACATCCCAGCCCTTCCGAACAGCGCACGCCCAATTCAAAGCAAGCAACCCGCTCCCGCCAGTTATTAATAATTTTTTCTTTTTATCGGCCACCTATCCAGCAAATTAATTTTCCCTGAAGGCGTGCTCCAGCTTGATCCCGACTTCTTCAAGATGAATCACTCTATCACAATACTGAAGTGGCGTCTTTTTATGCGATACGATCAATATGGTCTTTTCACCGCGCAACTCCGCAATACTCTTCATGACTGAAGCCTCCGTCTCAGGATCCAGAGCACTAGTTGATTCGTCAAAGACAATAATCGGAGAATCTCTGTATAGAACCCTCGCGATGCCTATTCTTTGCAACTCTCCGCCCGATATTTTCGAACCAATCTCACCTACACTCTCGGAGAGCCCATTTGGCAACTTACCTATAAACTCTTCCAGTCCCGCACCCTTCAAAGCTGCTGACATACGGTCAGAATCTATAGAGGATTTAACCTCGAAGGAAAAAGTGATGTTATTCTCTATAGTATCGTCGAGCAGAAAAACCCGTTGAGGAACATAACTGAACTGTGCCCTCCAGTCTTTAATGTCATCATTACAAATCCCATCACAGTAAATCTTCCCAGAAGCTGGTGTTAACAGGCCAAGGATTAAGTCGATCAATGTAGTTTTTCCTGACCCACTTGGCCCCATTATTCCAATGATTTCACCCTTTTTAATTTCAATATTAATCCCAGAAAGCACTTCTCTATCAGTTCCCGGATATGTATATGAAACGTTTTTGAGTTCAATCTTATCCTCTATTTGCTTGCACACAAATTCCGTGTTCCGATCCACAGTTTTCGAATCATATTCTTCATCAGATTTACAAGCATCACAAACCTTCTCCACAGCAGGCTTACCGTAAGCAACCGCTTGCATTCCTGAAACAAGCCGACTAGCCGCAGGCATACACCTAAATAGCGCAATGATTAGCACGCCTAAAGTCGACGCAATCGCATGATTTTCATATCCGGAAAGGGCCATGAAAGCTATGGTGAAAAAAATCCCAACAGTGCCAATAAATTCAAGCCAAAGCCCCGGCAACGATGAAATATAAGAATAATTTTGGCCGGCTGTTGCATATTCTCTATTCACCGCATTGAATTGATGTGTTGCGCTATGCTCTTGGCCAAATACTTTAAGTTCTTTAATTCCATTTAGAGCCTCTTGGAGGCGCCTCAGTCGTTCTCCTGCCGCATTATGCCGCTTTTCTGAAAATGGCTCAACCTTGCGCCGCAGAAAACTGTTGACCATAAAAGCCGCACCCAAAAAAACTGCCCCAATGGCTAAGACAGATGTCGGCAGAAAAACAAGCGCCAGCACGATGTAGGCAAACATTAAAACAAGGTCTGCAATCATTGTTAGGATCGTCTTAAAAACCGTCCCGACACAAAGCGCAACTTCTTCAAAAATATTTCGAATTAAATCTGAAGAATTATTTCGCGCATGAAATATATAATCTTTAAGGAGGTATGAGCGGAACATTCTATTTGTAATCTCCGCTTGAAGGCCAAAAATAAAACCGGAAATCCGCTTGGCATATATCGTCAATACTGTCACCTTAATCAGGGCTAGCGCGAGCATCATGGATAATGCTATAATTAATGCTTCCGTGACAGAGCTCACTCCAAATTTTTTATTTAAAAAATCAAAAAAGGCTGACTCTTCTGTTCCCGCCCCCCCGTTAATAACCACAGAAATGACTGGAATTAACATTCCTATGCCGACCAGCTCGAAAAAAGTTGCGATCGTCCCAAGAGCAATAATGCGACAGCTCTTGGATTTTCTTTTAGGAGTAAATGTATTCCAAATTGATAGGAATATACTTAAGGACAGCATCTAATTGAGCGCAGCAAGAACTTTAGTGATTTTTTGCTGATCTGATTTACTCATGTTTGTGCACACAGGCAGACTTAAGCACTGGTTTGACACTTCCTCAGCAACACTGAAGTCCCCTTGCTTGTACCGCAGCTCTCTAAATACTGGTTGCATATGGAGTGGTATTTTATAATACGCAACCGTGGGAATTCCGGCATCCCAAAATTGATTTTGAAGCGCATCTCTTTCAGGGCTCAAAATAGTGTATTGGGCATATACACTGGATGTGTCAGGCCGAACTTTCTGTATATTTATCTTTTCCACCGACTTAACAAATTGCAATAATTTATCGTAACAATTGCTAATCGCCTGACGACTCTCAATTTCGTTTTCAAATTCCCCGAAGATGGCAAGTAAGGCTGCCGCCTGCAGAGTATCCAGCCGCCCGTTCACCCCAAGCAGAGGGTGGTGATGTTTGCGAGACTGGCCGTGAACGCGTATTTGGCGGAACTTTTCAGCTAACGCATCATCGTTAGTAAACATGGCACCACCGTCACCGAACCCGCCCAACGGCTTTGTAGGGAAAAATGAAGTGCAGCCGATGGCGGAGAGGGCACAGGATCGTTTACCTTTGTAGATTGCACCGAAACTTTGGGCTGCGTCCTCAATGACGGTGAGGTTGTGCCGCTGAGCGATTTCGTTGATGGAATCCATGTCGGGGGGCTGACCGTAAATGCCGACGGGGATGATGGCGCGGGTGCGCTCGGTGATGGCGTCCTCGAGGAGTTCGGGATCCATGTTCCACGTGTCGGGGCGGATGTCGACGAAGACGGGTTTGGCGCCGAGAAGCACAATGACCTCGGCGGTGGAGATCCAGGTGTAGGGGACGGTGATCACTTCATCGCCGGGGCCTATCTCCAGCGCCATGAGGGCAATGAGCAGGGCATCGGTGCCGCTGGAAACACCGACGCAGTGTTTCACCCCGACGTAATCGGCCAGTTTTTCCTCGAGTTCCTCGACCTCGGGCCCAAGGATGAACTGTCCGTGATCGAGCACTGCGGCAATCCTTCGATCAACTTCACTCCTTACTCTCGACAGCCGAGTCCTGAGATCAATAAATAGCACTATAACCTGTTTTTTTTGAGATCCTTATAGGGCACTTTCCCTCGATTCATTGATTTAGGCAAAGGAGATTCCTCAGTGCAATCAACACACTGCACCTCATTTGAATCTGACCTTAAATATCTCCAGCCTGACTCAGGGCAAACTGCCTTTCCTTTGTCGTCAAAATTTAAATAATGACCATGCCGGGACATCCATCCCTTTTGCCTCGCCGGAATGCCGAGCATCAGCGCGTAATCCAAAACATCAGTACATACAACGGCTCCTGCCCCGACAAAGGCATGCCGCCCAACGGTTATCCCGCAGACTAGGGTTGCGTTTGCGCCTATAGTCGCACCCTTTTTAATGAGAGTAGCCTCGTAAAGATGCCTCCTCACAATTTCTGAACGGGGATTTGTAACGTTGGTTAGGACGCATGACGGCCCCAAAAATACATCGTCCTCAATAATCGTCCCTTCGTACAATGATACGTTATTTTGAATTTTAACCCGGCTACCAACAATGACCCCGGACGCAATATAAGAATTTTGGCCGATACTACATTCTTCTCCAATCGAAACTCCTGCGGAAACATGGCTGAAATGCCAAATCTTCGTCCCTTTGCCGACGCACCCAATGTCATCCACAACCGCAGAAGGATGAACTTGAATGTTAGCGCCCATTTAACGAAACCGGCCCTCCCCCATTCTCCAAGGATTTCTGACATGCCTCCAAAACTTTCAACACACGCACTCCACTGGCGCCATCGGTAAGAGGCTGTTGTCGCGTTTTCATGCACTCAAGAAAATGAATGCATTCTTCACGCAAGGGCTCTTTCTCGAGTAAACCAAGGTTTTGGCAACCGTTTCTTTGCAGAACGGGAAGCCCTTCCAAAAAATCTACACGCTGGTCATATAGGGTCAGCTTATTATTACTTGTATCCTCAAAGCAGGCCATTCGGCTTTGCCCCACCACAACCAGTTTCTGTTCCTTGAACGGGTGAAGCCAACTGACAAAAATATGCGCGCGTTTGCCTGATTCAAAACGCAGGCACGAAACAGTAACATCCGCCAGTTCCGGGGTTAAGTAGTTTCCTCCACTACAGGTAACATCCAAAGGTGTATCACCAAATAACCTCAAAATTACAGCTATATCATGAGGCGCAAAACTCCACAGTGCGTTCTCTTCCGTCCGAATTTTTCCGAAATTCAGACGATTGGAGTAAATGTAATTAACCGGCCCTAAATCACCCGCGCTAATCAATTCTTGCAGCCTCAGTATGGCAGGATGGTACTCAAGAAGATGCCCGACCATGAGGATTCTGCCTGAATCAGTCGCAAGCCGGGTCAACTCGATCCCATCTTTGGAATCCAGCGTCATAGGTTTTTCCACAAGCACGTCTTTGCCCGCCTCTATTGCCTGACGAGCCAAGCGATAATGTGTTTCTGCCGGAGAAGCTATAACAATTCCATCGATTTCTCTGGATTGGAATGCCCTCTCAAAATCCACTCCCACCGAAACACTGGGGGCTGTTTCAATGGCTCGCTCTAGGCCTTCCTTTTCAGGGTCACAAACCAAGGCGAGAACTCCTAGTTCGGAAAGGTTTCGAGCCCAGTTGCGGCCCCAATACCCACAACCCAAAAGTGCAATACGTTGCCCTTTCACGCCATTACAACGGTTGCTTGAGGTGCCTCAACATTAGCCATCACATTCCGCGTATCTATGACCAATTTCGCCCACTGACCGAGTTCTGAATAGTCGACATTGGTGTGGTTGGTCGAGATCAGGACACAATCAAAACTCGATATGGTGGTCTCATCCCATGATACACCGGCCGTGCCTGCACGGGCCGAATGATCCCTTGTGTTTGGAACTACAGGCACAAAAGGATCATAAAACGAAACCTCCGCTCCCTGCGCCTCAAGCAACTCCCAAAGGACAAAGGAAGGGGATTCACGAACATCATCAACGTCTCCCTTGTATGCCAGCCCTAATATTAAAATCCGGCTGCCGGAAAGTAGCTGTCCCTGATTTTTTAGGGCCGACACAACACCTTCGACCACAAGTTCCGGCATAGCTGAGTTTATTTCTCCCGCCAGTTCAATAAACCGGGCCTGTTGCCCATGCTGACGAGCCTTCCAAGCAAGATAGAATGGATCGATTGGAATGCAGTGCCCTCCCAATCCAGGTCCAGGCCGAAATGCCATGAAGCCAAATGGCTTGGTTTTTGCAGCATTGATTACCTCCCATATATCAATTCCTAAGGCGGCATAAATTCCCTTCATTTCATTGACCAAGGCAATGTTTACCGCCCGAAATATGTTTTCCATCAACTTGGTTGCTTCCGCAACGCGGCAGGAAGAAACAGGCACCAGTAACTCGATGGCTGTACCATAAAGATTTTCAGCCTTTTTACGGCACGCGGGAGTAAAACCACCTATGACTTTTGGAATTTTCCCCACTTGACTCTGAGGATTCCCTGGATCCTCACGTTCCGGTGAATATGCCAAACTAAAATCTTTCCCCGCTTTCAGGCCCGAGCCTTTTTCAAGTTCGGGCAACAATTGTTCCTCAGTTGTGCCCGGATATGTTGTGGATTCGAGTACAACCAGCATGCCTGAGCGTAAGTGCGGTGCGACCTTGCGGCCAGTTTCCAGAACATAGGTCAAATCTGGCTCTCGCCCTTCCTTCAAGGGGGTTGGAACACAAATGATGACAGCCTCAACATCATTCGACTGCGCAAAATCCATCGATGCCCGCAACCGACCGGAATTCACTTGTGCAGATATTTCCAGATCCGAATGGTGCTTGATATAGCTTTTTGCACTGTTGATGGCGTTTACTTTCTTTTCATCAACATCCAGTCCCAAAACATTTATACCCGAACGCGCAAACTGCAGCGCCAGAGGCAACCCCACATAGCCCAATCCCACGATGGCAATTTTCTTCACGAACAAACCGGGCGGCCAATTGAATAATATGCAAACCCCTCCGAACGAAGCACCTCGGGTAAAAACAAGTTTCTCCCGTCAAAAATAACCGGCTGTCGCAGCGCTTGCTGCAAGTCACAAAAATTCGGACTTCGGAACTCCTTCCATTCCGTCAC
The DNA here is from genome assembly GCA_002721895.1 of Verrucomicrobiales bacterium. Next base: position 75,443 of record PBLV01000057.1, read on the forward strand.
GATCACCAGCCCGTCAGCTTCCCGCACTGCCTCGAGCGCATCCTCACAAAAAACTACCCGTTCACGCCCTTTATAAATCGCCCGCGCAACATCCATTGCCCTCGGGTCATACGCACGCACTTCCGCTCCCGCATCCAGCAATCCATCAATCAGTATCTTGCTTGAAGCCTCCCGCATGTCGTCCGTACCCGGCTTGAACGACAAGCCCCAAACTCCGAAAGCCCGTCCGGAAACATCGCCCTCAAAGTGAGTCATGATTTTTTCAAGCAACACTTCCTTTTGCACTTCATTGGCCGCATCCACCGCATCCAAAATTCTTGGGTTATAATTGGTTTGCCGTGCGGTCTGAGCCAATGCACGCACGTCCTTGGGGAAGCAGGATCCTCCGTATCCACATCCTGGATATATAAATGAATAGCCAATGCGTGTGTCTGAACCAATGCCCACGCGTACCTGCTCGATGTCCGCCCCCACCCGCTCGGCAATATTGGCAAGTTCGTTCATGAAGCTGATGCGGGTGGCAAGCATGGCATTGGCGGCATACTTGGTCAGTTCCGCGGAGCGAATGTCCATCTCTTGAACCCGGTCATGATTACGGTTGAACGGCGCGTACAATTCCCTTAAAAGAGTGGCCACTCGTTCATCACTCGTGCCGAATATAATTCGGTCGGGCTTCATGAAATCATTGATGGCATCCCCCTCCTTCAAGAATTCCGGATTTGACGCCACGCCAAAATCAACTCTCGATCCGCGGGCTTTTAATCCCTTTAGCACCGCTTCTCTCACCTGATCAGCAGTCCCCACAGGCACGGTGGATTTGCTGACCACTGCAGCATATTCCTTCAGGTTTTCGCCCACCAACCGCGCCACCGCCAGCACATGCCTCAAATCCGCCGAGCCATCTTCTCGAGCAGGCGTGCCCACGCAAATGAACAGCAATTGCCCATGCCGGGTTGCAGTTGCTCCATCAGTCGTAAATTGCAGCCGCCCCGACTCTTTGTTGGCTTTTAGCATGGCCTCCAATCCCGGCTCATAAATCGGCGTCTCCCCGCGGTTCAACATCTCCACGCGGTTTTCATCCACATCGCAGCAGACTACGTCGTTGCCCACATCCGCCAAACAAGTCCCCGTCACCAATCCCACGTACCCGCAGCCAAAGATTGAAACCCTCATCCCAGAATTTTGTCCACCAAAGGCAACACTTTTCGCAGGCGCGACTGGATTTTCACCAGTTGCTTCAATCGGTGCTGCTTCACCCGAAACTCCTCATCGCCATATTTGGATTTGTCAGCCTCCAAACTGGCCACCATCTCAGCAAGATGCTCCTCAGAATTTTTCAGCCGCTCCTTTAGAATTCTCTCGTAAGCGCGGCGCACAAGCGTGCTTATTTCCTGTTCGGCCTCAAAATAATCCTTTCGCTCTTCACGCATCCAGACCTTGCGAATGCACCCAAGCGCCATGAGTTGGCGCGTCCCAGTACTGACACTCGCCTTGCTGAGCGACAGAGCCGCCGCGATATCCTCAAAGTTCATGGGCTCGGGCGAAAGATACAGAAGGCCGTAGATTTCCCCCACTGACCGGGCCAGCCCCAAAGACTGAGCAAACCGGCCACAGGCCTCAATCATGTCATTCTCCGTCCGCGCCAAAGTGGAGGGCGGAGGCGGAACGCTAACTGGCTTGGCCACTGAAAAAACGCCGAACTGGCGCAACAAACCCAAAATTACGGGCAAATCACCCGACAACACTCCGTGCCCGTCAGTTCGCGGTGAACCTACAACACGACTGAACGATAAATGCGTTCAGTTTCAACTGAACAAACTTTTTGGTCAAAATTTACAAAAAGCAAGCTCCTTTTGTTGAAGTTTTCCACAAGTTATTCGGTGCCTAAACAGGCTCCAAGTCCACCACATCCAGTTTCACTGCAGCTGCCTGCCCAATGAAATCCAAGCGCAACAGCACTTGATGCATGCCTGAGCGCTCCTCGACCCACGCTTCGATGCCTTGGAGTGGCCCGGATTTGATCAATACCTGAGTCCCGACACCTATCGAGGGCGCAAGCTGAATCTCCAGCCCACTTTCCAACGCCTCATGGATTTCGCTCAGTTGGCGCTCAAATCTTGGTTGATCATTCACTTCCAGCAAATTCGCAATATAATCGCTCTGTAGCAACAAACGGCGCCGATCTGCGGATGTCTTAATGAAAACATAGCCGGGAAACAGGGGCTTCTGAAACGTTACTTCCTTGCCTCGATATTTGCGAACCGAGTCATAACAAGGAAGGTCATGCTCCACCTTGTGGAGCTTGCAGTAGTCGGCAAGTTTTTTCTCACAACGCGGCCGCGTGTGCGCCACCAGCCAGCCCATGTCTTCCCCGTGTTCTGTCATCACAAAAAAACCGCCGGCAGCAAGGCCGGCGGTTGAATATCAACTCGGGCTACATCAGCCTACTTCAACGTCACCTTGCCACCCCGCTTCGCGGGCTTAACAAACATCCCGGGATTTTTGGAGACATAATTGCTGACGTTGGGGGCGGCAATGCCCGTTTTCTTGGCGATCTCTGACGTAGTGGCGCCTCTTTTGCCAATCGCCTTCTTGATCTTGTCCAAGTTGCCGCCGGGCTTACGGCCCCGCTTTTTCGGGGCAGCCGCGCTTCCCGCCGTCTTTTTCTTGGCGGGCCTTCCCCGCTTTTTCACAGCGGTTTTCTTTTTTGCGGGACGACCGCGCTTCTTTCCAGCCGCCTTTTTCTTCGCCTGCCTTCCGCGTTTCTTGCCCCCCGCCTTTTTCTTGGCGGGGCGTCCCCGTTTTTTCTTTGCGGGTTCGGCCGCGCCCGCGCCGGCCCCAATCAGCTCGGCCAGCTCCAAGAGCCAAACTTCCAGTTCACGCGCCACGGCGCGGCTTGCTTTTTTAATTTTAATATTTGCCATGATCCGTTCCCTTGTTCAAGAGCGCGAATTATTATAATAAACCTCTCTTCCACGCAATCTCAAATGGGACTTTTCGGTGAATTCTTTTTGCTTTTCGGCTCGGCGTAAGGCCCACAGATTGATGCCGGCCCGTGGGAAAGAAAGCCAAACGCAACCAGCCAAAGACTCAGGACAAGGATCCGCCACCCTCGGTGGAGCCAACGCCTCCACACCCCAGCACCCCGGCGCGCCCCAAGGCACCGCCCATGGCTGACAATACGGGGCGGATGGCAACGGTCCTCCTGATTCTTGCGGCTTGGTTGTTCGCCTCATTTCTCCGCCTTCATTGGGTGCAGGAAGCCCATCTTCCCGGCAAGGCCAACACCTACCAAATTAACGGTGAGCTGTTGCCCACCACCCATGACAGTTACCTGTTCGGATCCATTATCCAGAAGGGCCACTTGGGCATGCACTCGGGCAACCCGGAGGTGCCCGCCCCCCATGAACATGGACCCATCACTTGGCTTCCCGTGATCTTGTTAAACTGGTTCAACGGCCCCGCATTTCATGACTTGACCGAGGCCGCCGATGAATTTGGCCAAGCCTCCCAACATTTAAGTTCATCCATTGCCGCGGAGGACGACAATTCTACCAAGGGAAAACTTCTGGCCAACAGCCTGAAAGATGCACAAGCCATGCGAGCCATGTTGCTGGGAATCCATCCCACGCCGCATCACTTGAAAGAAAACTCGCGCAGCGCCGCCGAAGCAGCACGGAAGACTGCCCAGACGCTGCATTCAGCAGGGTACAAGAACAAAGCTGTCCATGCCGCCCTGGCATCTGCCCAAGATCACGCCCTCTCCGCCATCCGCAGGCCCATGATCTCGGTTGAAAGTATCATGGCTTATATGCCCGCATTTGCGGCCAGTCTTCTGGCTGTGCCTCTCGTCTTAATTGGCCGGTTGCTGGGGTCTGCCTGGTGGGGATTTCTGGCCGCCCTGACAGGATCTGTCGCCTACAGTTATTATAACAGATCCATGTCGGGATATTTTGATACCGACATGTTTTCTGTCACGGTTCCCGCGGTGGCCCTGTATTTCCTGCTCCGGTCACTCTGCAACAAGGAGGATTGGTCTGCTGGAGCAGGCGCGGTGGCCCTGTTCCTGATGCCCTTTTTTTACACCAGCAGCATGTCCATCGCCCTGGCCATGGCGGTGGCTTACATCGGCTATCAATTGGTGTTTCATTGGCGCGAGGCCCGGGCTTGGGAGGGAATTGTCCCCGTCGCCGTGGCCATGTTTTTCTTGGGGGGCAGCCAAGGCCATGTCATCGCCGTGAACCCCGCGGCGTGGGTATTAAAAATTGCCGCCATTTTTTGCGCCTCACTGGCACCCCGCTGGATGCCTTGGCTACGGGTGGAAAGTGAGTGGCCGGGATGGCCCTTGCGCGCTGGCGTGGCGGCGATGCTGGTGGGTGTGGTTTTGTTTTCCTCCCCGTTTGAACAGGTGCGCCAAAAAGTTTTCCAATACTTGCCCACGGAAACCGCGGCGGCCAATCCAAGTGGAGCCCAGCTCCAGTACAAGAACGTCATCTCGACAGTACAGGAAGCTCGAGGGGTCAACAAAACCATCTGGGCGGTACGGATTAGCGGGACCGTGGCGGGGTTTGGCCTGACGGTGCTTGGGTTTGCCCTGCTCATTGCGCGGCATCCGCAAATGTTAATTTCCCTGCCCTTGGTTGGGATTGGACTGTTCTCATTGATGGGCGGACTGCGCTTCACCATTCATGCAGTGGGCATTGCTGCGCTGGCGGCGACTTGGGTATTTTTTGCCCGCGAAGGCTGTCGCTTGGGTCGAACCATTGTGTGCTCGGGTATGGGTGGCTTGGCGGGAGCGGCAATTTGGTTGTGGGTGGCATGGCTTTCGGGCCAGCGGGACGGTGCGCTGGATGTGCTGTTTCTGCCTTCGGGTTTGCTGGCGGGACTGGGCGCGGCAATGGCCGGATTGAAAGGCCAGGGCGATGCCCCCACGCGCGGTCAACGCGCATGGATTGCCATCATTGGCGCCGGCACAGGAGTCATCACGGCCAAGACATTTGCAGCATCCCTGCAGATGGGGCCATTGATGTCATCATTGGGCGTGTTGAGCTTGGCACCGGTTTTGATCGCCGGAGCCATTCCGATCGTGCTCTCGGCGGGCGTCTTGTCACGCATGGGGAATGCAGGCGCTTGGCTCCAACAGCATGCATTCGGCACCCATGCACGGGTTTTGGCCGCCTGTCTGGGCATGGCCGCCTTGGCCGGGCTGGCCTTGGGACATTTGACTCACGTTCCAGCGGACAGCCTGTACGCGCGTATGATTCAACAACGCCAGAACCCCCACATCCTCGAATCCAATCCCAACTTCAGGCCCGTCACCCTCTATCAATCCAACGCCTTTTCAGAATTGGAGAAATCCTTTGTCGTCCTACGACCAAAATGGCGGCAGTCATCTATAGACCTGAAAACCCATGAAGCGGACTTGGGTGCCCTGCACCAAAGCATCCTGCGCAACCCCCCACCGCCGACGGGCCAGGTTTACTTTGCGGAATTCGTCAGCTTCCTCAGGGAATCCCGAGCCAACGCCAGTTTTAAAACCCTGTTGACCTCCCATGGCGGAGAATCCATTGAGGCCAGCCTGACCGCGGCATCGAGCCAGCCACCGGGTGTAGCCGGAATTGTCCTTGGGGCCCTAATAGGGATTGCCGGGGCATGGGCAGCCCGCGGGGGTTCCCGGCTATTTGCGGCAGGGGCAGCGCTGGGGTTCACCCTGTTGGGATTGGCCATTCTACTCGCGATGAAGAGCGGATACCTGTCCATCCAGATGGCGGGCATCTTCGCTGGCTCAGGCTTGGGAGTAGTCTTGATTGCGCCTGTCCTGGCTTCTGTCATCGCCTTGGGGTTGCCGTGGCCAGAGGAGGGGCTGGGCGGAATCGGCAGAACAATGCTGGCATTGATGACCGCAACCGGCTTGGGCTGGCTGTGGCTGGGGACAGCGGTGGGCCATCCCTTGCTCCAGCTGCTTGTGCCCCTGGGGCTGTTGGCGGGATGGTGGATGGCGCACGAATCTTCGCCTGATCAAAGGCTTCATGCGGCCGTCTTCGCGGGCTTGTCGATTTTGGGCATGGTGGGTGTCGCCCAATTAACAGCATCACAAATTCTCTCGGCACCCCTGCGTGAAATCTCAGGCTCCATTGAGGTTTGGGTGTGGGCGTTGCTCGGCGCAACGAGTGCGGGACTCACCACCCACGCCCTGCACGGCGGCTTTTCACTGCGGCTCAAGTTTGCCCACCTGAGCATCCTAAGCGTATTGGCGGCGACGGTGATGGTGCTTGTGCTGGTTACTGCTCACCGGGCGGCGGCCAGCTTGCTTCCCTCCTCCCCCGGCACAATGGCCTTGCTGGAAAATCTGGGACTCTGGGCCATGGGGGCAACCTTGGGCGTGGTAATTTGGTGTTTCGCAAAAAATGATCTCGATTATAGGCCCTTGTTCCTTGCCGGCGGTATCACGGTGCTTGGCGGCGCGGCATTTGTCATTGGAGTGGGCGGACTCGATGGATGGGCGTTTATCCCGAGGGCATTATGGCTGCTCATCGCGGGCCTGACGGCGGCTCTGATGCCGTTGGCCCTTTCTGGCGAGAACATTTTCAAAAAAATGACAGCGGGTTTGGCCATGGCGATTGGCGCGGGGGTTATGTGGGCGTTGATGTCCAAGGCGGCGCCCCAGACATTACCCCTCTCCCCCGTCTGTTTGCTGGCGGGAGGAGCCGTCGCTTTCGCCGGCAAAGCAGTGCGTGGCTGGATATCCTTGGTACTGGCGGCCACGGCAGCAATCCTGGCTATGTTAGCGGGATTGTTTTCCTTTGCCCCAACAATGGAATTGCTGAGGGATGATAACGGACTCATCCCTCTTTCCCGTTACGCGGATTTGCTGTTGGGACTGGCCGCCACTATGGTGCCGGCGGCTTTAAATACAAACCGCACGCGTGACATTGCCGCTGGTCTCGTGGCCGCCGGTGCAGGGGGCTTTGTTTGGGCCTGGGCGGCGGCCGTTTTGGGTGGACCGGCAGCGGGCCTGCTGCTGCCGCTTGGGGTCGGCGTTGGCTTTGCCATGGCGCGTCATGCGCCCGACTCCAAAAACGCATTGCGGCAGGCAGGGGCGGCGGCGGCGCTTGTGGGGCTGGTATGCGTGGGAGGCCTGCTGGTCATTTCCGGTGAAAATTTTGCGGAGGCAGACTGGTTATGGCCGGGCTTGGCCATTTTGGCCGCGCCCTTAATGGTCTTGGCCATCCAAAACGAGGAGATGCCGGGACAAACGGTGGTGGCCAGCTTGGCGGCGGCATTGGTGGCCGGCTTGGCTTGGGGTTGGCTGGGGCGCGAGATGAATGTCATGGGCCGGCCCGACGCCGAGCCCCTGACCTTGGGTCCCATGGTGGTGGGCGCACTGACGGGCATGGCGGTGGCATGGCGGGGACAGCGCGGCTGGCTGCCACCCCTAGCGGCGGCATTGGCGGCTCTGTTGGGTGTGGGCGCGGGGGTTCTGGTAATGGGCAGTTACGGGTTGCAGCCTCTGGATGAGTTGTCGCGGTCTTTTGCCATGCATGAACATTTTAATGTCGGCGCAATGACACTCGGGCTGGTGACTCTGTTGGGCATGGCCACAGCAGCGGGTATTGCCCTGTTGCGCGAAAGGGTGGGGACGTCATTGTTGGCGGCGGTGGGGGGGATCGGATTGTTGGCACCACACGTCCTGCATGCACGGGATCAGGCGCGCGCCATCGGGCCAGTGCTCGACCGCCCCAGTGTGGAACTCTTGGAGGTCATGGGCAAAGTAGCCAAGCCGGGGGATTTCATGATGACTTGGTGGGATTACGGAACCGCCGGCTGGTTCCATGGCAACTGCAATGTGATTGTTCATCCCGGCAACCAGACGGATGATGTCTGGGTGGCTTCGCGAGTCCTTGGGGGCAGCAACCCACGCGAGGGGGCCAATCTTAGCCGCTTGGCCATCGAGAGCTACGCACAACGTGGCCCCCTTGCGCTGAACCACATCTTCAAGGGCAATCTGGCCCCCGGAGACGACAAGAATAAGGACGGGCTAGACGACTGGAGCCGCCTGCCCTCGGTCGATGAACTCAGTCCCGAAGCCGTGCTGGCCAGCCTAACGCTGCCGCCATCTGTACCTGGCACCAATGCGCCGCCGAAATCCTATGATCCGCCGGAACCCACCCGGGACATCTTCCTTTACCTGCCCACAAAACTGCTGCCCATTTACCCGGTGATCATGCAGTTCAGTCGGCGCGACTTGATGTCGGCACAACGGGAATTTGAGAATGCCCTTTTCCAAATGCAGTCCGGTTCCGGCAGAACGGTGACACCACAACAACAGGCGACCGCGAACCGGCTACTTTTGCACGCCGCTGAAAAGGGGCATGCCGAGGCGCAGGTCAGCCTAGCAAACCACGAGTTTGAAAAACACAAGAAGCAGCTTCCACCCATGTTCAAGGATCTGCCCGCAGCCGTGGAAAATGGGGATCCCGAGGCCCGGCAAAAGCTCGCCCACATGTTCGCCCAGCAGCAAAAAATGGGGCGCACGTTGCCGGCCGCGAACGCCCACCTTTGGGCCAGCCGCGCCACGGCCATGCTAACGCGTACTCATGACGGCAGCAGAAACCACTCACCGCCTAGCTCCAGTTTCAGCAATAACAATACGGACTCCGGCTTGGATCTGGCGCGCAACTTGCGGGACAAGATCGCCCTGTATCTTCCGGCCCAACAGGTGGCGAACAACCTGGAGAACGCCGCCATCTTCAAGCCGCGCGGGGCTCAGTTTGCCAACCCCCATTTCCAGCCCGTCTCCCTTCGTTATCTCCAGAACAAAAACCAGCCACCCCTAATGCGGTTTGGCGACCGATTTTTGGCCGATAGCAGTGACCTTCGAATATTTGAGGACATCACCCCATATAGCGATGGGACTGCGCGCATTCGTGGAGAGATTCATATCTCCCCACAACGCGTGGCCGCCGCCATGGAGACTATCCGCAATGCGGCTAGGGCCATGAGAGAAAGTAATCCCTCGAGTCACCTGCTGGCACCCATTGCCTCAGCCCTTCAGGCCATCCATCCGCGTGCCGTTCGACAAGAGACGGTCGCCAAGCTCAGGAAAATCCTGGAGGATAAAAACGCCGCCGGACTCGAGGCCGAGGCGGTCACGGCTTTCAGTCTTCACATCCAAGCAGCGCGGGATCTCTGGACCCGCAAGCTCCCTTCAAGCCTTTGGCCGCGGCATCGGGACGGACCCCAGTTCTGGGCCGTGACCACTCAGGACGGCCGAACAATTGTCGGCGAAATTGACAGCCTGTCCGCCAACGGAATCCAGATTCAGGACTACATCCGCGTGCGCGCCACCAGCGGGGAGCAAAAGGACAAGCTCATGTTTGTAAAACAGCCCATTCTCATTCAATGGAAACAGATTACCAAGTACTTTCGGCCCACCGGATTCCTCAACCGCATCGTCACGACCAACACAAAGCAAGGCGTGCAAACCCTCCCCAGCGGAGCCGTCGTCAAGGGTATCACCGGAAAACCCCGGATCAACGTGGGCCCCGACCCCGTCCATCAAGTTTCATCGCTTTGTCTGGTCATCTCGCCGGAGATCAAGACTGCCTGCGTCATGGATCTGACCGCCTACAACACCAACCTCGTCCAGCTTCTCCTCGTGGGCCAGCACGACGAAAGCCTCTACGAACTCATCCATCGCAACGAACACGGTCGCCTCTATCGCATTCGACGCTGACCTCCATCCCGCCGGCTCAGCGCCGTCAGGACTTCTAATCAACTGCCAAACGAGCCCAGCCTCCCGTGTGATAAAGGGCCAAAAATTCCATCAACCAAGCCACCGTGATATGCAACACCATGCCCGCGTAGATGGATCGGGTTTTCAACGCCACCATACCCAGCGCCAACCCCGCAATCACCGCGCCCGTGGTTTCAAGGTAAGGTTTCTGGAAATGAATCATCATATAGGGAACCATCATCACGGGAACCACCCAGGCACCCAGCACCCGCACAGGCCCGAAAACCATGAACCCTCGAAAGAAAAACTCGAGGCCCACAAACTGGGCCGCGTACACGATCTCCCACACCACCAAGGTCTTCCATTGCATCGCGGCATCACGGGCCATGGGATAGGTGGAAAGGAAATGAGGCGTCCCTGAGACCACCACCACCAAGGGAATCACCACCACGGCAAACAGTGCATAAATCGGGAGATGCTTGCTGATCCCCACTGTCGAGAGCCCCATCTCCCGGACAGACCGGCACATGACAAAACGCAAATATAACACGGGCGGCACGATGTAGCTCAACACCTGCACGAAGGCCCACCAAATACGCTCAGTGCCGGGAGGTTGATCTTGCGTCCAGCCAAGCGGCAGCCAGCCATAACTGTCATCGGCAACGTACCGGTTCATGGCCAGCACCAGCCCCACAACCAAATACAACCCCAGCACCTGAAAGATGGCTGCGGAGCCCGGCTTGGGATCTGGCGGATATTCCTCCAAGAGACTCAGCCACGCATCTGAAGTCAGTGATTTGATCCGTCGCAACAACAAGGAGCCATTATCACGGTGAAACCGTGTTGTAACGATCAATTGCACTTAACTTCAACGTCCTCCATCGATGGCCCAGTCATTGGCACTCGACAAATCATTCCCCCATCCCCACTATTCCCGCGCTTGCCAGTCATGTCGTGATTTGGTTTCAACATGGCGAAAGCACGGAAGGGGTCATAGCTCAGTTGGTAGAGCGTCGCGTTCGCAATGCGAAGGTCTGGAGTTCGATCCTCCATGGCTCCACCAGTATTTTGGGTGTGTACGCACCCAGCCCTGCTGTAACGTGCGTTACAGGCAGGGCTTTTTTTGTGGGGATTTAGGGCGTAGGTAAAACGCGCGTTTGATTACGCTGCTAATGCGCGTGAACTTGCTCCTTGACATTAAGGTCGCTCTTGTAGACATCCACCCATGCGCACCACTATCCTTGCCCTTGGTCTCATCCTCACAGCGCCCTTTGTTTTCGCCGATGACAAAAAATCGGGGAACAACCTTAAAGTTAAGATAAATCATGATTTAGGGGTCGTTTCGGATCGATTTGGGCGTAAAGCAAAGAAAACTCTGCAGTTCGTTTATGATACCAGAGAAGTGCTCATTATTACAAATAGACCAGAGACTGAAACAGGGGTAGCGATCAAACGGTCAGAAGTAAAAAAATTTCAAGAGCTTTTAAACAAAATGATAAAATTCGCTTCTGCTATTCATGAAAACAAGATAACTGGAGTTAAAAAAGTTTTTGAGGACAAATCATTATACACCTCTCTTACTGATGATCCTCCGATGATTGATATGTCTGAGACTGGCGACCCGTCTGATAAAACTCAAATTAGGGTGCGGCTGAGTTTTAATACTCCAGCGCCTGGTGGGGGGTTGTATGTGGGAGACAGTCGACTTAGTTGGAACTATGCAGAACTGGAAGTACTGGGTAAGATTTTTGATGAAAAACAAAAAGAGGTTTTCAAGAAGTACGATATCCTTAAGGCGTTGAACGACTAATTGCCGTAGCACCGTAGTACACAGTACCTCTAACGCTCATGCTGCCCCACCATTGACGCCAGCCTAGGCGTGGGTAGGTCGGTGGCGTGAAACAGCTTCTCTTGATATGTGCGGTGGTGATGGGCCGATCCGTCTTGGCGGCGGACGACTAAATCCACTTGCCCCGTGTAATGCCGTTTGAAATCCTCAAACCCGTGCGTGAAACTGCCATCATTGCCGGGATGAGCTTGCTACTTCAGCTGCCCCTAAATGCCATCACCGATCCTCCCATCACCGTCAAAGGCCCGGTGAAGTGGGTGCAGTGCGTGGCCTTTTCGCCGGATGGGGAACGGGTGGTGGCGGGGAATGATGAGGGCCGGTTGTGGGTGGTGGAGGCGTTGACCGGCAAGTCGGTGTTGGAATGCAAAGGCATGGTGTCGGCGCCGACGGCGGTGGCTTGGAGCCGGGATGGACGGAGCTTTGCCGTGGGCGGCTGGAGCGGCGTGGTGACGGTGCGCGAGGCCCGGACCGGCAAAGTGCGCGTGCGCTGGCGCGGGCATAAGGAAAATATCACGTCGATTGTGTTCAGTGCGGACGGTCAATACATCGCCACCGGCAGCGGCGATGACACGGCCAAGGTGTGGAGCGTGAAAGGCGGCGAACCGTTGCTGACCATGGAGCAGGGCGACGAATACGATGTGACCGGCGTGGCGTTTTCGCCGGATGGCCATCAACTGCTGACCGGTGATGGCGAGAACCGCGTGAAGCTGTGGGACACCCGCACCGGCGAGGAAATGCGCGTGCTCGGCACGCACACCGAGGCGGTGAGTGCGGTGGGTTGGAGCGCGGATGGCCGTTGGCTGGTGTCCGGCGCATGGGATAATCTGTTGAAACTCTGGAACCTTAAAACCGATCAAGCGCGCGTGCTGCGCGGGCACACCGATGACATTACGGCACTGGCCATCAGTGCCCGGGGCGGGCGGTTGGTTTCCGCCAGTGACGATCGCACGGTGCGCGTGTGGAACCTGCGCACGGGTAAGTTGTTGCAGACCTTCAAGGGCCACACCGCCAGCGTCATCAGCGTGGCGATCAGCCCCGACGGCCGCCGGGCGGTTTCGGGGAGCAAAGGGGAACTGAAGTTTTGGGATTTGAAATGAGAGGATTGATTTTCATTTTGCTCACTGGGATTTGGACGGCTCAGGCCGCTTCCTTTACGCGCGATGTGCAGCCGTTATTGAAGCAGCACTGCGTGAAGTGTCACGGGGCGGAGAAGCAACAGGGGCGGATTCGGCTGGATCGGCTGGGGGAATTCAAGGCGAGCGACGGGCATTTGTGGACGCTCGTGCATGAGGTGTTGAGCGCGGGCGAAATGCCGCCGGAGGATGCGGCGCAGCCGGAAGCCGGTGCGGTGAAGCGGTTGCTGGGCTGGATTGAGACGGAGCAGACCAAGGCGCGCGTGGGACACACGCGGCGGTTGAACCGGCGCGAGTTGTCGGCGGCGTTGCAGGATCTCACGGGGTTGTCGGTGGACTACGCCTACATGCTGCCGGCCGACGGCAAGGTGGATGGCTTCGATACGGGCGCGGCGGGGTTGCAGGATGCCGCCGACTCGGTGGCGCGCGTGATGGAGGTGACGCGGCGCGCGGTGGAGGGTATTCGTTTTCTGGAGCCGGCCCGGGGCACGAATTGGGTTTCGGATTTGCGCAACATCAAGGATCCGCGTCGCACACTGGATGACTGGAAGAAAACCGGCGGCTACTTCAAGGCGCGCGGGGTGAATCACGAGGTTGGTTTGTTATTGGAACCCCAATGGCTGGGCTCGCGCAATGGCAGCACGTTTGCTCTCTGGCCACCGCGAGATAAAACGGGTGTGTTGCGCATCCGAATGCTGGTGTCGACCTATGAGGGCAACGTCAAGGATCTGCCGCACGCACACCTGTGGGTGAACGCCGGACGCCGCCTGATCGGCACCACGGAGATTGTCGCCGCGCCGGGCAAACCGCAGGAGCTGGTGTATCACGTGCAGGTGGATGACCTGCCGCTGAGTAAGCGCGGGCTGGAGGTGAAGCTGCAGCCGATGGTGGAGATGCCGTATGCAGTGAAGGGATTTGCCAATGAAGACCGGTCGCCGAAGGACAAGAAAATCCCGGGCGGCACCGGCTTGTACCGGCCGTTATGGGATCGCAAAAAGCGATTGCCGCCGGAGGAATTGCCCGCGCCGCATGTGGCGTTGCAGGCGATTGAAGCGGAAATGGATTACGTGGCGCTCTGGCCGCCGACGGAATGGAAAGCAGACGTCGGCGAGATCGCGGACAACGACTCGAGCGCGGAACGGTTGCTCGCGCTATGGATGGAACGCGCGTGGCGCCGGCCGGTAAGTAGTAGCGAGCGAAAACCGTTTCTTGAATTGTACAAGAAAGTGCGCCGTCAAGGGGCGGGGTTTGATGATGCGTTGCGGTCGGCGTTTCACTCGGTGCTGATGAGCGCGCCGTTTCGTTATCTGGAACCGGCCTCGGCCTCGCAGTACGCAGTGGCCTCGCGCCTGAGTTTCATGCTGACCGGCGCTCCTCCCGATGCCGAGCTGCGGCAGCTGGCCAGGGCGCGCAAGCTGCGCGAGGCGAACGTGCTGGATGCGCAGGTGGACCGGCTGTTGCGTGATCCGCGCAGCGACGCGTTTGTGCGGCCGTTCGTGGAGCAATGGCTGGTGATGGGGCAACCGATCACGCTGGCAATGAAGACGCTGCAACATCAGGACTTTCGCTTCGGCCGGTTCCTCAAGGAATCAATGCACCAGGAAACCATTGCGTACGTCACTCAAATGCTGCGCGATAACCGGCCGGCGCGTGAGTTAATCCAGAGCGACTGGACGATGATGAACAACACGCTCGCGCGGCATTACGGGTATCCGGAACTTGAGGGCCGGGCACTGCGCAAGGTGAAGCTGCGCCGCGATGACCCGCGCGGTGGCGGGGTGCTCGGTCACGCGGGCATTCAATCGATGCTCACCTGGATGGGCGACAACTGGGTGATCTATCGTGGCGCCTGGGCGTTGCGGCATATCTTCGATGATCCGCCGCCGCCGCCGCCGTTGGAGGTGCCGGAGCTGGACCCGAATGAGGGCGAGAACCGCGGTAAACCGTTTCGCGAACTCCTGAAACAACATCAGGAGGATGCCCGATGTTCGGTGTGCCACGAGAAGATGGATCCGCTGGGATTCGCGTTTCAAAACTTTGACCTCAGCGGACGCTGGCGTGACGTGGAATTTGAGAAATACAACCGTGAGGAGATTGACGGCAAGATCGCCTGGAATGGCGCCGGGAAATCGCGTCCGGTCGATGCCGTCGGCCAAATGCCGCGCGGGGAAAAGTTTACGAACTACAGCGAATTTAAGCAGCTGTTCGTGAAACATTATCAGGATGATCTCGTGCGTGGTCTGTTAAAAAACCTGACGCTTTACGGCACCGGTCGCAAGCCTGACGTCGCCGCGCTGGCCGAAATCCGCGCCATCCAAGACCAACTGCGCGGCAAGGGCTATCCGCTGCGGGATGTGGTGAAAGCGATGGTGCGTAGCGAGGCATTTTTGGGTGGGAACTGATTGATGAGTGCTGATTGTTGAATAGTGATTTTTGAGGTAGGGTTGGAGATGCGAAAGGCCCCGGAACTTGAAGATCGGTTGGTGGATTTTGCGGTGCGGATTTTGAAGGTGGTGGAGGCGTTGCCGAATACGAAGGCGGGCAATCACATCGGCTCGCAACTGGTTCGGGCTGGCACGTCACCGGCACCGAACTACGGCGAGGCACAGAGCGCGGAATCGAAAAAGGATTTCGTGCACAAAATGAAGATTGCTCTCAAGGAATTGCGGGAAACCTACGTGTGGTTGCGAATCATTGAACGCAAGCCGTTGTGCCCGCCGGATAAGACCAAGGACATCCTGCGGGAGTGCGACGAATTGATTGCAATTTTCGTTGCCAGCATCAAAACTGCCGAAGGCAGGTGAACATGTTTTCACAAATCAAAAATCACCAATCAACATTCATCAATCCGGTTTAAGAACACGATGAACGCCAAACCTTTCAAAGTATCCCGCCGAACCGCCCTGCGCGGCATGGGCGCCATGATGGCGCTGCCGTATCTGGACATCATGGGCAGCAAGACGCTGGCCGCTGCCTCGGGGCAGAGTGATCCGTCGCGGCTCGCGTGTTTTTATATTCCGGGCGCCATCAATCATTACAACTGGTTCCCGAAAGACACCGGCGCCAACTACGCGCTCGCGCCGTCGCATCAGCCGTTGGCCAAGCATCGCGACAATTTTTCCGTGCTCAGCAGTCTGCTGCATATTCAGGGGCGCATCAGCGGGCACGAGCATCCCTACAACTGGTTGACCGGCACGAACATCAAGCAAACGCCCGGCACGGTGACCAACACCATTTCGATGGATCAGGTGGCGGCCAAGCATGCGGGGCCGACGTATGTGCGGTCGCTGGCGTTGTCTTTTGCCAATGGCGTGGGCACCACCACGTTGTCGCGCAACGCGATGGGCGCGGATATCCCGGCGACGGCCGATTATCAGTCGGTGTTCAATCGCCTGTTCCCGCCGGCGGACAAGGCGCAGATTGAGGAGGCCAAGAAACGCATCGCGTTGGATCGCTCGGTGCTCGACACGGCGGTGGGCGATATCAAGCGGTTTCAGGGCAAGCTGGGCCATGCCGATCGCCAGCGCGTGGAGCAGTACCTGACGTCCATCCGCGAGGTGGAGCAGCGCATGCAGGCGCGCGTGAATATTCTTGATGAAGGCCGGCCGGAGTTTGACGAAAAAGGCGTGCGGCTGGAACCGGCGGTGAAGAACAGCATGCAGGAACACATCGAGCTGATGATGGACCTCATCGCGCTGGCGTTCCAAACCGACATGACCCGCGTGGTGACGCATAGCCTCGGCGGTGAAGGCGGTCCAAATTATGACGACTACAAGGTGTGGGCCAAGAACGCCGGCGCCTCGTTGCGCGGCGCGCATGATTTCCACCACAAAGGCTCCGGCAACCGCGGCGCGGACAACGTCGACGTGAAAGTGCTCGGCCAACGCGACGCGATGTTTTGCGCCAGCCTTGCGCGGTTGATGGACAAGCTGAAAGGCATCGAGGCGCACGACGGTTCATTGCTCGACCACACAGTACTGATGCTCGGCGGCTCGCAGATCAGCAGCCACAGCGGCGGCAGTTTCCCGATGCTGCTGGCCGGCGGACGCAAGCTCGGCTTCAAGCACGGTCAGCACGTCAAGTGGCCCGGCGGCACGATGCCCGCCTCGAATCTGTACCTCACCATCCTCCAGCAAATGGGTTGTCCGGTGAAATCGTTCAAGGAAAGCACCGGATCGCTGAGCGAGATTTTGGCGTAACACCGGAAGCGTTGGTGAATAATTGGGGGAGATGAGTCGAATATCCGCTGATTGGGTGCGTCCGTTCAGCGGCGAATTGGGGATGATTCACGTTAAACACAAACTGGGTTTGGCTGTGCTGTGCACGGGGAGCCTGCTGCCGTCACTTCAAGCGGCGGACGCAGCGGGCTTGGAATTTTTTGAGAAGAAAATTCGGCCGGTGCTGGTGGAGCATTGTTACAAGTGCCATTCCGCCGAATCCGTAGCGGCCAACAAGCTGAAGGGCGGGCTGCGGCTGGATACACAGGCCGGCACGCGGGCCGGAGGCGATACAGGGCCGGCGGTGGTGCCGGGGAAGGTTTCGGAGAGTTTGCTGATTAGTGCGCTGCGGCAGGATCGGTTTGAGATGCCGCCGAAAGGAAAGCTTCCGGACGCGGTGATTGCGGATTTTGTGAAGTGGATCGAGATGGGCGCGCCGGATCCGCGGACCAAAGAGGTGGCGGCGCATCCCAAACCCACCATCACCGCTGAGGATCATTGGGCGTTCAAGCCGGCGGTCGCCGCCAAGTTGCCCAACGTGAAACGTACTGCCTGGCTGAAGGGCGACCTCGACCGGTTTGTGTTGGCCCGCATGGAAGGGAAGGGGCTGCAGCCGGTGAGCGCGGCTTCGGATCGCGAATTGGCGCGCCGCATTTATTTTGACCTCACCGGCCTGCCGCCGTCGCCGGAGCAAATGGCGCAATTCACCGCTGCTGCTAAGCAGGACCGTGCCAAGGCGGTGGGCGCGTTGGTGGACACGCTGCTGGCCTCGCCGCGTTACGGCGAACGCTGGGGGCGGCACTGGCTGGATGTCGCGCGCTACGCGGAGGATCAGGCACACACCTTTGGCGTGCGGCGTCGCGAGCATGCCCATCAGTACCGCGACTGGGTCATCCGCGCGATCAATGAGGACCTGCCGTTCGATCAGTTTGTGAAACTGCAGATTGCCGGCGACCTGATGGAGGACACGAGCGGCGATCGGTTCCGGCAGATGGCCGGCATGGGCTTCCTCGGCTTGGGCGCGCAGTATTACAAAAACTCCGACCGCGCCAAGGCCGAGGCGGATGAACTGGATGACGCCATCGACACGCTCACGCGCGGGTTCCTCGGCCTCACCGTTTCGTGCGCCCGTTGTCACGATCACAAATATGACCCGGTCCCGACCATCGATTACTATTCGCTCGCCGGCATTTTTAACGGGCGCGGCTACCGCGAGGCGCCGCTGGTGACGGATGAGGTGGTGAAGACGTACAACGAAGGCCAGCAACGGGTGAAGGAACAGGAAAAGGTGGTGCGCGAATTTCTGCTCGCCATCGCCCGCCGCAACGGCGAGGAGCGGTTCGGCAAGATCGGCCCATACATGATCACCGCGTGGCGCCTGAACGCGCTGTCGGCGAAGGGAGTGGGCATGTCGGATGACGACGCAGCCAAGCGCGAAAAGCTGCATCCGTATTTCGTGAAACGCTTCCGCGATTACTTTAAGCCGGGCAACAAGAACGAGGCGGTCAAGCGGTTGCCGGTGCTGGCGCCGTGGTTCGAGCAGGATCCCGCCAAGGCCGTGGCGGCGATTGCCAAGGAGGAGCTGAAATACGAGACCGTGCCGGTGCCCAAGACGATTGCCGATCTGGCGGCGGCGATGCAAAAACTCGCTTTGGCAGCACAGAAGGCGGACCGGAAGTTGACGGAGGATTTTGAAAAGGCACAGGCCGCGGCGGAGACGGAGCAGGACAAAAAGAAGGTTCGGCGCGGCAAGCTGGACGGGGAACACGACCGCGTGTTGAAGCAGATTTGGCTCGATGGCCGCGCGCCGCTGTACGCGAAAGAAGGTGAGGCGGAAAAACATTTTCTGGCGGACAGCGAACGCGCGCAGCTGACGAAACACCGCGCTGAGTTGGAAAACATCAAAAAGACCGTGCCGGCGAAATTCCCGGTGGCGCACGTGATCTCCGGCGGCGGGCGCACGATGCAGGTGTACGTGCGTGGCAATCCGGCCAACCGTGGCACGTGGGCGGCCAAGGGGTTCCTGCAAATCTTCAGCGAAGGCGAACGGCCCACTGAGCAAAAGGCGGCACAGGAACTCAAGTACACGCGGCTCGACTTGGCGAAGGCGATCGCCTCGCCGGACAATCCGCTCACCGCGCGCGTGATCGTCAATCGCGTGTGGCAATGGCATTTCGGACGCGGGCTGGTTGGTTCATCCAGCAACTTTGGCTTGGCCGGCGACCCGCCTTCGCATCCGGCGCTGCTCGATTGGCTTACGGTGCAGTTCATCAAAAACGGCTGGTCGCTGAAATGGCTGCACCGACAGATCATCAGCTCGGCGGCGTACCAAGCCTCCAGCGCCCATCACGCGGACAACGCCAATGTCGATGCGGACAACCGGTTCCTCTGGCGGTTTAACCGCCGCCGGCTGGATGTCGAGAGCTGGCGCGATGCGTTGTTGTCCGTCTCAGGCCAACTGGATTTGCAAATGGGCGGGCCGACCGTGAGCTTGGGCGATGCCAAGAACCGCCGCCGCACCGTGTACGCCAAGATCAGCCGTCACGAACTGGACGGGCTGTTGCGGCTTTTCGATTTCCCCGACGCCAACGTCTCCGCCGCCAAACGCACGGAGACCACGGTGCCCCAACAGCAGCTCTTCGTGCTCAACAGCCCGTTCTTTGTCGATCAAGCCCGCGGCTTTGCGAACCGGCTGCGCAAGGAAACGACCGAGGATGTGGCGCGCGTGCAGCGGGCCTATCAACTGGCATTCGGCCGCGAACCTTCCGCCGAGGAGCTGCAACTCGGCCTGGCTTTTACGGGCGGCGATGTCACGGCCGAAGGAGACAAGGTCAGCCGTTGGGAGCAATATTGCCAGGCGCTGCTGGCGACCAATGAATTTTTGTACGTGGATTAACCGATGAATTAACCAATGAACAACGAATTGAATCAACCGATCACCCGGCGCGAAATGTTGGCCCGCGCGGGCACCGGCTTGGGCACGCTGGGCTTGGCCGGTTTATTGGCCGAGAGCGGTGACCTGCAGGCGGCCAGTCCGGCGAGTTCGCTGGCCTCGAAGGCGACGCATTTTGCGCCGCGCGCCAAGCGGGTGATTCACCTGTTCATGAACGGCGGTCCATCGCAGGTGGACACCTTTGATCCCAAGCCGTCGCTCGACAAGTATCACGGCCAGCGTCCGCCCAATGCCAACCTCAAGACGGAGCGCCGCACGGGCGGCCTGTTCAAGTCGCCGTTCAAGTTTCAGAAACACGGCCAGTCGGGCGTGGAGGTGAGCGAGATTTTCCCGGAAGTGGCCAAGTGCATTGACGACATCGCCGTACTCCGCGGCATGCACACGGACGTGCCCAACCACGAGCCGTCACTGCTGATGATGACCTGCGGCAACTCGCAGCCGGTGCGCCCGAGCATGGGCTCGTGGCTCTGCTACGGGCTGGGCACGGAGAACCAAAACCTGCCGGGCTTCGTGGTGTTGTGCCCCGGCAAACCGGTCGTCGGCCCGCAGCTGTGGAGCAACAGCTTTTTGCCGGGCGTCTATCAGGGCTGCCACATTCGCAACCTGAATCCGAAGAATGTCGTCGAACACGTCAACAACACGCACCTCAGTCCGGCCTCGCAACGTCAGCAGCTGGACCTGATCCATCGGCTGAACGCCATTCACTCCAAGGAACGCGAACGCGACGCGCAGCTGGAGGCGCGCATCCAATCGATGGAGATCGCCTTCCGCATGCAGGCGGAGGCGCCGGAAGCATTTGATCTGACGCGCGAGACCAAGGCCACGCGCGAGCTGTACGGCAGCGGCAACTTCGCCGACAGCTGCCTCGTGGCGCGGCGCTTGGTGGAACGCGGCGTGCGCATGGTGCAGGTGTTTTACGGCAGCGGCCAACCGTGGGATGACCACGGCAATATCGAGAACGGTCACCGCGGCAAGGCGAAGTCCAGCGACCGCGCTGTGGCCGGGCTGTTACGCGACCTGAAAGCGCGTGGGTTGCTCGACGACACGCTCGTGCTGTGGGGCGGCGAGTTCGGCCGCACGCCGGTGTCCGAAGGCTCGAACGGGCGCGACCACAACCACCACGGCTTCAGCGTGTGGCTGGCCGGCGGCGGGGTGCGCGGCGGCCTGACCTACGGCGCCACGGATGAATTTGGCTTCGCCGCGGTGGAAAACAAAATGCACGTGCACGATCTGCACGCCACTATGCTGCATCTCATGGGTATCGACCACGAACGCCTTACCTACCGATACAGCGGCCGCGACTTCCGCCTAACCGATGTGCACGGGCGCATCGTGAAGGAGATTTTGGCTTAAGCCTTCACCAATCAATATTCAACCATCCGCAGCATCGATCCGGTTGGGTAGTTTGATGAGTGGTGATTTTATATTGTCGAATTCTTTGCGGGGGCTTTTCCGAAGAGCTGAATTGACTTGGGTTAGAGATCGTCAGAAACCTGGCCAATGAATTTGCTTCCGCTTATCCGGTCAGTTGCCTTTTTTGCACTGGCCTTGGCGTGGCTGGTGGATTTAGGTCGAGCGGAGAAGGCTGGTTCACATTGGGCGTTTCAACCAGTAAAACGGCCGGTGGTGCCCAAAGTGCAAAACGGGAATTGGGCGAATGCGAATCTGGACCGGTTTATTCTGGCGCGATTGGAGGAAGCCAAGTTGTCACCGGCCCCGCAAGCCACGCGGGTAGAATTGTTGCGCCGGATGAGTTTCGCGCTGACGGGGTTGCCGCCGGCAGCAGAGCATTTGGAAAAATATTCAGACCCCAAAATAGAACTCGCCCCATACGTGGATGCCCTGCTGGCCTCGCCGCAGTTTGGCGAACATTGGGGTCGGCATTGGCTGGATCACGTGCGCTTCCGGCCGTTTGGTGGCAAGAACCCCAGCAACGATCCTTACCGGCAATGGGTCGCACGCGCTTTCAACGAGGACATGCCGTACAGTCTGTTTCTGAAAATGCAGATCGCCGGCGACCTCATTCACGGCAGCCAAGACGGCAAGGTGAACCTTGATGGCATGGTGGCGGTAAGGCCGTTTTCGCTGAAGAACCGGCACGCGGATCAACTGGATTTACTGGGGCGCACATTTATGGGGCTCAGTTTGTTTTGCGCCCGCTGTCATGACCACAAGCACGAGCCGTTGAGCCAGCACGATTACTATGCGTTACAGGGGCTCTTCGAGAGCAGTCGCGTAATGGAGCTGCCGTATCTGGAGGACAAAGCAAAGTTTGATGCCTACACGAAAGGTTTGGCGGAAAAGGAGGCGAATGAAAAGAAACTGAAGGCCGCACCGCTGAAGGATTACGGTCGGGTTGTGCAGTTGATGGACCTGCGCGAACGCATCGTGCGCGAGCGCGCCAAGCTGAAGGATCCCAAGGAAGCCAAGAACCACGACAAGATTCGCAAAAACATTGAGAAGTTGGAAAAGGACGACGCGAAGCGCACCGATGAAATCAAAAAACGCAAGTTGGCGATGGACGCACCGGAAGTGGTCGAGTACCGCCGCGTGCGCGCCGCGATCCAGAAATTCGATGCGGCATGGAAGGATGTGTTTCTCTTTGACGCCTTTGTGGATCAGGCCGATGCGAAGATGATCGTGGATGCGCGCCCACCCAAGGAAGGCGTGGTGGTGAAGCCCGGCGAACAGGCGCCCAAGGGCGAGCCGGTGCCGCGGCAGTTTCCCGTGGTGCTGGCCGGCAACCAGCAAAAGCCGCTGGGAGAAGTGACCCGCCAGAGCGGCCGGCTGGAATTGGCGGAGTGGTTGACTGACGGCCAGCACCCGATCACCGCCCGGTTGATGGTGAATCGCGTTTGGTATTATCTTCTGGGAGAAGGCCTTACGCCTTCGCTCTCCAACCTGGGCCACAGCGGCCAGCCGCCGACGCATCCGTTATTGCTCGATTTTCTGAGCGATGAATTTGTGCGTAGTGGTTGGTCGATGAAGCGATTAATTCGGTCGATCGTTTTATCGGCAACTTATCAGCAGAGTTCCGAGATTCAGGTAAATGCCGATGAACTGGATCAGCGCCTAAAACTGTTTGGAGTGGCGCGGGTGAAGCGGCTGGAGGTGGAATCAATTTGGCGCACGCTCAACACAATCGAGTACAATCCGGAAGGCAAAGAGCAGCACCGGCCGCCGCCCTTTGATATGGTTCGCGAATTGGAGGGCCTGTTTGATGGCGCGGACAACAGTCTGATTGTGCCGCGGCGCGCCGCTTCCATCAGCAGTTTGCAGGCGCTCTTTTTTCTCAACAGTCCGCACATCAAAGCTAGCGCAGAGAAGATCGCTATCCGCCTGCACAACACCCAAAAGTTGACTGATGATACTGCGCGCATTAGGCAGGCGTACCGGTGGTTTTACAGCCGCGAGGCCACCCGCAACGAGCTGGAGGCGGGCCAAGCGTTTCTCAAGGAATGGCCGGTGAATGCCGGCAAGCTCCAACCCAACCGCAACAAGAACGCACCCGAACCGGCGGTGTTGGCCCGATGGCAGGCCTATCTGCAGGCGCTGATGGCCACCAATGAATTTCTGTTCATCCACTAATCATGCAATCTGCTGAAACACTCATCACCCGGCGCACCGCCCTAGGCCATGCGGTCAATGGCGTGGGCGCGTTGACGCTGACGTCGCTGTTGCAAAACGATCTCGTTGCCAAGCCGGGCATTGATGCGCGCGCCGCGCAGTTTGCGCCGCGGGCCAAGCGGGTGATCTATCTCTGGATGAGCGGCGGTCCGTCGCAGATTGATACCTTCGATCCCAAGCCGGACATCAATAAGTTGGCCAAGGAAAAGCCCAACGTGACTGAGGCGCCGTTTCAATTTCGTGAACACGGCCAAAGCGGCACGGTGGTGAGCGAATTGTTGCCGCATATTTCGCGGCACGTGGACGACCTCTGCGTCATTCGCTCCATGCAGGGTGACACCAACACCCACGAGCACGCGCAGACCTTTACTTTTACCGGCGTGGCCCAAAACAAATCACCCGTGCCCACGCTGGGCAACTGGGTGGTGTACGGCCTCGGTTGCGAGAGTAAAAACCTGCCTGCGCTCGTGTCGCTCGGTGAGATGAATCCGTCCCCAGCCGAGCCGTATTTTCTGCCGGCCTGGACTGCCGGCGTGATGTTGCGCAACAAGGACAAGCAAAAGCCGGGCGCGGAGGAGCCGGTGGTGCCCAATCTCAACAACGCATGGCTGACGCGCGAACAGCAGCAGCGGCAGCTGGATTTGATTCAGCGCCTAAATCGGTCGCATCTGCAGGGCCGCACGACGGATGACCGGCTTAATGCACGGATCGAGAGTTTTGAACGCGCGTTTCGCATGCAGGTGGAGGCGACGGATGCCTTTGATATTTCCGGCGAATCCGAGGCCACGAAGGCCGCCTACGGTTTGGCGCAGGCGGAAACGGCTGAGTACGCCGAGCGCTGCATGATTGCCCGGCGATTGGCCGAGCGCGATGTGCGCTTTATCGTGGTGCCCTTCAGCCGGCCGCCCAAGAGCCAGGCCTTGGCACGGACGTTTGGCTGGGATTCGCATGAGCAAAACAACGAACTCACGCCAATCCTCTGCAAGCGCCACGATCAACCCATCGCCGCGCTCCTCGCCGATCTCAAGCAGCGCGGCATGCTCGAAGACACGCTGGTGGTATGGGGCGGTGAGTTTGGCCGCACCGCCGGTTCGCGTGTGGGCAAGCGCGGCCGCGAACACAACTGCAATGGCTACACCATGTTCCTCGCCGGCGGCGGGGTGAAAGGCGGCTACACCCACGGCGAAACCGGCCCTACGGCCAACGGCGTGGTGCGCGACAAGGTGCACGTGCATGATCTTAACGCCACCATCCTGCATTTGCTGGGGCTGGATCACGAAAAGCTCACCTACCGCGCCGGCGGCAAAGACGTGCGCCTCACCGACGTCTACGGCAACGTGATCAAAGAACTGTTTGCGTAGTGCGAATGTAATTCCGGTACTCAACGAACGCCCCCGATGGGGCCGAGGAAAGTGTAGTTGCGCGCGTCCGGATCGATGACAAGGACGCGAAAATCCCAGGTCTTACCCGGGTCGAGAAACGCCTTGTAGTCCTGCACAACACCCAAAGGCTGGCCTTGGGCATCCTGAATCTGAAACTTCACGGTCACTTCAAAATACGGATCGGTAGCGGAGTTGTTTTTAACAGAGCCGCTGATGTAATAGAACGTGCCTTCCTCCTTTAACACCGGCTGTTTGGAGAACGCCAAGCGGGGAGCGCCTGTTTCGGGTGGTGGCGCGGCAGGTACTGGGTTGCCATCCGGGGTGGTGGCGTTGGAATCCGTCGCAGACGACGAGGGAATAGCCGTGCCTCCGGAATAAGTTCCAGCACTTGCGAGCCCGATGGTTACCTTGAAAGCATGCTGCACGCGGGGGTCGAGCTGGTTCCAGCGCAATGTGAAATAAGTCAGCTGCAAAACCATCAATCCAATCGCACCCCAACGCACCCAGTTGATGGGACGAGGAATTCGGTAGCCGCAGTGGATGCAAAGCAGATCGTCGGCCTCAATTTCCTCCCGGCAGGCGGGACAGGACATATTTTGAGGCTGGGCCGGCTCAGCATCTGGTGGTGGCTTCGGTGCGCTGACGGGAGCAGTCACCAGAGCCACAGTGGCGGCGGGCTGAAGAACCGTCACCGCTTTGCAATGCGGACACGCCACCTCCGTGCCCGCCATGTGGGCGGGAAACTTCAGTTTGTTGCCGCAGTGCTTGCAGTTGCCACGCAACTTTGTTTCGTCGGACATCCCTCCCGCAATGAAACGCAGGTTCCGGAACGATTCAAGGGTGAACCGGGAAAATCGTTGCCCCCGACGCGGTTCTTTCCCACACTGCCCGTACGGAGAGATGGCCGAGTGGCTTAAGGCGCACGCTTGGAAAGCGTGTGTAGGGTAAAACCTACCGGGGGTTCGAATCCCTCTCTCTCCGCCATTTTTCTCGAGTGTGACGGTAATAATCTGCCGTTGTACTGGTGGGTTTCTCGAGTTCTTCACCTTGCCCCTTCCAGTCCGCTGATTTCCACGGCATTAAGGATTCCCGTTTATGTTAAAAAATAGTTCCCTATTTCCAAGGCCGACGGGTAAAATGACGCATGCTCTCCAAGGTTCGAGCCGCCGCTTTGTCGGGCATCGAGGCCGTGCCGGTTGAGGTTGAAGTCAACAACGGCCACGGCGACACTGGCACGGTAATCGTGGGCCTGCCGGATGCCGCAGTGCGCGAATCACGCGACCGGGTAGGCACCGCCCTCACCAACAGCGGTTATCGCTTCGCCTTGGGCTGGACCACCATCAACCTCGCCCCGGCGGACCTTAAAAAAGAGGGCCCCAGCTTCGATCTCCCCATCGCCGTCGGCATGCTCGCCGCCAGTGAGCAGATTGAGTCCAATTGCTTGGGCGATTACGTGTTGCTGGGCGAACTGGCCCTATCCGGCGCCGTGCGACCGGTCAAAGGTGCGTTGCCCGTGGCTCTTGCCGCCAAGGCCGATGGATGCCGCGGCATCCTCCTGCCCGCCGATAACGCGCCCGAGGCCGCAGTCGTAGAGGAACTGGAAGTCATCCCAATTCGAAATCTGCGCGAAGCCGCCGCCTTCCTTGAGGGCAACCAAGTCATTGCGCCATTGCGGATCGATACCAGTTCCCTCTTCGACACCCGAACCAATGGGGAACTGGACATGGCCGATGTAAAAGGGCAAGACAGCGTCAAGCGGGCGCTGGAAATCTCCGCCGCTGGCGGCCACAACCTCCTGCTTATTGGCCCACCCGGCACGGGCAAAAGCATGCTCGCCAAGCGTTTCGCCACCATCCTGCCACCACTAACACTGGGCGAAGCATTGGAAACCACCAAGATTCACAGCGTGGCGGGGCTACTCGACGGCAGACAGGCACTCGTCACCCAGCGCCCCTTCCGCGCCCCGCACCATACCGCCAGCGACGCCGGTCTGCTCGGCGGCAACATCAACCCCTCTCCCGGCGAAATCTCCCTTTCCCACAACGGCGTCCTTTTTCTCGACGAACTGCCTGAATTTAAACGCAGTGTGCTGGAAACCATGCGCCAGCCCCTTGAGGAAGGCCAAGTAACTATTTCACGGGCCGCGGGAACAGTCACCTTTCCTTCACGGTTCATGCTCGTGGCCGCCATGAACCCAACCCCCGATGGCAAGATGCCTGCCGAGAGCCGCAGTGGGCCGCGCGAAATCCAGAATTATCTTGGGAGGATTTCCGGCCCGTTGCTTGATCGCATTGACCTTCACATTGAGGTGCCCCCGGTCGATTTCCGCGAGATGACCGGCGAGGGCAATGGCGAATCATCGGAAGCCATTCGAGGACGGGTTGTGAAGGCCCGCCAGCATCAGCATGAACGTTTTCAAAAAACCGCCACCCCTTGCAACGCCCGCATGACCACGCGCGAGTTGAAAACCTACTGTGCACTCGCTGATCTCGACAAGAACATGATCCGCCAAGCCACGGACGAACTTCAGCTCAGCGCCCGCGCCTATGACCGCATCCTGAAAACCGCCCGCACCATCGCCGACCTTGACGATGCCCCCGCCATCCAAACCGCCCACCTCTCGGAGGCCATTCAATACCGCACCCTCGACCGCCAGTTGTGGGGTTGAATCGGGAGATGCCGAAGCCCATAATCGGGGCATGACTGGACGAGTGATTGTTACCTTTGCGCGGGGCTGGCAGGCGTTGGTGGCCGTGCGCAGTCTGGGTCGGAGGGGGGTGGAAGTCATTGCAGAGGACCAATATGCGATGACCCCTGCGTCACTTTCCAAGTTTTGCGCGAAGCCGTTTCGTTATCCCGACCCATCTAATGAACCGGAGGCATTCCTTGATGCGCTGGAAGAGGTGGTAGTCAAAAACAAGCCGGATGATGGCCGGCCGTATGTGCTTATGCCGATCCACAAGGAAAGCTACCTGATCGCGCGTCATCGGGATCGGTTTGAGCCGCACATCCAGCTGGCGTTGCCGGGGATTGAAGAGATTTTACAGGTGCACAACAAAGGCACACTGGCCGCTTATGCACAGGATCGAGGACTGCCCACCCCCCACACCTGGCTGCCGGCCAGCGTGGAAGAGTTTCACGCGGGGCTGGACAAAATGGAGTTGCCGGCGTTTGTCAAAATCCGTGAGTCCGCCTCCGGCGTGGGCATCCGAAAAGTGGACACCGTTGAGGAACTGGAGAATACCTTTCTGGAATTCATCAATCATTTCGAACTGCGCGATGGGGATTTGCCGATCGTCCAGGGGTTGGTGCCAGGTGAGGACTATTGCGTGACGACATTGTTCAATCGTGGCCGACTGGAGGCCTGCATGACGTACCGCAACCTACGAGCCTACCCATCCGACCGTGGGGCAGGGGTCATGCGCGAAACTGTAAGTGCGCCCGCCATGGAGAAGATTGCCGCGAACACGCTGGGGCCACTTAACTGGCATGGAGTGGCGGAGCTGGATTTTCGTTGGGACGAGGAAGAAGCCACCACACCCAGCTTGATCGAGGTAAACCCGCGCTTCTGGGGCGGGTTGATTCAGGCTGTGGAATCAGGCTGGGATTATCCATGGCTGGTCTATCAACTGGCCGCGACGGGGACGGTGGAACTGGACGGAGAACGACGGACCGATGTAAAAACGGAGACACCCGTTCTGGCACTGCTGGCCACTCTGCAGGAACTGTCCCATAGCGAACGCGGGAATGCGGCGCTCAAGGAAGGCTGGCAACTGGCCAAGGCGGAATTTCGTGACGGGTCAAAACGGGCGGGATTAAAAGCGCTGCTTGGCAGCTTGAAAACGGGCCTGAATCCGGTCGCCCGCCTGAAGGAGGTACAGCGCGTGTTGAGTGATCACAAGGACAATGTCTATGACGTCCTGTCGCGGGAAGATCCCGGCCCAGCATTGGGCATCTTTTTTCCGTTGGCGGTTTTCTTGAAGCACGGCCGGGTGAACTTGGAATTGATTACCGGCGAAGGCAGGCCGAACGAGGATGACGGAAGTAAAGGACAATCCTGAGCCACAGGATGGCCCGGGCGAAATGAAGGTCTCCATTGGCCGCCGTTGGTCACGGCGGGCGGCTATCGGCTCGGGTGTGGTGCTGGCTGGTTATCTGGTATTTCCGCTGGGCGTCCGTGTCTGGAAAAGATTTTGGCTCCACTCGGATGCGCCGAGGATTGCATTTTCCCCGAATGACACTTGGTTGGAGAATCTTCATGTCAATGAGGCCTACCAAGTTTCGTTCACCTTGGCGCAGGGAGAACTGGTTGAAATCCAACCCCCTGACACCGGAGCCAACCGGTCGCGAATCGCAGCTTGGCTGGGCAACAACCGCATTGATGGAGTGCTTCTTGCCGGCGGCGGGGATGTGGGCCCGCGGCTTTATGGAGGTGATCCGAAAAAGGCCGCCGATGTAAACCGGGCGCGTGATGATTTTGAACTGGCGCTGATCGAGGAAGCATCAAGCCACAACCTGCCAATCCTGGGAATCTGCCGCGGCTGCCAACTCTTAAACGTGGCCCGTGGAGGAACCTTGCGCGATCTGCGCAGCTCGCCGGATTTAAAGGCGAAACATTTCAACACGTCAGGGCACAAGGCGGACCTTGCAAAGGGAAGGCGGCTGGCGGCGATCATGGACACGAGACACTTGGACAAGGCGCAAAGCTACCATTATCAGGCCGTGGACCAGCTGGGAGATGGGTTGCGGGTTTCTGCAACCGGGCCGGGCGGCGTGGTGGAAGCCATTGAGGGCTCATCCGGGGCCTGGGTGATGGCGGTCCAGTGGCATCCTGAGTTATCAGTAAGCGACGCGCGACAGAACGCGCTTTTAAAGGCCTTTGTTGAAGCAGCCGCCAAGGAGCGGTGATTTGCGGCGCGCTCCAGCTCTACAGCGCGAGTTCGGCGCACTCAATTTCCTGCGATTGAGCCACCGCTGGGCAGGTGACGGTGCCGCCCATGATATTGATGCCTGACTTCAACTCAGGCCGCGTCTCACACGCCCCCGCCAAGCCTCGGTCAGCAATCATTTCCACGAATGGGAAAGTGACATTGGCCAGCGCCTGCGTAGCCGTCCGGGCATAGGCCCCGGGCATGTTGGCCACGCAATAATGGGTGACACCCTCCTCCGTGTAGACCGGGTCATGGTGAGTGGTGGGCCGGCTGGTCTCGGCACACCCCCCCTGATCGATGGCAATATCCACGAACACGCTGCCGGGGCGCATGCATCGAAGCATCTCGCGGGTAATGAGCTTGGGAGCCTTGGCTCCAGGCACTAGGACGGCCCCGATCAAGAGATCCACGCGCGGCAGAATCTCCATGAGATGGGCATGGTCTGAATAGAGGGTATGCGCGGTATGAAGCGTGATGTCCAGAAACCGCATGCGCTCAACATCAACCTCCAGAATGGTAACATCCGCGCCAAGGCCCGTGGCCATGCGGGCGGCGTTTATACCAGCCACCCCCCCGCCGAGTACCACCACGCGCCCGGGCAATACGCCGGGCACCCCCCCCAACAGAATGCCGCTGCCTCGCTGATGTTTGGCCAGGAAATAGCCGCCCACCAAGACAGACATGCGGCCAGCAATCTCACTCATGGGCTCCAGCAGGGGAAGTCGCCCGTTGGCATCAATGGTCTCGAAGGCAATGGCGGTTGCCCCCGACTTCTGGAGGGCACAGGTCAGTTCGCGGTCAGGAGCCAGATGAAGGTAGGCAAACAGGAGTTGGCCAGGTCGCAACAGGCTTGCCTCAACGGCCTGAGGTTCTTTGACTTTGACGATCAATTCAGCCTGCTCAAAGAGCTCGGTGGCATGGGCGGCGATTTCAGCGCCAGCTTTGATGTAATCCGTGTCGTGGTAAAAACTGCCCGCGCCAGCCTGGGCCTCGATGATCACGCGGTGGCCGCGCTCGATGAGTTGATAGGCCCCAGAAGGCAACAGACCAACACGGTTTTCGTCGGCCTTAATTTCGCGAGGAACTCCAACGATCATGACTGCGGAGCATGCGCGTCCTCCCGTTCACGCTGTGTGCCGAACAATAGGCCATCCTCGCCATCCATGGGATCGTCCCGGTGAGTGCGCTCAAACCAGCGGGCTGCCCAGATGCCAGCGAGCGCAATGACCACCCCCCCCAACAGGTCCGCGAAGTAGTGGTAACGCAGGTAAACCGTAGCCATCCAGAGCCCCAGCACGGGGGCAAGCAACATCCAGAAACGACGGCGGTAATGCCGCCAGTCGAAAGCCAACAGAAAAAACGTCGCCCCAAAATGAATGCTCGGGAAGGCATCAAAACCGTTGGAATGATTCAGGACAAACGCGTTGCCCATCTCCCAGATCAACCCACCCTCGCGCTGCCCCATCCAGACAAACGGCCCATTCACCGGCAGTAGCAAATATCCAATATACCCCAATCCATAAAGAGTAAACATACCCACCGCACACTGGCGGAACAAGCGAAGGTTCGTGACATAGTAATGGCCCGGGCCAACCACCAGATAATAGAAGAAAAACAGGTAACAAATGGTGAAGGCATCCACCAGAAGCGCCGAGCCCGGCTGCTGCACGAAATCCAGTGCCCCATGAGTCAAGGATGCCTCAATGGAACGCAGGGTGGCTTGAGCGAAATCCAGTACAGCCTGCCCATACATGGCCGGCACGGCCTGCTTGATGGCGGTATATGAACCCGTGGAAATGGCGCACAAGCCAAGGATGCGAATCCGGCAGCGCAGAGGCGTGGGTCGGTGTTGCCCCCAGCAAACAAGCGCAAAGGTACAGCCAAGGAGCGTCAGGTAGGTGATGCTGCTGGGGTGTAGCAGGCCGACGGTAGCAACAAGCTTGGCCGAGGCCATGATGAGAAATGCAAGAAAGACCCACTCGTGGGGCCAAGGCCGCAAATGCGCGGCCACCGCCGCCCATGCGCCTCGCACCACGCCCACCCGCGTTGAAGGGTTGCCGCTCATCCGAATTCCCGGCACGCGACGTGAACACACGCGTCACGCCAACATGACGCCGGGGTTAAGACAGTGTCAACCTTGTATGAAAAAAAGGCGATGAAATCAAGCCGTTTCCCCGCAGCCCTCACTTGGGAGCCGCCAGCTTGTCTTTCCAGACATGGAAAAGCTTGGTTGTGGCCACTACGTCGCGCACACAATACTGGGCGATCTCCAGAAAGCGCCCCTCGGCCATGAGGTCGTTCACGTCCATGCCGGTCACCCCTTCGGCCTTGGGCGAATCAATGCCAAACACGCGGCAGTAAAAATCCAGATTAAACCGCCGGGCCGCGCCATCACGGCCACTGACATTATAAAATGTTAACTGGTCCGCAAGGTCACAATGCGGCGCCGTCGCGAACCTGTATCCCAGCCAATCCTTGCGGCTGATCGGGACATCCAGCACGGCCGACCTAAGATACAGGAACGGCACATCAAACCCGCGCCCATTGAAGGTTACCACCTGATCATATTTGCGCGCCACCTCCCAGAAGCCCGTGAGTACTTCCGCTTCGTCCATGCAGGGCACAAATTCCACCGGGCCACCCTGCTCCCCCTCAAAGTCATCCGCCACGTACAAAACCTGCCCCCGGCCCGAGTCCGCATTGATCATGCAAACACAAACACACTGCGCCGTGAACGGCCATAAGTTGAACATCCGCCCAATCTCTTCCCGGCGCACCTCCTTTTCCACCTCATCTCGCAGGGATTCCGCCGGCCGGAACAGATATTCCAGTTGTGTCTCATCAAAATGTTCACGCGGCAGCGCGGACGTCTCGATATCAAACACCAGGGTGGCCATGCCCCAAGCTCGCAAATGACCTCTCCCCACGAAAGCAAAAAAAGCGGTGGGTAAAAACCCACCGCCTGTATCAAAAAGCCTCCCCGAGGAGTCTACTTCTTTTTGGCCTTCTTCTTGGCAGCCTTCTTTTTCGCCGTCTTCTTCTTGGCTACCTTCTTCTTGGCTGTCTTTTTCTTTGCAGCCTTTTTCTTGGCTGTCTTTTTCTTTGCAGCCTTCTTTTTCGCCGTCTTCTTCTTGGCTACCTTCTTCTTGGCTGTCTTTTTCTTTGCAGCCTTCTTTTTGGCAACCTTCTTCTTCGCCACCTTCTTCTTGGCGGTCTTCTTCTTGGCTACCTTCTTTTTGGCAACCTTCTTCTTTTTAGCAGCTTTCTTTTTTGCGGCCATAGAAGTTACACCTCCTTCATGTTGGGTTAAACGGCCACCAACCCCCGTTGGCAACACGGCGAAAAGATACAACACTTTTAAGTTGTTTGCATAGGACAAACTTTGTTGCCAAAAAAGTTTTTGTTCACATGATTTTCCCTTTCACCGCGCGTTGCACCACGCTAGCGTCGCGCCATGGCCGCGTCGAAGAAGCCGAAACTCACGCCAATGATGGCGCAGTACCGGCAGATTAAAAGCGAGCTTCCTGACGACGCGCTGCTTCTCTTTCGGCTCGGCGATTTCTATGAAATGTTTCTTGAGGACGCCCAAGAAAGCGCGAGCATTCTTGAAGTGGCCCTCACCCAGCGCGGCGGCATGCCCATGTGCGGCATCCCCCATCACGCCGCCGACAACTACATCAGCAAACTTTTAAAAGCCGGCCGCCGGGTGGCCCTGTGCGAACAGGTGGAGGACGCCAAGCCCGGCCAACTGGTCAGGCGCGAGGTCACCCAAATCCTCAGCCCGGGAACGCACTTGGATGAGCGCATGCTCGCCGCCGAGCGCAATAATTACCTCGCCACCGCCTGCCGCTCCGGCCGCAACTTGGGCTTGGCGGTCGCGGATCTTACCACCGGTGCTTTTAAAACTACGGAGGTAGGCGATTCCTCCGAATTGCTCGCGGAGCTGGAGCGACTGCGCCCCGCGGAACTGGTCCTGCCCGCTCGGGATCCTGATTTACAGGTGATTTTGCGCCCTGCCGTGCCTTTCCTGCAGGAACATGAAGACTGGGTTTTCGAATCAGAAACCGCCCAACACGCCCTCAAGGAGCACTTTGGGGTGAAATCCCTAGACGGGTTTGGACTGAAAAACCGGGACGCTGCCGCTTGTGCCGCCGGGGGGGCGCTGCACTACCTGAGTCAGCAAATGCGCCGCGATGTTTCCCATCTTTGCTCCCTGTCTTTCTACACGCCGCATGGCCTGCTGACCCTCGACGCCACTACACTGCGTCACTTGGAAATCCTAGAACCACTCCAGCGTGATGCCTCCCGCGATGCCTGCCTGTACGGCGTGATGAACCGCACCGCCACGCCCATGGGCGCTCGTTTGCTGCGCGACTGGCTGACGCAACCATTGGCTGACTCGGCGGAAATTCATCAACGGCAGACCGCCGTGCAAGCGTGGGTAAACCATCCCAGTCTGCTCGAAGCTTTTCGGCGTGGTTTAAAGGAAGTGCGCGACTTGGAACGCACACTGACCCGCCTGAGCATCGGGAGCGGCAATGCGCGCGACTTGCGCCAGCTTCAACTTGCGCTGCAACAGATGCCTGCGTTGAAGGAACTTCTGCAGGAATCCATTGCTGCCGCCGCGCACGACCAGAAAACCAGCGAGTTGTCTCTGGATGACCGTGAGGCTCCCACCTCACTGCTCGACCCGTTGGAAGAACAACTCGCCGTGTTGCCGGAACTCGTGGACTTGATCCAGCGCGCCGTGGTGGATGAGCCGCCGCTTGCCCTGAAGGAGGGCGGCATCATACGTGATGGGTTTAATCCGCAACTGGATGAACTGCGCGGCGGTTCGCGCGAAGGCAAGGAATGGATCGCCGAGCTGCAGAATCGCGAAAGTGAACGCACGGGCATCCCATCGCTAAAGGTGCGGTTCAACAATGTCTTCGGCTATTTCATCGAGGTGACCCGCACGCACCTGGACAAGGTGCCTCCGGAATGGCACCGCAAACAAACCATCGCCAATGGGGAGCGCTACATCACCGACGAATTAAAGGAGATGGAGGGCAAGGTGCTGGGCGCGGACGAACGAGCCATGAAAATGGAGTACGATCTCTTCCTCCAATTGCGCGAGGCAGTAATTGCCCAGGTGAACCCCATCCAGCAAACCGCGAGGGCACTGGGACAACTGGATGTGTTGGCTGGCTTTGCCGAGGTGGCACGGCTGCACGATTACTGCCGGCCGCGAGTCGGCAACGAAGGCCGACTGGAGATTCGGGCAGGCCGGCATCCGGTTTTGGAGCAGGCGATGCTGGAGGAGCGGTTTGTGCCCAATGACTTGCTGCTTGATGGCTCGCGACAACTGGCGTTGATCACCGGGCCCAACATGGCCGGGAAAAGCACCTACATCCGGCAGGCCGCGCTGTTGACGTTACTGGCGCACACGGGATCCTTTGTGCCGGCCACGAAAGCTCGGATAGACTTGGTGGACCGGATTTTTACTCGCATTGGCGCCAGCGACGATCTGGCACGCGGGCAATCAACTTTCATGGTGGAGATGAGCGAGACGGCGAATATTTTAAACCACGCCTCGCGAAATAGCCTAGTGATCCTCGATGAGATTGGCCGGGGCACGAGTACGTTCGACGGCTTGAGCCTTGCCTGGGCAATTGTGGAGCATCTCCACAACCAACTCGGCGCGAAAACACTTTTTGCCACACACTACCATGAGTTGACGGAACTTGAAGGCAGGCTGGAGCGAGTGTTCAACTGCAACGTGGCGGTGCGCGAGTACAACGATCAAATTGTCTTTTTGCGGCAGATTGTCGAGGGAGCAGCGGACCAAAGCTATGGCATTCAGGTGGCGCGGTTGGCGGGGGTGCCCCAGGAAGTACTTGGGCGCGCGCGCGAAATCCTAGGCAACCTTGAGGAATCGGATTTAACCCCATCCGGCGGCGCGCGAGGGGGACGCAAGCCACGCACGGAACGAAAGAAATTGCGCGAACTGCCTCCCTCGCCACAGTTGGACCTGTTTACTCAGGCAGAGTCTCCTTGAACACGACGATCACCCCGTAGTCGACGGGTTTCTTTTCGTCATTGGAAAATTCAATGGGGGTGACGCTCATGATATTGTCATCTCCCTGCTCGCGCAAAAATCCCGTCACGGTCTCATCAAACGTATCCTTGCCATCCTTCTCGCAGTCACTGTGCCGAAACGTTTTCACGGCCATTGTGCTGCCAGACCGCGCCTCTTGATCCAGCGTCGTTGCGACGCCACCGCCAAAGCCATGGACAATGTTCGCCGGGTTGCCTTCTCCACTGGAAACTGTCGCGCCCACTTCAGGTGCGGGGGCGGCTGCTTCAGGAACTGGTGCCGATTGCGGGACGGAGGCAGGCGCTGGAGCCGGGGCTGGCGCAGGTGCAGGAGCCGGAGCGGGCACGGGGGCTGGAGCCGACTGGGGAACCTCAACCCCAGGTTGCGCCACTGGCTCCTCAGCGGGTGGCGATGAGGCTGCTTCAGCAGCTTGCTGTGCGACAACGGTTTCCAACTCGGCGGCAGCTTTTAAAAGACCTATTTCATCCGCAGAAGGAAGCACAATCGGCTTTTGACAGGTGTCAATGGGGCAAGGGATCTGCCCAGACATACCATCCCAGACCTGCTGAATCTGGGATTCATCGGCGTGCATACCCTCGCCGCAATGAGGGCACTGGAACTGAATGAGGCCGTCCTCGATCCTGGCGTTGGCGCATTTCATCCGGTTGGGCCTTCCGTCTGCCTCGGAAGGCTACGCGGGCACACGGCGTTTTCGCCAGCCAAAAATCCCTTCAACGCCCAGCCACACGCTGCACACGCGCGCCCAAGCCGACGAGCTTTTCCTGGATGGACTCGTATCCGCGATCCAAGTGGTAAATCCGGTTGACCTGCGTAATGCCGGTGGCCACCAATCCCGCGATGACCAGCGCGGCGCTCGCGCGAAGATCACTGGCCATCACTGGCGCGCCGCTGAGGGGCTTGCCTCCCTTGACAATGGCGCTTGGGCCTTCAATGGCCACTTCGGCGCCCAAACGCGCCAACTCGGCGGCGTGGGTAAAGCGCGCCTCAAAAATACGCTCGGTGATGATGCTGATGCCGGGAATTTGAGTCAGCAAGGCCATCATCTGTGCCTGAACGTCGGTGGGGAAGCCGGGATAGGGCAGGGTGGTGATGTCCACGGGGTTGAGGGTGCGACCACGTTTGCAAGTGATGCGCCCGCGCCCGGTCTCAATTTTCACGCCCATGTCGCCCAGCTTGTCCAACACGGCGTTGAGTTGCGTCGGCTGTACTCCTTTCAGGGTCACTTCGCCACGGGTGGCGATGCCGGCGATGGCGTAGGTAGCTGCCTCGATTCGGTCGGGGATGACCTTGTGCTCCACTCCGTGAAGCTTGCGCACGCCATTCACGGTAATGGTGGGGCTGCCGGCACCCTCAACTCGGGCACCCATGCCTTTTAAAAATGTTGCAAGGTCTGCCACTTCCGGTTCACAGGCAGCACTCTCGATGACGGTCCGGCCTGGGGCCAACACTGCGGCCATAAGCATGTTGGCTGTTCCGAGTACTGTGGGGCCGGCGCGGCCTCCCAAGAAAACATCTCCGCCTCGAAGGTCCTTCGCGGTGGCCCGAACGTAGCCTCCAGTGGTCCTGACCTTTGCCCCGAGCGCTTCCATACCTTTCAAATGCAGGTCGATAGGCCGCGTGCCGATGACGCAGCCGCCGGGCAATGAAACCTTGGCGCGGCCCAACCTGCCAAGAAGTGGACCCAGCACACAGATGGAGCCGCGCATTTTTCGCACGAGATCATAATCGGCCATGTCTTTCACGCGCTCGGCGCGCACAGTGAGGGTTTGACCGTCAAACTCCACCTTGGCACCGAGGGATTGGAGAATGCGCATCATGGTACGGACATCTTCAAGGTCGGGCACATTCCGAATGACACAGGGCTCGGGTGAAAGCAGCGAGGCTGCCATGATGGGAAGCACGGCGTTTTTTGCGCCACTGATGGGCACTTCTCCGTTCAAGGGAACTCCGCCGCGAATCAATAGACTGTCCATGAAGCCATTGTGCCGGCACCTCCATGGCTGCCGGGGCGGGCAGTGTGTTCACGAATTGGCGGGGGTGGCAATCACGATTCTGGGAATGCCAGCCAGATCCTCGTGTACTTGAATGGAACTCCAACGGTGGGCTTCGAGAAGAGCACACACGGCCGGGGACTGTTCATGACCCGTCTCAAGCATGAGTCGACCGTTTTGGCGAAGGATAGCAGCGGTATTGGCGACGAGGGCACGATAAAAATCCAGCCCGTCCGCGCCCCCATCCAAGGCAAGATGCGGATCGTGGTCACGAACTTCCGGTTGAAGACCATCGATCTCTTTCGTGGGAATGTAGGGTGGATTGGAAACGACAAGGTCAAACGGCCCAGTCGGCAGGTTGTACCGACAATCAGCCTTCAGGAATTGTAACCGGCCCGCAACCCCAGCATCGATGGCATTTTCCCGTGCTAGGGCCAAGGCATCCTCGGAAATATCCAAAGCCTCGACCTCGCCATTGAGGCAGGCCATGGCAACGGAAATGGCGATGCAGCCGGAGCCCGTTCCGATGTCAAGCACACGGGGAGTATCCTTTGCACGCAAAAAATCGATGGCACGCTCAACGAGCATTTCCGTTTCCGGGCGGGGAATCAGCGCGCGTTGATCCGACCGCAGCCGAACCTCGTGAAAATCCGTGGCTCCCAACAGGTGCTGGAGCGGAACCCGGCGTGAACGCTCGGCGACCCAACAGGCAAGTTGTGCCGTCTCTGGCTGGGTCAGTTTCCTCGCGTCGTTCACTGACAGTTCGCCGCGACGAATATCAAGCAAATGAGCCAACATCCACTCCAGTTCCACAAGCGGCATCTCGATTCCACCGGCACGAAGACTGGGTTCATGGCGGGAGATGGCTTCATGAATGGTCACAGGCGCAATTTGCCGCAGATGCTGCCGGTTTGAAACTTGAAATAACGCCGGACTCCTCCTATCCTCAGCACATGAGGAGCGTTGGCTATTTCCCAATTCTGGCCGCGGTAGTGATCGCGTTGAGTCCTTCTGTTTTTGCGCAGGACAAGGAACCCTCCAAGGACGATCCCAAAACCACGCCGGAAAAGAAACCTGAACCCAAGGATGCCCCTGAGAAAACCGGCGACACCAAGCCAAAGGTTGTGCCCAAGAAGAAGGAGCCGAAAGATAAGGCGAAGCCAAAGGGCGAGCCAGATACAAAAGGCGAAGGCAAGCCAAAGGACAAGACGGCCCCTGAGCCCAAGGACGAGCCAGATAACAACAAGAAGCCCGAAGAGCCGGCCAAAACCGCGGCGTTGACGCCGGAGATGAAGTATTTCGAGGAGCAATTTAAACTGATGCGCGGCGAACTGGAGGCGTTAAAGGAGTCGCACGAATTGATTCGACAGAAGAACAATGCGTTGACCGCCGAGCTGAAACTGTTGCGCGAGGCCAACCTACAGCTTGCGATGAAAACGAAGCTGGAATACGCCACGCGCAAGGACATTGACTCCATCAACACGCGCTTGGAGCAGGTGGACATGAACCGCAAACAGGATCGCGACCTGATTCTCGCCGAGTTCACCAAGCTCAACCGCAAGCTGGCACAGTTGGCTGCCGCCCAAGCCCAAAAACCCGCCACTGTCCAAACGCCCGTGGAGCTAGGCCCGGACGAGGAATTTCTCGAGCACACGGTCGAAAAGGGTGAATTCCTTTCGGCTATCATCGTCGCCTACAACGAGCACCTTAAAACGAAGGGCTGTAAACCCGTCA
The DNA here is from genome assembly GCA_002721895.1 of Verrucomicrobiales bacterium. Next base: position 115,093 of record PBLV01000057.1, read on the forward strand.
CCACCCGCGACATTCTGGAGGCCAACCCGGGCATCAACGTCGAGCGCATCTTGGTCGGCCAGAAGATCAAGATACCCGTGCGCAAAAAATCCTGACGCCAGCCCGGCCACGTCATGAAAAATATCCGCCGCGTGCACCTGTATCTCGGGTGCTTTTTCACGCCGTTGCTGTTCCTCTACATCCTTACTGGATTCGTGCTCACGCTGGAAAAACCCGGCACGCTCAAGTCCGGCAGCGACGCCGAGTCGTTTCTCCAAAAACTGTCCACGCTGCATCAGGATCAGTATTACCCCATGCGCATTGAAGGGCTTGTCACCGCCGAGTTGAAATCAGTAGACCCCGCCAAGGACACGATCGCCACCACAACACCACACCATTATCCCGATGGAACGCCCGTAAACCTAACCGGCATCGGGCTTCCCGGCGGGTTGAACGACCAAACTGTTTACTATGTTAGGGCCCTTTCCCCCAACACGCTGACCCTCCACGCAAAGGCAGACACCGAGAACCCTATAGACCTGCTCAATCCGCTTGGAAAGAATATACAACTAAACCCCGCTAGCCCCGGACACAACTCCACCCGGATCATCGGCTTTGATCCTGGGACAGATACCGTCACTACCGAGATCCCCCACAGCTACCCTGAAGGCTTGGAAATTTCCCGCATCTCGGGCATCGACCTGCCGCCCGGCTTGAAGGGCGGCTTTCAAACCTACTTTGTAAGGCCAACCGGAGAAAAGACCCTGACACTTCACGAGTCACCCGGTGACAAGTCCCCCGTGAATCTCACCGCCTTCCCCAACACTTTTAAAAACGTCTTCTTCAATCCCGCGATCCGCCCTGTGGTCACCAACAACACAACAGGCTTCAAATGGCTCGTCTATGTCATGTCTCTGGGCGTCCTCGGCACCATGGCGTTGGGTGTTGTGCTTGCAATCAAGGTCACCAAGGACCGGCGCCCTGTCTATACGGCCCTCGCTCTTGGTGTCCTTATCCCTATCCTTTTTCTTTGGGGAGGCACCGGCCGGGGAACCATCGCCAATGAAAATGCATCCAATCCCGCTCCCGAACCTCCCGGGAAAAATACACCGACGAAAAACACTATCCCTGCCCCGCCTGCGCCCAGCGAAAATCCACCGGTCCTCCCCGGCAAGTTTGGTTCCGCCAACCCCAAGGGTCTGCCGCCCGAACTGCCAAAGGGTCTCCTCCCCGAAATCCCCCCAAAGTAGCTCCCTACACAGTCGCCGAAATCTCCGCCCCCACTCTTCGCACCCCCTCCGCAAGCGCTCGCCAATCCTCCGCAGTCGTTTCCCAGCCACTACTGAAACGCACCACACGGTCCGTCTCCCCGTCCGCCACCCCCATCGCCTTTAAAACATGACTCGGGGCCTCCTTGCCGCTCGCGCACGCGCTGCCCGTCGAAACCGCAAAACCAGCCTTGTCCAGCTTCACCACCCACCGCGCCCGGCAATCCCCCGGCAACAGCGCGTTCACCGTGTTCCATAGCCGCGCCTCGCCCGCGCCCAATACCTCCGCTTCCGACAACGCCGCCACAAACTCCTCACGCATCGCCTCCCGCTCCGCCACGCCTGCCGTCGCCAACCCCTCCCGCTCCGCCAGCGCCGCCATCATCGATAGTACCCCCGGCACATTCTCCGTCCCTGCGCGACGGCCCGCCTCCTGCGGCCCGCCCACCAGTTGCGCCCGCACCGTCCCTTTCGCCGGGCACTTTAAAAAACCCACCCCCTTCGGCCCGCCAAACTTGTGCGCACACCCGCTCACAAAATCACAATCCCCCAGCCCAGCCCCCGGCAACTTACCCACCCACTGTGCCGCGTCGCAAAAAAAAGGCACACCGTGTTCGGCGCACAATTCCCGAACGTCCCGCCACGGCTGCAACACTCCCGTTTCATTGTTAGCCGCCATCACCGCCACCAATCCGGGCTTTCCCTTTGCCAGTTCCGCCCTAAAAAAATCCGTGTCCAATCCTCCGCCCGTCGTCACCGGCAGCAATTTCCGTCGCGCCCCAAAATGCACCCGTGCCGCCTCCATCACGCACGGATGTTCAATCGCTGAAATCCAAACCTCGCCCTGCACCGCTTTCGCCGCGTGGTGAAACACCAAGTTGTTCGACTCCGTTGCTCCTGAGGTCCAAACGATATCCAACGCGCCGCACCCCAGCGCTGACGCCAATTGCTCCCGCGCATCTCCCAGTGCCTTCTCCGCACGCGCTCCCATCCGGTGGGGGCTCGATGGGTTCCCCACAAAGCGCTCGCAAGCTTCCACCCAAGCCTCCCGCGCCTTGTCGCAAAGCGGCGTCGTAGCGTTGTGGTCGAAATACAGCATGGGAACCGGCAGGATACGCAGCCACCAGTTCCGTTCGAGTCTTTTGTGGCTTGCCACGTTACGCGCTTTCAGAAACCTTCACTCCTCCGTGACCGACCCCGGCAAACCGCTGCTGTTCAAGCGTTCGCATTTCACAACGCGACTGCCGGTGGATTGCGTCTACAGCCCTTCGCACTTCTGGGCGCGAGAAATTAACGGGACGTGGCGCATTGGTTTCACCAAGTTTGCCACTCGGATGCTTGGCGACATGGTGGATCACGACTTCGAGACCAAGCCCGGCACCGCCATTGCACCCGGACAAATCTTGGGCTGGGTCGAGGGCTTCAAGGCTATCTCCGATGTTTACGGCTTTTGCGTGGGCGAGTTTGTCCGGGTCAATCCCGACCTCGCCGCCAACATCGCGCTTATCACAAAAAAACCCTACGCCGACGGCTGGCTCTACGAAGCACGCGGCTCGCTCGATGACAAATGCGTCGACGTTCACGGCTATGCCGCTATCCTCAATCAAACCATTGACAAGATGCTCGAGCAGCAACAAGCCGGGAAAGGCACTGACATTGAGTAAGGCACGCTACATTATGATCGGCGGATTCCTTGGCGCCGGCAAGACCACCAGCGTCGCCGCTCTAGCGCAGCACCTGCGCGAAGCAGGCCGCACTGTGGGCCTCATCACCAACGACCAAGGACGCGAACTGGTCGACACTGCCATGCTCCGCTCCAAGGGTTTTGCCACCGAGGAAATCCCGGGGGGCTGTTTCTGCTGCCGCTTCAATTCGCTCGTCGATGCCGCCGGCAAGCTCACCGAGAGCACGAGGCCGGATGTCTTCATTGCCGAACCTGTCGGCAGTTGCACTGACCTTGTCGCCACCGTCACCTACCCGCTTCGCCGCATTTACGGCGCTGAATTCTGTATCGCCCCTCTCAGTGTGCTGGTCGATCCCATCCGCGCCGCGCGTATCCTTGGCCTGCGCGAGGGCGGCCAGTTTTCCGAGAAGGTCATTTATATTTACCGCAAGCAACTCGAGGAAGCCGACCTCATTGTCATCAACAAATCCGACCTTCTTGAACCTAGCGACATTGCCGAACTCCAAGACAAACTCGCCGCCGAGTTCCCCAACGCCGACATCCTGCAAATCTCCGCACGCGATGGCACCGGCTTGACCGATTGGTTCGCGCGCATCACCGACGCCGAACAAACCGCCCGCAACGTGATGGATGTCGACTACGAAATCTACGCCGAGGGCGAGGCCCTTCTCGGCTGGCTCAATGCCACTGTACAGCTTTCCTCCGCCACCACATTTGAAGCGCAGCCGGTGCTGCAGCAACTCGCCACCGGCATGCAGGAAACGCTCAATGCCAAAGCTGCGGAAATCGCGCACCTCAAGATGACCCTCAGCCCCGATGCCGGCCTGGGTGGCGAAGTCGCCGTCATCAACCTTGTCCGCAACGACCACGTCCCCGAGTTGTCGCAGGATCTTGACGCACCCATCGACAGCGCTCAGCTCATCATCAACCTCCGCGCCGAGGGCGATCCCGAAACTTTGAAGGCCACTGTCGAAACCGCCCTTGCCAACGCGCCTGCTGAAATCACCGCCACCCTCGAGCATCTCGAACATTTCCGCCCCGGCAAACCCGAACCCACCCACCGCGTGACGGACCTCGTGTGATTCCGCGTTGGCAAAAGCCGCCTTCGACGTTACCCTCCTCTTATCCATGAGCGACAAGCCGCGCATTTTGTTTTGCCACTGCAACTACGCGCAAGTGGTGCCGCCGGAAGTGAAGGCGGGCGTGATTAAGCAACTCTGTGGCTCGGGCCGGGCATTCGAGGCGGTGGCGGACTTGTGCGAGATGTCAGCCCGGCGCGATCCCGCGCTGCGTCGATTGGCCGAGGGAGAGGGCGACGTGAAGGTGGCCGCATGTTATCCGCGTGCGGTGAAGTGGCTTTTTGGTGCGTGCAAAGCGCCGCTGGATAGCGACCACACAGAAGTGGTGAACATGCGGGAGTTGTCTGTGGAAGACGCAACGAAAGCTCTATTGAACGACAAGTTGGAGACAAACCTGCCCGCCGATGGCACACCAGCCACGGTGAACGGGGAGAAGAAGATTTAACCATGGCCATTGCCGACGAGACCACCCTGCGAATCGTCCTTTACGAGGGCAAAGGTGCGAACGCATTGGCGGCAGAGGAGCGGTGCACGATGTTGACCGCGCTTCTGGAAAAGGGATTCGCTGTCACTTGTGCCGGCAACGGGACGGTGGCACCGGCGGATGGCAGCACGCTGCTTGTTCTTGGCCGGTTTGACAATGACGGCCCGCCACAAGCAGAGGATGCGAACGGCGAAGTGCCTGTACGTTTCCGTGACATCAACGGACTGGACGCAGAAGGCGTTACGGCGTTGGTGGAGGAGGAACGGGCGGCCACGGCAACCGCGCTGCACGGCGAGTGGAAGCCGTGGTTCCCGGTGATCGACTACGACCGGTGCACCAACTGTATGCAATGCCTCTCGTTCTGTCTCTTCGATGTTTACGGCGTCGATGACGATCAGCAAATTCAGGTGCAGAAAAACGACAACTGCAAAACCAACTGCCCCGCCTGCAGCCGTGTATGCCCGGAAGCCGCCATCATGTTCCCCAAGTATCGCAGCGGCCCCATCAACGGCGACGTGGTGAGCGATTCCGACCTCAACCGCGAGAAGATGAAAATCGACATCTCCGCGCTGCTCGGCGGTGACATTTACCAAATGCTGCGCGACCGCAGCGAGCGCGCCCAAAGCCGCTTCTCCAAGGAACGCAGTTCCGACAAAGCGCTGACCGAGCGCAACAAATGCCTCGTGAAGCTGGCCGAGAATACCGACATGGACATCCCGCCCGAAGTCCTCATGAGCCTCCCCAGCCCCGACGAGATCGAGCGCAAAGCCAAAGAAGCAGCAGCAAAAGCACAAGCCGCCCTGGAAGCTCAGGGAAGTCGATAGAATAATTAACCTGTAATAAAGTGGACAATCCGTTTCGATTTAAATTGCTTGAGGAGGTTCAACTGCAGTGCCGGTTTGCGGGGCATGCGTTCTCGAACGTGACGGGGAGCTTGCAGTTGAATGACGGGGAGCGGGTGTTTTTTTATGTGCATGCCTTTGTGCGGCACGCGGTGGATGTGGGGAAGCTGCTGTGGCCGGGGGAGCAGGCGCTGGAAGAACGCGGGAAGGCGTTGCGCGAGGCTTGCGGGGCAGGTGAGGCGCCGGCGGATTTCACGGCATTCCGCGAGTTGGTGGACTCATTTGATGACAAGTTGATCGCGTGGTACGGCAACGAGGCTCATCGCGATGCACAACCGATGAATCTGATGCCGGTTGGCACACTGGGAGGGTTCCCGGCAGATGATTTCCACCGCAGCCTGGACCCGGACACGCTGCAGTTCACTTTTGAAGGGGTGTCGGGCAACCTGCGTCAGATGAATGATGTCCTCAGGAAGATTGACGCAGACGTGGAGAAGTGGCTGCGGAAAAACAACCCTTGGTAACAGTCTGGAGAGCAAGATCGTCTTTTCTTCAGGCGTGACTTTTGGGTCGACACGGCTCCTGCGTCTCCGCAGAATCACCGGCCCGAGTACACCAGACACCCGGCCACGGCCGGTTTTTTGAGCATGTCGACCGCCACCACTACATCCAAAGCCGCTGACGCGACATTGAAGATTCCTCGCGCCGTGCCGCAGCGCGCGCCGCGGCCACCGCGTGAGAACATCCCGCAGACCCGCGCCGAGCGCGAGACGGTGTTGAAGGCAGTAAGGCATTATGTGGCGGAGCAGACGCTGGCGCCACCCGCGCCGCTGGCAGAGCTGAAGGAGCACGCGGATCAACTGGTGGCCGCGATGGGTTGGAAGGAAATTTACCGCGATTACGTGGGTGTGCTCATCAACAACGAGCTGTGGCGTGAGACGCTGGCAAGCATCCCGTACGAACGGCGGTTGCTGCTGATGCCCAAGTGCCTGCGCGTGGAGAGCCGTTGCCCGGCACCGTTCGACGAGTTTGGCCTGCTTTGTAAAAGCTGCGGCCTGTGCACCATTCAGGATTTGCAAGCGGAGGCAGAGCGCCTTGGCTACGCGGCGTTGGTTGCCGAGGGCAGCGCGATCGTGATGAGCCTCATCCAGACGGGCAAGGTGGACGCCATCGTCGGCGTCAGCTGCATCCCGGTTTTGGAGCGCGCGTTCCCGTACATGGAGGCTGCGGCTGTGCCCGGCGTGGCCATCCCGCTGCTGCAGGATGACTGCATCGACACGACCGTCGATGAGGATTGGATTTGGGATTACATCCACCTGACCAGCGACGACAAGACGCGCCGACTAGACCTTACCGCGCTGCGCAATGAGGTGGATAGCTGGTTCGTGCCCGAGTCGCTTGCCAACGTCATGGGCGAGGGCGAGGGCGAGACGGAGGCCATCGCGCGTGAGTGGCTAGGCCGCGCCGGAAAACGCTGGCGGCCGTTTCTTACCGTGGCCGCCTTCGAAGCCCTGCGCGACGATACGGGCGGACCGTTGCCGGAGGATATCAGAAAGATTGCCATCGCTATTGAGTGTTTCCACAAGGCTTCGCTCATCCACGATGACATTGAGGATAATGACACCGAGCGTTACGGCGAGAAAACCCTGCACGAGGAACACGGCCTTTCGGTGGCGTTGAATGCCGGCGACCTGCTTATTGGCGAAGGCTACCGGCTTATTGGCGAGAGTACTGCCAGCGCCGGCCAGCGTGCTGCCATGCTCCAAGCCGCTGCAACCGGACAGCGTCAACTCTGCCGCGGGCAAGGCGCCGAGCTGGTGTGGCAGCAGAAACCCTCGCCGCTCAAGTCCACTGAGGTGCTCGACATTTTCCGCAAGAAAACCGCCCCTGCCTTCGAGGTAGCTCTGCGCCTCGGCGCCATTTATGCGGGTGAAGAAGCCCACGAGGAAGTCAGCGACATTCTCGCCGCCTATAGCGAAAACCTCGGGATTGCGTATCAAATTCGAGACGATTTGTCTGACCTCGGCACCGACGGCGAGACCAACGACCTCGCCGGCCTGCGGCCCAGCCTGCTCCTGGCCATCGCCCATGAGCGCGCCAAGGATGATGCCAAGGAAACTCTGGCCTCCGTCTGGCACCGGCAACTCCCCGAGGGCAAGACCTTCGCCGACATCGAGGCGATGTACAACGAACTCGACACCCCCGAACGCGCCGACACGCTGCTGGCCACCTACAAGGAAGAAGCCATCCGCTCGCTTCGCGATCTGGAAAACGCCAACCTCAAGGGCCTTCTCCGGCGCGTTATCGGCAAGATTTTCAACGAAACCGAAATCAAGGGCTGGTGCAGCGAGGTCCAGCAGGTCAGCGAGCTGGACAAGGTCCGCAACGGCAACGGCGCACCGGTATCGGCCTAGCTTCCCACTCTCCATGAGTCTCCGCTTGGAAATGCTTCAAGTGGCGCGAGTAGCACCCAAGGTATTGGGCGATGCGGCTCCGTTGGTGTTGGAATTCATAAAAGGGCAGCAGAATGCAGATGGAGGTTTCAAAGATCGTGAAGGGAAGAGCGATCTCTATTACACGGTGTTCGGGCTGGATGGGCTGGCGGTATTTGATGCCGCTGCGCATGGCGAAAGTGTGGAGGATTTTTTAAAGTCGCACGAGGAAGGGGAAGAGCTGGACTTGGTTCACTTGAGTTGCCTTATTCGCTGCTGGGGTGCGATCGGGCGGGACCGAATGCCGCGCGGGTTGCGATCAGCTTTGCTGAAGCGACTGGAGGAATTTCGCAAGCCTTGCGGGGGTTGGGACAACGACCCGGCGAAGGAGCACGGAACGGCCTATGGATCGTTCCTCGCGCTGGGGGCGTATCACGACATGGGCAAGCTGCCGCCAAAACCGTTGCGCATTTTGCAAAGCCTCAAGCGCCTGGAGACGCCGGACCATGCATGGAACAACGCGCCTGGAATGCCGGTGGGCTCCACCAACCCCACGGCGGGCGCGGTGGTGTTGTTGAACAATCTGCATCTTCCCATTAATGCGGATGTGGGCGAGTGGCTGCGGTCACGGCTGCACGCACAGGGCGGTTTCGTCGCCGTGCCGGATGCGCCGATGCCGGATTTGCTATCCACCGCCACGGCGTTGCATGCCCTGGCGGCATTGGAGGCGCGTTTAAGCGGGGATGAAACGGAGCGATGCCTCGATTTTGTCGATTCGCTTTGGGATGCGGACGGAGGATTCCACGGACACTGGGCGGATGATTTCATCGATTGCGAGTACACGTTTTACGGGCTGCTGGCGCTGGGACACTTGAGTTTGCTGGAGCAGTCGTTGTAGCCCCGCTGGTGGCCGGGGCGTGGGGCCATCGGCCCCGCCTATAGGGGGGTGGTCTTTCGTGAATAGGCGGGGGTGACCAGCTTGGTAGTGATTAGGGTAATGATTGTGCCCGTCAATGTGTACCACGGCCAGGCGAATTGCTCACCGGGAACTCCATAGGCAATGGCCGACATGAGGACGAGCGAGACGAGCATGCCGGCGATAATGGGCGGTGGGGGTGATTTTTTTTGCCAAAGACTCCACGCCAGCGCGCCGAGCAATGCGCCGCTGGTGAGGCTGCTGAGCTTGAAGGCGAGGGTGAGGGCCGACGCAGCGCCTTGGCAGAGGTGGCCGATGCCGATGAGCACCAGCGCGGCCGCGAGGGTGGCGCGTTTGCTATCACGAAGTGCGTTTGCCTCATCGCCGGCACGCTGTCGAATGTCCATGGTGAACACACTGGCCATGGCGCTGAGCGCGGAGCTCACGGAGGACATCGCGGCAGCCAGCAGGGCGACGATGAGCACGCCTTTCACGATCGGCGGCAGCGCGGTGACCAGGTAGATAGGCAGGAGGTAGTCGTTCTGCTTCATGCCCGGCTGAACCTCGGGAGCAGGCATCCCCAAGGGGATTTTCATGATATCGTGGTGATAAAAAAGCAGGGCGCCGATGAGGAGGAAGAGCAGGATCAACGGCAGGATGAGCAGGGCGCTGAGGACGAGTGCACGGCGGCCATCGGCTTGGGTGCGGCAGGCGAGGACGCGCTGGACGATGAGCTGATCGGCGCCGTGGGTGGAGAGGGTGAGGAAGGTCGCGCCGAAGATGCCCATCCAAATTGTAAGGCTCCCGCCGAGGGTGAAGTCGGTGTTCAGCCAGTCGAGTTTGCCCTTGGCGTTGAGTTCCCCGAAAGCGGTGGACAGGCCGCCGGGGTGTTGTCCGGCGAGGTGGAAGAAAACGAAAATGCCGCCGCCAATGAGCAGGATAAACTGCACGGCATCGGTCCACACCACCGCGCGGATGCCGCCGGCGTAGGTGTAAACGAGGCTGAGCCCGACGAACAGCCAGATGGCTGCGCCGATGGAGACCGGCAGCATCAGCTCGAGCGGAATGCAGATGACGTACACGCGCACACCCGCGGCCAAGGCACCAGCCACCAGGAAAAGCCCGGCAACGGTGCGGCGCGCGCTTTGTCCGCAGGCGCGCCCAACCATTTCGTAGGGCGAATAGATCTCGCCCTTGAAATAGTAAGGCACCAGCCACACGGCCAGCACGATGCGGGCGATCGCAAAGCCGATGACGGCTTGGATGAAGCCGAGGTTGCCACCGTACGCGGCGGCGGGCACGGCGATGAAAGTGACGGCGCTGGTCTCGGTGGCGATGATGGAGAAGGCGACGGACCACCAGGGGAGGTCGCGGCCGCCGAGGAAGTAGTCGCGCGTGGTGCGCTGGCCGCGGCCGAGCCACAGGCCAAGGGCGATGATGCCGGCAAGGTAAAGGGCGATGACGGCCCAGTCGGCGGGGGCTAGGGTGGCGGCGGCGAGCACGGGGCATTGTGGCGCGCGGCACGGCGGCAGCAACTGAATCCGATTCACAGGTTTTTCAGGGCAACCCGTCATTCTCGTTCGTCCTGTTTCTTTCGGGTTGACCGGGGACGGGGTTGGTCTACAGTGGGAGCACTATTTCAACGGCAGGGAAAAGGATTCTTTATGAGCAAAAACAAATCAGCCCAGCCCGGTGAGACTCGCCGGGATTTCGTTAAAAAGTCAGGCGCGGCCACCGTCGCTGCGGCGACCACAGGTGTTTTGAAGACGCCGATTTATGGCGCAGACAAAGCTCCCAGCGCGAATGTGCAGGGCGCGAATGACAAGATTGTCGTTGGCTACATTGGCGTCGGCGGGCGCGGATTTAATGCACATGTGCGGCAAATGCGCCAACATGCCAAGGAAAACAACATTGCGCAGGCTGCGGTATCCGACGTTTCGACGCATCGAATCAACACGGCAAAGAAGTTTGTTGAGGACAATTCTGAGGATGCGGTCAAGGGCTATAAGGACTACCGGCAGATGTTGGAACGCAAGGACATTGATGCGATTGTCTGTGCGACCGTAGATCACTGGCACACTCCTGTGAGTGTGCAGGCCATGGAGAGTGGCAAGCATGTCTATGTGGAGAAGCCCATGACGCGTTACCTGGACGAGGCGTTTGAGCTTTACGATGCAGTGAAGCGTACGGGTAAGAAGGTACAAGTCGGCTCACAGATCACAAGCTGCGGAAACTTCGCCAAGGCCGCCAAGCTGGTGGCTGACGGCAAGCTTGGTCCGTTGGTGCTGGCGCAGGGGTCCTACATGCGCAACAACCCCAAGGGGGAATGGAACTACACAATCCGTGACTGGGCCACGGCGAAGGACATTGACTGGAATGGCGAAGTGGGCTGGCTGGGCCCGGTGAAGAAGCGTGTTCCCTTCAACGCGGATCATTATTTCCGTTGGCGCAAATACCTGCCGTACTGCGCGGGCCTGCTGGGCGACCTCATTCCGCACCGCCTGTTCCCGCTGATGCGCGCGACGGGCAAGCCGGAATTCCCCAGCCGCGTGGTTTGTCTGGGCACACGCAAGGTTACTCCCGACCGGGACGTGAGCGACAACACCCAGGTTCTCGCCGAGTTCCCCAGTGGAATGACGCTCATTGTCACCAGCGCAACGGTGAACGAGCAGGGCCTCAACGAGACCATTCGCGGCCACTACGGCACCATGTACCTCAGCACCAACGGCAGCAGCCTAGAATACAAGCCGGAGCGCCCGTTCGCCGAGGAGTTTGACCCGGAGAGCCACACCAACCTGACCCCGAGCGGCAACACCACGCCCCAGCACCATACCAACTGGTTCAACGGCATTCGCACCGGGGAAGAGCCGAACGCGGGCATCGATCTGGCCATCAAGGTCCAAACGGTCATCTCGCTGGCCGAGTTGAGTGACCGCCGCGGCACTATGTGCCACTTCGATCCGAAGACGCGCAAGGTCACCGATGGTGGCGGCCGCGAGATCAAGCCAATCGACTACGACGAAGAAGCCAAACTCGAATCCCCCTACGGCCCCAGCGGGGAAGTAGGCGACTGAGGCGCCCATTAATTCCAAGGCTTCGCGGGCAACCGTGAAGCCTTTTTTCATGTCCATGACCGCTGATGCCGCGCTGGTAACCTCCGCTCGCGAGGCCATGGCCACGCGATTTGAGATCGCCCTGCATGGCGATGACTCAGTACGCCTGCGAGCCGCTGCGGGGGAAGCATTGGATGAAATCACCCGGCTCGAAGGCATGCTCAGCCTGTACGAGCCCACCAGCGAAATTGCCCACTGCAATCAGCGTGCCAGCCAAAAACCCGTGCCCGTTTCCGCAGAGGTTTTCAATCTCCTGAAACGTTGCCAAAAATTAACGGCCAAAACTATCGGCGCGTTTGACATCACCATCGCCCCCCTCATGCAATGTTGGCGCTTTATCGGCAACACAGGAGGGCGGCCAAGCGGTGATGAAATCGAATCAGCCCTCCAAAATGTCGGCATGTGCTGGGTTGAGTTAAACGAGGCAAACACTACGGTTCGATTCAGACGCCAGGGCGTGATGTTGGACATGGGATCCATCGGAAAAGGTTACGCTCTGGAGCGCGCCTCAGCATTGTTGGAAGAGAATGAATTCACAGATTTCCTGATCCACGGCGGTACCAGCACCGTTTGTGCCCGCGGCACCCAGCCAGATGGCTCACCATGGCGCATAGCCATCAAGCATCCCGACGATGGGAAGCCTCCCCTTCGCATCGTCGAGTTACACAATGAGGCTCTCTCCGTTTCTGGGATTGGGGGGAAGTCGTTTTTGGACGCAGACGGCAATGAGCAAGGGCATGTCATTGACCCCCACACGGGCCACCCCACACAATCAGCCAGAGTGTCGGCCGTCATTCACGCGGATGCGACCGCCAGTGATGCCCTAGCCACCGCGCTTTTGACAAAAGGTTCGGCCCTGCTCCGTCAGCTCCCGGCGAATACTCGCGCACTAACTGCGTCCATGGTAGAAAAGCAACTCGTTGTCCAAACCCAACACCTTCATTGACATGCGCCAATCCATCGCCCTGCTGCTGATCTCCACCCTCGCTTCCTTCGCAGAAGACAAGCCGAAGAAACCGATCCACAAGGTTTTGCCGCCACCGGCTTGGCTGGAAAAAGCCGAGGATTCGAAATCTCCCAGCAACCCCTTCGCACGCGGCATTTACTCCATTGAGGCGGCCTGGCAGCCCCTCTTCAAGCCATCGGGAACACTCGCAGCCGAGGTAAAAATGAAAACCGGCCACGTCCTTCGGGTCTACAAGGGAAACCGCGAAACCATGCCCCCAACCCCGGCCTCGCTGGAGATCTTAAAGGAAGGCAAAAGAATCTTCTGCGCCCGTGGCCACAAGTTTTTTGACGCAGCCTCCGAGGATGTCACGGGGGATAAAGTCCCGGACATTATCAAGGTTACCCACTCCTCCAACTTGAAACCCATTTCATATAATCGATTCATTTTCACGTTCTACCCCAAGTTCCGGGTGCACACCATCGGCCCTTTTGTAAATGAAAAATAGTCGCCCACGCTGGCCCGACTACCCCAGTTGGGTTTCCAGCTCCCGGTGATTGATCTTGCCCGTGCCAAGGACGGGGATTTCTTCCATTACCCGCAGTTCCCGCGGCACGGCCAGATTGGGCAGGCCTTTGGCTTGGATGGCCTTTCTCACCTCATCCATTCCAAGCTCCTGTTTGTTGGTTGCGGCGATCAACATTTCACCCTTGTCAGCATCTGGCCGAGCAATGACAGCCACTTGACAATCATCACCCAAGTGTGGAAACGCCCCCGCCAAGGCATCCTCAACTGCGGTTAAACTCACCATTTCGCCGCTGATTTTCGCAAACCTCTTGGCGCGGCCCTTGATGGTGACATACCGATCCGCATCCACCGTCACGATGTCTCCCGTGTCATACCAGCCTCCCAGATTTTTAAATATCTGATTCGGCTCCTTATTCAGGTAGCCTTTCATGATATTCGGCCCCTTGACAAAAAGGCGCCCCCCTTCATCTACGCCTTCAACTGTCTCCAGCTTGTAGTCAACGCCTGGAAACAGGCGCCCCACGCTTCCCTCACGGCTTTCAAACACTGTGCTTGTGCAAAGGACCGGACTGGTTTCGGTGGCACCATAGCCCTCGTACAGCCGCACGCCATATTCGCGCGCCCAATGTTCACGAGTAGCCTTCTGAATTTTCTCCGCGCCACAAATCAAGTAGCGCATTTGGGCAAAATCGGCCGGTTGCGCGGCTCTGGCATAACCGTTCAAAAACGTGTTGGTGGACAACATGACCGTGCAGTCGCGATCATAAAACACCGCCGGGATGACCCGATATTGCAGCGGATTGGGGAAGAGATAGCAGAACATGCCGCGCACCAGAGGCAGTAACAGTCCCACCGTCAGCCCAAAGCTGTGGAATAATGGCAGGCAATTGAAGACACGATCGTTGTCCGTCAGGTCGATGACAGCTGCACACTGGCGAACATTGGCCAGAAGATTCTCGTGCGTCAGCTCCACACCCTTGGGCACGCCCTCGGAACCGCTGGTAAACAACACCACCGCCGTGTCATTGAACGGCGAATACTGACCGGCCCATGGCACAAATTTGTGGTACAGAAGCGTTGCCAGTTTACTCAGCCCACTGATGTTCTCCCGGATGTCCTCCAGAAATATAAGCTCGATACCCGCGTCCTCAAGGGCCTCGACATCCAGACTCGCTTTCTCGATGAATTGACGGGAAGTAATGATCTGCCTCAAATCTGCCAACTCCGCACATGCCAGCATGGCGGCCGCGCCCGCGGTGTAGTTCAACACGGCCGGCACCTTCCCCGCCGCCCACAAGCTCAGCAAGGTAACCACCTTGCCGTTCACATTCGGTAAAAGCACTCCGATATGCCGTGTGTCCCGGTCAAGTTGCTCCCTCCACTGGGCGGCCAAGAGATCTGTTCCCACGAGCAGTTTGCGATAGGTGAGCGCCTGATGCGTTGTGTCCTCCAGCACAGTGTGATTGGGGATTTGACGGGCAACAGCGGCGACAGCAGTAAGAACCGTCTTTTCCCCAAATGCCATGTCCACTTCAAACTGTTGCCGCACCATCTTGTCCCTCAGCCATTGCGTCAGCGCGGCGCGTTCTTCATTGGGCTTCATGCCTTCAAATTTCGGTGGCTCCATGGGATCACTGAAATGTGCACTGATCCTTGGAAACCACTTGGTCCAGCCCTGATGCGGCGATGACAGCACGCGCTGCGCCCCGTGTAGCCGGCACGTGATCACTTTCGCGCCGGTCTTTTGCAGCAGAAAACCGGTGCCCCCGAACAATCTCTGAAGCGTGCCCGTGCGGGACATCCGGCCCTCGGCAAAGAGAATCAGTTTCCCCCCCTTTTCCAAATGCGCGGCCATTTCCTTGACCGCATAGGGAGATTGATTGTCGATCAGGAAAATGCGCGGATTCGATAAAATCCAAGCATGCAGCTTGCTGTGGCGCGCGGGAACCACCGACGCCACAAACTTCCACTCCGGATCCAGACACAACCCCACAAAAAGCCAGTCAATCCAGGAGACGTGATTGGGAATCAGCAGAACAGGGCCCTTAACGCTGGCGGCTTCCTCGTTGAACGCGCGGAACCGAAACCATACGCGCAGCAGAAGCCTCATGAATTTCAGGAACGGTTTGCAGGCCCAAATGTTCATCGGCGGCAGCGTATCGAAAACGCGCGGGGGAGGCGAATTGATAAAATCAATGGGTGCCTGTCGGCAATCAATGGACTCCAAAAACCACGGGAGATTGTAGTTGCGAGGACCGGTCGTTTTGAGCAAGCATGTGGGCACCGATCAACAAGAACACTCAACGGAGACTAATCATGGGATGGTTATCAGGACAATACATTGACATCATCGAGTGGCTCGACGATGGACAGGAAACGATGGTCTACCGATTTGAGCGCCACAACAACGAGATTAAAAATGGCGCCAAGTTGATCGTGCGGCCCGGCCAAACGGCCATCTTTGTCAATGAAGGCGGCACGTCCATTGCCGATGTCTTTCCCCCCGGCACCCATGAATTAACCACCGCAAACTTGCCTGTTCTCTCCACCCTCATGGGCTGGAAATATGGGTTTGAAAGCCCCTTCAAGGCCGAAGTGTACTTCATGAAAACCACGGAGTTTTCCGACTTGAAGTGGGGCACGCGCCATCCGATCCCCGTTATGTGCGCCGGATATGGAGGCTTGGAACTGCGCGCCAACGGCACTTATGTGATGCGGATTTCAGACCCCAAGGCGTTTCTGGAGCAACGGGTGGGTACCGATAGCAATTTTCAAGTGGACAGCTTGGTGGGGGATTTGCGCGAGGAAATTCTGCTTCAAGTTACCGATTGCCTTGGGGAAATGGAGTTGGACCCCTTCAAGCTCGCCGGGAAAACCAAGGATATTTCCGAAGAACTCCAAGGGCCCATTCAGGAATATTTTGAACCCCGCGGACTGACCATCACCCGCTTTCGCGTCACGAGCATCAACATGCCCGACGACGTCCGCAAGGAGCTTATGGAGTTAAGCCGTTTGGATGCCACCAAGCTCAAGGGAGCTGATCCATCCGCCATGCAAAATCTCACCGCCCTCCGCGCCAGCCGCGCCATGGGCGACATGGCCAAAAACCCCGGCGGCACCGGAGCGGCCGGGGCAGGGATGGAGGTGGCCATGGGGATGATGATGGCCAATCAAGTTGGCGGTGCCCTCGCAGGAGTGGCTCAACCACAACAAGGCGCACCTCCTCCATTGCCCGGGGCCAAGCCTGCCGCGGCCACGGAATATACGGTTGCCATCGACAAGCAAAAATATGGTCCCTACGGACTCAATCGCCTTCAGGACATGGCCAACGATGGCAGCTTCACAGCGGACATGCTCGTCTGGGCCAAGGGCATGGGAGCGTGGACGAAGGCTGGCGAGGTCTCTGACTTGGCCGGGCTGTTTGGGCCACCCCCCTTGCCAGGCAACGATGAACCGCCGCCCCTGCCCTAAGCATCATGCAAATCACGATCAATCGTGATGGCGAAAACCATGGCCCCTACACCTTGGAGCAGGTGCGGGGCCTCCTTGCCGACGGCACCTTGCAACAGACCGACCTCGCGCATGTTGAAGGAACCGACAACTGGATGCCCGTGACCCAAGTCCCGGGCCTTGAAAAGGAATCCACGGAATCCTCCAGAGACATCCCCACAACTCCATCCACTTTCAAATGCACAGGTTGCGCCGGGGAACTGGTTTACAGCCCCGGAGCTGCCTCCATGGAATGTCCCTATTGCGGTGCCACGGTCGAATGCCCCGAACCGAAAGGCGAGGTATTGGAACACGATTTTGAAAGCCAACTTCTCGCACTGGAATCCGGCGCCGCCACCACCACCGTAGCCGAGGTGGATTGCGAGGCCTGCGGCGCCAAGAACCAACTGGAAGCCAACCAAACCTCCGGCGAGTGCGCCTTCTGCGGCACCCCGTTCGTCCAGCAGCCCCAATCCGCCAACACACTCCAGCCACACGCCGTACTCCCTTTCGCCGTCACCCGGGAGCAGGGGCTGGAACATTTCCGGTCTTGGATCAAGAGCCGCTGGTTTGCCCCTAATAAATTAAAGCAATTTGCGCGCGACATTGAGAAACTAAAGGGCCTGTATCTCCCTCATTGGACCTACGACACCCACACCATCACCGACTACACCGGCCAACGCGGCGAAGCCTATTACGTCACCGAGTCTTACACTGACAGCAACGGCAACCGCCAAACCCGGCAGGTGCGCCGCATCCGCTGGTACCCCGCATGGGGCCGCGTGTTTGTAAATTTTGATGACATCCTCATCCCCGCCAGCGACACACTGCCGCGCAAATACGTGGATGAACTTGAGCCGTGGGACCTGCCCAAGCTGACACCCTACAACGATGCGTACCTCAGTGGCTTTCAAAGCGAAAGCTACTCCACCGATCTCCGCGCAGGCTTCAATTCCGCCAAGGAAAAAATGGAGCCTGAAATTGACGGCAAAATCCGTTGGGACATCGGGGGCGACGAGCAGCGTATCTTGAGTAAAACCACCTACTACCACGACATCACCTTCAAGTATATCCTGCTCCCCGTCTGGATTAGCGCCTACCGGTTTAAAAACAGGACGTTCCAGTTTCTCGTCAATGCCCGCACAGGCGAAGTCCAAGGCGAACGCCCTTGGAGCTGGATCAAGATCACCTTGGCCGTATTGGCAATTCTTGCCGTCATTGTCACCATTGTCTATTTCGCCGACCAAAAGTGAGTGACGAATCCAAACACCGCAAGTTGGGGCTGTTTTCGGCGACTGCAGCCGTAATCGCCACCATGATCGGCGCGGGTATTTGGGGCACTACCGGTGGTTTCGCATACAAACTGGGCTCAGACTTTGCCGTTATATTAGTGTGGCTTTGCTGCGGATTACTGGCGCTCACTGGGGCGCTTTCACTGGGCGAACTGGGTGGCATGATGCCCCGCGCCGGTGGATGCTATACATACATACGAAGAATATATGGCCCCACCGCAGGTTATCTAGCCGGCGTATTGAGTTCACTTCTGGCTTTCGTCGGGGCCATGGCGTTCATCGCCTTGATGCTGGGATTTTATGTCCAAAAATTTATGCCCGACGTATCCTCGCCAACTGTCGCGTGCGTGGCGGTGGTGGGATTTTCCGCCATTCACTGCACGGGATTACGCGAAGGCACATGGATCAATAATGCCTTCACCATATTCAAGATATTGGTGATCATCGCCTTTATCGTTGCTGGTTTAAGTGCCGAGGGCCGGGGGGTTCAAATCCAAATTGAGGGCGCCCCTGTTTTTAACACCGTGTTTGCTGCTGCCATGGTTTCCGCAAGCTTCGCCTATCTGGGATGGGAAACGACAACCTTTATTGGCGGCGAGGTTAAGGATCCAGGGCGTGTCCTCCCATGGTCGCTGTTAATCGGCACCACGATCGTCATCATCCTGTACCTGCTGATCAATGTAGTTTACCTCCACGCACAACCTCCCGAGGAAATGTTCGAACTGGGAAAAGACGGCCAAAGGAAGGGAATCGATGTGATCGGCCCGTATGTTTCCGAAAAACTTTTTGGCGCGGACATGGTTCGTTGGTTTAACGGGATGGTAATTGTCGTTCTCCTGTCTACGGTCAGCACCATCACCATGGTTGGCGGACGAATCCTCTATGCCATGGCCCAAGCCGGGCAGCTCCCGCCAGCACTCGCCAAGTTGAACAAAAGGCAAGTGCCAGCCAATGCTCTCATTATCCAAGGCATCATCACGGTAGTCTTTATCCTCGCCGCAAACAATTTTGGCACCTTGGGCGATGTGCTCGATTACATCGGCCTACCCCTGACAATCATCATGGGGGCTACCGTTGCCGGCGTCTTAGTTCTGCGAAAAAGGGCACCCGACACCGAACGCCCGTTCCGCGTCCCCCTCTACCCGCTGCCTCCAATCCTTTTCATCGGCTTGGCTCTGTGGATGACGGTGTCTGTCGCCAAGGAAAACTGGGAGGTCGCCGTTGCCTCATCCATCACTGTCGGAATCATCTGGATTCTCAAGCCCGTGCTTGCCAAGGAGGTGATCCACCCCAGAGACACAGAAAACACAGAAGTTTGATTAACCTCTCTGGACCCTCTGTGACTCTGTGGTAATAATACTGACTTTCCCTGCCACCACGCTATCCTTTCTCCCATGCGTTTCGCGTGGTTGTTTTTGGCAGCGTTTTCGCTGCAGGCAGTAGATTTCCAAAAGGACATCCAGCCGCTGCTGAAGAACAAATGTTCCCGATGTCACTCGGGGCATGAGGCCAAGGGTGGGTTTTCGATCAACACACGCACCACGTTGCTTGATGCCGCTATGCCGGGAGACAGTACAGGCAGCGAACTGTTCAAGCGCATCATTTCCGACGATCCGGATGAGCGAATGCCGTCCAAAGGCAAGCCGCTGGAGGCCAGGGAAATTGCCTTGATCAAGGCATGGATCGATGAGGGTATCACTTGGCCGGAAGGCTACAATTTTGCCGAGTGGCGCAAGGCGCCGCTGGCCCCCCGCGAAGTCCGGCTGGCCCCGGGGAAGGGCAACCCCATCGACCGGCTGCTTGCACCCTATTTTGCAAAGCACAAGGTAGATACCTCCAAACTCGTGGACGACGCCACCTTCGCCCGCAGGGCTTGGCTGGACCTCATCGGTTTATTGCCGCCGTTGGACGAATTAAAGCAATTCGAGGCGGACAAATCTCCCGACAAGCGGCCACAACTTGTCAACCGCCTGCTCTCCGACAACCGCGCCTATGCCGACCACTGGATGAGTTTCTGGAATGACCATTTGCGCAATGCCTATTTTGGACCCGGCTTTATTGATGGCGGGCGCCGGCAGATCACCGGCTGGCTTTACGGCTCCCTTTATTCCAATAAGCCGTACAATCAATTTGTCCATGAACTCGTCAGTGGCAAGGCCGGGGCGGAGGGCTTTCTCGCGGGCATCAAGTGGCGCGGCGCGGTCAATGCCAGCCAACGGCGCGAAATGCAGGCGGCCCAAAATCTCGCCCAAGTATTCATGGGCACAAACCTCAAGTGTGCCTCCTGCCACAACAGCTTTGTCAACTACTGGAAGCTGGAGGACAGCTATGCCCTCGCGGCCACTTTTGCCAATGACTCTCTGGAAATGCATCGCTGTGACCAGCCCACCGGCAAGCCAGCCAAGCCACGCTTCATCTTCCCGGAACTCGGCAGCATCGATCCCAAGGCACCCCGAGCCGAGCGTCTCCAACAGCTCGCCGAATTGGTCACGAGCAACAAGAACGGTCGACTTCGACGCGTGATTGTCAACCGCCTTTGGTCTCGCCTGCTGGGCCGCGGCCTAATCGAGCCCTTGGACGACATGGATCAGCCCTCATGGCATCCAGACCTGCTTGACTGGCTTGCCGGCAACCTCGCCGTTCACGGTCATGACCTGAAACACATCCTGCAACTTATCTGCACCAGCCGTGCCTATCAGCTGCCCTCTTCCGGACCGGCAGGGAAGAATTACGTTTTTCGCGGCCCTCTTCCCAAGCGGATGCATGCCGAGCAATTCATTGATGCCCTTTCCACTCTCAGCGGCCAATGGCAGCCCGGCGGCGCCTTTCGCAGCTTGGACGGCCGAAAACAGGGTGGCCAAGTCGGTGCCGTGGCCGCTGCCATCGCCACTCACCTGCCCAAGACCGGCGGCGATGGCAACCGGCCCTTGCCCCATTGGATTTGGTCGCAAAAAAACGCCGCCTCCACCGCTCCCCATGAAACCATTTACATCCGCAAATCGTTCACTCTGCCTGCCAAGCCGGCCAAGGCCGTAGGCATCGCTACCTGCGACAACGAATTCACCCTGTACATCAATGGCCGACGCGCCGCCAACAGTCAGGAGTGGAGCCGCCCCGCCCAATTCGATCTCACAAAACACCTGCGGCAAGGAGCCAACACCATCGCCGTCAAGGCCACCAACACCGCTCAAGGACCCGCCGGATTCATCCTGCGCCTGAACTTGGGAGCAGGCCGCCATCTCGTCACCGATAATACTTGGCTGGTGTCCACGGAAAGGCTCAATGGCTGGGACCAGCCCACATTTAAACCTCGCGGCTGGAAACACGCCGCGCCACTGGGCCCTCCCGGCGCCGGGCCATGGAAACTAGCGGGCACATTCGGCGGTTCATCCGCGGCCACAAATATCACCAATATTCGCGCTGTCCTTTCGCGCCTCGATCCGCTGCAAAGAGCCCTCGGACGGCCCAATCGCGATCAAGTCGTCACCACTCGCGATACCCTGCCCACGCTCCTGCAGGCCCTGGAGTTGACCAATGGCAGCACTCTCGACAAATACCTGAAACAAGCCGCCACATACTGGCTGGAAAAGGAACCCAAGCCAGCCACTATGGCCGGCAGGGTGTACCAAGCTGCTCTGGGGCGGCTGCCCAGCCGCACGGAACACACCATTGCCCTAGAGACCCTCGGCCCCAAGCCTACCGTGGACAGCGCCGCGGATCTCCTGTGGATCCTTGTCATGTTGCCTGAATTCCAAATCATCCGCTAGAATCCAAATAAAAATGAAACGCCGCGATTTCCTGAAGACCACCGCAGCAGCAGTCGGTACCACAGCCCTACCCACCTATGCAAATCTCGGGCCCAAGCCCGAGGCCAAGGTGGACACCGTCATCCTTTGCTGGATGGCTGGCGGCATGGCGTCCACGGAAACGTTTGATCCCAAGAAACACACCCCCTTTAAAAAAGGCCTCAAGTCCGACCAAGTTTTAAGCACCTTCCCGGCCATCGACACCGTCGTGGACAACATCAAGATTTGTCAGGGCTTCGAGCACATGGCCAAGGTCATGGATCGGGGAACGCTGATCCGCACTCAAGTGGGTGCGGACCTTGGCTTCATTCTCCACTCACGCCACCAGTACCACTGGCACACCGGCTACGAGCCCCCCTTGACCGTTGCCGCGCCACACATTGGCGCATGGATCGCCCACGCACGGGGCCGCAATCATCCCGCCCTGCCCGCCTTCATCGACATTGGCCAAACGCCGAATGGCGAGAGCGAGGAAATTAAGGCCTTCCAAACCGGCGGCTGCCTCGGCGCCGAGTTTAGTCCCTTCACTATTGATGACCCTGCCAACGCCATCAAGGCAGTCCGCCCGCCGGCGGGCATGAGTCCCGTGCGTTTCAAGGCGCGTTACCAGAATTATCTCCGCATGCTTAAGGCCAGTCCATCCTTCACGCAGGCTGATTCGCGCAAGCGCGACGAGCTAATCAAGTCCATGGATGAAGCCTTCAACCTCCTCAGCAGCCCCGCCGCCAAGGCCTTCGATCTTTCGCTGGAACCAGAGAAAAGCGCCGCCCCCTACGGCCAAGGCAAATTCGGGCGCGGCTGCCTGCTCGCCAGGCGGCTGTGTGAAGTCGGCGCGCGTTTCATCGAGGTGACCAGTGACTATGGTCCGTTCAAGAGATGGGACACCCATGAAAATGGACACACCCGTTTGACCGCCCTCAAGAAAGATATCGATCAGCCTCTAGCCCAGCTCGTTTTGGATCTTGAGGAACGCGGTCTGCTCAAGCGAACCCTGATCGTATTGGCCACCGAATTTAGCCGTGACATGCTGGTGGAAGGCAAGCCCGACAAGCAAGTGCGGGGTCAGGTACCCCAGCCCGATGTTATCAACGACTTGAAATTCTACGGCATGCACCGTCATTTCACCGCGGCAGGCAGCGTGCTCATGCTGGGCGGCGGCGTGCAGCAAGGCCACCTCTACGGCAAGACCGCCGACGAGCGGCCCTGTAAAACCATCGCGGACCCCGCCACCATCACCGACATCCACGCAACCATCCTGCAAGCCATGGGCATCCCTCCCACACACCACGTCACCGCTGAACAGCGGCCCTTCTATGCCACCAAGGATGGCAAAGGCAAACCGCTCCCCGGGGTCTTGGCGTAGCTGTAGCTCCTTGCCTCAGGTTGCGTTAGACCCCATCATCGCCCTGTGGAGATCACCAATGCACGGCTCATCTTGCCGGACGAAATCCGGCGTGGCTCCCTGTCTATTCGTGGTGGTCAAATTCACAAGCTCTCCTCCAATCCAAGCCCCAAAACACGAGGCGAATCCATCAATCTGCGCGGCGGATTTCTGGCACCCGGGTTCATCGATCTCCACATCCATGGCGCCATGGGGCGCGACACCATGGAAGCCCGGCTGGACGCATTCCGGGACATTACGCAATTTCATCTGCGCGGAGGCACAACTTCATTGACGCTCACCACGCTGTCCGCTGCGCAAAAGGACATTTTAAGGGTGCTTGATGCAGTTGCCCCCCTGCGCAACCAAGCCATTGGCGGCTCCCGGATTGCCGGCGTCCACATCGAGGGCCCGTTCATCTCCAAGGAAAAAGTCGGCGCCCAAAACCCAAAATTTGTCCGCAATCCCACTGCCAAGGAATGGCAGCCCATCTTAAAATATGGCCGGCTCATCACGCAGATGACGCTAGCCCCCGAGCTTCCCCGGGCCCTGTTGCTCATCAAGGCGCTCAGAAAAAACGGGAGCATCCCCAGCGCAGGCCACACCAACGCCGATGAGAAGGCACTGGAGCCCGCCCTAGGCGCCGGCATGAACCAAAGCACACACACCTTCAATGCAATGAGCAGCGTGTTCAAGCGGGGCGCCTACCGCGCGGCCGGCATGCTGGAATTTGCGTTGGCACGCGATGAGATTGCCTGCGAGCTGATTGCCGATGGCCAGCATGTGCCCCCGATCTGCATGCGAATGCTCTTCAACGCCAAGCCGCGGGATAAGGTGGTGCTGATCACTGACGCCACCATGGGCGCGGGCCTGAAACCGGGGACCAAGTTTGAGTTGTACGGCATTCAGTGCAAGGTCACGCCTGTGACAGCCACCGTGGCCTCCGGACAGGGTCTGGCTGGCAGCACATTGACGATGATGCGCGCCGTCCAGACCGCGGTTGAGCAGGCCGACATCCCGCTGGTCGATGCCGTCTTGGCCGCCTCGCTGAACCCGGCGCGCCAACTGGCCCGCGAAAACGAATGGGGCTCCATCGAGAAGGGAAAACGGGCCGATTTGGTCTGGTTTGACAACCGGTTCCGCGTCCGCGCCGTCTGGCTGGATGGCGACCTGCGATTTATGGCTTAGCCTCCAAGCAAATCCCTCAGGGCCGGCTCCAAGCGCGCATGTTTAAATTCAAACCCCGCGTCCCGAAGCTTTCTGGATTCCACCCTCGTGCTGGCCAGTAACAGTCCATCCGCCATTTCTCCAAGGACAATCCTTGCCACAAAAGCCGGCAGTGGAAAAATCGTGGGGCGACGCAGTGCCCCGCCCAATGTCTTGGTGAATTGTTCGTTCGTGTCGGCATTGGCCGTCACATTCACTGCTCCACTCAACGACTTTTCCTGAAGCACAAATAATACCGCCTTAGCCGCATCGTGCAGAGTCACCCAGCTCCACCACTGTCTTCCTGAACCCATCCGGCCCCCGACAAAGCAGCGGAAAGGTAGTCGCATTTTCGCCAACGCGCCTCCGTTGCCATCCAGCACCATCCCAAATCGAAGATGAACCACACGCACTCCCGCCTTGCTAGCGGACTCCGTTGCCCTTTCCCAATCATCTGCCAACTCCGCCAGAAAACCGCTGCCATGAGCAGATTCTTCATGCAGGATTTCCTCGCCACGGTCCCCGTAAATCCCAACCGCTGACGCCGACACCAAGATGTGAGGAGGAGTTTCCATGGCCGCCAAACTGTGACACAGCAAGGCGGTTCCCTTAACCCGGCTTTCCCGCAATTCCTGCTTTTGAGCATGGGTCCACCGGCGCGCCCCGATGTTTTCCCCGGCCAAATGAACAACCGCCTCCACCCCCTTTAGGACACTGGCCGACGGCCCGGACAGCGGTGGATTCCACTGAAATTCGCCTCGGCCACGCGTCAACGGCAGAACCTCATAGCCCACCCCTCGCAACGTGGACGCCACACCGCCACCAAGCAACCCACTCGATCCAGTAACAAGAACTTTCACGAAACATCAAATGGCACTCCCGGCAGGATTCGAACCTGCGACCTAAGGTTTAGGAAACCTCCGCTCTATCCAACTGAGCTACGGGAGCCCTAGTTTAAGTTTAAAGTTTCAGGCGGGCGCCGGACTTGCGGATGGCTTCAGCGTTTTTGGTGAGAAATTCCCGAACACGCTCCACGGGAATAGCGAAAAACTCAACGCGGTTGGACCGCGCAATATTAATGCCCAAAAATTTGCCCTCTAGACTCAACAACGGACCGCCAATATCCGTGTTCGTCATGGTGATATCATGCTGAATCACGGTGCCAAAACCGCCGCGCCGCTTGGAAACTTTTCCACTCATCCGCAGATTGCGCTCCTGCAGCCCAAACACATCAGTGAAATAGCCCAGTGTCACTTCAATGTTCATCTTTTCCCCTTCCCGGATGATGGATAGCGTGACTTTCTCTCCCGGATGGGCCTGAACGGTACTGCGCAGTTTTTCCCGTGTAAGCATTTCCTTCTTGTTGAATGCGAAAACGATGTCACCCCGACGAAGCCCTGCCTTCTGCGCCGGGCTCTTGGGGGTAACCGCATCCACCGTCACGCCGCCGTTGTCGCGGCCTTCATCACCCATTTGAATGCCAAGCGCGCCACCGGCCTTGGGAATCTCCCGCGTATACGCACTCACAATGCCACAGCGAATGCCGGGCCGGGCGTCGACCCCGGCGGTCAGCCAGTGGCCAATCTCCAGCTTATCCGTGCTGCCCCACTCAATGCCGCAGGGATACCGAATGTCAGACTTGATCAGCGCGAGATCGGTTTGGTTATCGTAGGCAATCATGCGCCCACGGTGCAAACGTCGGTCGTTGCCCGCGATGCGAAATGGCTGGCGGGCATCCTGAATCTCACTGTACTTGGTCAAGATCAGTCCATCGTCAGTGATGAGTGTGCCAATGCACAGAATCTTAACCCCGTCCATGAGGCTGACCTTGCATTTGCTGGCGATCTCCGCGGCATCTTCAAAAGCCGCCATGACCGCACGTCCATCTGTGCGTTGAGTGGAAGGCAGGGAAGCTGCCTGAGCAATCGGCAGCAGTGCGGCCAGAAGCAACAAGGTAATCGTTTTCTTCATTTCAACAATCAGGGTCTACGGGCGTTTGCCCAGTTTGAGATCAATGTCCATGCTCTTTCCTTCACGCTCAACGGAAAGGATGACTTCATCCCCTGCCTTGGTTTTTTCGATCAAGGCACGAAGATCGCCACCCGCAAAAAGCTTGTGGCCATCGAAGTGGGTAATGATATCGCCGGGCTTAAGACCCGCCTTTTCCGCGACGGTATCTTCGCCCACACGGGTCACACGCGCACCCTTGGGGTCCGTGGAAAAATTGACTCCAAGATATCCGCGCTCGCCTTCACCAATGGGCTTGACCGATTTGCCATCCTTTAAATCCTTCCAGTCATCGTGAAAGGCAATCATGGCCACGTGATAATTCTGGTCCGGCGCACTGGAAATCCGGCTGTGAATGCCAATCACCCGGCCGGATAGGTCGAAGAGCGGCCCTCCTGAATCTCCGCCCAGTAGCTTGCAATCCGTGCGAATGGTATCACGGGACACCGCGATCACCCTGCCCAACCGGAAAACCGCACCGCGCTTGGCATCCCAACCGCCCATGTTGCCCACCGCCACGACCCACTGGCCGATATCCGGCTGGCTGGGGCCCACAAAATCCACGATCGGCAGATCTTTCGGTTTCTTGATTTGGATCATACCCGAATCAGTCTTGGGGGAATTGCCCAAGGCCACCCCTTCAAATGTACGACCGTCGGACAGTATCACCTGAAACTTTTGCCCCGGCTTGCCCGAGACATGACCCGCCGTCAACACCAAGCCATCCTTGGAAACAATCACACCACTGCCCGCGCCCCGGCCCATCTTAACCGCCACGGTGGCGGCCCGGACCTCGTCGCGAATCTCGAGTACCTTCTTTTGCAGCGTCAAAAGGTCTTCAACACCTTCGGGCGTGCGCTTTTCCACAGGGTCGGCGGCATTCAGAACGCCGACCGCCAACAGCACTGCTGATAGGAATGATAGTCTCTTCATGTAAAAATTCCCTGTTGTGGCTCGTCTTCCAAAAAATACCCTAGTTTTCGGCGGTTGGCAAACCCGCAGGATTCGGTCGCCGGGTAGGTTTTTCCTCAGCCGCCCGCCACGCACACAGGTCCGCCAGTGCGAACGGAGCCAACAACGCCGCCCCGCCGAGCCACAGGCCCATCTTGACCTCCGTCAACATCTGCCGAATGACATTCATCGCCATGTTCAATCTCGGGCCGCCGCCTTGGAGAGTCTCTCCCACCGCCATCACAACAAATACCACCGCCGGGAGAATTACAGACGCCACAAGCAAATACATGGCGTAGCGGTTCATGTTCACAATCGACATCGTTGCCTTCCCGCCTGTGGAGAGCACACAAAATCCCACCGCTCCAGCGTGACAAAGCATCACCAATGAAAGCGACACCGCCATAACGATTTTGTTGTTAAACAATTCAAATACAGATGCGAACAATCCTCCCCCCTGTCCCCCCGGCACAACCCATCCCAACACCAACAAAACCCCGCCCGCGGCTGTGACAATGTAGGCCGCCAAGCTGCCCGGCACAAAGCTGCGCCACCGTGAGCCGCCCAATAAGCACGTCCAGCCCAGTGCCATCATCAGCCAAGGCGGAGGAATGCCCGCAGCCGTCAGAACACCGATGTTGTTCAGAAAATCCAGTGAACCCGGCAGTCCGGCACCTCGCACAGTGGCTATCGGAACGATCACAAACCCCGCAAGCACAACCGCCACCATCGCGCGAAATGGAGCAGGCACAAAAATTCCGGCCAACAACAAAAGCAACCCCGCAATGGAGGGGCTCAACAACAGAAACGCCTGTGCGCCCGACAGCCCGGCCAGTTGAAAGTTGGGGAACGTCAGATCCGGATTTGCCGCGGAACCCACCAACGCCGGCAACAACCCAGCCGCCAACAGAGCCCCGCCCACACGCGTAAGCATGTCCTTGCGTTGCATCTCCTCGCGGAACCCCTCCAGATGACGTTGATGCCGCCCGCCAGAAGCTCTGGCTCCTGATTGATGGCCGCACCGATGGCACCAAGTTTCCCCCACTGGAAGCGCGGTTCCACACTTGGCACAAGTTTCATGCGTTGGCTCCGCTGTTTGCTTCGACTCTGGCTCTGTCGACACCTGTTTGGGGGATAGATTAACTGCGGGCGGCGGGGGTGCCGGATTGCACCGGGCCAGCACACGCTCCAAGGTTGTCCAATCTTCCATGCCCGTACACCAAGCCGGGTCGTCCTCGCGCAATTGGCCCGTCGCCTGCATGTCCTTCACCTGCTGCAGGTCGAATGGCCCGTAGTTCTGACTGCCGATGCGAACGTGTATTTCCATGACACGGCCTTGAGCCAATCACCGGCCCCGCAAGTGCTTGTCCGCAAAATCAAGATAGCGCGCCCAATCGTAATCCGTCACGTCATGGCGGCCCGTGCGCAAGTGATACCCAATGCCACCAGCCACCGGCTGATCCGGCTTCGGTTGCCGGGCCGAAGGCAGTCCTCCTGCTCCAAGCAACTTGTAAACCGGTTCCGCATGTTTGCCGGACAGAAATTCACCCCGGGGATCGGCCCACCGATCTTCCGTGGCGCTGGCAATATAAGCCGGCCGCGGCGCAATCAAAGCCACCAACTGGTGCTGATCCACCGGGCAGGCATTCTCGTTGTCGTTGTACTTGTTGTAGTTGTCGCAAAACCAATGGGGGAAGGAGGTGTTAATGCGCTTCACTGTCTCCCCGAATGCCCGGCGGGAAAGCGCCGCTCCACCGCATCCCGAGTTGTTGGAAATGACCAGAGCAAACCGATCATCGTTCGCGCCCGCCCACAGGGATGTCTTGCCCAGCCGGGAGTGGCCCATCACCACAACGCGCTGCGCGTCGATCCACTTGTCTGATTCCATGTAGTCCAAGGCTCGGCTTAGTCCCCAAGCCCACGTTGCGATGCTCCCCCACTCGTCCGGTTTCGGCTTGGGGTACAGTGCGTGGACTCCATTTTTGAAATCGTCATGGAAATCCGGATCAATGTCTCCATAGTAAATGGTTGCGAACGCATAGCCCCGCTTGAGGATGGTCTCGATCGGCCAGCGACTCTTCGATACGCCGCGTCCTTTTTCCGTGGCCCGGTTGTTTACCACCTCGCCCGGCGACCGGCCTCGCACCCATGAATGCGGCAGCCGAATGGCCGGATCCTCATGCACTGTGTGGTTGCCGCGAAAATTCAAGGTCAGAAAAGCCGGGGCGGGCCCCTTGGCCTTGCGCGGCGCATAAATCAGAATGGTCATTCGCGGCCCGTCACGCCGGCCATCAAAACGCACCTCAATCTGCCGACGGTTGGCCAGGCCCCCAAAAATCCCGTGGCGTTCCTCCAAGTTGAAAAAAGACAACTTCGCCGGCCTTCCCGGGCTGCGTCCATACACGTGTTTCCTGAACAATTCGAGTATTTCCGGCCGGCGCTCTTTTCGCCATTGCTGAGCAGAGACAACACGTGTGCCGTCCTCCATCACCAGCGGGTCGGGAAGTTGAAATTTGGGGACCTTGGCCTCATCATAATTATAACCTCTGGGCTGTGCCCCGGCCGTGAAGGCCACCAAAAGAACACACCCCGACCAGCGGAGAATCATGGAATTCATGAGGGAAAAATCTACCGCCGCGCCTCGCGCACGTCGAGGCAAACAAGATCCCCGGCCGCGTTGCGGCAGTAAATCCTGCCGTTGGCCAGAACCGGAACAGTCCAACAACGGCCGTTCAGCACCTGCGCCTCCGCAGTCGCTTGGAAGCCCTTGGGAGACGCCGCTCCCACCGCCAAGTTTCCTCGTTCGCCCAGTACCAGCAGTTGATCGTTAACCGCCATCAGCGATCCGCAACGGTAACCGTCTTTGCGCCATTGCACGGCGCCATCAGCCAACCGCATGCAAACCAGTTGTTTCGGTCCTGCCATGTGCGTGTTGCCATCGAACCCATAAAGGAATTCCCCCAGCACCACGGAGTTGTTCATGTGGTTGCTTAGGTCACGATTGGTGTAAATCTCCTTCAGGCCAGTGCCCGTGAACTCGAGTAGGGCGCACCCCCTCCGGTAACCTGTGGAAACAAAAATCCTGTTCCCCACAACAATGGGTGTGGTGGAGTTCGTGCGAAACGAGGTGCGCCAGTCCTGAAAGGCAACGGTCTTTCCGTTCGTCGCGTCGAGGATGACCAACCCATCCGTCTTCAAGGTCGCGAGATATTTTCGGCCCTTGAAATCAAATGCAACGGGCGACCCGTAAGCCGGGCGATATGCCTTGCTGCGCCAAACCTCCCTGCCGGTTTCCCGGTTCAAAGCCAGCGTGAAAGTAGCTTCCACAATCAACAAATCCCCCAGCACAAGTGGCGAGGCAGCAAATCCCCATTCCGGCGGCCGTGGCAACTCCGCCTTTTCCATCAGGTTCACTGTCCAAACCTTGCGCCCGCTGCCAATGGAGTAACACGTCAGGCGGCCGTCCTTGCTCAGGCCAATCACCCGGCTGCCATCCACTGTTGGCGTGGCGCAGGGACCGCCCTCGTGCAGGTAGTCCACAAGCGCGGACGGATAAGTGTCCTTCCACAACACTTCTCCCGTGGCTGCGTTTAGCGCGTAGAATGTTTCCTCGTTGCCCTGACGTTTGCCCGTGCAGCCAATCGTAAACACGCGGCCGTCCGCCACCGCCATGCTGGAAAAGCCCACCCCCACCTTAGCCCGCCACGCCACCTTGCTAAAATCCGCGGCCCAGCCCTTTTCGCGTGAGAGCCCATCATGCCGCGGGCCACGCCAGTTGGGCCAATCGTCCGCCACGGCCACACATGTCAACATCAGGGAAATTGTCAGGAACCATTTCATAAAAATTAGCGTTGAAAATAATCGTCGTCGGTTAATTCGTGGGCACCTCCATCTACACTCGCGGGATCATCAGCCGGCTCGTAGATGACGCATACATGCGATGCGCCCGCGTGAAGACCCGTGATGTTGACGATGCGGGATCGGGTGCGCTCCACCCAGTCATTGATTGCCTCCTGCAGGGCCAACCCGCCTCCAGTGCCATGCAACTCCGCGGCGTCAAAAATCTTCACCTTGGGTAACGACGCATTCATGGGTTCATCCTAGTGTGCGACCATGGGCGGGTCAATCCGCCCCCGCCAAGCAACCGTCCACAATGTTGATGGTACGGCCCGCCCGTGCCGCCGCGTGGGGGTCATGCGTGACCAGCAGCACGCCTCCACCGGCCTCGGCAAACCGCCTAAAGTGATCCAACACAATATCGGCGTTCTCGTGGTCCAGATTGCCCGTCGGCTCATCAGCCAACAGCAGCCGGGGCTTGTTGAACAACGCCCGGGCCAAGGCCACACGCTGCCGTTCGCCCGTGCTGAGCTTGGCCGGAGGATGCTCCGCGCGATGTTTAAGTTGAAACTGTTCCAGCAATGCATCCACGTCTCCCGAGTTCCCCTCAAAATCGCCAGCCAACTCCGGCACGACGATGTTTTCCCTGACGCTGAGATAAGGGACCAAGTGAAATTGCTGAAAGACAAACCCAACATACCGCGCGCGAAACTGAGCCCGCTGCTCGGAGGAAAGGCGGTAGGGATCATCTCCATCAATGGAAACCGTTCCACCAGTGGGCTGAAGCAACGCGCCTGCGGCAAGGAGCAACGTGCTCTTGCCGCAGCCGCTGGGGCCCTGAATGGCGGCAAAATCACCTTCCTCCAAGTCAAGACTCACGCCCCGCAATGCATGGACCGGTGACCCGTTCTGTCCGGGGTACTGTTTGGTCAGGTTTTCAACCCGCAGCAACATGCTCATTCCTCCTGTAAGACCACTGCGGGATCCTGCCGCGCGGCGAGAATGGCAGGCAACCAACTCCCCAGCATGGCGATGACGGGCGCAAGCGAAGCCGCGATCAGAAGTTGGCGAGCCTCAAACAATTGCAGCGTCCGTGCCTCCTCAATGCCCCGGTTGCCCATGGCCAACCCCATGGTGAGCCCCGCCACCAAACCCAGCGCAGCTCCCAGCAGGCCCAACAACAGGGCCTTGCCCAGAAAGAGCCCCAGCACTTGACCGGTGTTCAGGCCAATGGCGCGAAGAATGCCCACCTCTGCCTGACGCCGCCGCGCGTTTCCATAAGTGAGCAGCCCCACCCAAAGCGCGGATGCGGCCACCACCAGTGGAATCAGGATATCAGCAAAACGATGGTTTTGGTCCCGCAGAATGTCACGGCTGTTCCGCTCGTTTTGCAACAAGGCATCGGCGTTTTTGCGCTCTTGCTTTAACGCAATAACATCACCCTTCCGCTGGGACGTGATCAACTCCGCGTTTTTATCCTCATGAATTTTTAAAGTGGCGGCGTCGCGCTGGGACTGGGCGGCAAGGGTTTCCTCATTGGCGGTTTTTTGCGCGGCAAGAGTCGCCTGTGCCGTGCGTTGTTGTTCCTCAAGGGTCTTTCGGGCGTTGGCGGCCGCCTGCTCAAGGTCGGCATCGGCCTGTGCCTTTGCCTTGTTGCGTGCCTCGGCGCGAGCCAGCGCCTGGGAACCCCGCTCAATGATCTGTGT
This sequence comes from Verrucomicrobiales bacterium, assembly GCA_002721895.1. The sequence continues at coordinate 148,039 of PBLV01000057.1, forward strand.
GCCGGGCAGGATGCCCGCAATCTCAGCACGAATCTCCCCCACGCGATCCACCGTCGCGCAATTACATTCCAGTGCAAGGATGGCATTGATGACATTCTGCATTTTCAGAAGTTCCTGGGCTTCGCCCAAGTTCAGCCAAATGGAGCTGTCATCCATGGAACCCCGCTCCCCGTGGACCTTGGCCACCTTGAATTCCCGTCCCAACAGTTCAACCTCCTGGCCGGCCTTGATGCCCAGCCTCCGGCCAACGGTGTGCCCCACGATCATGACCCCCTTGGGGACGGCATCGATAAGCGGCTTTTTGGGGTCGCGATGTGCCAACGGAACTTCGCCGCGCGTCCCAATGAGAACAACTTCCAGATTATCCCGTTCCGGCCACTTGATGCGGCGCGTGACGACAGGAAGAAGGTGGTTGACGGTCACAATCTTGGAACCGGCCAGCTTGGTGACCAGCGCCTCGGGCATGACCGCAGTAGCAACACCCTCAAGATGAAACCGGTTTAAATCCTGGTCCCGCGGCAGGATGAGGATGTTGAAGCCCAGCCCCTTGGTGATCTTGCGCATGGCGTCCTGCAGCTCGGCGCCAGCCTTGGCCACGGCAAACTCGCGTTCCTTGAGGCTGGCACGAAGAATCTCCTGCGTTTCCCGCAAGTCGCCCTCCAGCTCTATCTGGCGCTTGCCCAGTTGGGCGGACAGCTCACCGCGCTTGGCGGCAAATTCGGTCCGCAGTCTGGATCGCAGGGCGCCCAGTTTATTCTCCAATTCCATCCGCCTTTTCTGCAGGGCTTGGGCACGGGTGGCTTGGTCTTCGGCAATTTGCTCCTTTTGTTGGCGTTCCATGCGCACCAATGCGTCCTCATCCCGCAGGGACTTGTCACGCAGCAGGATGGTGGTGGAGATGTAAACGGAAACGGCGGCGGAAACGGAAATCAATCCAAGGCCAAAATGAAGCCGGCGATGGGATATTTCGCGTAGCGTCAGGCGCCAGAGATTCATGACTCGTTAGGGTTTGGCGATCAGGAGCCAGCCACCAGCCAAAAGGATACCGAGGCCCACAACAACCAGACCCACCCAGATGGGTGCGCCCGTTGTCGGTGCCGCAGCCGGTGCGGGATTGGTGGCGGCGGGGGGCGGCCCCTCTTCATTGCCGGCTCCCGCCATGGCGATCTGCATGGGCTTGCTTTCCGTTGCGTCAGCGGACGGGGCGGAGGTTGGAGTACTTGGAGATGCGCCATTCTCCAGTTGAATGGGGTTACTGAAAATGGGTTCACTGGAGACTATGGCCTTAGCCACCACCTCGGTGGGTTTTTCCGCACCGGGATCGACGATGCCGGTAAGGGGCGGCAGTTCGCGATCGATGTTGATTTGAGGCTGGATGAGGCTTTCCCAGTTGACGGCCGCCAACAGATCCGTGCCGGGATTCTGCCGCTTGATCTGGCAGGAGCAGGGGCCCGTTAAAAACTTGGCGGCCTCGGTCAGGTTCTCGTCGTTGATGCCCTTGCCGATGAGGGCCGGCATGAAGCGGCCGCGGCCGTATACGGGAAAGACCATGGGCTCCTTCAGATCCTTAAGGTCGGATTCGCTGGTGAGAAGCATCTTCACGAAGACACTTTCGGCGGCGTCTCTACGGGATACGCGTAGTGCGGAAAACTTGAGCTTCAGTTGCGAAGCTTCAATGTTGAGTAGGCCGGCGGCAATATCTTCCTGCTTGATCTCGGGCAGCTTCAAGGTTTTTTCCAAGGCGGCAATGCGGGCATTCAGGACGCTCAAGGCGGCGGCATCCTTGGCAGCATCACCGCTCTCCAGAAACAACCAGACCGTGGATTCCCCTTTTAAAAGCCGGCGCGACAATTCACGCCTCTTCGGCGAATCGACCACCAAGTTTGCGTTGGCCTCGTTCAGGTGGCCGCTCCAGACCGGGTTGGGATTGCCGACGGTCTTGGGATAAAACACCATCATCCACGGTCCGGCCTTTGCGCTGGCCTGACTCTTCCGCCAAAAGTCGAGCACGTCCTTTGGCGGATTGTTGTCCAGATCGTAGGTTTGGATTTCAATGTTGGCGAGTTGCGGGCTGACCAGCGGGTCCGGCGAAAGTTTAGCCAACAGTTTGCGGCTAGTGTCCTCCAGCGCGCCGTGATGGAAAACCACGACCAGATAGTTGTCCGACTGCCACCGCTCCAAGGCATAACGAAACACGGGAACAGAACACGCAAACACAGCGCCAACCCCTGCCAAGACAAGGGCGACCGCGATTATGCGCTGACAAAGGGCCTTCATTGGTTCCACTGCCGCCCACTCTCGCTGAAACGGTCTTTTTCAGCAACGAAAATCACGGGCCGATGCGTCAGATTTTGGGTGTGCACAAGATGGGAACAAATTCACCGGAGTGAGCTTGGCGATTCAAAAGCCCCTGAAATACGGGCAGATTTCCGCAATTGCCGACCCCTCTTGGGCTGCGAATAAAGTGCCAGCAACCTCTTGCACGGCCGACTGGATGACCGATTGTAACAATAAAGACCTGTTTTAGAGGGGTTCTTGATGGTATGTTTCCTTCTTACCCATTTTGGTGTAAATTAGGGCGCAATCAATGACGCAGAAACAAAAACAGTCCCGCTTCATCAATCGTGAGCTCAGCTGGGTTGAGTTTAACTCGCGAGTGCTGGAGGAGGCGATGGATCCCAAAAACCCGTTGCTGGAGCGAGTGAAATTTTTCTGCATCACCAACTCAAACCTCGACGAATTTTTTGAGGTGCGTGTGGCGGGGCTCAAGCAGCAAATCGAAAGCGCTGTCATCGAGCGCAGCATGGATGGACGAACGGCCACGGAAACATTTGATGCTGTCTCCGGACGCATTCACGGAATGGTGGATGCGCTGTTCCAGTGCTGGCGTCAGGACCTGATGCCCGCGCTGGCAAAGAGAGGTTTCCGCTTCCATCAGATCGATGATTTGGGGCCCGATGACCGTCAGTGGGTGGAGTCTTTTTATCGCGACAAAGTCCGGCCAGTGTTGACACCGCTGGCCGTGGATCCCTCCAAGGCCTTCCCGCTCATTGGCAACAAGTCGTTGAACATCATCGTGCGCGTGGAGCTCAAGGAAAAGAACGCCACCCAGCAGCGGCTGTGCATCGTCCAAGTACCGCGCGTCATCCCGCGACTGGTCCCTCTGCCCCGGCCCGACCGCCGCCATGACTATGTGTTTCTTGCGGACATCATCTCCTATTTTATCGAGAATCTTTTTCCCGGCACGACGGTGCACGGTAGTTGGCGCTTCCGCGTAACCCGCAACAGCGAACTGTACGTCGGCGAGGAGGACGCGGAAAACCTGCTGCAGGCCGTCGAGAACGAACTGCGCAATCGACGCAAGGGCGATGCCGTGCGGCTGGAGGTAGATCATAACACACCCGATGACCTCGTGGCTGAACTGCTGGAGAAACTGGAGCTGACTTATGACGATCTTTATCGCATCGACGGCCCCGTGAACCCCATTCATCTCCAGACCATTTTAAAGGGCGACCACTCTCCCGAGTTGCGCGATGTGCCTTTCCTCGCGCCGCCCGCCCCAGCCTTCCGCGGACAAACAGACTTGTTTGAGGTCATCCGCCAGCAGGACGTGCTGGTGCACCATCCCTATGAGAGCTTTGACTGTGTGGTAGATTTTCTGAACCAGGCTGCCAGTGACCCCAAAGTACTGGCCATCAAGCAAACCCTATACCGCACCGGCGGAGATCCCCGCGTGGTAGGGGCGCTGATGCGCGCCGCGCAAAACGGCAAGCAAGTCGCCGCCGTGGTGGAGCTGAAGGCGCGTTTTGATGAGGCCTACAACATCCAATGGGCACGAGAGCTGGAAGAGGCCGGGGTGCACGTTTCCTACGGCCTGGTCGGCTACAAGATCCACTCAAAGATTTGCCTGGTAGTCCGGCAGGAAGAAGATGGCCTGCGCCGTTACGTGCATCTTTCAACCGGTAACTACAATCCCAACACCGCCCGCCTGTACACCGACTTGGGTTACTTCACCTGCCGCTCGGGGTACGGGGAGGACGCCACTGCTTTGTTCAACTTGCTGACCGGATTCTGTCAGTTCCAAGGCACGCGCCGTCTGGTAGTGGCGCCTTTCGAGTTTCAGCGACGCACGCTTGAATGCATCCGCCGGGAAACCCGCAACGCTCGTGAGGGCAAACCCGCCGCCATTCGCGCCAAGATGAACGCGTTGGTCGACAAGCCTGTCATCGAGGCGCTGTACGAAGCCAGCAAAGCCGGCGTGCAAATTGATCTCATCGTGCGCGGCATCTGTTGCCTGCGGCCGGGCGTACCGGACCTTAGTGAGAACATCCGTGTGCGCAGCATCGTCGACCGATTCTTGGAACACAGCCGGGTTTTCTGCTTTGAAAACAATGGCGACCCGCGAGTCTACATCAGCAGCGGCGACTGGATGTACCGCAACTTCCAGAAACGCATCGAGGTGGCATTCCCCGTCGAGGATCCCGCCATCCGTAAGCGTCTAACCGATGAAATCCTGGCCATCCACCTCCGTGACAATGACAAGGCCCGCGCCCTGCAGCCCGACGCCACCTACACTCGCATCGTTCCCACCGAGGGGGAAAAGTCACACCGCAGCCAGCACGAATTGATTGCCCTGAACAAGCCCGCCTTTAACTCCACCTCCAAGAAGGGCAAGTTGAAGTTTCCCAAGTTTGAAATGCCTCGCGAATCGGAAACCACGCGCGTCAACTGAACCTCTACCCATCCCCATTGCGTGCCAGTACCGCCGCGCCACAAATCCCCCCGTCATCCCCCAGCCGGCTGGTGACAACCTTCACCCCGCTCATCGAGCCCGGCAACACCGCCTGCTCTGCCGTACGCCTAATAATGGGCAGCATTGTCTTCTGCAACGCCTCCATCACGCCCCCGCCCAGCACAACATACTCCGGCCCAAGCGCGCTCACAACCGCGGCCACTCCAATGCCCGTGTCTTCCGCAACATGACGCACCACCCTTTTCACCAGTGGATCCCGCGCGGCAATGGCTTGGCGCAAATGACGGCTCCGAACCCCCTTCAACTGCGCTCCCAGTTCCTCTTGTAGCAAGGTCGTCTCCCCTTCCAGCACAGCACGGCGAAGGCGGCGAACGATCCCCGTCCTGCTTGCTAAGGACTCCAGGCTGCCGCGGAAACTGTGCGCGGTCTTGATGCCATTCTTATCAATCGTCATCTGGCCAAACTCACCCGCCGCGAAATTGTGCCCCCGATACAGTTGCCCATTGAGAATCAATCCGCCCCCGAACCCCGTGCCCAAGAACATTCCCACCATGGAGCGCGGCTTGCCCTTCAATTCCACCCGGTGAATACCCAGCGTGAACAGGTTGCAGTCATTATCCACCTTCACGGGAACACGCAGACGCCGCGCGAGGACCGTCTTGATGGGCACATCCTCCCACCCCACATTGTAGGCATTAAGTACCCGACCACGTTTCACCACGCCGGGAACTCCCAAGCCAATGGACTCAACCTGCTTAAGGCGCACCCCTTGTCCCTTGAGCAACTCCCTCACCACCAGTTCAACACGCTCCAAAACAACATCCCCGCCCTTGCTGGCCTTGGTCTTGATCTTCCGCTTGGCAACCAGATTCAGTGAACGATCGAAAAGCCCCGAAAGGATCTTGGTCCCCCCAACATCCACACCCACAAAAAAGCTCCCGCCACGTGTGGCCGCCATCCGCTGAATCAAACCCGCGCCCACGCCCCTCAGCAACGGCAAATTGTTCGCAAAAGAAATAAAGTCCAGTCGCCTTGGTGGACGATATTTTTCTTATCGACGACAAAGAGCTTTTTTATTGATTCTCCTCTGTTTCTTCGGCCGGCGGCTTGGGTGCCTCGAAGGTCGCCACGGCTTTACCGTCGGCCAGAGTCCAAACCCGGAGAGCGCTGTCTTCGCCGCCGGCGACAATGTACCTGGCGTCCGGAGTGGCGGCGCAGGCGTACATGTAGTCGGTGCCGCCGGCAAAGCTGCGGGCGTCGTTGAGGTTGCTGGTGTTGATGAGACGGACAGATTTGTCACCGGCCGTTACGACCGCCTGCTCGGTGAGCCCAACGTAGTGGATGGAAGTGACTTCCTTGCCAAGGTTGGTGCGCTGACGAATGCGTTCGCCGGCCTCAAAATTCCAATGGCGAATGCTATTGTCGGCCCCAACGCTGACCAGCTGGCGACCGTGAGGCAACCAGCTGACGCCGAGGGCGTGGTGGGTGTGCCCCTCAAAGTTGTGGACGATCTTGCCGGTGGCCACCTCGGTGACTTTGACAAATTTGTCCGCACTCGCGCTGGCGATGAATTTGCCGTCGCGCGAAAACTCAAGTCCGAGCACGCTGTCGCTGTGCACCTCGGCAAAGTTTTTGGCGAGCTTGCCATCGGCGATTTTCCAGATTTGCACCTCGCCGCCGCGGCTCGGCTCGCCGCTCCCAGTGGCGATCTGTTTGCCGTCCGGGCTGAAGTCGATGGTGTTCACGCGATCCGTCAGGGGCGACTTGGCATCGCCCGTGCCCACCACGCGTTCCAGTTTCCACTCGATGCCGAGGCTCCAAACCTGCGCGGTCTTGTCCGCACTGGCGGAGATGAATTTTTCTCCATTAAACACCAGCGCCTTAACCGCGCCTTTGTGGCCATTAAAGGATTCGAGCGCCTCGCCGGTGGTGGCGGACCAGGTGTGCACCTTCATGTCGTCACCGCCGGTGAGCACCTGCTGACTGTCGGCGCTGAACGCGATCGCACGGATCGGCATCTCGGATTTGGTGGTGGCCTCCTTGTTGGACGCCACAGCGGTCTCCAGCTGCTTGCTGTGTTCATCCGCTGCCTTCTTGCCGGCATCGGCTTCCTTGTGCGTCGCATCGGCCTTGGCCTTGGCCTTGGTGGCGAGGTCAAACTCGTTCACGGCATTTTTGCGCGGTGTCTCGAGCTTGTCGTATTCGCCCTGCGCCGTCGTGGCTTTCTTGGTGGAATCATCAAACGCCTTTTTGGCGGCGGCTTGATCCGTGTTCAGCTTATCGCGCTTGGTCTTTGAATCATTGGCCACCTTGCGCTTGTCCGTCGCTACTTTTTCGGCAGCAGCCTGTGCGGCCTTGGCCTTATCGGCGAGCGGCTTGGCATCGGCAGCCGCCTTGGCGGCGTCAGCAGATGCTTTGGCGGTGGTGTCGGACGCCTTTTTGGCGGCATCCACGCGCCGTTTGGCAGCAGTCACTGCGGCCACCGCCGCCTTCTCCGCCGTTTGCGCCTGGATCAGCTTGGTCTTGGCGGCGTTGGCCGCATTGCGTTTGTCGGTGGCGGCCTTGGCTGCAGCCTGTTTTTCCTCCGGCTTCTTGTTGGCGTCGCCGGCAATCTTCTTGGAATTCTCCTCAGCAGCCTTGGCTTCACTGTCCGCCGTTTCAAATGCTTTTTGGGCGGCAGCAGCGGCCGACTTGGCGGTTGCTGCTTTGGCCTCGGCGGGCTTCAACTGCGTGTTCGTCAGGTTATCCAGATTCTTTTTCGCATTGCCCGCGGCTGTCTTGCTGGTGGCGGCGGCCTTTTCCTTCGCCGCCAGATCCGCAACCGGTTTGGCGGCGTCCGCCTTGGCCTTGGTGGCAGCGGTTTCGGCCGTCTTGGCTGCCGCATCAGCGTCGGTGAACACCTTTACCTCGGCATCGTAATCGGTCTTGAGTTTGTTGTATTTATCCTCGTTGGTTTTCTTTTCCGCGTTGGCGGCATCGAGGGTCTTTTTCTTTTCAGCGATGGGCGCCGCCTCGGCCTTTTTCTTGGCTTCGTCGGCTTTCTTCAGCCGGTCGTCGGCCTTTTTCAATTCGTCGGCCTTGGCCTTCAGATTGTTGGTGTGATAGGTGACTTCCTTCTTAGCAAACGCCAGCTCGCGCTCGCGCTTGGCGAGGTGCAATTTGGCATCGCGCTGGCCGCGCAGCTCGGCGATCTGCTGGCCATTGGCGGCATTCCAAATTTTGCCGGTGTTGTTCTCACTGGCGCTGGCAAACTTGGTCGCGTCCGGACTGACGGAAACCGCGATCACCGGGCCGCCGTGGGTCATACTGCGGACCTGGTTTCCGCCGTTGGCATCCCAATGGCGCACCGTGCCGTCACGGCTGCCGGAGAGTATTTGGGTGTCGTTATTCGGAATTCGTGTGAGCGATAGGATTGGCTGGCTGTGGCCCTTGAGTTCCTTGTGCGGTTTGAGGCCGCCCTCGGGGGCTTCGCCGAGCGCGGCGGCGACGTCCCACACACGCATCAGGTTGTCCTCATGGGCGGTCACGGCCAGCTTACCGTTGGTGGTCCAGGTGACCGCGGTGATCTTGCTGGGCTTTTCCATTGCCACCATGGGTGCGGTGAACTTGCCGTCGGCCAGATTCCAAATGTGCAATGCGCCGTCGGCCGCACCGGAAAGGAGCTGCTTGTTGTCCGGTGAAAACGCCACGCTGGTGACCGGCATCTTATGGCCGGAAAGCGTCTTGATGGCAGCCCCGGTGTTGGGGTTGATGAGCCGGATGTTGTTGCCCTCCGCCACGGCCAAGGCCTGACCATCGCCGGCCAGCGCGATGATGGCGGCGTCGCTATTCAACGCAATGGTGCGCTGGGATTTCATGGGCTGGCGGCGCCACAGCTTCACTTCGCGATAACCGCCACTGGCGAGCACGTCACCGGTTTGATTGAAGGTCAGCGCGTGAACCATGTCGCGGTGGCTTACCCCGTTCTTGTACAGGTTATCCTTAAGCAGGGACGGATCGGTCAGGCGCGTAACCAGTTTTTTGCTGGGCACATGGTAAATGAAAATCTGGTTGGCACGGCCCGCGGCGGCGTACTGGCCATCGGGGGTCACAGCCACGGAATAAATGGCGTTCAACCCCTCGGGCAAAGGCGCCCACTCGATGGTGCGGGCGGCGGTGACGGTGCCCTTGGCGCCCTGGGCAATCCACAGCTTCAGCAGGCCGAGCTGTTGCGGCGAAAGGTTTTTGGCGGAAGCCTTGTTCTCCGGCGGCGGCATGGGCGGGTCGTCCACGTGCGCGGAAAGCAGAAACAGAATGCTCTCGTCGGGCTTGCCGGGCACGACGGCATCCGCCTCCATGATGTCTTGCGGTGTCTCAAGGATGAGATCGGCCTTGGCTTTGGTGCGGTTGTGGCAGGCGAGGCAGTTGGCGCGAAGGAACGGTAGGATCTCGCTCTGAAAATCAACCGGTTTGGCACGCTTCACATCGGCCACGGGCAGGGGGCCCTTGGCGTCCGCACTATGGGCCAACAGGCCGGCGGCCACGAGGGCCAGGGGAAGTTTGGTTTGGTTCATGTTGTGTTGCTAATTGTGTTTTAAATTATTTTTCACTTCGACGACCTTTAGCTTAAGCGGCTGGGTCACCTTGATGTTTTGATTTTGCAATTTCATGGTGGCCTCAACGTTCAGCGCGAGATCGCCCACGGTCGCTTTGTCGTTGGCGGTGATGGTCACCTTGCCGGTCTTTTGATCCTTGGCAATGGTCAGCTTACTAACTGTCAGGCCAGCCGTGCCGCCGGGCAGCGTGATGGCAACGTTTACCGGATCCACGAAGCCATACTTGCGTTCAAGATCTACCGTCAGCTCCACTTTCTCGCCCTGCTTCAACTGCGCGGCGGCGACGGGTTTTAGATCGATCGGCGCGGCGGTCACCTTCACCTTGATGGGTTGGCTGTAAAATGTTGCGGTCACGTCCTTCGGCTTGGCGGCGTCGGTCAACCTTTTCACGTTGGCGGCCGCCGCGGTCTTGGCGGTGTCAGCAGCCTTTTTCTTGGCAGCGGAATCGTCGTTTTTCTTCTTGGCAGCGGTCTTTTGCTCGGGAGTGGCGTCCGCTTTTTTATTGATGGCAGCCAACTCGGCCGCCGCAGCCTTGGCCGCCTTGTCGGCTTCCACGGCGGCTGCGTCTACCTTCTTTTGCTCTTCCTTGGCAGCGTTTATTTTCTCCGCGGGCACTCGGCTGTACTTGCCCTTCACTTGGGTGCGGAGGAACAGTGTGTGCTCGCCAACCGGCAATTTGTAGGTGTTCAAGTTCAGATCGAGCGTGGCGTCATCCTTGTTCTTAGCAAAAGTGACGTCCTTGAAACCCGACAGGACACTGTGGCCGAGACATTTTACCTTTTTATCGACCGCCTTGAAGCCGGCCTGTTGCTTGAGGTTGAACGGAATCTTCAGCTGGCCGAACACCGAGTGCTCGTACACCTTGTCTTCCTTGGGCGTCATTAGCACCGGGATGGTTTCCTGATCGGTCACCTGCAGTTGCAGTGTGTTGGTGAGGCGGGCCCGCACGCGGCTGCGCTTGGTCTGGCTGTCGTAGGCGATGCTCGACACGCCGGCGGATCGCGCGGCACGGGTGACTTCCTTGTCGCCCACCTTGGCCTTGCCGGTGATGGTAATGGAACCGGTCCAGTTTGGCGCATCGGTCTTGGCGGCAACCATGATGAGTGCGCTGTTTTGGCCGGCGGCAATGGTCGCGCTGCTGGCGGTGAGATGGGCGGGCAGACCGCTCAAGGTCAGCTCGATGGGTTCATTAAAACTATCGCGACGGAACGCCATCACCTTGATGGGCAACACCTGGCCGCGCCGCAGGAAGCCCGTCGGCATCGGCACCGGTTGATTGGCCAATGGCAATGAGCCCTCGGGCAGCGCCACGAGGCGGAAATCCGGTGCTTCCTTGCGGATGGACAACCGATACAGGCTGTCCGCGCTACCGCGGTTGTACAGGTCGTACAGCAGGATGCGATACGTGCCATCCTCGGGCGCAGCGAAGCGGAACGAGGGATCGACCGATGTCGTGTTAAACGTGCTGCCACCAATGTTCACGGGGCTTTCCTGCACTTCCTTCACGGTGCTGACCTGTTCCTCGCCCTTGTCATTCTTCGTCACACGCTGGATACGAAAGAACGGATTAGTCGGCGCACCAAGGCGTTCGCTGACAACCTCCACGAAATAGGTATCACCTTTCTTCGCATCAAACGTCACCCAGTCACGATCACGGCGCGGGTGAAACTGACCGACAAACTCAATAGGCACTGAAATCTTTTGTGCCTGCTCCGGCTTGTCATTGCCCGTGCCGGCCTCGGCAATGACATTGCCCTCGGAAAAATGAATGCGCACCGGGTTCGAAGCGCCCGCCGGGCTGGGCAGGCGATAGTCGGTACCGTCAAATCCCGCCGCCACGGGGCCCACGGGCGTGCTGCTGGTGATGTTCAGCTTGGCCGCGGCATCGCCGGGCAGCGTGATGCTCACCTCTTTTTTCTGCAACGGCTTGCCGCCCAGCTCCATACCCGCGTCCTGCCCGCCGGGCAGGTTGCGACCGTAGACGGTGTATTTCGCGGTGCTGCCGGGCTTGCCGACCGGCGGCACGATAAAATCGATGTACGGCCGCTGCGAGATGGTCAGCCGATATACGTGCGAGGCACCGCCGCCGTAGGTGAAATCATGCACCGCCGCGTAATAATCGCCGTCCGCCGGCGCGGTGAAGTCGAGGGGCTTGCCAAAGCGATTGCGCTCCAGCTCCAGCTCGTTGGCGTCCTTGAGCACCAACACCGGCGCCATCGCGGAATCGATGTTCTTGGCTTGGCAATCGACCAGCACGCGCTGGCCGCGCTTGAGGCTCACTTTAAAGTACGCGTAATTGCGCGACGGCGCCTGACCGTTAATGGTGGTGCCAAGCTTTACCTCCATCGCCTTGTCCAGTGACGCGCCGCCGGTGGAGGCCGCCTCAGGCAAATCGCCCACGGCAAACGCGCGCACGTTCGAAATACCAAACTGACCGCCACCCACCTGCGCATCATAAATGCCCACCGGCACATTCTTGGCGATGGTGATGGTGTATTGATTGGCGATCGCCTTGCCGTTGCCGTCCTTCTTCGGAACGGCCTTGATACCGGCATGCGAAAACACCAGCTGATTGGCGCCATCGAGATCGCCGCCGGCCACGGTGACATCCACACTGGTGCCCTGCTGGCCACCGGCGGGGTAAATGCTGTTGAAGGTCGCTCGCGGCAACTGTTGCGCAAACGCTGTTGTCGCAGCCCAAAGGACCGCAAACATGCCAAGGAGGGGGAGTGCCTTTTTCATGTCAGTTTAGTTTAAATTGTTTTTAAAATAGCTCTTCAATCGGCTCGCCAAAGGGCAGCACGGGGTGCGGCCGGCCGGCGAAGTCAGTGTAATTGATTTTGGTGTCGATGCCGAGGTGGCGGTACATGGTGGTGAGGACGTCCTGCGGGTGCAACGGGCGTTCCTTGGGCAAGGCGCCCTTGCTGTCGGAGGAGCCGACCACGGCGCCGCCCTGAATGCCGCCGCCGCTCAACGCGGCGCTGAACACGCCGGGGTAATGATCGCGTCCGCCGGTCTTGTTGACCTTCGGCGTGCGGCCGAATTCGCCCCACGCGACGACCATTACGCGATCCATCAAGCCGCGTTCCTCGAGGTCGGTCAGCAGCGCGGTGTAGGCCTGATCCCAGCGCGGCAGGAAGCCGTCGCGCATGGTCTCGTAACCCTTCACGTGTGTGTCCCACCAGCGGAGATCGACAGTGACCAGCCGCACGCCGGCTTCGACAAGGCGGCGGGCCAGTAAAATTCTTTGGCTCCACGACGGCACACCGCAGCGGTCGGGCGTGGGCGCGTTATATTGAGGCATGAAACCGTAACGCTCGCGCAGCTTCATTGGCTCGGCATCGAGGTTGAAGGCGTCTCTGGCACGCGGACTGGTGACGATGTCGAGCGCTTGCTGCTGAAACTTGTCCATCGCCTCGGCATTGCCGGTGTTGTCGATGTCGCGCCGGATGCTGTCGAAGCCGTTGAGCAATCCGCGTCGGGAATCGAGCCGGTTAAAGTCGAGGCCGTTGGTGAGCTCGAAATTGGGCACCTCAAAGTTGCCGCCGTTCTGCGGCCAGGTGGCCTTGTTGGCGGGATCGGCCTGGGTATAAAAGGGTGAATATTTTTTACCAAGATACGCACTCTCCACGCCGGGCAGGTGCCGCGGGATCATCACATACGGCGGCAGCTCGGGGTTCAGGTGGCCGAGCTGCTTGGCGACGATGGAGCCGCAGCTGGGGTAGACGTTTTCGTTTGGGTTGCGCCCGGGCGGATAGCCGGTGAAGAGAATCTGGTCGCCCGCGGAATGGCCGGCGTTTTTGTGGTGCAGGCTGCGGAGGATGGCGAACTTGTCGGTCATCTTCGCGCACTGCGGCAGCAGGTCGCAGATTTGGGTGCCGGGCACCTTGGTGGACATGGCGCCAAACGAGCCGCGGTATTCCTGCGGCGCATCGGGCTTGGGATCCCACGTCTCGTGCTGGCTGGCGCCGCCGCGTTTCCAGAGGATGATGACGCACTTGTCGTTGGAAACGGCGTCGCGATTCTTCACCGCCGCCTCCGCGCGCATGAGGTTGGCGAGCGACAAGCCACCGAGACCGAGTGCGCCGGCTTTCACAAACCCGCGCCGGTCCATGGCGAGGTTGCGCCGAAACTCCGCGCAACCGATGCGGTTTGCTCGTTCGCCTTGGCTCATTGAGCCTCCGGTTAGTGGTTGAAGAGGAACTCCTTCGTGTTGAACAGCGCCCAGATGATGTCCTCGTAGGA
>PBLV01000058.1 GCA_002721895.1 Verrucomicrobiales bacterium
GGCGTTACCCACACAAAATATGCCCGCAACCGTATACCTGGGGGGCTGGGGACCATTGCTCATGAAATGAAAAGAGCCCAATACCAAACCGCGATTTTCGGCAAATGGCATCTTGGAATAGAAGCAGGCCGTAGACCTCAGGACAACGGGTTTGATGAAACCTTTGTGCTACCCAGCGGAGGACACGGCATGTTTAACATGAACCCTGTCATGACCCATAACGGGAAACTTGTGAAGTGCAAAGGATTCAGCACCGAAGTGATCATGGGTCAGACCTTAAGTTGGATAAAATCCGCAAAAGACAAAGAGGATCCTTTCTTCATCTATCTGCCTACCCCGGCACCGCATGGTCCTTACAAAGAAAATATCCCGGCGGAATGGCAGAAAAAATGGTTGGACCAGGGATACAATCATAATGTCGCTGGACGTTATGCGTTGGTTGAAGACCTAGATACCCAACTTGGCAGGTTCATGAAGCAACTCAATGCGTGGAAACTGATGGAAAACACGCTGGTCATCTTTATCACAGACAACGGACCCAACACCGGCGGGTATAAAAAAGATGGAAAGGCTCACAAACTCTATCACGCCGGATTTTCAAAAGGCAAAGGTGGCGTATTTGAAGGGAGCACTCGAGTTCCTTCCTTTTGGCAATGGAAAGGCGTTTTCGAAGCAGGAAGAGATATTTCCAAGCTGACCGCTCACTTCGACTTCTTTCCTACCTTTATGGAATTAGCCGGAATTAAACCCGTAGCATCCACACCCAAATACGAAGGGCGTTCGTTGCTGCCTCTCTTCAGTGACCCCCAACACAAATGGGCTGACCGATATCTGTACTTCAATACGGGTAAATGGGAGCCTGAAGACGATGTAAGCGACTATAAATTCAAAAGCGCTGCCATTCGAAATTCCAAATACCGTTTGATTTGGTGGCGAGATCAAGAGATTCTATTAAACTTGGAGAAGGATATGACCAACCTGGATAATATCGCCTCAAGCCACCCCGAAATTGTCGCAACCATGAAAGCCGAGTATGAAAAGTGGTGGAAACGCGTTTATCCTCACGCCACAAAAATACTTCCCCCTGTGGTTGAACAGGAGTGGGAGAAAGCATTTTACCAACTAAGGAAACCTGAGGTCGCTCCCACCTATGAAGTGCCTGCTTTGTAATCAAACTGTTCGTTGCAGCTATTTAACTTTAAACACCTGAAATAAGAGACGTTTATGAAGAGTATATGGATGAGCAAGCTCGGTTGAGCGGTCGGTTTAGTTTTTCTATAAGGAGCGCTGGGGCAGATTGCGTTATCTTGAAATGAAGGACTGCGACAATGACGGGCATCAAGATTTGTGGTTTTTAACCTCTTGGGGTTCCAAGGTTACGCATCATAATGTTTACAGGTACAACCCCAAAACTAATTAAATGACCAAAATATTCACCATCATTGCGCTGAGTGTTTTTGGGGGTGGAGGCCTTTGGGCAAAACCAGAGAGCACTAAACCAAATGTGCTCTTTGTAATCTCTGATGATCTCAACTATGCCCTCGGCGGACTAGGCCATCCGGAATCCAAGACACCGAACCTAGATCAATTTGCCAAGTCGGGCGTTAGCTTTACGCGGGCGTATTGTCAGTTTCCCTTCTGCGGACCTTCGCGGGCCTCCATCATGACCGGCCAATATCCGCTGGTGAACGGCGTGATGCGCAACGGAGGCAAGGTCGATCCCAACCGGGTGACCCTTCCACGGCATTTTTCCAACCACGGCTATTGGAGCGCCCGCGTGAGCAAGATTTATCACATGGGTATCCCCATCGACATTGTACAAGGAACGTCCGGCCCGGATCACGCCGCTTCCTGGCACGAGGCCCATAATATCACCGCCCTCGAAACGATGACGCCCGGCAAACTGGCCGATTACACGCACCCAGACGCCGCCGAGCATTACCCCGCCGAACGTGCCAAGTGGGCCGCCGCGCATCGTGCTGGAACCCCCTACAAGATGCATCCCTCCATCCGCGGCGATTACGCTGTACTCGAAGTAGCGGATAAGGACACCGGGTTACTCGCCGACACCATGGCCGTCGATAAAGCCCTCGCACTGCTCAAAGGCCGCCAAGGCAAAGCCAGGCCCTTCTTTCTCGCTGTCGGCTTGGTACGCCCGCACTTTCCGTTTGTGGCGACCGAAGGCAGCCTTGAACCTTATGATGCCCATCGAATGGCTTATCCGGATTTTCCGCAGGACGACCACGTCGACATGCCTTCCGGCTCCAAGGGACGCATGATGGATCTCAAAAAATCCGCCGTGCGGGAAGTGCGCCGCGGCTACTACGGCGCCGTGACCTACATGGACGAGCAATTCGGTCGCCTCATGGCCGGGCTAGACCGTCTTAAGCTTCGCGACAACACCATCGTCGTCTTTGTTTCCGACCACGGCTATTTGCTCGGCGAACATCAGATGTGGAAGAAAGGCGTCCTCTGGAACGAAGCCATTCACGTGCCGCTGATCATTTCTGCGCCCGGCAGAAAACAGGGGGGCCGTTCCAACCATATCGTGGAGCTCGTCGATCTCTACCCCACCCTCGTCGATCTGGCCGGCCTTCCGCCCGAACCCAAGGCTCAGGGCCAAAGCCTGGTGCCGCTGCTCAACAACCCCGATGCCCAACTGGCGCGGAAAGACGCTTGGATCACCGTGGCCCGAGGGCATGGCCTGCGTTCCGGCAAATGGGCGTTCATGTGGTATCCCGTCTCCAAACGCACCAAGCAGGAGAGCTTCATGTTGTATGATATGGAGAAGGATCCGCAGCAATTCACCAATCTCGCCCACGATCCCGCCCATGCCGACACCAAGGCCCGACTTTTCCAGCGCTTGAAAGAACGCGTGGAAAAGCGGCGGTGAGCTCGTGATCCCCAATTGGCTCGCCATGCCATTTGCTTTGACGCACATTCATCGCCGATCATGATCCGTTTCCTGACGCTTTTCTTTGCCCTAACGTTTTGCGTGAAGGCTGAACAACGCCCGCCCAACATCGTCTTCATTTTCATTGATGACTGGGCGTGGAACGGCACGCCGATTGCCTTTGATGAGGCGATGGCCAATTCCAAAATGCCCGTGCTGCAGATGCCGCACCTCCAGCGGTTGGCGCGCGAGGGCATGAAGTTTCGCAACGCCTACGCCTCGCCGCAGTGTTCGCCTTCGCGCGCGTGCGTGCAGACCGGCCAATCTTCACCACGCAACGGCTACACCGTGTACCTCAACGCGCGCGGGCAGGATTATTTTAACGTCAAGCAATCGCGCGGCCTGCCGGTCATCTCGTGTATCTCGGATATGACGCTCGATCCGAATGCGGTCACCATCCCCGAGGCGCTCAAGCCGCTCGGCTACGTGAGCGCGCATTTTGGCAAATGGCATCTGCGCGGCGATCCCGGCGATGAGGGCTATGTCGCACACGACGGCGACACCAACAACAACCCCGGCAACACTGTCGGCCAAGTCAGCCGTCAGCCCGACAATCTCACCGACCCCAAACTGATGTTCAGTATCACCAAACGCTCGATGGATTTTATTGATGCGCAGGCCAAGGCAAAGCGCCCGTTCTATCTGCAGATTTCCCACTACGCCATGCACGAGGGCCGCGAATGCCTGCCCGCCACACGCGCCAAGTACGTGAAACATCCCTCCGTGCAGGCCTACTACAAGCGCGCCCGCAGGACCGCCGACAACATCAACCGCAAACAGGATCCCGCCATCTGGCTGGGCATGGCCGAGGATCTCGACCGCTGCATTGGTGACGTGCTCGCCAAACTCCAGCGTGCCGACATTGCCGACAACACCTACGTTGTCGTGATGTCCGACAACGGCTACCGCCACAAGGAACTCAAATTGCATCCCAAGCTCACCCAGCCGATGCACGCCCACAAATGGTGGGTATGGCAGGGCGGCATCCGCGTGCCGATGATCGTGCGCGGCCCCGGCATCAAGGCGGGCAGCACCTTTGAGGGCAACGTGGTGAACTACGATCTCCTGCCCACCTTCGTCGACTGGGCCGGCGGTCAGCCCGGGAAATTAAAGGACATCGACGGCGTCTCCCTCGCCGGCTATCTGCGCGGCCAAAAACCCACCGCCGCCTTCCTCAAGCGCCATCTCTATTTTCATTACCCGCACAACCGCACCTCCATGCCGCACTCGGCCATCGTCTCCGGTACCGACAAGGTCATTCACTTTTATGGCCATGACGACATCCCGATGCTCTTCGACCTCGCCAAGGACGAAGCCGAAACCACCAACCTCGCCGCCAAGAATCCCGAACGCCACCGCCAGCTTTTCACCGAGATGATGCGCTACCTCAAAGCCGTCAACGGTCGCATGCCCAAGGTGAACCCCGAATTCGACCCCAAGGCTTATCAGCAGACTGAAGCCTACGAAAAGCGCCTGCCCCACCTACCCTTCAATCACAAACGCCCCCTGGCCGATGACGAGAAGTAATCCGTTTCTGCAACAGGCATTGGGTTTCCTGATCAGTATCGTTTACCTGGTTGTGTCCGCACCAGCGCAGTCAGCAACCTCTGACCGCCCAAACGTCCTCTTCATTGCGGTGGATGATATGAACGATTGGATCGGGTGTTTGGGCAGCCCGAATGCTGCCCTGACACCCAACATCGACCGACTCGCGGCGCGCGGCGTAAGCTTTTCCAACGCCCACACTGCCGGGGTGTATTGCGCCCCGAGTCGGGCGGCGATTTTCTCAGGTCAATTCGCCTCCACCACCGGCTGTTACCAGAGCGCGACCTATTTTGTGGAGCATCCGAAAATCGAGTCGCTGCAAACCAGCTTCGCCAAAGCCGGTTATGCCACCTACGGTGGGGGCAAACTGTTTCATCATCCCGCCGGCAATATTGACACACGTGACTGGACGGAGTTTTTCCTGCGCAACCCGCATCAACGCGATACCGGTTGGCCCATGGAATCCTGGAGCAAGGAAACGCCGTTCCCGCATCCGTTCCCGGCCAGCCCGTACAATGCCGGGAGGGAGATCCCTGGCGGCCTCTACCTTGAGTGGGCTCCCATTCCAAATGATCAGGAGGAAGCCATGGCCGACACCCAGCGCGCCAACTGGGCCGTGCGGCAATTGCAGAAAAAACATCAGAAACCATTCTTTCTTGGCATTGGATTTTACGCCCCTCATTACCCGAACTATTGTCCGCAAAAATATTTCGACCTGTACGATCCCAAGCAAATCAAACCCCCGCCCATCAAGGCCGATGACCTTGAGGATCTGCCGCTGCGCATCCGAACACTCCGGACCGGCCGTTCACGCATTCACCACAAGCTGGAAACCCTGAATGCCGTGGAAGACGCCATTCACGGCTATCTCGCGTGCATAAGTTATGCCGATGCCATGATTGGCCGAGTACTCGATGCTCTCGAGGCTGGTCCTCATGCCTACAATACCCTCGTCGTACTCTGGAGCGATCACGGATATCATCACGGGGAAAAACTAAACTGGGGCAAACACACCCTTTGGGAACGCACCTCCAACATCCCCTTCATTTGGGCCGGACCAGGTGTGGCCCGAGGCAAACAGACTGATGTCACGGTGAGTCTCATCGACATCTACCCCACCCTCGCCGAATTATGCCGACTACCGCAGACACACCAGAAACTCGAAGGCACCTCGATCGCCGCCACTCTGGCTGCCCCCGCAGAGGCCAAGGATCGAAGCGTGTTTCTTCCCTATACGGGCCCCGAAGAATTCGCCGTCATTAACCGCGACTGGCGTTACATCCGTTATCGTGATGGCGAGGAACTCTACGATTTGAACACCGATCCCCATGAGTGGCACAACCTTGCGAATCAACCTAAGTATCGGGCCATCAAAGCCCAGCTCGCGGCCATCGCCCCCAAAAAGTTCGCCCCGCCAGCACGGAAATATGTGATCCGACGCGATCTTGTTTCCCAGGATGGCAAATTTACGTGGCAGTATCGCAAGGGTAATATCGACTACACACCCACCTATAAACCGCCTGTAACTTCAAAGCCGATCCAGCCGTAGCGGACCAACCGGAGCTACTGAATTGAATTCAGCACTGGATTCCGGTAGGCTCACGCCTGATTTGGCCGTATTTCAAACTCATTCATTCCGCCACTGGATCGTCTGCATCAGCGTTTTGATGGGGTGCGTGGAGAGCATGGCCGCAGGGAAGGCGGATCCCACGGCAATTTTTGAGAAAGACATTCGGCCACTGATTCAAAAGCATTGCGTAGCCTGTCACGGGCCGGAAAAGCAAAAGGGCAAATTTCGGATCGACACACTCAAGGCCGAACTGCATGAGGGTGAGAGTGCCGGTTTTTGGCACGAGGTGCTGGATCAACTCAACGAAGGCGAAATGCCGCCGAAAGACGAGTCATCGTTGACCGCCGCAGAATTGGCCACCTTCACCGATTGGCTGGAGACCGGCCTCAAACAGGCGGCTGCCAAACGGTCCAGCACGGGCGGCCGGCAGTTGATGCGGCGCATGAGCCGCTACGAGTATCAGTATACGCTGGAGGATTTGCTAGGTGTCCGGCTCGATTACACGGCCCATGTCCCGGGCGATTTATCCGGTGAAGACGGCCTGATGACCAATGCCAGACACCTCGGCATGTCGCCGGTCTTGATGAATAGCTACCTGGAAGTGGCGCTGCTGGCCGCAAACGAAGCTTTGCCGGATGCGCCCGAAAAAATTTACCAGCAATCCATCACCCGATTTCAGCCCACCAAGATCCGCGGCCAACGCGAGGTCGGCGTGCAAAAAAGGAAGAAGGGCGAACCCAAGCCGAAAACGCAGCCGGTGCGGACTGACCCCAACACCCTTGCGCCGACACCCGGGTTTAAGCTTTCGCATTTTAAGGCCGATCTACCCCGCAAGGTCACGTTCGTCGAACGCCCTTTCGCCGGACGTTTTGCCATTCGGCTTAAGGTGAAGGCGACGGCCGATTCACAGGGGCGCTGGCCCGAGCTCACCATCCATGTCGGTCACCGGGCCTCGGGCGATTATGATCCCAAGAAAATCATGGGTCGGCGCATGGTGGATCCCGCCAAGGGCGAACACCTCATCGAGTTCATCGGCAACATCGAGGATTTTCCGCTCGGCAAAAAAGGCGGCTACTACAACGGGAGTGGCAGCCATGACGTGACCCATCTGTCGGTCTACGCATGGAACACCGCCGAACCCCAAGAAAAATACAACCGCAACACGCCGCTGGAGGAGGTCGATGAACCGCTGATTCGTTTGGTTTCCATCGAGATGGAAGGCCCGCTGCACGACGGGTACCCGAGTGAAACCGCCCGCAACCTGTTTCCGCCAAAGCCGGCCGACCTCGGGGAAACCGCGCATGTGCGTCAGGTTCTCGGCCGATTCCTTCAGCGCGCCTACCGACGCGAAGCGCAGGCGGATGAATTGGCTCACGCCATGGCCACCTATCAACGATTCAAAAAACTTCTCAAAGACGAACGCGCCGCCGCCCGTGCCACGGTGGCGTCCATCTTGGTTTCGCCCAAGTTCCTTTACCTCGTCGAGCCTTCGCCCGAGGCCCAACCATCCAAGGCCCGCTCGCTCAATGCCTATGAGCTGGCCACCCGCCTGTCTTATTTCCTTTGGGCTTCCATGCCGGATGACGAACTGCTCGCGCTGGCTGACAATGGACAACTCCTCCAGCCGGCCGTCCTCAAGCAACAGGTCGCCCGCATGCGACAGGATGCCCGGTTCAGCCGGTTCGCGCGGCATTTCAGCCATCAATGGCTGGGGCTGCCTTCGCTGGAAAATGTCGCCATCGATCCCAAGCGGCATCCGGGTTTTTCCGATGCCACGCGCGAGGCGCTCAAGGAAGAGACGCTCGCCTTTGCGGAGCACGTGTTCACTGAGGATCTCAGTGCGATGAATTTCGTTCGCTCCAACTTCGCCATGCTCAACAACACGCTGGCCAGGCATTACAACATTGAGGGCGTACACGGCGCTCACTTTCGCCCTGTAAAGTTAACCGCCGATGCCGGCCGCGGCGGTGTGCTCACACAGGGCAGCATCCTGCTTATGGGCAGCGACGGCGCGGAATCCAACCCCATCTACCGCGGCGTGTGGCTGCGCAAACGACTCTTTGCCGATCCGCCCCCGCCGCCACCACCCGGTGCGCCGCCTCTGGAAAAGCAGAACGATGCCAAACTCTCGCTCAAGGAACAAATCGCCCGGCACCGCGAGGAGACCGCCTGCGCCCGATGCCACAACAAGATTGACCCGTGGGGGATCGCCTTCGAGGCCTACGATCCCACCGGCCGACTCAAGCGCGGCGGCTTCGATGCCAGCACCGTCCTGCCCGGCGGTAAGACGGTGGATGGCCTGCATGAATTGCAGCAATACATCCGGAACAACAAATCCCGCGACTTCGCCAACGGGCTCGCCCGCCGCATTGCCGGCTACGCCCTGGGCCGGCAATTGGAGTATTCCGACGACGCACTCATCGAGCAACTTACAGACAATTTGATTGCCAACGAATTCCGGCCCAGTAGCCTGATCGCAGAGTTGGTGACGCACCCCGCATTCCTGACCAAGTAACTTTTTTGAACATGAAAAAATCCTGGCACCTTTCCCGACGCGACGCCCTCCGCGGCATCGGCGGCATCACGCTTGGCCTGCCATTTCTGGAGGCCATGGCCGCCCCCTCGCAGGGGACCGTTTCCCCGCCCAAGCGCTTGGCCTGCATGTTCTTCCCAAACGGCGTCACCCTGCCGCCGGAGAAAGATCCGCACCACGCCGACTGGCACTGGTTCCCCAAGGGCGAAGGCAAAGATTTCCAGCTCAACAAGTCCACCGCATCGTTTGAACCGCATCGCAAAGATCTCACGTTCCTATCCGGCCTCTCCCATCCGGCCGGACGGCACATGGCCGGCCACGGGGTTTCGGATGTATTCCTGACTGCCGGCCCGGTGGATGCCAACGCCTATCAAAACACCATTTCGTTTGACCAGCTGGTGGCCGAAAAACACGGTCGCGATACGCGCCTGCCGTTCCTGCCATTATCCGTGGGCGGCGGCGTCGGCACGCTCGGCCGCACGCACACGCTTTCCTACACCAAGACCGGTCAGCCCATCCCCGCCGAGAACAACATCCGCCGTTGTTTCAACCTCATGTTTGGCCAGGAGAAGGACAGCCTCGACAAGGCCCGCCGGGAACTGATCGTCCGCCAAAGCATGCTCGACAGTGTGCTGGAGGATTCCCGCTCATTGAAGACCCGGCTCAACGCCGCCGACCGCAGCACACTCGACAACTATCTCGATTCGGTGCGCCAACAGGAACAACGCATCCAGCGCCTCGAGAGCTGGCTCGACAAACCCAAGGCCGAGGTGGACGAGGCGTCCCTCAGCGTCGATGCCACCAGCGCGAACATGAAGGATTATGTCCGTGCCTTCTACGACCTCATGTTCCACGCCTTTCGCACCGACACCACCCGGGTCATTACCCACATGCTCGGCATAGAAGGCGGCGGCTCCAAGTCGGATCATTTCCCCACCGCGCTGGGCCTCGATGCACACCACGCCCTGAGCCACCGCCGCAAATCCACTTTCAAGGACTGGGGTATTTGGGATCAGTTCATGAATGAAAACTTTGCCTACCTGCTGAAGCAGCTGAAGGAAGCACCCGAAGGCGAAGGCAGCGTGCTCGACAACACACTGATCATGTACGGCTGCTCCACCAGCACTACGCACCTGGCGCGCAATTACCCGCTTATCCTCGCCGGCGGCGGGAATATGGGCCTGCAACACGGCCACTTCCGCAAGTTCGATGAAAACAAGGTGCGCCTGTCCGACATGTACGTCACCATGCTCAACACGCTTGACGTGGAGACCCGCCAATTCGGCGACAGCACCCGCGAACTGAACGAGATTCGGCAGGCGTAATTAACGCGTCACCAGATCGGAGATCCCGGCATCCCACTTCAACGTGGCCACCTTGGTGAGCCCGCCTTGGCCGGTGATGCGGTATGCCGTCAACGTCGCACCAGTGGTGGCCGTCACCAATAGATATTTTCCATCCGGCGACAAGGCAAAGCCCCACGGGATTTTATCGGCATCGGTCAGGCCCAGGAATTCCGCGTGTCCATTGGCCAGCACCCGATAACGACTGATCTTGTCGAAATCCTGCCGATGCCCGCGCAGACCGCCGAAGAGATATTTGCCGTCCGGCGTGATCACCAGATCCGAGGCGCTCAGCCCGGTCTTGGACATCCCTTGCGGCAACACACTGAGATCCTGCTCGATCTTCAATTGCCCGTTGGCCGCACGACGATAAGTGGACAGCCCGATGCCCTGTTCGTTGGTGAAATAAACCATGGGCAGCTTGGGATGGTACGCCATGTGCCTCGGTCCGGTGCCTTCCGGCGGCCGGGCATCCTTGGGCTCCAACGCCGTAATCGCACCTGTGTCACCATTGTAGCCGTACTGCAACAGCGCGAGATTGCCTTTCACGTAAGGGATGTAGAGGTGCTTGTTATCCGGCGATACCAACACACAATGGGCCGCGTTGATCCCTTCATCTATTGTGGTCACCGCCTTGCCCGGAACGCCGTCCTTGCCCAATGGATACACATTCAAGCGGCCGTTCCCATAGCTCACCCCGAGCAAATGTTTGTGCCCACGATCCACGCTCAGATAACAGGCACCGTCATTGAACTGCACCGGCACGTGTTTTTGATATCCGCCCTCGGCCGATAGGGTCACCATCGCTCCGGGGATTTTCCCGGGCTCACCGTTCACCGCCGTCACATACAAGAGCGGTTTGGCCGGATGTGCCGTGATAACCCGGCCGGCCAGCCCCAGTTCCACCTTACGTTCGACCTGCAACTGGAGGCCCTTGTCTTCCGGCGTAGCTTTCACCACCCAGAGTTTGCCGGCCCTCGAGCTCGGCGCATAAATCCGGAATGTATCGGCCCAACCCATGCGGGTCAGCAGCAAAACACAAACAAGGAAGAGAAGATTTTTCATGATTGATGATGGGAATTGGAATTAGCGTTTCAAGTGATTGTTAAAGAATTCGAGCGTGATCTTCTTGGCCTCCGGCGAAATAAACTGGGGTCCACCGTGCCCGGCGCCCTCGAGTTCCAGCAGTGTGGATACCACTCCATGCGCCTTAAGCTTGGCATGCAGTTTCTGGCTCTGAACCAGCGGTACGCCCTTGTCCGCTGTGCCATGCATGATGAGAAAAGGCGCATCACCGCGGCTCACATGGTCCAGCGCACTGGCATCCTTGGCGAGCCGGGGCACATCGCGCACCGTGGCACCGAGCAGCTTGGCGCCGTTGGATTTTGCAATATCCGCCTCCGTCCGGCCATGGCCCACATTGTTCGGCGGCATCGTCAACAGTTCACTCGGACCATACCAATCCATCACCGCCTGCACGCGGCTGGAGGTTGTTTCCTTGCCGGGAAAAGTGCGTGTGCCCATCAGCGCCACCAGATGTCCGCCGGCCGAGGTCCCCCAGCAACCCACCCGTTCGCCGTCGAGATGGAATCGCTTGGCATTGTTCCGCACCCAACGCACAGCGGCGTAGCAGTCGTTGATCTGGTCCGGCCACTGCCCCTGGTCGGTGAGACGGTAATTGATCGATACGACGGCGAACCCATGAGGCACCATCCACGCGCCGCGCCGACCGCGATCTTTGTTACCGTTCTTCCAGCCGCCACCGTGTACAAACACAATCACCGGTGAAGGTACCGAGGCCGCTTTTGGTCGATACAAGTCCAACTTCAACGAAATCCCCTCGGGTTTGGCGTACTCAATATCCGGCAACACCTCGACCTTCGCCGGCAAGGGCGGCTGTGGCTTTTTCTTTTTGGCCGGTTTCGAGGCGGCATCCGCCGCCAGATCGGCAGGCACGATCACCGATAAGAGAATGGCAAATGTGGTTAGGTATTTCATTTAGCGTTTTGATTTCAGTTGATTCAGTTCCATATCGGCCCACGGTTGAGTGCGGGACTGGTATTGTTTGCGAATCCGGTAAACCTCGTCTTTTGAGATCGCGGGGATCAACTGAGCCGGATCACCGCCCACCCATTTGGAATCCGTGGCAACCTTCCTGTTGTGATGATTGCGTACATCAACAATCAACACACGAACCAGCTCGGTCGCCTGCATCTGCAGGCTGCAGACCAGGCCGACCCACAACAGTGTTCGCCTGAACTTCATTTCCGATCGAACACCATGGCATCGGCAAACTTGATACCAAGATCCAAGTAGCCGGCCGTATCGTAATGCCACGGATCCGAGTTTCCGTAATCATCCGTACTGGTCACCAGTGCGGCATTCGGATGTTGCTTCACGAAGGCCGCCTGCGCTGCGCGAACTGTCGTGCCATGAGTCCACACCTTCCAGTTGGTGATGCGCCCGATCACGACACGTTGTTTTGGATCTCCCAAATCCTTGGCCAACAGCGCCATTAATCGGGTCAAATTGGCCTCGTATTGGTCGGCAACCGCCTTGGCTTGCGCATCGCTCTCGCCCTGCATCCACACCAGACCGGACGGAATCAGGCGATCCGGCTCGCCGTCGCCATCGATATCCTTCACCGCGCGGGCATGCTTGAGTGTGGCCAAAAAATGATCGTACTGGTTGACCCCCTTGCCGGCCCCTTCGCCTCCGGCCCAATCCGGGGCCCAGCAACCAAATCGCTTGGCGGCGGAGGCCTTGTCGGAAATGGATGTGCCGCCGCGGGAATATTTGATCAAAGCAATGTGACGGTCAGGATAAATCTTCTTCAGGCGCCGGGCAAAGGTCAGCTCCGCACCGAATCGATCCGAGTACTTGTTGGTCTTGCCGTCGGAGGCGAATGACCTTCCGTGCCCGGGCTTCAACGGACTCCACTTTCCCTGGCCCGCCGGCTTTTGACCGTCCAAGCCCATGTTGCCGTGAAAAATCCACACCCCGGAAACCCCATTCTTCAGGTCCGCCGGCAGTTCACTCACCTTGCCGTAACCATCCATGTTCGACTGACCGCCGAGATAGTAGACGTGATAATCCTTGGCAAACGCCGGGGCGGTAAGCCCCACGCCCAAACCAAGCGCGAGAACAATAAATATTCGTTTCATGCGTAAAGTGGGTTCCGAAGACCGCCTTGATTAGTGAACCGGTCCGCCAAAACGTCAATGCCCAAACATTCCAAGCCGAATAGAATGCCCAAATAGACTTCCCTTGCTCCGGTCCCAGCAGTAGAAGCAGCCCATGCATTTCATCGTTGGGACATCTCTCGTCTGGGTACTCGCCGCCCTACATCTGGCTGCCGATGAACCGGGAAAATTGATCTTTCAAGATTCCTTCAACCGGACCGAGTCTCAGGAAACAACGGACGAACCGGGAAATGGCTGGAGCACGAACAGCGACAAGCGCGCGCAAGGCGACAAACAAGTCGATCTCAAGGAGGGCACCCTGCGCATCTTCATCAGCCCGCGCGCAGACCACGCCGTTTCCGTCACGCATCCCGCCGAGTTTACCAATGGTACGGTGGCGTTGCGGTTTCAATTCGAAAATCCAAAAGACAGTCTCGGCCTGAATTTTGCCGACTTACAATTTAAAGAGGTCCACGCCGGCCACCTGTTTGTCACCCGCCTCTATCGCGATCGCGTGGAATTAACGGATCTCAAGACCGGCAACATGCGCCTCGACATCCGCACGGCCCGCAAGGCCAAGCAACCGTTGAACGATGAACAAAAGAAGGCTTTGATCGGCAAGACGGTGCGTTTTCCGCACCAACTCGCCATCGGCCAATGGCACGAGGTGCGGATCCTTGTCATCGGCGATCAACTCAGTCTCCAGCTGAACGGCAAGCTGATCGGTAAGCTGAAATCCCCCGGCATCGCCCATCCCACCAAACGCACCCTGCGCCTCTCTGTCCCGCGACAGGTGGTGGTGGATGACGTCCGAATTTGGCGGCGATAATCTTCCTGCCCAGCAACGAGACTACCCATCCATGACGCCCCCCGGCTACTTTCGGTAATCCTTGCCGGACCAACTGGACAACACGGAGCGTTGCCAGGCTTCGAGTGCTTTTTTCATTTTGGCAACCCGTTGGGGCTCGACTTGACTGAGGTCTTTTTTCTCCATGGGGTCATTGACCAGATGATAAAGTTCGAAGGTTACTTTTCGGTTTTTCTCGATGCGATGCAGTTTCCACGGCCAATCGTTCCAGGCGGCGTGCCCGCGCAGGGCGTCCTCGCCGAAGGTCGGAAATTTGTTCACGTTCTTGAGCACCCGGTTCGGAAACGGGTTGGGTTGTCCGGCTTGTTTGGCTTCCAACAGGGCCTTGATGATCCGGTCATTCCAGGTGCTTTGGCCCGCAGTGTGGCCAAACCAAAAACCCATCGGTGGCCGTTTCGTTTGTTTTCCGGATAGCAAAGGGAGCAAATCGATTCCGTCCAAAATGGGTTGATGCGCAACCTTGGCCTGAGTCAGGGCGATCAGTGTGGGATACAGGTCGGAAGTAAACGCGGGCGTGTCAATGGTGGCCGATTGGTAACGGGCCGGCCACTCCATGACGGCGGGAACACGCAAGCCGCCCTCATAGATACTGCCTTTTTTGGCCCGGCCCCCTGAAGATTCCGCGACCAAGCCTCCGTTATCGCTGCAATAAAACAGCAGCGTGTTTTTGGCGATCCCCAGTTGGCGCAGACTCCGGCGCAATTTGCCGATTTGCTGATCCAGAAGGGTGATCTCCCGGAAATAGCCGGGTTTTTTGGTGTTCTCGTTGTTATAAAGCGTAGCCGCATGGGGCAGGTTTTGCGGCAATTCCGCCTGCGGATCGTGAGGCGATGGGAACCAGGTCACAGCAAAGATCGGCTTGTCCCCTTTCGCATGTTTTTCCAGAAACTCGATCGTGGCATCCATGCTAATCACCGAGCCGGGGCCTAGGTGTTGTTTGTAAACCCCGTTGCGACTCAGGTACGGGTTGTTGTCGAAGAAATTCAATCCCGACAGCCATTCATCAAATCCCGCCCCGCCAGGACTGGTGGGACTGTTCGGTTGTACGGAGCCAATGTGCCATTTACCGAAATGGCCAGTGACATATCCGGCACCCTTGAGTGCCTCCGCAATCGTGGTCTCATGCGGACGCAGATAATGCCCATGATTGGGTACGTTCACGCGGAATGAATGACGCCCGGTCATCACGCTGGCCCGCGTCGGCGAACACACCGGCGCGCTCGAATAAAACCGGTTGAACACCACCCCCGCCTTGGCCATCGCGTCCAAATGCGGCGTCTTCACAAACGGGTGCCCCGTGAAACCGGTATCGCCGTAGCCATGATCGTCGGCCATCACCAGCACGATGTGGGGGCGGGATTCCGCGACCGCCGGAACCGATAAACCCAACAGCAACAGGGAAAGCATCAATCGAATCATGGTCAAATCCGTGCCGGCTTGGGTCATTCTCCCGAGATCATTCTTTACCGTATACCGGCGGCTTCCAGTCCTTGGGCAGGCGACCTTGCGGGCGGACACCCAGGGAACCGGCGGGAATCGGGCGATCCTTGGGCTGCAGCAACGGCAGGTTGTCCGGTAGATGCTTGATGCGGAAGTTTTTGTATTCCACTTTCATGGGCGGCCCCTTGTGCACCTGCACGGCTAACACGCCATCGAGCGAACGGCCTTTCGGATCAAAGTCAATGAGATCCGCGGTCGGATGCCCGTCAATCCAGTGCTGGATATGATTTCCCCGCACCAAGACACGGTACTCGTGCCATTCATCTGCAGGAAATTCCTTCACAGGCATTTGGCCAACGATCCAGGAACGACCCGTTTCGTCGACAATCACCTTTTCACCGGTGTGTGCTAAAATACGGCGGCCTTTTTCCTCATAAACCATCCCGTTGTAATTGGGATTTTTGGCAACCACATCGCACTGGTATCCGGAGGCGGCGTAGAGGCCAATATCAGGCCGCATACGGCTACGATATTGAATGCCACTATTACC
>PBLV01000059.1 GCA_002721895.1 Verrucomicrobiales bacterium
CCCGTAGGTGTATGGACCGTGTCTCAGTTCCATTGTGGCTGACCGTCCTCTCAGACCAGCTATCCGTCGCAGCCTTGGTGAGCCGTTACCTCACCAACAAGCTGATGGACCGCAAGCTCATCCTGAAGCGATTATTCATCCTTTAGAGTTGCCTCCACATTAGGTATTAATCCGAGTTTCCCCGGGCTATCCCCTTCTTCAGGGCAGATTCTTACGTGTTACTCACCCGTTCGCCGCTAAACTCGCCATCAGTTACCATCAAGCTCGTTTCGCTCGACTTGCATGTCTTATCCACGCCGCCAGCGTTCGTTCTGAGCCAGAATCAAACTCTCCGTATAAAAAACGTTGGTTCGATCCAATAGCTTTCACTATTGAGTACTTTTAACTATTTGTCTCGAGCCGCGCCCCACCAACTGGAGTACGGCTCAAGGGCTCGCACAATCGCACAATTCAATTTTCAAAGAACTCCCTCTCACAGCACGCCTTCGCCATGCCACTTTTGCCAACAAAGACAAAAGCACCCACAGGACGATTTCCTTTCGGATTCACCCCGGGGTAGCGCCGGAAAATTCTCTCCTCCGGCGGGCCCGCAAACAAAGGCTGCAGGCCCTCGCGCGCTCAGAGAGGGGCTCTTCTACAGGCAACTCACCACCTTGGCAAGTGTTTTTGAGAATTTTTTTTCAGCCCTC
This sequence comes from Verrucomicrobiales bacterium, assembly GCA_002721895.1. The sequence continues at coordinate 690 of PBLV01000059.1, forward strand.
AAAATTCCGCTCACTCCCCTTTTCAAGTCCGCTGAATTCCCAATCTCAAAAATGGGCACTTTTACCGTTTTTTCCCTCAATTCGGAGGCATTTTCACGGCACAGAACTGAACGCCCGCCCCCCATTAACACCATGCCGGCGCTTTCAATCTTTTCCCATCGAAGCCGGTCCAGCGTCAGCCGCGCATGATTGATTGCCCCCAAAACATTTCCCGCCGCCAAAAGTGTTTTCGCCCTCAAACCAAGTGCCAAATCCAGCCCGCTCCAGTTCTTGCCCATGGGTGAAAGCAGCCCCCCGGCCCCTTCAACCAGCAGAACATCGCACCGGCTTTTGAGCCTCCCTGCAGCCTTTAAAATATCCTTCTTTAAAACAGACGCACCACAACGTCGTGCCGCCACCGCCGGCGCCAACGGCTCTCGAAACCAAAACGGATTGACCTCATCCAATCCCAGTTCCCTCTCCTGTAGGGCACATAGCAATCGGGCATCCGCCCGCCCTCCTGATTCCACCGGCTTCATAGCCAAGGCCCGCACTCCGCGCCGTCGCAGATGCGCCAAAAGCAGTCCCGTCAAAACCGTTTTGCCCGCCCCCGTGTCCGTCCCCGTGACAAACACCACGCGGCTCATCGCCCCGTTTCCTTCCAGTAACTGTAAAGCACCCGCACCTTGTCTCCTTCCTGGTCATCCCTCCGCACCACCGACACCAGCGTCTTGGCCTGTTCCTCCACTGTCGCGGTCACCGTCACTTCAAAAGTCATGCTCCGCACATCCAGTACCGACCGGAGCACATTCACCGTGGCCGCGTCCATGCCGATCAAGGGATCCCTCAACTGATCCAGTGAATCAAACGGTGTGTCGAACTCCGTTCCCAGTTGTCCATCCTGCCCCTGACGCGCCAGCATGATTTGATTGGTGTAATCCATCATGCTCGGCAGCAACATCTGCAGAACCTCTGGTGGCGCCGTGTTCACGTTCACGCGTCCCCGCGACATGGCCGTGAACAATTCCGGGACAATCATATGCGGATGCAAATCCGCGTCCAATTCCTCCGGCATGCGTCCCGTGACCAACCACTCGCGCTCGCCGCGGATTCCATTGATTAAAAGCAACTCGGACAGGTCATCGATCAGCCCATTCTTGGGCGCGTAACCCAGAGCCTCGTAGTGCCGCCATTCCGCGCCGTTCAACCGCACCCCATCCCCTCTCCCGTCGCCGCCCTCGTTGTCCACCCAGTCGGCGATGGAATCCAAGATCGTGTCCTGTGCCGTGTTTTCAATCTTCAACACATCCTGCATGACCGGCTTGATCGCGTCCCGGGGATGATATTCCTGCGCCACCCAGTTAATGTTCAGCCGACTTTCCAAATCCACAACCTTCACTTTCAGGGTGGCCGCCTCAAGGTAGTTGTTCCAGTCCTCGTCTTCCGTTTGCAAAAACCACAGTGGCGATCCCTCCGCCGTGCCTGTTTCATTCAGGTTCACAGCATTTAAAACGCAATCCTCCAGTGTCCCCGGCCCACCCGCCCAGCGCTGGTTCAAGGCATCATACTGCTCCCGCTGTTCCGCAAACTGCTGCCCCACCATGTAACGGGCCAGTTCCACTCCGGAATGGCAAAGCCATTCCAGCCGACGATCGTTGTAGGCATTGCGCGCCAGCGCGGCTTCCACACTCATGTTGCTTGCAAAATTCCCCGCCAGCACCGCCAACACCATGATCACTAGCATCACCAAGATCATCGCGATGCCACGCCGTCCCCGGCTCCAGCCCGGCGGCTTCTTGCGTGGATACCCCTTCAGCTTCATGACCTACTTCCTCTTCCCCCCTGACTTGCCGCCTGGTCCTACTACTTCTCCTCGAAAAGCCCCACCACCGCCGCCTTGCACAGGCCGCACTGCACGCACCGGTCCACCGTCCCGGCCAAATCCGTTTTTCCGCGCGAATTCCATCAAGGCCCGCCTCTCCTCGGGATCCAGCTGGCCATTCCCATTCTTGTCAAACTTCGCCATGATCTGCTGTCGATTGATGCCTGCGGCACCCGCCCCGCCTCGCGAAGGTGTCTTGCGAGGCGGATTCACATACACCTCGTCAATCGGCAATGGCGCCGCCAGCACCAGCTCACGCATGTTCAGGGCCTCTTCCGATGCCTGCTCCTCCCCCTCATCCCGCAGCGCCAGGAAAATCCTCATCCGGTCAGGCAACGACTCAGGTTGGTCCCAAAAGTCCACATACTCCTGCGTCACGTTGCCCCAGAAACGCAGTTGAAACACATCCACATGACTGGCCAGAACGATCCGTAATCCATCATCTCCCTCCTCGGCCGCGCGTTCCTGCCGTGCCAACGCCCATTGCCGCATGACCAGTTCATTACTCCCATTCGCCGTGGGTTCAACCTGAAGCAATACGCGCCGCACCGGTTGGTTGGGAAAGCTCGCGCTACCCAGAAAATCCTCCGGCAAGCGCGCCACAAAGCTTACCGTCTTGAATCCATCCACGTCCTCGGCGACGAACGAATAGGCGTTGGTCATTCCCTGTTGCTGCCGTTTCTCATTGAAATAAACCACCGCGCAGCTCATCGCCTGTTCCATGGTGGCCAAGGCCACCCGTTCGCGCTGGATTTGCGAGGTCGCCCGCTCGCCGGACTGCGTCGCCCGCACCACGGCCATCCACGTGGAGTACATCGCCCCAATCGCCATGGCCAAAATGGCCACCGCCACCAGTGTTTCCACCAGCGTAAAGCCTCGGTTCATTTTCATGTTTTGAATCCTCATCGTGGTGCCACGCTCAAGGCGTTGGGCCGGTACATCAGGATGCTCATCCGGCTATCTACTTCGTTTTCTCCCAGTGTCTCGGTCAATTTCAAGTCCACTCGATAAAGTCCATTCGTCAGGGAAACATTGGTCGCCACCAGCACCCAGTCTCGCTCCCAGCCTGCCCGAGGATAAAGCGATCCCAGTCCGCCCCCGCCATTGTAGCCAAAGTCCTCATCATCCGGTGTCTGCGGCCCGAACTCCGACCAGTTTGTGTCCGCCAAACATTTCCCCGCCAGCGTCCCCAAATCCGGGCGCTTGGCCTGTAGGGAGTGAACCAGACTCAGGTTGGCCGACACTAGTTGCATCACCGCAAAGATGGCGGTGAAGAAGATCGCCACCGCAATCACCACTTCCAACAGCGAAAATGAGTCCAGCCTCCGTGTCATTGCTCCGTTACCATGGTCAGACTGGTTGAGGGTTCGAGGAAAAACCGGTAAACCCGGCCGCCTTCCTTCATGTCAAACTCCGCCCCATCGCAGGTTCCGTCCGGTCGAAACCAAACCTCCAACACCTTCGGTGGCTCAAACCCAACCACCGCCGGAAACCGGTTTGTACCCAGCATCTGGGGCGCCATCACCGTTTCCACCCGGCCCCCGTCCTCCAATTGGCCGGGCCTATTCTCGGGCAGGCCATACAACGCCAGCCCCGCCTCGCCGTTCGCCCCCAAGTTAAAGATCACCAGTCGTTTGCGCCGATCCAAGATCGCCTCCGCGCGCGCCCTCGCCGTCAGGCTGCTGATCATCTCCACCGTCATGTCCAGCGGTTCACGGTCGCCCGACTTGCGCAATGCCGGCAACGAGATGGCCATCACCATGGCCATGATCCCAATCACGATCATGACCTCCAGCATCGTGAAGCCCCGTGCACCCCGAACTGTTCCAGTATGAAACATCACCCAATCGTGGAGGTCATTTTAAACATGGCCGACAACACCGCAAACAGCAGGAACCCAACGAACAAGGCGATCGACACAATGAGCACTGGCTCAATCAACGACGTAATCACCCGCAATGAGACATTCAGCTCGCCCTCGTAGGTTTCCGCCACGTTGTGTAACGCACCCGGCACATCACCCGTTTGTTCCCCAATGTGTATCATATCCACCATCAATTGCGGGAACACCTTGCTGCGCGCCAGCGGCTGCGCGATCGTCTTGCCGTCCGTCACCCCGTCGCGCGTGTCCGCTATCGCGTCGCGAATCACCGCGTTATCAATGACCTGTTCCGTAATCCGCAAGGCCGTCAACACCGGCACGCCGTTCTGCATCAGCGTCCCCAATGTGCGCGCAAACTGGCCGAACAGGTTGGGCCGCACAATTCGGTGCAATAACGGCGCATTCAAAACCCACCCGTCAAAGGCCCGCCGCCCATCCGGCCCCGCCAGATAGCGCTTAATCAGAACCACCAGCACGACCAGAAAAATCACCAACCCCGCCATCACCCACACGTTGGAAAATGTCTCGCTGGCCGCCAGTAACAGTTTCGTCGCCGCCGGCAGTTCCACTTTTTTTCCGCCCGGCCCCGTCATGCTCTCAAAAATCTGCTGGAACCGCGGCATCATGAAAAACATGAAGAAAAACGCCATCACCACCCCCACCGCCAGCACGAACAACGGATAAACCATCGCCGAGGTGACGCGGTGCCGCAGTTCCGCAAATTTCTCATAATGCTCCGCCAGTCGCCGCAACACCTCCACCAGTCCCCCGCTCTGCTCCCCCGCCCGCACGAGGTTGATATACATCTCCGAGAACACATGCGGATGCGCCCCCATGGCTGCGGAAAGGTTTTTGCCCTCCGTCACATCCTGCCGCAAACGCTCAATCAACTCCGGCGGGATGCCCTTGATCTCCAGGCTCGTCATGCTCCCCAAGGCCGTCGTCACCGTCATCCCCGAGTTCAGCAGGTTGGCCAATTGCCGTGAAAAGCCCGCCAGCTCCTGCATTTTGGGCGGCCGCGCCCGCATTGCTCGGGGTGCCGGCCGATGCGCTGTCCTCGCCACCGGCTTGTGAGCCCGCGCCTTTTTTACCGCGCCGCCGCCCGCCTGCTGTACCGACATCGGATACAAGCCCATCCGGTCCAGCTGCCCCAAGGCCGCCGCCCTGTCCGCGGACTCCAGCGCTCCCTCCACCACCTCACCGGAAGGGCGCCGTGCTTTGTATGAAAACTGTGGCATCAGTTGCTGATCTTGTTCAGGCTTCCGCGCTGGTAACCCCGTTCGTCCACCGCCACCTCCGCATAGCCCAGCTCCTTGAAAGACGAGACAACCAGCCCAAAAGTTTCCTGTTCCTCAAGCCGCCCCACGTCCCTCAGCGGCACCTCAATCCGAGCCAGCGGCCCTGTCTCATGATGCCGCACCCGCACCTCCGCAAACCCCAGCCCGCGAAGGAAGCCTTCGGCCCGCTCAATCATCCCCGTCTTTTCCGCCGTCACAACCTCTCCATGCGGAATGCGCGAACTCAGGCAGGGCATCTGTGGCTTGTCCGCCGTCGGCAATCCCAATACCCGTGAAGCCTCCCGCACCTCCTCCTTCGACAAACCCGCCTCCAACAGCGGTGCCCGCACGGAAAATTCCCTGGCTGCCTTTGCCCCCGGCCGAAAATCCCCCAAGTCACTCACGTTCTCCCCATACGCAATGACCGTCAACCCACGTTCCCGGGCCAGCGGCACCAATCGCGAAAACAACTCCTGTTTGCAAAAATAACACCGGTTTGATGGATTCGTCGAGTAATCCGGATTTTCAAACTCCCCTGTCCTTAAAACCTCCAGCGCAAATCCGTGCCGCTCCGCCAATCCCTTGGCCTCCGCCAACTCCGCTCTGGGCAAACTGGGAGAATCCGCAATCGCCGCCAGCATTCCCTCCCCCCCAAAAACCTCCCGCGCCGTCACTGCCAACAGAACCGAATCCACCCCGCCCGAATAAGCCACCAGACACGAGCCATACCCGCGCAGAACAGACCGTAATGCATTCAACTTCTCCAAAACCGAAATCCACCCTGACATCGACCATTCCAAAAGTCGAGCCAGCCTCCCACGCCCATCCTAAAAACCCACCCCCAATCGTCCATCCAAAATTGCCCACACCCCGTAGTGCAGGTTTCTCGACCTGACGCATCGCAGACCTCCGGGCCTGCGAAGGATGGAAAATCCGAAAGCATCAGCATGAAATAGAACCCCCACCAACCATTCACCTCACAGGTTTGGAAACCTGCGCTACGAAACTGCCTCAGAAACCAAATTTTGCGAACGATGCACCTGCCTTAAACATCTGCCATCCCGCAGATTTCCAGTAATGTCTCGTGCACGGTCAAGTCGTGCTGGTAGGTCCACGCCAGCTTCTTTTCCCCGCGGACAACTTTTGCCAAGTCGGCAAACTCGGCCTTGTAGCTGCGGCCGCCTTTCAATTGCAACGTTTGGGAGCCCTTCTTGTAGGCACCCCGGGGCCGGTCAAGGTTCAGGGCAAACTTCCCACTCTCCAAGGGCTGAATTTCCATGCCCCCCTTGGTGCCGGCGATATTAAAGCGGCGCCTCGGAAAACCAAAGGGATCATTGTGGTTGCACCGCAGACAAACCGTCGCCTTTTCATATTCCAACACCGCCAGTTGATTGTCCGCGAAAGAATCTCCCTGCGCCGCCCCCGTCCTGCGCGTAATGCCATGGATCTGTGAGGGCTTCCCCATAATGTAAACGGCCGCATCCAAAATATGGCACGCCAACTCAAAAAATCCGCCGCCGGGAAATTGCGCCAACTCCTTGCGCATCGCCGCTCCACCCAATTTGCCCATCATCGCGTCAATTTCCATGATCTCCCCAAACCAACCCTCCCGCACAGCGCGAAACATAAATTCAAAAGCCGGGTTATAGCGCAGCATGTAGCCCATCTGGACGGTCAAATTCTTCCGGCGCGCCATCCCAAGCAATGCCCTGAACTCCACCATGGAAGGCCCGGCTGGCTTGTCCAAGTGGATATGCTGGCCGTTGCTCACCACACGCTTTGCTGTCGGCACCAAGTCATGCACCCGCGTTTCCACCGCCAACACCTGAAGGCCCTTGGTATTCAGCAACTCCTCCTCGCCCATAAACTTCACCCCACGAACGGAGCGTCGCCGGCCTTCATCAGGCTCCGCCACACCCACCAGTTCATAGTCCTCCGCCAGCGACCGCATGGCCTCGAGCTTGCCCCGTGCATGTGGATGCCCCAACCCAATCTGCCCGGCCTTGATCTTGGGCGGATTCGCCCCCCTAAGTACAAACGGCACTCCTGCCGAAGCCCAAATAAATTTGCGCCGTCTCATTTAAGCATCCTCCCCTTCGTTGACTGTAAACATACCTTCCTTCTTGCCGCTTGATGCTGAAAAATCAACTGAAATCTCCGCTTAACGAGCAACCACAAAAAAAGATAAGAGGGAAATAATTGGCCAAAAATTCCTTTAAATCATGCTTGCTAGCCATCGCCCAAAATGATACTATTAGAGCTCTTAGAGAAAGCCTTACAGGCAAGCTTAAGATTGGCTTATTTTAAGGCCTTCTGCCCCCTCTAATTGCCTTGCAACTGAGAACCAGTTATCATGAAAAAAATGCCTTCAACTCGCGGGTTCACTCTAATTGAATTGCTCGTGGTCATCGCCATCATCGGCATTCTGGCTTCCATCTTGCTCCCGACATTGGCCAAGGTTCAACGGAAAGTCAGGCGCACGCAATGCATAAATAACCTCAAACAAATCGGCACCGTTTTCATCGGCTTTGCTAACGACACCCGAGGTCGTTTGCCTTGGCAATTAACCCCTGTCCTGAGAAGTGCGTTTATGCCCGAAACAGCAAACACGGCAAACAACTCATATAAAACGGAAGATTTGGACCAAGCAGAAAAGGTCATAAAGCTAGCCGGACAAGGCAAGAACACATCCCATTCTGCGACTGTTGCATCAATTGTCAAAAAGGCGTGCGGCAGGCCGGCAAGAGACGTTGCGCGTAGTGGTCGAAAATCTTCCCTTGCGGCAAACGGACTCAAGAACATTGCGAAATACCGGGAGGAAGCGAAAGCTGCCAATCAATCCCTCGAGCCCAACAAGATTTTTTCAATCAGCGCGATCAAATCAAATCTGGGGGATGTTGCAGTGCTGCATTCACCCTGCGATCCAGAACGCGTGGAAGCCAGCAAGAAGGCCGCAGACAGTTGGTCCAATTACACCACACAGAACCCTATTCCAGCGAACGCCATCAGCTATGTCCTAATAGAAGGCGGCGACGTGGCCCGACCAACAACCGTCTTGGCTGCAACACGCAACTTGGAAGGCTGTGATCTTGGTCAAACTCGCTGGGTCGGCGGCAATGAGGCCACCATTCATAAAAATTCCCTTGCGCTTCTTTTCAAAAATGAAGGCCAGTTATTGATGGCAGATGGAAGTGCCCTGCTCTCAAACGACAGCGACCTATCCTCAAAAGGTAAAATTGTTCAAAACCACATAAATTCGCACGGCGGAATCAAACACGGAAAAGCCAGCACGAGAATTCTAGGCTGCAATCAGGCTCAACTTGCCGTAAACCAAGAGGAGCAACCTGAACCAGAAGCACCAAAACCAAACAATTCCAGACTTAAGTATCTTAATCTAAGGGCGTTCCAAGCAGGGAGCACTGTTGTCATTGATAATCTAATAATTAAGGATTTGGACAAGGGCGAAACAATATTCGAAGACAATTTCTCAAATGGCCTCAGCGACAAACTCAGGCTACACCACACAACCCCTGAAGATAATTCAAAGAACAAGGTTCAACATGGCAGAGATTTGCGACTGGAATGTACCGGCTACAGGCGAAATGGAGCAGGCGCCTACAATTCTTATGCCACTATGCACTTCAAGGAAATTCTTCCGGAAAATTTTGAAATCTCTTTCTCAGTTTACAAGTTACAGTGGGCCGGCCATTTTCACTTCAATATTGATCCAACAAATGACTTATCTAAGGGGCAAAGTGAAAATCAGGGCCTTTGTTTTATAATAGAGGGATATACCTTTAGATCAATTAAGCATGAAGGAAAACAATTATATGGAAAAGGTGGGTGGGACAACGACGGCCAGAGATGCACCATGAAAGCGGTAAAGAATAAAAATAAACTAAAATTCTATTTGAGCGGAAACCTAATCATAGATCATGAGCTGGATGCGAACTAATTTCAGATTTAGCTAAAATATTATTTGGCATTTCGGCAGACTCTCTCTAAGGCTCTCCGTCGCTCCCTCTTCAAGCGGGTTACCCTCTAAAATCAGAATCTCCAGCGAACCCAGCCCCTTCAAAGCCTGCGTGTTGGTGATTTTGTTGTTTCCCAAATTAAGCATTTTTAAGTTCTTGTGATTAAGCAAAGCAGCCACCTCCTCAACCTGATTCCCTCCCACATCGAGAGACTCCATTTGGAGCATATTTGATAACGCCGACAAATCTATTATTCTATTACCACCCATCTTCAAACCCTTAAGATTCTGCATTTTTTCAAGACCCGAAATATCTGAGATTTGGTTTCCAGATATATCCAAAGATTCAATATTTTCAAGTGCTTCAATAGGCCTCAAATCTGTTATCTGGTTTCCGCTCAAATTTAAGGTATTTATACTCTTAAGGCCTGAAAGCGGCCCCAAATCACCCAGCTTGTTCCGGCCAAGATTAAGGTCTTCAACCGCAACCAGCTTTGAAAGCAATGAAATATCTTTTAATTTCCCATCGCTTAAATGAAGTCTTTTAACTTTGAGAAAATCCTCATCAGTGATAATTCCTTCCGGCTTAGAAATAGCTTTCCTTATCGCAGCCTCTATAACCCTATGATCTGGATTATTTGGATCAAATGGGCTTGCGGGACCTCGAAAAAAGTAAAACCAAACTATACTAACCAAGGCCGCGAAACCCGCAACCCCTCCAGCAAGAACCAATATTCTGGATGGGGCATTACCAGACTTAGGCGCTGACTTGGATTGTTTTACGTCTTCCTTCTTCGCTATAAAAGATTTTGCGGACGCCGCTGCCGGAGCAGAGGGGGTTGCCCTCGTAACCACAACGCCAGGGATTTCCGCAAGCAGCACCCAGTCAGTCATACCGTCACAAAAACCATGCGCTGTGGGCTGTACATTACCCTTCGACAACTCGGCATTTAGTTGATCCAGTGTGTATGGGCCTTGCTGTTCCCCATTCTGGCTGACATGAATCATGGGTTCGGCAGCCCCAATAAAATCCCCCACCGTCCGCCACTCCTGACTGCCTTCCTGAATCGCCGGCTCAGAAACCAAAACCTGCCCCGCAGCCACCATGTCCCGGATGTTTTCAACCGGGTAGGGACCAATGTACTGGTCGCGCCTATATAAATATATATTCATATTACACGAAAATCATGCCCAGCCTAACTACTAGGCATGGCCAGTCAAGAACCTATAATGAACATCTTAAAAGCAGGGCTCTATTATTTGAATTCAAAGACTCCAACCCTTGCGATATTTGTGATGTATAAACTGGTCTGCCTCCGGGCAATTCGTAGCCTTGAGTTGCTTGGCGTCCCATTCGAGTTTCTTGTTGCCTACGCGATGGGAAACAATACCCAGAAGGGCGCTTTCCGTGAGTGGACCAGCGTAGCCGAAATGGCAGGTGGTCGCCCCCCCTTCCTTGCAGGCCTTGATCCACTCCGCATGGTGGCCAATCGATTTGGGGATGTAGGGCTTTGGCGGCTTCACCTCGGCAGCCGCATCCGCGAGCATCACTTGGTGACTGCCGTAGTTGGAAAACAATTGACCTTTGTCGCCAAAGAACATCACGCCGCTCTTCCATTTTTTGCGCTGCTCATCAGTGAGGAAATCCGGCTTGTCCCCACCTTGATACCAATGGAGCGTCACCGGCGGTTTCTTGCCGCGCGCCGGATACTCGTATTTGACACGCATCTGAACGGTTGCACGTTCCGGGCGAACCTCGCCCTGATGACAGTGGACAGTGTCCGGATACTTCAGGTCCAGCGCCCAAAACGTAAGGTCGCTGAAATGGCACCAGAAATCCGCGAGTGTCCCGCCGCCAAATGCCCAAAAATGCCGCCAGTGAAAGGGCGCGTATTCCTTGCGGAACGGCCGGTAAGGCAACGGCCCCAACCACAGGTCATAGTCCAAATTCTCCGGCGGCGCACTGGGCGCGGATAGGCCCACATTCCCATAAACCGCGTTTGCCCACACGTGCACCTCCTTTACCGGCCCAATCAGTCCGGATTGCACCGCTTCCACCACGCGCCGATAATTTTCGCCCGCATGAATTTGGGTGCCCATCTGTGTCACCCGTTTGTGCTTGGCAGCCGTCTCGGCCATGGCCCGGGCTTCACTGACGGTGTGGGTCAGCGGCTTTTCACAGTAGAGATGGTGGCCCGCCTTCATCGCGTTGACCCCGATGACCGCATGGGTGTGATCCGGCGTGCTGCATACCACGGCATCCAAATCCTTCCGCTCCAGCATCTTGCGCCAATCTGTGTAGGTCGCCGCACCGGGATGGCCCTTCTTGGCAGCGGCCAGACGGGTGGTATCGACATCGCACAACGCCGTGATATTTTCTTCGGAGACACCATTCAGGTTGCGCCCGCCCCGGCCAGCCACGCCCACCACGCCAATACTCAGCTTGTTGTTCGCCGCGCGAACCCGACTAAACAAACCGTCAAAGACCAGCAGTCCGCTGGCAACAGCAGATTGCCCCAGAAATCTGCGGCGTTTAATTTGTATGTGTTCGTTCATGGGTTTTCCTTTTGTGTTTCCGCGGGCGCGGCAGGATCAGGGATGGATATTTCCCGAATGTAGATATTGCGGAACCAAAGGTTGTTTCCGTGGTTCTGCAGTTCAATGGGGCCGGAGCGCAACAAGGGCTGAGCACGATCCCAGAAATTTTCCAGCACGGTATCTTTCACCACCAGTTGGTTGTTCAAGAATACATGAACCCGGTCCTGCACCATGAGGATGCGAAAATGGTTCCAGCTTCCCGTCAGGTGGTCTGCCACGCGCAGAGGCGTACTCCGATTCTGTTTGTTGTTGAACAGCCCGCCGCTGCCCACCGCGTTGCGTTCGCTGGCGCGCGGATCCCAGATCTGAACCTGTGGTGTGCCACGCAAATAAATCCCGCTGTCCCCCGCCTCCTTGATTTTCCAATCGACCAGCAATTCATAATCCTTGTAGTCCCGAACTGTCTGCAGGCTACGCCCTTTTCCGTCGAAAGCCAGCGCACCACCCTCCACCCTCCAGTGCGCCGTCATGTTGGCATCTGCTTCAGCCTGTGCCGTAGTGCGTTCATTCGATGCCAGGTCCGCCCGCTTGTATGGATTATCATTCGGCTGTTTCATCAATCCCTGCCAACCCGCCAAGTCCCGGCCATTGAACAAGGGACGAAACCCGTCTGTCGCGATGTTGTTGACAACGGGACGAGCGATTTCCCGAATCCTGATGTTGGCAAATTCCACGTAGTCATTGTGCCCCAGAAAACCAATATGACCGCGGTCACGCAAAAGGCCGGGGTGCTTGCGCAACTTGGCAGGGTCAGTGATGGAGTTGATATCCACATTCAGAATTTCCCTTCCATTCAGAACCACCCGGACGTGCCGCCCCAGCACGACCACCTCCTGGCGGTTCCATTCGCCAGCCGGTTTCAGCACGCCACGCCGGGCCGCGGCCACGTTATAAAGCGAGCCATGATACTGCTCTGGCTTCAGAGTCTTGCCGTTCTTTTTCTCCCACCCGGCGCCATCCAGAATCTGCAATTCCATCCCCTCATAAGCCAGACTGCCCGCCTGCATCGGCGCACGTATAGCCAGGCCATTGTTTGATCCTTCCTTCAGCCGGAAATCAAACCGCAACACGAAGTCTCCATACGCCTTTTCTGTCAGCAGATTTCCGCCACCGCCCGCCGCGCAAAAAATCGCCGGTGTGCTCACCCCGTTTTTCACCACGTTGGTCACCCCGTAACCGTCTCCCTTGGGATTCAGCAAGGCCCATCCCTTGAGTGAGCGGCCATCAAAAATGGAGACAAATCCCTTCTCTCCCGTCTCCAGCCATTGGCATCCCGCACCCGCCAAGACCAGTGGCAGCAGCACCAACACTCGTGAGAGGGAACATCCGTTGAAGTATCGCATCATTGCAGGTATATTGTGGTGAACCAGACGGCCAGAATTGTCCCCCCCGTCTCGTCACGCAAGGCAGAAAATCTGGGAATGGTTCTTTGTTGCCAGCGGCACAAAACACACGCACGATCACGACGCCAATGAAAAATTTCCCCTTCATCTTCACGGCCCTCGCGCTGGCCTGCAGCCTCACCGCCGCGGACTTTACCAAGGAACAAGCCAGCCGCGTCGCCCGTGTCGTAGGCTTCAGCATGGCCAGCCACCCGCGTCAGCAACCGCTCGATGACGCCGTGTCCGGCCTCTTCCTCGACAATTACCTGAAGGCGCTCGATGTCAACCGCATGATCTTTACCCAAGCCGACATTGCCACATTCAAAAAACAATATGGCGACAAGCTGGATGATCTCACCAAGGGCGGCAACACCGCACCCGCGCGGGCCATTTACGACGTCTTTCTCAAACGCCTTGCCGAGCGCCATGCCACCGTACAAAAACTCCTCAAGGCCAAGTATGACTTTGCCAAAAAAGAACGCTTCACACCGGTGCGCGACAAGCTCGCTTATCCCGCCAATAAGGCCGAGGCCGATGAACTCTGGCGCAAACGAATCAAATTCGAGCTGTTGACCGACCGCCTCAACCGCCCCGCCGACAAGTCTACCCCAGAGACCGACAAAAAGGCCCGGGAGCGCGTGGCTGACCGTTACGATCGGCTACTCAAGACCATGCGCGAGAACGACCGCTCCGAAATCATCGAGATTTACCTTAGCGCGCTCACCCGGTCCTATGACCCCCATTCCGTCTACCTGAGCCCCATTCAGGCCGAGAACTTCCGAATCGACATCAACCTCAAGCTCACCGGCATTGGTGCCCAATTGACCTCCGAGGATGGCGTCACCAAGATCATCCGCCTCATCCCCGGCGGCCCCGCCTTGCGCGGCGGCGAGCTAAAGGCCAACGACCGCATTGTCGCCGTCCAGAATCCCGACGACAAGGAAGCCACCGACGTCGTGGACATGAAGCTCAACAAGGTCGTCCAGCTCATCCGCGGCCCCAAGGGCACCGACGTCAAGCTCACCGTCATCCCCGCCGCCGCCAATGATGACACCGTCCGCAAGGTCATCACCATCACGCGCGATGAGGTCAAGCTGGAGGATCAATTTGCCAAGGCCTATATCATTGAGCGCAAGAATGCCGAGGGCAAGGCACTCCGCTTGGGGGTCATTGACCTGCGCCAGTTTTACGACAACTGCACCCGTGACGTCCGCCGCCTTGTCAACCGACTGAAAACCGAGGGCATCGACGGCCTCGTTTTGGACCTCCGCCGCAACGGCGGTGGCATCCTGCCCGAGGCCATCCAAATGGCCGGCTTGTTCATCACCGAAGGCCCTGTCGTGCAGGTTCGCTCCATCAACGGCCGCACCCGCGTCTTTCCCGACCCCGACAAGGGCATTGCCTACGACGGGCCGCTGATTGTCGCCGTCAGCCACGTCAGCGCCTCCGCTTCAGAGATTGTCGCCGCCGCTCTGCAGGACTACGACCGGGCCCTCATTGTGGGCGGCAAGACCACCCACGGCAAGGGCACCGTTCAGCAACTCGTTCCGATCAACCGAAACGTGTTTGGCAACGGCCCCGACCTGGGCACGCTGAAGTTCACCGTCTCCACCTTTTACCGCATCAACGGCACCAGCACCCAGCGTGACGGCGTCATTTCGGACATCATCCTGCCTTCCGTGTACGACCACTTGGAAATTGGCGAGGCCCATCTCTCCCGCTCCCTGAAGGTCAAACCCATTCCCGCCGCCGACTACAAGCTGCTCAAACAAGCCAAGGCCCACATCGATGCATTGGCCATAACCTCAGCTCAACGGATCAAGAAGGACACCGATTTCAAGTACATTCAGAACGACATCCAGCGAACTCAAAAACGTATCGCTGACAAGAGCCTGTCCCTCAACGAGGCGGAGCGCCGTCAGGAGCGGGAAGACAATAAGGCCCGAAACGAAGCCCGTAAAAAGGAACGAGAAGCCCGAGCGCCCCGGAAAGAAACCGTATTTGAGGTTACTCTCAACAATGCTCGAACCGACACCCAAGTCAAAAAGCTGGACCCAAAAAAGAAGGAGGAAGGCCCCAAGTCCAATCCAAACACCCCCGAGCAACCTGAGTCCCTCGTCAACCCCGAGACCGCCGCCATCCTCGACGCCAGCATGCACGAGACCCTTTCAATCCTTGGCGACTACATCAAGCTCCTCGACAAAGCCAAAAACCTCAGCCGGAACTAAAGCGTTCCAGACGAAGAAAAGCCCCCAATGGGGACGCCCGAGAATAGCACTATATTTCAGTGCTGAGAAACAGGCGGACAGTTCCAAAAGTCCCGCAGGGCAACCTAACCCCGCCCAGTTTTTCACCGTCCCTAGCGATCTCTCCAATTTGCCTATCCCCATTGACGCCAATCTCAAGGTGGTAATGTTTAACCACCTATCATTTGGCCTTGGAAAAAATGGCCATGGCACAAATCTGGTAACTTTATAGAGAGGCACAAGCCTGCAGCCATTTGCGTTTGACTGACCTTGATGCGGGCGTACGCTTTGGCAACCTATCCAAAATGAAAACATTAATTCGCATTCTATGTTTGATCCCGTTTCTGTTGCCGACTCTGCACGCGGCGCCGGACCGTTTGTCGTCCAGTGAAGTGCCCAACCGGCTGGGGTTGGCGTTGAATGAATTCGCATTCTCCTGGAAGGGCAAGGGGCAGGTGGCTTACCGGATTTTGGTGGCGAGCGCGGCGCCGAAGTTGGCGGCGGGTGTGGGGGACGTTTGGGACAGCGGCGTGCGGCGGTCGGAGCGGCAAACGAATATTCTTTGTCGCGGGCGGGCGTTGCAGCCGGGACAGGCGGTTTGGTGGAAGGTGCGCGTGTGGGATGAAGATGGCAAAGCCAGTGACTGGAGTGAGCCAGCGAGTTTCAAGGTGCCGACTCGCCAGGTGAAACTGGGCAAGGTGGCACGGCCGACGGCGGTGAACGGCAAGCCGCGCTTTGTGCCGGGGCGCATTGGCAAGGCGGTGCACTTGGGAGGCGCGGTGATTTCCGCTGTGGATTACGACGGGCTGCGGTCCGCCAAGGGCACGACCATCGCGGCGTGGATTAAGCCGGACAGGCTCGCGAACGGCTGGCAATGCATTTATCGCAAGGAAGACGGTGCGCGCCGGCTGCTGGCGATCGGGCAGGAGGGACCGTTTTGGGGTGTGTGGTGCGGCTTCGTGATCAACGGCCGTTATGTGGAGTTCGGCGCGCCATTTGACCGGAACATTTTGGGCGACGGCAAGTGGCATCATCTGGCGGCCACGTTTGACGGGACGGCCTTGGCGTTGTTTGTTGACGGCAAACGGATCGGCAGTCAGCCCCGGCGCGGGGCTCTCAGCAGCGGCAACAACGCGTCGGCGTTCGTCGGATCGTTCCAAGGCAAGGGCGAACGCTTTCAGGGTGCGATCGATGATCTTCGCGTTTACAACCGCGGCCTGACCCCAGCCGAGGTGGCCAAGCTGGCAACGGCCGATCCCAAGGCGGTGCCGAACGGGTTGGCGGCGCACTGGGCCTTCGATGAGTCGACCGCCAACGCCGCCACGTACACGCCGGAGGTTATCGGGAATCGCGTCGTGCTGCTGGGCGGCAGCCTGATTCATGGCATGGAGGATCACGGCTATTTTGAAGCCGCGGTGACGGCGCATTGGCCGCGGCATGACCTCACGTTTCGCAATGTCGGCTGGCCGGCGGATGATGTGTTCGGCACGGCTCGCGGCGAGTTCGGCTCGGCGCGCAACACACGTTCGTGGAAGCCGCCCGGCGCGGAAGCGGGATTTGGGCTCACCAAGATGATGAAGCACATCGACGAGGCCAAGCCCACCACCTTGATTGTCGGCTACGGCGCCGAGGCGGCCTTTGCTGATACGGAGGCGAAGATGAAAGATTTTCAGGCCGGCTACACGAAGCTGATTCAGCAGCTCGAGGCGAAGGGTGCACGGTTGATTTTGCTCACGCCGATTCCGCAAAAGCAATGGGCGCGTACGCTGCCGAATGCGGCGCCGCGCAATAAACGCCTCCAACAGGCGGCGGATTTCATCATGCAACTGGCTGCGCAGCGCAAGCATCTGGGCATCAATCTGTTTGCCGATGAACGCGGGGAGCTGAGCCCTTACGATTATCAGGATGCGCTGCGCCTTTCGCCGAAGGGGTACGAGCAACTCTCCGAGCGGCTGGCTCGCGGGCTGGGCATGACCAAGCCACTGGACTTTCAGGTGGGCGGCGAAGCGGGACAACTGACCATCGAGGCGGAAGCGATCCATTTCGGCGCTTCGGTGCGCACCAAGCAGGGTTTGCGATTCGACCTGACGTTGGACCGGCTGCCCGCCGTGGGTTCACCGTTCGCGGCGTTTAGCATGGTTGACGGTGTTGAATTGTGGCACGACGGGCAGCGGCTTGCATCGGTTGACCAAAAAAATGCCGCGTTGACCGCCGGGCCAGATGTTCAACAGGCCGAGCGCTTGCGGCAGTTGATCGTGGAAAAGAATGCGCTGTATCGCCACAAACTGCGGCCCATCAATGAGGCGTACATTTTCCTCTTTCGCCGGCACGAGATGGGGCATTTGGCGAAGGAGATGAAGGACTTCGACGAACTCGTCGCCAGCAAGGAGGAGATCATCGCCAAGACGCGCGCGCCGCGGCCGCAGCGCTACGAGCTGCGCGTGCCCGAGCCATGGCGGGCGCCGCGCAATTATCCGGATCACGAGGTGCCGAAAAACATTCCCGCACCCGATCCGGTCGCCGAGCTTAAGGCGATCACCGTGCCCAAGGGCTTCAAACTGAATCTCTTTGCCGCCAATCCGATGATCCAAAACCCGATCAACCTCAACTGGGATTCACGCGGGCGCGCTTGGGTGGCCACCTCCACCACTTATCCGCACATCAAACCGGGCAACGAGCCCAACGATCGCATCGTCATTTTGGAGGATACCAATCAGGACGGCGTCGCGGACAAGCACACGGTGTTTGCCGAGGGGCTGACCGTGCCGCATTCGGTGATGCCGGTGAAAGGCGGCGCGTATGTTTGCAGCACGACGGAGTTTATTTTCCTCGCCGATGCGGATGGCGATGACAAGTCCGAGTCGCGGCGCGTCATTTTCTCCGGCTTCGGCAACGCCGACGTGCACCACATGATCCACGGCCTGCGCTGGGCGCCGTGGGGCGATTTGCATTTCACGCAGTCGATTTACATTAACACCTTTGTCGACACCGTGCATGGACCGCGCCGCATGAACGGCAGCGGAATCTGGCGGTTCCGGCCCGACGAGGAACGGCTCGATGCGTACGCCGTGGGCATGGTCAACCCGTGGGGCTTTGCGTTCGATCGCTGGGGGCAATCCTTCGGCACCGACGGCGCCGGCGGTTCCGGTCCGCATTATGTTTTCCCCGGCGCGGCATTCCCCACCGCAGTGGGAGCGCATCGTGTGTTGCGTGGGTTGATCCCCGGCAAGCCCAAAAACACCGCCGCGGAATTTGTCACCGGCGATCACATGCCCGAACACTGGCGCGGCAGTTTGCTCGCCAATGATTTCCGCGCCAAC